>WGNH01000006.1 GCA_016124665.1 Alphaproteobacteria bacterium | reverse complement strand
CGCGCGATTTCGGCGAAGTGGAACATCTGCAGGTTTCCCGCAAGGGACCGGCGGACTTTGTGTCTGCCGCCGACCGCAAGGCCGAAGATGTCATCTATGAAGCGCTGGATGCGGCGCGGCCGGGATATGGCTTCCTGATGGAGGAACGCGGCGAGGTCGAAGGCACGGACAAGACCCACCGCTGGATTGTCGATCCGCTGGACGGGACGACGAATTTCATCCACAGCCAGCCGCATTTTGCCGTGTCCATCGCGCTGGAACGGCTCGGCGAGATCGTCGCCGGGGTGATCTATAATCCGGTCAATGGTGACATGTTCCATGCCGAAAAAGGCTATGGGGCCTGGCTGGATGAACGCCGCTTGCGGGTCTCGGGACGCCGCGAGCTGACGGAGTGCGTGATCGCCACCGGCACGCCCTTTTTCGGCAAGCGCGGTCATGCGCGTTTTCTGAAGGAGCTGCACCAGATCATGCCGAATGTGGCCGGCATCCGCCGCTATGGCGCCGCATCGCTGGATATGGCGTGGACGGCGGCCGGGCGGTTCGATGCCTTCTGGGAACGGGATCTGAAGGCTTGGGACATTGCCGCCGGGATCATCATGGTGCGCGAGGCGGGCGGCTATCATATCGAGGCGGATGGCGCAGGCGACCCCTTGGAGACCGGCAATATCATCGCCGGCAATGAAAACATCTCGCGCCAGATCGCCGAAAAGCTGAAAGCGGCGGCCTGATCTGTCAGCGTGCATTCATGTAAAATGTGCCCTCCTGCGATCCGGGGAGGTGCACCATGATTGAATTACTGGCTCTGGCGGCTTTTGACATCAGCGAAGATTGCACCTGGAACGGCATCCCGCTTTATGGCGAGGTGCAGGTCGTTGAAAGCTTCGCCGATATTGATGTGGAAGTGGTCACCAGCTTTCCCGATCTGAAGGTGAAAGCCGTGGACAGCTTCCCCGATGATTGCGGCGAATGGGAGTTCGTGGAGAGTTTCCCGGACTTCACCATCCGCTTCGTCGAAAGCTTCGGGGACATCACAATCAAGTTTGTTGAGAGTTTTCCCGGCGTGGACTAGCGTCCGGCCATGTCATTCTATGAAGAGCATGTCCTGCCGCATCTGATCGGAGCCGCCTGCGGGGTGAAGCCGATCACCTATCAGCGCCGGCTGATCGTGCCGCAGGCCGAGGGGCGGGTGCTCGAGGTCGGGCTTGGGGCCGGACCCAATCTTGCCTTCTATGATCCGTCAAAGGTCGAACTGGTGTTCGGGCTGGAGCCTTCGGCCGGGATGCGCCGCAAGGCCCGCAAGGCGCTGGCGGCCAGTCCGGTGAAGGTCGAACTGATTGATCTGCCCGGCGAGAATGTGCCGCTTGAGGATGACAGCGTTGATACGGTGGTACTCACCTATACGCTTTGCACCATCCCCGACTGGCAGCAGGCTCTGGCGGAAATGCGCCGTGTGCTGAAACCCGGCGGGCGCCTTCTGTTTTCCGAGCACGGGCTGGCGCCGGATGCCGGGGTCTCGAAATGGCAGAGACGCATAGAACCGGTATGGAAGGCAATTGCCGGGGGCTGCCATCTGACGCGGGCCATGGACAAGATGATTGCCGAAGGTGCCTTCACCTTCGACCGGATCGAGACCGGCTATCTGCCGCATTCGCCGAAATTTGCCGGATTCAATTACTGGGGCTCTGCCCGGCCACGCTAGGCACACGCCGAACAGCGCGGCGCGGCCGGGTCGCTGTCCAGACGTTTGGGCGCGATTTCCTCACCGCATTCCACGCACCAGCCATATTCGCCGTCGTCAAGGCGTTTGAGCGCGGCGTCTATCTGGCGGATGGCCATGGCGCGGCGCGCATCGGCGGCCCTGGCCATGGCCTGCACCTGCATGGAATCCAGACGCGACAGGCGGCCGACCGATTGCTGATCCAGCTCCACCGGCTTGCGGTCATCCTGGCCGCTGCGCGACAGGGCCAGCAATTCCTCTTTCAGGTCCAGCAGGCGCTGGCGGGCGGCGGTCAGATCAATAGCCATGCCGCCCTCTAGCACTGCTGCCGGGCGGGAGGCTACTGGTCTTCACGCAGGTGGGCGAGTGCCTCGATCCGGATACCGATTTCTGACCCCACCAGCGCGGACGCTGTCGTGTGACCCCAGGCGCTGCGGTCAATCGTGCCGGTCAGGGTGAAACCGGCGGCTTGCCGCTGGGTGGCGGGATCGGTGCCAAGCTGGTTCAGTGTCACATCAAAAGTGACTTCCCTGGCTTCGCCCCAGAGGGTCAGCATGCCGGTGACCTCAGCCGTATTCTCGCCGGTCACAGACACGCGGGTTGAGTCAAATGTCAGTTGCGGATGGGCCTCGGCATTGAGCCAGTGCTGACCGGCGACGTGCTGGTCCCGGGTGGGATGCCCCAAAAAGACGGACGCTGTTTCGACCTGGGCATTCACGCTGGAATTCTCCGGATTTTCCGTGTCCAGCAAAACCGTTCCGCCGGCTTCCATGAAGCTGCCGAAAATGGTCGTGAATCCGAAGCGGTCGACTGAGAAGACGACCTGGGTGTGGGACGGATCCAGCTCATACGCATCCTGCGCCAGAACCGGCGTTGCGGCAATGATCAGCGCCGTTCCAAGAATGATCGATTTCATGCGGCTTCCCCTTTTTTCCGCGTAAATTCTGAAACACTGTAAGCGGGGAAACAAATGACAAACCGGAAGGGTCGAGCACAAATGCGTGATCACTTTCTGCGCCTTGCGGCCTATAATGCCTGGGCCAATGAACGCTTATACGATGCCGCCGCAGCTTTGCCGGACGACCGGCTGACCGAAAAAAATGGCGCATTCTTCGGCAGCCTGTTCGGCACGCTCAGCCATATCCTGATCGCGGACCGGATCTGGATGCACCGTCTGACCGGCGAGGGCCCCACCCACACAAATCTGCGGGACAGGCCTTTTGAAACCCTGGGCGAATTGTGGATGGCGCGGGAAGCCATGGACCGGCGGATCGAGGGATATGTGTCCGCATTGCCGGCGGACGCTTATGACGGCGAGGCGCATTACAGCAATACGCGCGGTGATCCGCATCATCTGCCGCGGACGGTGATCCTGACGCATGTCTTCAATCACCAGACCCACCATCGCGGCCAGGCGCATCACATGCTCTCGGTGTTCGGCATGGACCCGCCGCCGCTGGATCTCCTCTATTTTTATCTGCCGGCGGCTTAGGGGCCTGACACCGGGAGAGACAGGCTCGCCGCAGGTCCCGCTTTCATTGAAAGCGCGCACGTTTATGGTGCGGCGCAAATCGCGCAGACAGGGACAGTCATGACCGAGACGATTTTATCGCTGGAAGGCGTCAGCAAGCGCTATTCCGGCCAGACGGCCGTTTCCGGGTTCGATCTTGCGGTCAATCGCGGCCAGATTACCGGATTTCTCGGGCCGAACGGGGCCGGGAAGACCACCTCGCTTCGCATCGCGCTCGGCATCATCAGGCCGGATGATGGCAAGGTCCGGCTCTTCGGTCAGCCGCCGAAGGCCGCCGTATTGCAGCGCGTCGGCTTTCTTCCGGAAGAACGCGGCATCTACAAGAAAATGAAGGCCGAGGATGTCATCATTTTCTTTGGCCGGATGAAGGGTATGAGCATGCCGGCCGCACGCAAGGCCGCGCGGGAAGGTCTTGACCGCTTCGGGCTCGGCGGCGAGGCGAAAAAGAAGATCAAGGAAATGTCCAAGGGGATGGCGCAAAAGGTGCAGATCATCGCCACGCTGGCCCATGATCCCGAATTCATCATTCTGGACGAACCGTTTTCCGGGCTCGATCCGGTCAATCAGAAAATGCTCGAAGAGATGATCCGCGACGAGGCGAAACGCGGCAAGACGATCCTGTTCTCGACCCATGTCATGGAGCATGCCGAACGCCTGTGTGACCAGATCGTCCTGATCTCGAAGGGCCGGAAGGTGTTTGACGGGGATGTGCCGCAGGCGCTCTCGCAGGTGCCGCGCCGTGTCATCATCGAAACGGCCTCGGAACATGACCTCAAACCGATTGTCGGCGCGCTGGGCGCTGTCGAGGCGCAACCGGCCCCCGAAGGCCTGAAAGGCTGGACGATCGAGCTGGCGGCCGGCTCAGACGCCCAGGACGTGCTGAAAGCCTGCGTTGAAGGCGGGGTGCGTCTGGCGCGCTTCGAGCCGATGCGGGCGCATCTCCATGATGTCTTTGTCGAACTTGTCGAGACGTCCAACCGGGAGGCCGTGTAATGCGTGCAATCTATCTCATGGCCCGCCGCGAATACCTGTCCTATGTCGCGACCTGGGGCTTCTGGCTGTCGCTGCTGGCGATGCCCTTCATCATGGCGGTCTTTATCGGAATCTCCATCCTGGCCGAGAATGCCCAGCCGACCCGTTATTATGTTGTGCTCGATGAAACCGGTACCGGCTTTGAAGCGCTGATCGACGAAGAGCTGAATGACGGAGCCAAGGAAGAGGCCATCGCGGCCTTGCGCGGTGTCGCCGAGGCGGCAGGACGCGCAGATGCCATTCCGGCGATCGAGGCAGCAATCAATGCCGAGCCGGGTCTGGAAGGCTTTCCGGAAGCGGTGAATGCCCTTGGCGTGCCGGCCGATATCTCGGCTGCGCAATTTCGCAGCAATTATGTGCGGGTGGATCCCCCGGCCGGAACGATTGACGGGCTGCGGCCCTATCTGCTCGGCGAACAGACGCTCAGCATCGACGGGGAACAACACCCGCTGTTTGCGGCCGTGCGGTTCCTGCCCGGTGGCGAGTACGGCATTACGGCGGAATACTGGAGCACCAACCGGACCAGTGGCGGCTTGCGGACCAGTGCCCGCGATGCGCTCCGCAATCATGTGCGCAGCAACGCCCTGGCCGATGCCGGCATTTCCGAAGCTGTCCTGGGGCGGATCTATGCCATGTCGCCGGGGATCACCGAGAATTCCCCCGAGCGCGGCCGGGAATCGTCCGAGGTCAATCTCGCGGACCGGCTGCCCTTTATTGTCGGCATCGCCTTTTCCATCGGCCTGTGGATGATGATTTTCTCGGTCACCAACATGCTGCTGACGGCGATGATCGAGGAGAAGGGAAACAAGATCCTCGAAACCCTTCTGGCGACGGCCCGCTATCATGAAATCCTGATCGGCAAGCTCCTGGGGCTGGCTGCGGTCTCCGCGACCTTCATGCTGGTCTGGGGCGGGATCGGCTCGGGCGGACTGGCCGGCCTGCAGGCCTTTGCCGTGGCGGCGGATCTGCCCGCGGCCGATATCCTGTCGGCGGTGTTTGATCCCGGCCTTCTGATTCCGGCCATCGGCTATTTTGCGGTCGGCTATCTGATGTACGGGACGGTCTATCTGGCCATAGGCTCACTCTGCGACACGCTGCAGGAGGCGCAATCGCTGATGAGCCCGATGATTCTGGTCATGATGGTACCATTCGTGATCATCATGGCGACCATCGAGAATCCGGATTCGCTTTTCCTGCAATATGCGTCCTGGGTGCCGATCTGGACGCCTTTCCTGATGATGGCGCGCCTGCAGACCGATCCGGCCCTGATCGAGATGATTGCGACCTCGATCGGCATGCTGGTGACGGCGGCGGCCATCATATCGCTGTCGGGCTATGTCTTCCGGCAGGGCTCGATGGGGCGCGCGAATGCCTCTTCCATCAAGCGCTTGCTGAAGTTCGGCAAATCGGGAAATGCATAGGAAAACGCCGCGCTGGGACCAGCGCGGCGTTTGATCTTAAACCTGTATCGGCTTGAACCTGCGGCTATGGCCGGCGCGGCTTCGGTCCTGCAATCAGACCTTCGCGCTGGGCGCGCTTGCGGGCCAGCTTGCGGGCACGGCGGATCGCCTCTGCCTTCTGGCGCGCGCGCTTCTCCGAGGGCTTCTCGAAGTGATTGCGACGCTTCATTTCGCGGAAAGTGCCTTCCCGCTGCATCTTCTTTTTCAGCGCGCGGAGCGCTTGCTCCACATTATTCTCGCGCACAATAATCTGAACGATGGTCCGCTCTCCTGGGTTCGTGTCAATCTGTTGCGCAGCCGCACCAGATTCGTACGACCGCAGGTCTCTTGCCGAGAGGCGCGGCTATTAGCAGAGCTGGCGCACCCTGTCCACACCCATAAACGCCTGTGACGACATGCACATCGACGTGGCGGCGCGGGTGTTCTACATAGTCCTCATGACCAATAACACGACTCCTTCCGATCCCGACCGGCTGTTGCAGGCCACCCTGTCCCATGCGGCGTTTGACGGATGGACGGACGAGATGGTCCGGCGGGCCGGGGCTGACGCCGGATTGAGCACCGGGGCCACCCTGCTGGCGGCGCCGCGCGGAGCGCTCGATCTCATTGCACACTGGTCCCGTCAAATGGATCAGCAAATGCGGGAGACACTGGCGGCGGCGGACCTCAAATCCATGAAAATCCGCCAGCGGGTGACATTCGCAGTGCAGGTGCGGCTGGACGCGATCGGTCCGCATGAGGAGGCGGCGCGCCGGGCACGGGCGCGGCTGATGCTGCATGATGCGGCGGGCCTGGGGGCGGAACTGATCTGGGCGACATCGGATGCGATATGGAGCGGGCTGAATGACCCCTCGACCGATTTCAACTGGTATTCCAAGCGCGCCATATTGTCGGCCGTCTACACGTCCAGCCTGGCGGTCTGGCTGAATGACGAGACACCGGACAAGACGAAAGCCAAGGCCTTCCTCGACCGGCGAATCGAGAATGTCATGGCGTTCGAGAAAGCCAAGGCCAGCTGGCGCAAGCTGACCGCGGACCTGCCGGATCCGGCGCAGATCCTGTCAGGATTGCGATATGGCGGCCGCCGCCGCGCCTAGGGAAAACGCGGATGCGGGAACCAGTCCCGCTTGGCCTTGATCTGGACGATTTCCTGTTCCGGCCAGCGCAGGGCGGTCAGCTTGTGGCCGTAGACGCAGCCGGTATCGAGGCACCAGACATTATTCTTCCGGCGGACTTTCTTTTCCGCGACATGACCATGCACCACGGTGGCTTCGCCGCGATAATTGCGGGCCCAGTCGCGCCGGATCGGAAAGCCCAGATCATCGGTCTGTCCGGTTGTCTCTCCGAACATGGCGAAGGTGCGGGAGGCCCGGTTCTCGATGCCGTGATATTTTTCCGGCAGACCGGCATGGGCAATGATGAGGCGGCCATGATCGAGAATCAGATGGCTGGGCAGGGCCTCGAGATAGTGGCGGACATCCTCCAGGAATTTCGGCTTCTCCGCATCGGCCTCGTCGATCGTGGTCTGCAGGCTTTTTGTGATCCGTACCTCGCGGCCCTTGAGCCAGCGCAGGAATTTGTCGTCATGATTGCCGATGACACAGCAGACGGTTCCGTCTTTCTCGCCCTGCATGGCAAAGCGGAGCACATCCATGGAGGCCGGGCCGCGGTCGACCAGATCGCCGACCAGAACCACCTTACGGTTCTGTTCATGGGTAATGCGGGTGGTCCGGCGGCCTTTCGGACCGCGGGACTGGAGGTGATATCCCAGTTTTTCGAGCAGTTTCTCGAGTTCACGCGCGCAGCCATGAATGTCCCCGATGATGTCAAAGGGGCCAGTTTCCTGTCGCCAGATATCGGGGCGCTGAACCGTCATGTGTTTCCCATACCGGCAGGAATGCAGAGCGCAAGGGTGTATCAGTCCGAAATCGGGGAAAGCCGGTTGATATGGCCCATTTTCCGCCCGGGCCGCGCATCGCGCTTGCCATAGAGATGGAGGCAGGCCGTTTCATCTGCGGCGAGATCTCTCCAGGGCGCGGCATCCTCGCCAATGAGATTGGTCATCTCGCACGCCGAATGGGGTTGCGTGCTGCCCAGAGGCCAGCCGGCGACGGCGCGGATATGCTGTTCAAACTGGCTACAGGCGCAGGCATCCATGGTCCAGTGACCGGTATTGTGCACCCGGGGGGCAATTTCATTGACGACCAGCTCACCATCCATGTCGAACAGTTCGACCGCGAAGACGCCTATATGATCAAGGCCGGTTCCAATGGCATGGGCAATGGAGATGGCGCGGGCCTCGGTTTCCGGCCGGACAGGGGCCGGGGCTGTGGATGTTCTGAGGATGCCGCCTGAATGGGTATTTTCGGCCAGGGGATAGACGGCCATTTGTCCATCCGCCGCGCGGGCAGCGACGACTGACAGCTCCCGCTTGAAGGGCGCAAAGGCTTCCAGGATGGCGGGTTGCTCTCCGATGGACGCCCAGGCGCCGGAAAGATCCGTCCCGTCGTGGATAACGGCCTGTCCCTTGCCGTCATAGCCAAAGCGGCGGGTCTTGAGGATGGACGGGCGGCCGAGACGGGCCACGGCCGCTTCCAGTCCGGCCACAGAATTGACTTCCGCAAAATCGACCGTATTGCAGCCAGCCTCGCGGATGAAGCGCTTCTCGATGAGCCGGTCCTGCGTGAATTCCAGGGATTTGCTGCCCGGCCTTACGGGCGCGGCGCTTTCGGCCGCCGCCAGCGCGGAGGCCGGGATATTCTCGAATTCAAAGGTCAGGACATCGCAGCGGGCGGCAAAAGTCTGCACCGCGCCGTCATCCTCCCAGGGCGCCGCCCAGCTGCGCGCGGCAACCCGTGCGGCGGGGCCATTGGCCTGGGTATCAAAGACATGAATGTCGAAACCGAGGCGGGCACCGGCGAGGGCCAGCATCCGGCCCAGCTGACCGCCGCCGAGAATGCCGATGACAGAGCCGGGCGCGAGCGTTTCAGTCATGCCGGGTCAGTCTTCCACCGTGTCTGGAACCGAATCGGACTGGGCTTTCCGCCACTGTTGCAGCCGGGTGGCGAGCGCATCGTCCGAAAGGGCGATGATGGATGCGGCCAGCAATCCGGCATTCTTTGCGCCGGGCTTGCCGATGGCGAGCGTGCCGACCGGAACGCCTCCTGGCATCTGGACGATGGAAAGCAGGCTGTCCATGCCATCCAGGGCCTTGGATTCCACCGGCACGCCGAGGACGGGCAGCGGGGTCATTGCGGCCACCATGCCCGGAAGGTGGGCCGCGCCGCCCGCGCCGGCGATAATGACCTGAACACCCTTGTCCTTCGCGGTCCGGGCAAACTCCGCCATGCGCTCCGGCGTGCGATGGGCGGAGACAACACGGGTCGAATAATCGGCTTCCAGCGTATCAAGAATGTCGGCAGCCGCCTTCATGGTCGGCCAGTCGGACCGGGAACCCATGATGATGGCGATGCGGGGCGCTGTGGCGCTCACGGTAAGCCTCCTCGGCCTTCAGGAAGCGCGGGAACATACGCAGATGCCGGGCGGCGTCAAGGAAAAGGGCAAAACCGGTCATTAACCTTGACGCTTTCTTAACTGCCCTTCGCCAAGTTTTGCACAGGATCAGATAATCCGGGCTGTCGACATGCGAATTCGTCCTTTTGATGCGTTGAACAAGATGAAGCCGGCGGGAGATGCCTCAAAAGCGTCCGCCAGCGGCAGTACAGGTTCGGCGTCTTCCGCCTCTGCACCGCGCGATGCTGCGCAGATCATGGGTGTGCCGGAAAACGAGCTGACGCCGAATGTACAGCGCGCGCTGCTCGGCCTGATGGGCGAGGTGGACCAGCTCCGCAAGGATACGGAGCGTTTGCGCAACCGGGTGCGGGAACTGGAATCGCTGGCGGATCATGACGTGCTGCTGCCTGTGCTCAACCGCCGGGCTTTTGTGCGCGAAGTCTCCCGCGCCCTGGCCCTGGCCGAGCGCCACGAAGCCCCTTCTGCTCTGGTCTATTTTGACCTGAACGGTTTCAAGGACATCAATGACAGTTTCGGCCATGCGGCCGGTGACGCTGCTCTGCACCATGTGGCGGCAACCCTGACCGCCAATCTGCGTGAAACCGATTCGGTCGGACGGCTGGGCGGTGACGAGTTTGGCGTGGTTCTGACGCTCACCACCGTCAGCCAGGCCGAACACAAGGCGCGTGGCCTGGCGGACGAAATCGAGAGCAGCCCGTTCCTTCATGATGGCCGTGAATTGTACATCAATGCCGCCTGGGGCGTTCATCCGCTGCAGCCCGGCCTCAATGTCGATGCCGCGATGGCCCAGGCCGATGCCGCCATGTATGCGCGCAAGCAGGAATTGAAGTCCGCTGCGGCCGGCTAGATCTAGGCGATAATGTCGGGTGTGAGGCGGTCTTCGAGCTCGGCGATCCGGTCCTTGAGCTGAAGCTTTTCCTTTTTAAGGCGCGCCAGTTTCAGCTGGTCGGTGACGCCGGTTTCCTGCAGCGCCAGAACTTCGGAATCCAGCGACCGGTGCCGGAATTTCAGCTCGTCAATCTTCGCCCTTATGGTGGATTGCTCGAGGAATTCTTCTTCGCTCATCGCTGTTTTTATTTCTTTATTGTTGCTCTGGATTCGCCCGCCACGCGCAGCGAAAGCGTGTCTTACACTTTTTTGACGGTAGAGAAAACGGCTTTCAATAGCGGGGTAAAATCGGGCTGAACGCTCCTTGTCCGGGCATATTCGTCCAGCGCCCGCGCCGCCGTTTCTTCCTTATTCCATGGACTTGCCGGAAGATCCGCCGCGAGTTCGAACAATATGTCCTGCTCGACCTGTTCGGCATCGAGCTCACAGGCCAGAACCGATCTGTATAGCGCCCCGGCCCGCGGCTGGTCCTTCAGCTTACGGCGGATATCCCGGATGGCGGCGGTGATTTCGCCGTTCCAGGATTTCAGCGCGTTAATGGCCTGTGCAATGGCCGGTCCGGCCGTGCGGCCTTCCTCGGCCAGCCAGCAGCACCACAGGCAGATATTGATGTTCAGCCCGTGCTGATCCTGCAGCCGGAGGCAGGCAGAGGCCACAGCCGGCCGGTCATAGCACTCGAGCGACCAGTCCCAGAAGGCATGGCTCATCGCGCGGCAGACGGGCGCTTGCCGCCTTCCAGATCCTCGCCCCATCTCCGTGTCGGCGTCCAGTCGAGGCCGAACATGTCCAGCGCCCGCCCCACGGACTGGTTGACCAGATCGTCAATCGTCGCGGGATTGGTGTAGAAAGCCGGCAGTGGCGGATGGATGACGGCCCCCATCTCGGTCAGCGCGGTCATTGTGCGCAAATGGCCAAGATGAAACGGCGTTTCCCGGACCATCAGGACCAGCCGGCGGCGCTCCTTCAATGTCACATCGGCGGCCCGGGCGATCAGGCCGGACGTCACGCCGGTGGCGATTTCCGACATGGACCGGACCGAGCAGGGGGCGACGAGCATGCCCATATTGCGGAAAGACCCGGAGGCGATGGATGCGCCGATATCGGAGGGCTTGTAGACGTAATCGGCCAGCGCCCTGAGCGAAGCTGGCGTATAGTCGGTTTCATAACCCATTGTCATTTCAGCCGCTTTCGACGCGATCAGGTGTGTTTCAACATCCAGCTCGCGCAGCGCCTGCAGAGCGCGAATACCGTAGATCACGCCTGAAGCCCCGGAAATTCCGACGATTATCCGTCCGCGTTCAGACATTTTTTGCTCCGTTACGAATTGTGAAGTGACACATAGGCCGGACGGTGTTTCAATTCATTATTCCGTCGTATTTAACGCAAGGAGGCGACTTATGACGATTGAAGCGCACATCCGTGAACTGGACGCTCGTCACAATCAACTGGACACCAAGATCGAACACGAAAGCAAGCGCCCCGGCTCCGACACGCTTCAGATTGCCTCACTCAAGCGGGAAAAGCTCAGACTTAAGGAACAGATAGAGCTCTTGCGACGAAGTCACTAACGTCTATTTGATCAAATTCACGGCAGGGCGGCCTTGCGAAAGGCCGCCCTAATTGCATGATCAAACCGGAATGTATTTGGAGCCGACGCATGTTTCGAGCTTTTCTTGTCTTTGCTCTTGCCGCCACCGCACCGGCATGCGCCCAGAAAACCTCAAATGAGGCCGCCGCGAATGATCCTTGCCAGGCGGGCGAGGATTCTCTGACTGCTGGCGATGCCGCTGAAGCGATTGTCCAGTTCGAGGCCTGTCTCGAGACCGCCGCTCTGGAACCCGGAGAAGATGCCATCATCCACACCCGTCTCGGCGGGGCCTATCTGTATGAACAGCGGTTTGAGGAGGCGCTTCAGGCGTTCAACATCGCCTATGCCATCGCTGAAACACAGGGCGTGGAATTCGACAATTCCTATGTCCGGCGCAATCGGGGCATTGCGCGTCTGGCGACAGAAGATATTGACGGTGCGTTGAGCGATCTTGAAGCGGCCGTTGCCGATCTGCCGGACGATATCATGACGCATCTCAATCTTGGCCGCGCCTATTCAGCCTCGGGCCGCGAAGCCGAGGCGGTGGTCGCGTTTGAAACCGTCACACGACTGGAACCGGAATGGCCGGGCGGATGGATCAATCTGTCGGCCTCTTTTCTGGAGCTCGGAATGAGAGCCCAGGCGATTGACCATGCGCGCCGTGCCGTCGAGCTCGAGCCGGAGAGCGGCTTCACGCTGAATGCGCTGTGCTGGTCCCTGATCGTCGATGAACAGTTTGCCACGGCCCTGCCCTTGTGCGATCAGGCCGTCGAGGCCGAACCTGACAATGGCGCGATTATCCATTCGCGGGCGGCGGCGCTCGAGGGCGTCGGACGGATGGATGAAGCGCGCGAGCTGTATGCAAGGGCCTATGAGCTGGCGCCTGATTCAGAGACGATAGAGTCCGATTACCGGCGCACCCGCGCCGGCGGCGAATAGAACGGATCCGCAAAATGGCCCAGTCAGACCGCGTTGTTATCGTTACCGGCGGAGCCAACGGAATTGGCCGTGCCTGCGCGCGGCGTTTCGCCGAAGACGGTCTGAAAGTCGTCATCGCCGACCGCGACCGGGATGCGGGCAAGGCGCTGGCGGATGAGCTGGGTGCGGACAAGGACCGCGCGCTGTTTGTGGACTGCGATGTTTCGGACAAATTGTCGGTTGCCAATCTGATGGCGGAAACACGCTCCGCTTTCGGCCGTCTGGATGTGCTGGTCAATAATGCCGGAATCATCGCCAAGGGCGATGTGCTAACGCTGGAAACGGACGATTTCGACAAGGTGATGGCGGTCAATCTGCGCGGGGCCTTTCTGGTGGCCCGTGCGGCGGCCAGGCAGATGGCCGAACAGATCGAGCAGGATGATGAGCGTCCGGATGATTGCCGGAAACGCTATGCCATTATCAACATGTCATCGGTCAATGCGGTCGTCGCAATCCCGGATCAGCTGGCCTATTGCGCCACCAAGGGGGCGATCAACCAGATGACGAAATCCATGGCGCTGGCTCTTGCTGCGCGCGGTGTGCGCGTGAATGCGGTCGGCCCGGGCAGTATCAATACCGATGTTCTGAAAGCGGTCATGGATGACCGCAAAGCGATGACCAAAATCCTGTCGCGCACGCCGGTCGGGAAAATAGGCGACCCCGACGAGATCGCCGGGGTCGTCGCATTCCTCGCATCGAAGGATGCCAGCTACATCACCGGCGAATGCATTTACGCCGATGGTGGCCGCCTGGCCCTCAACTATTTGTCGTCATCGTCCGACTGAGACTTCTTGCCGCCGCCGAACAGGGTTTCGAGATTGACCTCGTCCATGCTGGTGGCGGTTTCATGGTCTTCGGATTCGGCCTCTGCCGGTCCGGCAATCGGATCCTGACCGGAGGCCTTCCGTTCTTCCTCCAGCTTTTCGCGGCGTGAAGATGCCTTGCGGACCTGCTCGTCCAGATCGATTTGGGTTGTCAGGCCCAGCGTGACCGGATCGGTCGGTTTGATATTGGACGAATTCCAGTGTGTGCGCTCGCGAACGGCTTCAATCGTGGTCTTCGTCGTGCCGATCAGTTTGGAAATCTGGGCATCCGTCAGCTCCGGGTGATTGCGCACCAGCCAGGCAATGGCATCCGGGCGCGACTGACGGCGCGACAGCGGCGTATAGCGCGGGCCGCGTTTCTTGCGCGGCTGATGCAGATCATCATAGCGGTGTTTCACCGCCGTCATCCGGTAATCCGCATCGGCTTCGGCCTTGGCGATTTCCTCGCGGGTCAGCTGGCCGTTGGAGACGGGGTCGGAGCCACGCACACCCACGGCGACATCGCCATCGGCAATGCCTTTGACTTCGAGGCGGTGCAGGCCGCAGAAATCGGCAATCTGCTCGAAGGTCAGCGCGGTATTGTCGACGAGCCAGACAGCTGTGGCTTTCGGCATCAGAATTTCGGTCATTTCTTCGTCTCCAGACGCAATGTGTTCCAGCCATAGAAAAACCCGGCACGGATGCCGGGTTGGATGGCTTTCCGACGCGGGCTCAAGTCTAAGGGCGAGCCAGCGATTTGCGCGTCTTATAGCGCGCGAAGACGGCGCTGAAAAGGGATCAGCTTCAGGGCGTCAGCAGGATTTTGCCGTAATGCCCGCCGGAGTCCATCAACCGGTGTGCCGCAGCCGCATCCGGCAGCGGGAAGGTGCGGAAGATTTCAGGACTGATTTGTCCCTTTGAAATCCAGGGCCAGACATTTCTCTCTATGGCGCTGGCAAGCGCGGCCTTCTCTGCGTCGGGGCGGGCGCGCAAGGTGGAGCCTGTCAGGGTGAGCTGTTTCAGCATCAGGCGCATGAAGTCGGCTTCAATGCGCGAGCCCTGCAGGAATGCGATCTGGATGATGCGCCCCCGGAATGCCGCGCAATCGATATTCTTCTGCAGGTACGGGCCGCCGACCATATCCAGAATAACATCGGCCCCGCCGGCGTCGCGGAGGATCGCTGCAAAGTCTTCCTCGCGATAATTGATGGCCCTTTCCGCGCCCAGCCGCTCGCAGATGGCACATTTGTCCGCCGAGCCGGCTGTCGCAAAGACGCGTGCCCCCGCCGCCTTGCCCATCTGGATGGCGGTCGTGCCGATGCCGCCCGCCCCGCCATGCACGAGCAGAATCTCACCGGCTTTCAACTGCCCGGCCTCGAACACATTGGCCCAGACGGTGAACACCGTCTCCGGCAAGCCCGCAGCCGCGGCCAGATCCATTCCCTCCGGAGCGGGCAGGGTGCTGCCGGCCTTGGCGATCACATAATCGGAATAGCCTCCCCCGGTGACCAGCGCACAGACCGGATCTCCGGGTTTGAAACGGTCAACAGACGATCCGGCTGCCTCGACAATGCCGGAGGCTTCCAGCCCCAGGCCGTCCGGCGCCCCGGGCGGGGGCGGGTAAAATCCCATCCGTTCGAATGTGTCCGGCCTGTTCACACCGCATGCGGCGGTCCGGATCAGGACCTCGTCCGGCAACAGCTCGGGGAGCGGGCGTTCGGTAATCTCAATGGCTTCGGGTCCGCCGGGGTCCGGGACGATGGCAATCCGGTGTGTTGTCGGGACGGGCATGATCCGGCTTTCATTCAGAGGGGCGACAAGCTCAATGGTGAGCGCTAGTGTGGCAGACCGCAAGAGAGGGAGGCTGACATGTTTGACGAAGATGCACCCCTGAAAAAGAGGTCGAACGTCATTGTTCCGGGCGAGGACCTTTCGGAGTTTTCGATTGCAGACCTTCAGGAAAGGCGGGCCGCCATCGAAGGCGAAATCATCCGCATTGACGAGATGATTGCGTCCAAGCAATCCGGACGCGCGGCCGCCGAGTCGATCTTCCGGCAGGGTTGATGAAGATGGCCCGCCAATTGCAGACTTTCCGGCATGTGGATCGAATCAGGCAGGTATGAGTGACGTGGTGAGTGATACCGGTTTTCAGTCGGGCAATCCGGCAGAGCGCGTGGCGGAATTCGCCGGCAGCGAGCATTTTGCGCGCCTGTTCCGCGATGGCATGGACATGGTGGAAGAAACCGCATCCTATCTCGACGGCCCGGGGCGGGAGGATGCCAAGGCGCTCGGGCGCGCCGGGGCGCTGGCCTATGCCGCCGAAAGCATGAAGCTGACCACCCGGTTGATGCAGGCGGCCTCATGGCTTTTGGCGCAGCGGCAGGTGGCCGAGGGCGATCTGGCGGCGGATCTGCTGGTAACCGGCCAGTACCGCTTGCCGGACGATGATGATGTCGAGGATTTGTGGCCCGCCGATGGCGATCCCGTTCCCGGCGTGCTGGCCGACCTCGCGGCCCGGTCGCGCCAGCTTTATGCGCGCCTCAAGCGGATTGACGATTCCCTGTTCCTCGAGACCGGGGCGCCCAATGGCAGCAGCCCGGTTGAAGACCAGTTGAACCGTCTGAAAAACGCTTTCAGCTAGACGCCGTTTCCGGACATGAAAAAGGCGCGGGACCGGGGTTCCGCGCCTTTTCGATTCCGATATCCTTGAAAAGGATCAGGCGAAACCCTTGAACTTGTCCTTGAAGCGCGACACGCGGCCACCGCGGTCCATCAGCTTCTGATCGCCACCGGTCCAGGCCGGGTGCGTGGTCGGGTCGATATCCAGGTTCAGCGTGTCGCCTTCCTTGCCCCAGGTCGAACGGGTCTGGAAGGTTGTGCCGTTGGTCATGGTCACATTGATCATGTGATAATCGGGATGAATGTCTTTTTGCATCATGGTGCTCCGGCACGTCAGGCTGTCTTGCGGATCACTCCGCCAAATGAGCGGCGGCTTATAGCGGAGGGTGTCTCAAAGGGCAAGCGGGTTTGCCGCTAGCGGCTGGTCAGTTTCAGTTCAATGCGGCGGTTGCGGGCATAGGCGGCTTCGGATGTGCCTTCGGCAATCGGCTGGTGCTCGCCAAAGCCTGCGGCGACAAGGTGTTCCGGCGGCACGCCCAGATCCTCGAACCAGTTGACGACGGAGATCGCCCGGGCGGCCGACAAGTGCCAGTTGGAGGGGTAGGTGGTGCGGATCGGCCGCGGGTCGGTATGACCATCGATCCGGATAATCCATTCGATATCGTCCGGGATTTCACCGGTGAGCTGGATGATCGCATCGGCGATCGGACGCAGGCTTTCGCGGCCATCATTCGACAGCGCCGCAGAACCGGAGGCAAAGAGCACATCGGTCTCGAAGACGAAACGGTCCCCCACAATGCTGACGCCGGACCGGTTGCCGAGGATTTCCTGCAGCCGCCCGAAGAAGTCCGAACGGTAGCGGGCCAGTTCCGCCGCGCGGCTGGCCAGTGCGGCATTCAGGCGTTCGCCGAGATTGAAGATCTGGCTTTCCAGGTCGGCTTCGCGGGCTTCGGCGGCTTCCAGAAGGCCGTTCAGCTCGGACAGCTGGTCGCGCAAGGCCTGCATCTGGAGGTTCAGCGCGGTGAGCTGATCCATCTGGCTGGCGGTGATTTCTTCCTCGAGGATCAGCCGCGACTGGACATCCTCGATCTGACCGAGGACGACAACCAGCTGATCGGACAATTCGTCCCGCTCGGCCCGGACATCGGAGAGCGTTGCGCGGAGGGTTGTCATTTCCTGCTCCAGACGCGTGTTTTCACCTTCCGCCAGGGCCAGCTCATCGGTCAGGGATGCCAGCTGCTCGTTCAGCGAGGCGAGTTGTTCGTCGCGGCCGGTGAGGGCGCGGCTGAGCGCAAACTGGCCAGCCACAAAAATCGACAACAGGAAAACGATGACCAGGAGCAACGTGGCCAGAGCGTCAACGAATCCTGGCCAGTAATCGCCGGAATCATTCTCCGTGAACCGGGAAAGGCGCGGCGCGAAACTCATCTTCTAGCCGCCCCGTGACCGGTTCTGGGCTTCGATCGCGCGGACCAGAACGCGAATCTCGTCGCGCAAGGCCCGCGCCGCTTCCTGCTGGCCGGAGGCATTTTCCTCGGCGACCCGGCGCAAGGTCGCATCCAGATCGCGCGTGTGTTTTTCCAGCGTATGGGACAGCCGGTCGAGGGTCTCGGCGGTCTGTTCCAGCAAGGCCCCGACATAGGCGGGCGACATCTCGCCATCCGTCGTCGTCGCGGGACCGGCTGCGGCCACGCGCGAGATGGATGATAGCCATTCCTCGATCTCGTTGAAGAAGCGGTTATGGGCGCGGCTGGCCTGTAAATCGAGAAAGCCGATGATCAGGGACCCGGCGAGGCCGAAAAGCGAGGAAGCGAAGGCCGTCCCCATGCCCTGAATGGGATTTTCGATGGCCGCCATCAGGCGCAGCACGTCGGCCTCTCCCCCAGTGGACGAGGCGGTGACAGCGCGGACGGCTTCGCCCACTTCGGAGACCACCTGCAGCAGACCCCAGAACGTGCCCAGCAGGCCCAGGAAGATCAATAGCCGTCCGAAATAGCGGGTAAAAGCGCCGGACTCGGCCATGCGCGCCCCGACGGAGTCCAGAACCGTGCGCACCGAGTTCGTTGAAATACGCGCGCGCGCGCCGGCATCGCCCATCATGGAGGCCATGGGCGCGATCATGCTGGGCGGGTTGGGAAGGGTGCCGGGATCGTTCGATGTCCGGAATCGCACCAGCCAGCGCGCCGCGGGGGCGATCGCGAGCGCCTGCAGATAGGTGTAAAGGATACCGATCAGCAGGACAGCGATGATCAGGCCATTAATGGCCATATTGGCCATGAAGGCTTCTTCGAGTGGCCCGATCAGCAGGACGGCGATGACACCGACCGCTGCCAGAAAAACGGTCATCCAGAAGAGATACCGTCCCGGCCCGGTAAACTTCACCGAGTGGACAGGCTCACTGTCTGTTGCTTCAAAACGTGAGGGCATGCCCGAAATCCTTCCCGTCCGCCTGACATGAAAAAGCGTGATGCCTGCCTATCATGACCATTTGAGGGCGGCCAGTTACAGCTTCCACAGCTCCAGAAAAGTGGAATCGGAATCTCATTCCGAATCCGGAAAACTGAATCGATTCAGATGGTTGAATTGAATCAGGAATTCGGGGATCAGAATGCGTCCAGCTCAAGACCATCCGGGCCGCGGGTCACCCGCCAGCGGCTATCGCTGCCGGCATTGTAGCCGCGCCGGCGGATGGTGGAAACAGTGACAAAGTCGGCCTCGACGGCGTCCGGCGTCACGGTGACCCGGATAAAGCCCTTGGCGCGATCATTGTGGCGGATCACGTCGGGATTCTTCTGCTCGATCAGGCGGGAGAAGGACACGCCCGGCGCTGGGACCCGCTCGAAGGGCGAGGGCGAGGTGATCGAGCTGGTTCCGAATTCAAAGCCGATCTGACGGCCCGCATCATCGGTCAGCCGGTTGGTCCAGAAATTGTGGCTGTCACCGGCGAAGGCGATCATATCGCCGCCACTGGTCCGGACCGCGTCATACAGACGCTCGCGCTCGGCGACATAGCCATCCCACGCATCCAGATTGAAGGGGATGTCGAATTGCGAACGGGTGATATAGCTCCAGGCCAGATCATCGGTCTGTGCGACAATGAATTTCAGCCAGCCGGGCAGGGCCTCGATCATGTCGGGGGTTTCAACCCGGCCCATGATCACCTGGCCGCCGAGCAAGCGCCAGGGCTTGCTTGCGGCGGCTTCGAAAGCATCGGCGATCTGCGCAATCTGGGCCGCGCCCAGCATTTCACGGTCGTCCCGTCCGATTTCATTGGCGCGCCATTCGGCGATGGCCTGCTGATTGGCGGGATCATCAGGGTCGGCATCATCTGCGATCGGGAAGGTGGAAAAATCCATCGGCTCATCCCGCGCCACAAGGCGGGATTCCGTCATCACCAGGGTGGCGAGATCGCCAATCTCGGCAATACGCGCGGTTCCGATCTGATCCGCCGGCTCCCGTGTCGGGTTCCAGTCATGATAGGCGCGCATGGCGTTGTAAACGCGCGCATCATAGGCACCTTCGCCTTCATTGTGATTTTCCGCGCCACTCATCCAGGAATCATTGGCGACTTCGTGATCATCCCACATCATCAGCCAGGGGGCCGCCGCATGAGCGGCCTGCAGGTCCGGATCGGTCTTGTAGAGCGCATGGCGGCGGGCATAGTCGCCATAATCCACCAGCTCGTGCAGCGGATCGACCACCCGGCCCATATTCTCAGCCTCGTCCGAGGCATAGCCGTCCGCGCTGTATTCATAGATATAATCGCCCAGATGCAGCACCAGATCGAGGTCGGGCGTATTGGCGAGTTCGCGATAGGCATTGAAATAGCCCGCCGGATAGTTCGAGCAGGAGCATACGGCCATATTGAAACGCTCGACCGCGCCCGCCGGAAGGGTTTTGGTGCGGCCAACAGGTGAGGAAATGCCATTGAACAGCATACGATAGAAATAGACGGTGCCGGGTTCCAGCCCGGTCGCAATCGTCTTGAAGGTCGAGATGGCGTTGCTGGTCACATAGGTGCGTTCTTCGCGCTCCTCGAAAATGATCGTTTCGAAACTCTCGTCTGCCGCCAGCTGGAAGACATATTCGCCACCGGCATCATCGGTGATCGCCGTCCAGAGCACCACGCTGGTCTGGTCCGGCTCTCCCGATGCCACACCATGACGGAAGGGACCGGTCTGGGCTTCGGGTTCCGGCCGCCGCGGGCCGGATGAACAGGCGGCCGCCGCAAAGGCCAGGCCTGTGGCACCAAAAAGTGCGCCCCGTCGCGTTATCCGGATCGGCATGACAAATCTCCTAGTTTGCGGGTGTCAGGGTGAGAATGCGCGCCCCCTCCGGTGCGTTCTCCGGTGTCCAGTCCGTGCGCATTTCAAACGTCTCGCCGGCGGCCCACAAGGGCGCCAGATCGCGATAGTGGTCCGACCAGGGGTGGCCGGACTGTCCGGGCGCATGCATGAAGCGCGAAGCGTCCAGATCGGAAGGGTGATAGATCGCGCGCAGGGACGGGCCGTGAAACACGTCGAACGATCCGGCGCGAACCGAATAGACCGCCACATTCACCGTCGAGCTGTCGCCGCCCACCGGCTGGCGCACGGTGAACCAGTCTTCGAGCAGCGGAAGGCCGGAGCCGGTAAAGACCGGGTGATCGAAGACGGCCTGGTGGGCCTGGCCCCAGGTCCAGTTGGCAATGTCCGGGCCGTAGGTTTCAATGCCCCGCGCCATGGCCGTATCGAGGGCCGCGCCCAGTATGTCCGGGCAGGTTTCAACCGGGTCGGTCGTGACATTGTCGCACCAATGCCCATCCTCGCCGATGAGGACATTTTCGGTGAAGACCCGGCGCGTGGAGAGGTGGCGCAGGAAATCATCCCCGAGTTCGTCGGCGTAAAGGCCTTCCTGTATGTCGCGATACCAGAGCGAATAGATGAGCGGTTCCGCCAGAAGGGCATCCATATCGCCATCCCAGCCCTGGATGCTCTGCAGAGCCTGCTGACCCTGAACGGTTTGCGGCGTGGCGGCTCGCAGCGCCGGCAGGAGGCGCTGGATCTGGGCCGAGACCTGGTCCATCTGGATATCGTGGAAAGTGTCAGGCGTGTGGGCATCGGTCTCGTCAAGGCGCTCCTCGATGCGCATGGCCCGGTAGGCTGCATAGCTGCCCGGCGTGTCATAGGCGTAATTGTCCGGAACAATGCGATTATTGCCGGAGGCGATCCGGCCCGAAAGCGGGTTTTCAACGCGCGGCAGATCCTCATAGGGGACATAGCCGGTCCAGTTCCCGTCCTCATCGCGGATGGGCAGCAGGCCGGGCGTCGTATAACCGATTGTTCCGTCGACATGAGCGTAATGCATGTTCTGCATGGGCGCGGTGAATCCGCGGCCGGCCTCGACGAATTCGTCGAAGGATTGCGACAGCATCAGATTGTAGGACACGCTGGCGACCTGGTTGGAGCGATCCAGCGCCGTCGAGACCAGCACCACATCCTGGTTCCCGAATACATCGAGATTGAAATAATCCGGGTCGAGGACGGGGCCGTTTTCCGCATCGCGCATCGTGATGGCGATATCGGCACCGCCCCGGACCTCGATCACCTCGGTGCGCTCGGTCGTGGACAGCGTTCCCGGCGCATGCGGCACCATGTCGATGACATCGAAACCGGTATTGGTGAAGCCCCAGGCCGAGACCTGGTTGCGGCCCAGCACGACGAGCGGAGATCCGGCAATGGTCGCGCCGACAACGGCGCCTTGCGGCAGGTTGAGGCGGGCGAAATACCAGATGCCCGGTGCGCCGAGCGCCAGATGCGGGTCATTGGCCAGGAGGGGCTCGCCGGTGGCGGTATGCTCGCCTGACAGGACCCAGGCGTTCGAGCCATCATCAAAGTCGGGCTGGGCTTCGGTCGTGGGCTCAACCGGTGCTGGCGCGGACGCAAAATCCTCGGCCTGCAGCATGTTGGGGGCCCAGTCGGGATATTCGGGCAGGAATTCGGAGAGCTGGGTTTCGGAGAGAATTTCGGCCAGTTCGCGGCGCGCGACTTCCTCGCCTTCACCGGCGGCGAGGCTGTCGGCCATGTAGACCACCACGGCCATGGAATCGTGCAATTCCCAGGGCTCCGGCGCGGCCTGCAGGATCAGGTATTCCGGCGGGTAGTGGCCTTCGGCGAGGCGGGCATTGACGCCGGCCACATAGGCCTCAGCCGCGCCGCGGAATTCCGGCGAGAGATTTTCAGCTGCGGCATTGGCCACCAGATGATAGCCGCGATTGCGGCTGCGGGCGTCTGCGGTGACGGTGGCCGGATTGAGATGGCCGAGCAGGGCCGAAAGCTCGCCATGCACATAGCGGCGCATCATGTCCATCTGGAAAAAGCGGTCCTGTGCGTGCGCATAACCGATGGCAAAGTAGATATCCTCATCCGTCCCGCCGAATATGTGCGGCACGCCATATTCATCGCGGACAATCTGCACATCACCGGAAATCCCGGCGACCTCAACCGTGCCTTCCGTTCGCGGCAGGGAGGAGGAAAAGCGCCAATACCCGTAACCGAAGCCCACAGCCACAACCAGAATGCCAAGGCCGAGAATGGCCGCAATACCGCGAATAACCCAACGCATGAAACGTCCCCCAATGATGTCCGCCCGTTTCGTGAACGGCGTTCACAGGAAATCTAGCAGGGTTTGCGCGGATGGGGAGTCAGCTCAGCGCATAAAGCTCGCGCCATTGATGTCTATGACCGAACCTGTTGCCGATCCGCACTGGCCGGAGAGCAGGAAGGCCGCCATGGCGGCGATCTCCTGCGGCTGGGCGACCCGGCCCAGCGGGATTTCAGCGACCGCGGCGGCGCGCGCTTCAACCCGTGAGGGGGCCATGTCGGTTTCAATCCAGCCCGGTGTCAGCGTGTAGATCAGCGCATTGTTGTGCGCATGGGCCCGGGCAAAAGTCTTGGATGCAGCGACCAGCGCGGCTTTTGACGCCGCATATCCGGCATGATCCGGCCCATCACCGCGATAAGCGGCGCGGGACGAGATATTGACGATGGCGCCGCCCCCTGAACCCCAGTCATTGATGGCGTTCCGCATCAGTTCGCTCGGGGCCATGACATTGACCTGGATTTGTTCAGCCCAGTTCCGGTCCCAGCTTTGCGCATTGTGCAGCGGCGTTTCGCGATAGACGCCGGCATTGTTGACCAGGGCATCAACCTTTCCGGCCATGTTTTTCGCCTGCAGCCAAAGCCGGTCGGCCGCCCCCTTTTGCGACAGGTCGGCGGCAATGCAGCCAACCGCATCAATCTCCTTTGCGAGCTTGATCGCGGCATCCTGATTGACGTTGAAATGGAGGATGACTTTCGCTCCCGCCTTGGCGCAGGCGCGGGCCGTTTCCTTGCCGACGCCGCGGGAGGCGCCGGTGATCAATACCGTCTTGTCTGTCAGCATGGTCTATTTGTTCGCAATCATATCGAAGAGTTTGCCATAGGGCGGGGCGATCAGGCGTGACGGATGCCAGACCGGCACTTCGAGCACGCTGCGCGCATGGGTGAAGGTCTCGAAGCCGGCCTCGCCATGATAAGCGCCATAGCCGGATGCGCCGACACCGCCAAAGGGCAGATCCTCGACCGAATAGTGCAGCATGGTGTTGTTCACGACGGCACCGCCGGAGATGGTGCCTTCCAGAACGCGCCGCGCGGCCTTTTTGTCTTTCGAATAGACGTAAAGCGCCAGCGGGCGGTCCCCGGCATTGACGCGTTTCATGGCATCATCGAGCCCGTTGTGCGCGAGAATGGGCAGGACGGGTCCGAAGATTTCCTCCTGCATCAGTTTCGAATCTTCCGGCGGGTTGAGGACAACCGTCGGGGCGATCTTGCGCGCATTGCCGGGATCTCCGCCGCTGGCCTGCAGGATTTCCGCGCCGCCGGATCTTGCTTCCTCGATCATGGTGTTGAGGCGGTCATAATGACGGTCGGAGACGATGGCGGTGTAGTCCTCATCGGTTGCCCAGTCCGGATAGCTTTTCTCGGCCTTGGTGATAATCGCTTCCCCTATGGGCCGGGCCTGGTCTGCCGGCGCCAGGACATAATCCGGTGCGATACAGGTCTGGCCGGCATTCATGAATTTGCCGAAGCTGAGCGAGGCCGCCGCATCTTTTGCCTTGAAGCCCTTGTCGATAATCACCGGCGACTTGCCGCCCAGCTCGAGCGTGACGGGGGTGAGGTTTTCCGCAGCGGCCCTGGCCACCAGCCGGCCGACATGGGTCGAGCCGGTATAGAGCAGGTGATCAAACGGAATTTTCGTGAAGGCCTCTCCCACAGCCGGCCCGCCCGGAAGCACGGCGATGTGGCTTTCGTCGAATTCCTCAGCCAGCATGTTGCGCATCAATTCCGACATGTTGGGCGTCAGTTCCGATGGCTTGAGCATGATGCGGCAACCGGCGGCCAGTGCGGCGAGAATGGGCGAGAAGGCCAGCTGGAAGGGATAATTCCAGGGCGAGATGATGCCGGCGACACCTTTCGGTTCGCGGCGGATATAGGCCTTGCCCGGCGCCAGGTTGCCCGGAATGGAGACCTTCCTGTTCTGCATCCAGTTCCAGAGATGGCGGCGCGTATGTTTCACCGCGGTGGTCATATAGGTGACCTCGGTGAGCTGGGTTTCGCAGCGCGAGCGTACGCCGAAGTCGGCTGCGGCCGCGTCCTTGATGGCACCGGCATGTTTTTTTGTCAGCGCGCCTATGGCATCGATATCGCGCAGACGATCCTTGTAGCTGCGGTGGCGTTCGGCTTCGAAAGCGGCTTTCTGCGCACTGAAAATGCTGTCCATGCGCTCAATCTGCCGGTTGTCCAGATCACTCATTTTTCTCTCCCTCAAGCCTGTCCGCGGATCATTTCAGCGGCCTTGTCGGCCAGCATCATGGTTGGGGCATTGGTGTTTCCGCCCACCAGGCGCGGCATGGCCGACGCATCGACCACGCGCAGGCCGACAACGCCCCTGACGCTGCAGTCCGCTTCGAGCACCGACAGTTCGCCGGTCCCCATCGCGCAGGTCGAGGTCGGATGGTAAAGCGTTTCGGCCCGCTGTCGAATATCCGCGACCAGATCGTCCCGGGAGCCGATGCTTTCAGGGTGAACCCATTCCACGAACTCGTCGCGGAAAGCCGGCGCTCGCAGGATCTCGATCACCTTTTCATAGCCATCGACCAGGGCCGTCAGGTCGAAATCGGTGGCCAGATAATTGGGGTCGATGGCCGGATATTCTGCCGGATCATCGCTTTTGATCCGGATTTCGCCACGGCTTTGCGGATAGAGATGGCAGACATGCAGTGTCATGCCGTGGCCCATTTTGGTGTCCTTGCCGTGATTGAGCGAATAGCCGGGAATGAAGACCAGTTGCAGATCGGGAATATCACCTGCGACCGATGATGAAATGAAAGCGCCCCCCTGCACCGGGTTGATGGTGAAATCGCCATCGCCGCGGATCATCCAGCGCAGCACGTCATAGATGTTTTTCGGCAGGCGCTGCATTGAGAGGCCGATGGCTTGCGAGGTCTTCACCGTCGCCACCGCTGCCACATCCAGATGGTCCTGAAGATTGCGGCCGACGCCGGGCAGATCGACTTCAGGCGTCACGCCGGCGGCGCGAAGCCAGTCTGCATCGCCGATGCCGGAGAGCTGCAGCAATTGCGGTGAATTGATTGCGCCGCCAGACAGGATCACCTCCTTGCGCGCCGTCAATTCAGTCAGCTCTCCCTTGATGTCTGCCACCACACCAGTGGCCCGCTTGCCGTCGAGCCGGACCCTGTGGGCGAGCGCCTCGGTGATGACGGTGATATTGCCGCGCTCCAGTGCCGGACGCAGGAAGGCATCGGCTGCGCTCCAGCGGCGCGGACCGTTCATGGTCACCTGATAGGGACCAAAGCCGTATTGCTTTTCGCCGTTGAAGTCGTCGTTCTCCGGGTATTGCAGCTCGCCACCGGCTTCAAGGAAGAGCCGGGTCAGGGGGTTGAGTTTCGGGATGGACTGGACGTGAAGCGGCCCGTCATTGCCATGCAGCGGACCGGAGAAGGCATTATTGTTTTCCTGCCGTCTGAAGCGTTCCAGCGCGTCGGCCCAGTTCCAGCGCGCGTCGCCGATCATCTCGCCCCACTCGTCGAAATTTTCCGGCGCGCCGCGCATATAGTGCATGGCGTTGATGGAGGAGGATCCGCCCAGAGTCTTGCCACGCGGCCAGAACAGGCGGCGATTGTTCAGCCGCTGTTGCGGCTCAGTCTCGTAATTCCAGTTGAAGGGGCCACCGGAGACGACCTCCTTGAGCAGCATGGGCGTGCGGATGTTGGGATGATTGTCCGACTTGCCGGCTTCGAGAATGCAGATGGTTACATCCCGGTCGCGCGACAGGTGTTCGGCCACAACACATCCCGCCGACCCCGCTCCGACGATGATATAGTCGAATTCTGTTGTGTGGTCCGTCATGACTATTCTCCCGCGACTTCAGCCGCGATCGCGCGGAACGCGGCAAACGTTTCGGCGGTGTTCGGGTGCCATTGCGGGTCGGCGGCAAAGCGGGAAATCACCAGATTGCGCGAGGGGTCGACCCAGATGTACTGGCCATAAATTCCGGCCGCAAAAAACTCGCCGCGTCCGGTTTCAGGAAACCAGAAATGCAATCCATAGCCGCGCAAGGGATCGGTGGCACCGGCCTCCTGGAAAGGCGCATTGGCGCGGGTGGCCATGTCGACCCAGCCTTCTGGCAGAAGACGTTCACCTTCCCAGACTCCGTCATTGAGATAGAGCAGGCCAAGGCGGGCATAGTCCACCGGCCGGGCATTGAGACAGCAATAGCCCAGCGCGACACCGTCCTCTCCCATGACATTCTGGTTCCAGTAGGCATCGCTTTCCATGCCCAGCGGCGTCCAGATCTTTTCCTGCACTATCTGGTGGAGCGGCTGATCATAGATGCCGCGCAGAACGGCTGACAGCACATGGCTGGCAGAGGAGATGTAGTCGAATTCCGTTCCGGGATCCGTCACGCGCTCGAACTGCAGCAGGGAGTCATCGATATCGCTGCCCCAGACAAAGGGATCCGCGAACAGAACGCCGACATCCGAGTCTGGATCGTCATAATCCTCGACGAAATCGATGCCCGTCGACATCATCAGCAAATGGCGAAGGGATGTCTCGCCAAACGCCGATCCTTCAAATTGCGGCGCAAATTCCTGAGCCAGCTGATCAAGGCTGTCGATCCGGCCCTCCTGCACGGCCATGGCGATGAGGGTGGCGACAAAGCTCTTGGCGACGGACCATGAGGTCGGCCGGCTCATTTCGTCCGCACCATTGAGATACTGTTCGTGTACAATGACGCCGTCATGCACGACGACCAGACCCAGCGCACTGGTGAGTTCAAGATACTGGTCCAGTGACCGCGTTTCGCCTTCGAATTGGTAGGACACATCCAGCGGGCGTGTTTCGCGCGGCAGGGGATCAGGATCCGTGGCCTCGAGATCTGCATAGGGGAAGTAGCTCGCCATGTTCAGCGAGACATCGACAATATTCTCCGGCTGGAAGGCGGCCTGCACCCTCGCGGGCGAATAGTCTGACCAGGGACGGAAGAACCAGCTGGCCGCAATCGTGACCAGCGCAACAATCAGCAGCAATACGCCGCCCAGAATTCTCAAAGCCATAGCGGTATCATTTCCCCCCTGTTAACCCGTCTCAGGCACACGACTTGCAGATGCCGATGTATTCGGATGCTCGCCTGTTGCGCGTTCGCTACTGACAAGAGCACCGAAGTTTGATCTAGTAGGCGCAATAAAAGCTCAGGCCGCAAGAGAAACGCGGTGATCCAGGGGGAGAAATATGCAGAAATCCATTCGCGAACTGGCACTCGGTTCGACTGCGCTGGCGATGGCCGTGATTGCGGCGGCTCCAGTCTATTCACAGACAATGGACACCATTACGGTGACCGCACAACGGCGTGAAACCACGCTGCAAGACACGCCTGTGGCCGTAACGGCTGTTTCGGGCGATGTGCTGGAACAGTCGCAATTGCGCGATGTAAGGGACCTCCAGACGCTCGTGCCGTCATTGTCGGTTGCCCAGAACGCCTCGTCTTCGAACACCAGCTTCTCCATCCGGGGCGTCGGGTCTTCGACCTTCAACTTCGGTATCGAGCCTTCGGTCGGCGTTTTTGTGGACGGTGTCTACCGGTCCCGCAACGGGGCCTCGATCGGTGACTTCCTGGGCGTGGAACGGATCGAAGTCCTGCGCGGCCCGCAATCCACCCTGTTCGGGAAGAACACCTCGGCCGGTGTGATCAATTTCGTTACGCAAACGCCTTCGGACGATTTCGGCTATGAAGCCGAAATGACGCTGGGCGAATTCAATCAGCGCACTTTCCGCGGCATGATTGAAAGCGGCCTGGGCGAAGGCATTGCCGGACGCCTCGACGTCAACATCAACCAGCGCGATGGCTTCATCGTCAATGTTCCGGATGGCCGGGATGTGAACGAGCGGGATCGCTGGGGCTGGCGCGGCCAGCTGTTCTTCGAACCGAATGACCGCCTGTCGCTGCGGATTATCGGTGACATGCAGCAGATTGACGAGAATTGCTGCGCGGCTCCCTTCACCCGCGTTTCACCGGGCAATGCGGGCGCTTTCACCATTCTTGGCGTCACCCAATTGCCTGTGAATCCTTTTTCCGGCTTGCTGGCCATTGATGGAAGTGTCTCGTCCGTTGTGGACAGTGGCGGCCTGTCGGCCGAGCTGAATTACGAGTTTGACGGATTTACCTTCACCTCGATCACAGCCTACCGGGCCTATGATGAAGAGCAGGACATTGACCCGGACTGGGTGGATCAGCCCTTCAACCAGCGCCGTTTCCTGGATCAGGATTACCAGACGACGACGCAGGAATTCCGGATGACCTCAACCGGCGACCGGAATGTGGATTATCTGTTCGGTGCGTATTTCTTCCACCAGAACCTGAACACGACGAACATCACGCGCCAGGGGCCGATGATCCGGCCTTTCGCCGACCTGTTCTCCGATCTGGACGGCAATCCGTTCACGCCGGGCAGCGCCGTCGGTCTGGTGGAATCGCTGTGTAACGGCCCGCAAGGCCCGTTCATCGGCGGCTGTGTGCCGGGGCAGTATCTGGCCGCCGGCTCGGGTCAGTCTTCGACCTTCTGGCAGAATAATGACAGCTTCGCACTCTTCGGGCAGCTGGACTGGCATGTGAATGACCGCCTGACCATCACCGGCGGCCTTCGCTATACCAATGACGAGAAAGATGCGCGTTCGGACATCTCGATCCAGGACCCGTTTGCGGCGCTGGATTTCGTGCAGATCGGCTTTAATGCGCTGATCTTCCCGGCCGCCTTCACACAGGCGACCGGACTGCCGTTCACGCCGGCAAATGTCAATTTCGTCCAGACCGCCAACCCGGCCGGTTTTGCGCAAATTGTTGCGGGCGCCCAGGCGGCGGCCGTTGATCCGAATGTCAATACGCTGCTCGGCCTCGGGGCGTTGCAATTCTTCCCACCGGCACCGGACTTCAATTCTTCGCGTTCGGACTCGAATCTCTCGGGAACGCTGATCCTCAGCTATGACGCGACGGATGACGTCAACCTCTATGCGTCCTACACGCAGGGTTACAAGGGCGGTGGTTTCGCACTCGACTCTGCCGCGGCCCGCGTGGGCAGCTTCACCTTTGACCCGGAGACGGTTACGGCCTGGGAAGTCGGTGTGAAATCGACCATTGGCGACGTACTGATGCTGAATGCTGCCGCCTTCCGTCAGAATGTCGAGGACTTCCAGACCAACGTCTTCACCGGCTCGTCCTTCGTTCCGGACAATGCGGGCGAAATCCAGATCACCGGCCTGGAACTGGAAGCCCTGTTCCAGCCCACCGAGAGCCTGACCTTTACCGGCGGCCTGATCTGGCTGTGGGAAGACAAGTATGTCACCTTCACAGACGGCCCTTGCCCGGTATCGGATACGTCCAACTGTACCTTCCGTCCGAGCGCGACATCACCGGCGCTGGTTCCGGTGCAGGATCTGTCGGGCCGTGACCGCGGCAGCCCCGAGCTGACCGGTAATGTGACGGCGCTTTATCAACGGCCGATTTCCGACAATCTGGAATTCTTCCTGCGTGGTGAAGTCTATTTCCGCGATGACGCCTTCCTGACCACCCAGCTTGATCCGCTGCAAACGCAGGATGCCTTCACTCTGCTGAATGGCAGTGTCGGGCTGACGGCAGATGATGGCCGCTGGGAAGTTCAGGTCTGGGGCCGCAATCTGGCAGATGAGGAATATCTGCAAGGTTCCTTCGACTCGACCCTGCCAGGCAATATCAATGGCTATCCGGGCGACCCCCGGACCTATGGTGTGACCTTCCGTATCCGGAACTAGTCACAGCCTGCGACAACAGGGAAAGGGCGGAGGTCTTGCCTCCGCCCTTTTTCATGTCAAAAATCCGCTTATGATCTCGTTGATTATCATCCTGGTATCAGCCCTCTCGATTGCGGCACTGATCGGACTCAATGCTTGGCTGGGTGGATGGGAGCCGTCACAGGTCGAATCGCTTGACGATGCTGCGGTCCGGTTACGGCAGGATTATCTGGCTTTCGAGCCCGGAGACGGGATATTGGCCAAAGACAGGCGCGCCGCGATTATTCTGGAAAAAGGAACAGGACGGATTGGCCTGGTCGCTGCGCAGGGTGATGTTCTGGTGACGCGGCTGATCTCGCCAGACGAGATTTCCGGGATAGAGGCCGATGACAGGGTTCTGGCTTTGCGCTTTCGTGATTTCACATTTCCGAATACAAAATTCGCCTTTGAGGCTGCGGAAAATGCTGCAGAATGGCAGGCACGCCTGACGGGAGACAGATAGAGCCATGCCCGATCTTCCTGATCCCATTCAGTACGCCATCCCCTTTTTCATCGTGCTGATCATTGCCGAGCTGATTTACGCTCGGCAGACCGGCAAGGCGAAGTTCGAGCCCCGGGATTCCGGCGCCAGTCTCGTCATGGGCCTTGGCAATACGATTGCCGGTATTGTGTTTGCTGCAGTGGGGGCCACATGGCTGGCCTTCCTTGTGCCCTATGCCCTCTTTGATCTGGGCTGGGCCTGGTATGTCTGGATCGTCTGCTTTGTACTGGACGATTTTGTCTATTACTGGTCCCACCGTTTTGCGCATACGGTGCGCTGGTTCTGGGCGGATCATGTTACCCATCATTCCTCGCAGCATTACAATCTGACCACGGCGCTGCGGCAGCCCTGGTTCAACATCTTCACTCTGAAATTCATCTGGTTCGGGGCCTGGATGATCCTTCTCGGATTTCCGCCGGCCATGGTCGCATTCTGTGGCGGCCTCAATCTGATCTACCAGTTCTGGATCCATACCGAAGTGATCAAACGTTTGCCAGCACCGGTCGAGGCGGTGATGAATACGCCGTCGCACCACCGGGTCCACCACGCGACCAACCCGGTCTATCTCGACCGGAATTATGCGGGTGTTTTCATCATCTGGGACCGGATGTTCGGCACCTTCCAGGCGGAACTGGATGAAGAACCCTGCCGCTATGGCATCATCCGCAATCTGGGCACTTACAACCCGCTGCGGATTGCCGTTCACGAATGGTGGGGAATTGTGAAGGACGTCAGGTCGGCAAAGTCTTTCAGGCATGCGCTGGCCTATATCTTCGCGCCGCCGGGCTGGTCGCCGGACGGATCCCGGCTGACGACCAGGGTGATCAAGAAGCAGGCGGGGGTCGAGAAGCCGGTCCGGACCCTCAAAGCCACTCCGCCGGATGCCGCGCCTGCGGAATAGCCGCCCTCTTGCGTTTTTTTCAGATTTCGCTCACTCTCCGCAGAAGTGAACAGCGTTTACTTTCATGAAATGCTGCACGGACCGGGGAGACTGAAATGAGCTTACGCGACCTTTATCCGCTGCCGGATATCGATCCACGCTGGACAGTTCCGCAGGAATTCGATGCCATTTTTGACTGGGAGTTCGATGAGGGCCGCAAAACCCTCATGCACCTCTATCAGAAAGGCAAGGATATGCAGTGGGATGCGGTCAACCGCATCGACTGGACGCAAGAGCTTGACCCCGAAAACCCGATGGAATTGCCGCCGGAGGTGGGCGGACTCTACGGGTCACCCATCTGGGAGCGCATGAGTGAAAAAGACCGGATCGAACTGACCCGGCATTCCCAATCCTGGAATATCTCGCAGTTTCTCCAGGGCGAGCAGGCCGCGCTTTTGTGCGCAGCAAAAATTGTTCAGCAAGTGCCTGACCTGGATGCGAAATTCTATGCTGCGACCCAGGTCATGGATGAGGCGCGGCATGTTGAAGCCTACCGCATGCTGCTGAAGAAATTCGATCTTGCCTATCCGATGACCCATCCCTTGCAGGAGCTGGTCGACCAGGCGCTGCGCGACAGCCGCTGGGACATGACCTATCTCGCCATGCAGGTGGTCATTGAAGGGCTGGCCCTGGCCGCATTCGGGGCGATCCGCGACATGGCCCAGAATCCGCTCGCCCGGATGGTGAACGCCTATGTCATGGAGGATGAAGCCCGCCATGTGGCGTTCGGCCGGATCTCGCTGAAAGATTATTATCCGCAGTTGACGCAAGCCGAACGGAATGAGCGCGAGGAGTTTCTGGTCGAGGCATGCTGGCTCATGCGCGGCCGGATGACCGATGCGCGTGAGGTCTACCGGGCTTTGGACCTGCCCGAGCAGGAATGTGTCGAGTATTCGGAAAACTCCGAGATCGTTAAGCTATACCGCCAGATGCTGTTCCAGCGCATTGTGCCGATCGTCAAGGATATCGGCATCTGGGGCAAGGACATACAGAAGACCTATGAAGAGATGGGTGTCCTCCAGTACGCCAATCTCGACCCCGAAGAGCTGCAGCGCGATGACGAAGCCAAGGCGAAAGAGTTTGACGCAAGGCGCGCCTATGTGGAGGCCGTCGCCAAGGCCAGCGGCGAGGGCAATGTGTCGGCTGTGGGTCACGCTGAATAGCGGACTGTTTCATGAGTGATGAGCGGCCTGTCTGGCTGACGTCGAGTGAGGGGCTTCGTCTCTTCGGGCGGTATTATCCCGGTGATGCGGCGAAGCCCCTTTGTTTATGCCTGCATGGGCTGACCCGGAATTCGCGGGATTTCGAGGACTTTGCGCCGCGGCTGGCACAGCAGGGATATCCGGTCCTGGCCCCCGACATGCGCGGCCGCGGCGAGAGCGATTATGCAGACGATCCTTCGGCCTACCGTCTGGACGTCTATGTCCGGGACTGCCTTGCCTGGCTCGACGAACTCAATTCCGGTGCCGCGATCTGGATCGGGTCGTCCATGGGCGGTGGCATTTCCATGTATGCCGGGGCCACCGCGCCTGAGCGCGTGAAGGGGCTGATCCTGAATGATATCGCGCCGGAAATTGATCAGCGTGGCGTCGAAAATATCCGCAAAATCGCCGGCAAGGGCGGGCCAATTCGATCATGGGCGGAGGCCGCGCAGCGCTGCCGGGATGTGAACGGGCATGTTCATCCGAAGGAGACATCAGAGGATTTCTGGCTGGCTTTCGCCCGGCGGACGCACCGGCAGACCGGCCAGGTGACCTTCCGGTCCGACTATGATCCGGCAATTCTGTCAGCACTGTCCGCCGGTCCTTCCCCCGAAGACAGGTGGAAAGCCTATGATCTGTTGCGTGAAATCCCCACACTTCTGGTACGGGGGGCGCTTTCCGAACTCGTCACGCGCGAAATTGCGGACAGGATGGTGCGCCAAAAACCGAATCTCGACCGTGTCGAAGTGCCGGATACGGGCCATACTCCGCTTTTGACGGAGATTGAGGCCCTGGATGCGATTTTCAGTTGGCTGGAACGGCAATAATTCGCCTGTGACGCGAGACGCGTCTGCCTTCCACGTCAAAAATGGGGAAAACATTAATTTTAGCTTAACTCACGGCCCCGGCAGGTATACGGTCTGAACATCGAATTTTGAATTTGGGGGATCGCATCCAATGCTTCGACGTTTTCTTCTTCTCAGCGGCACTGCCGCGTTGATTGCCGTACCGGCCGCAGGTGTTGCAGCCGCTGACGACATGTCCTGGTTCCCGTCGGAACCACCGTCAAATGCCACGCCGGGCGAATGTTATGCCCGGGTGCGTGTCGAGCCGGTCTATGAGCCTTACACCGAAACCATTACGTCGTCTGACGCCTATGAGACCTATGACGTAGCCCCTCCGCGCCTTGAAGAGCGCATCGAGGAATATGTGCGCCGCGATGCCGGTGTCCGTTATGTCGTCCATCAGCCGGTTTATGAAACGGTGACCGAGAATGTGCTCGTCCGCCCAGCCTATACCGAATATGTGGTTCGTCCGGCGGTTCATGAGACCGTGACCGAGCAGGTTCTGGTGCGTGAGCCTCGCATGGTCTGGCAGCGTGGCCGTGTGCCCGGTGCGCAGATTACCCGCTACGACCCGGAGACCGGTGAAGTCTGGTGTCTGGTCGAAGAGGCGGGCGAATATCGTACCGTGACCCGCAATGTCGTGGTCCAGCCTGCCCGCATCGACGAGATCGAAACGCCGGCCGAATATGCCATGATCTCGCGTGAGGTTCTGGTTGAACAGGGCCGTGTCGAGGAAATTCCGATTCCGGCCGAGTATGATACCTATTCGGTTGAAGTCCTGACCCAGCCGGCAACGGTTGAAAGCCGTACGGTTCAGGGACGGTCCGAGACCATCACCCGTTATCGTCTGGTCCAGTCCGAACGCTATGAGTGGCGCATGATGGACTGCGAAGAAATCGAATTGCCGAATTTCGACGCCCCGACCGTCGAGCGTTCGCGCACACCGATGTCCTATCAGGACCATTCCGGTGGCGTCGATTTCGACAGCCATAATGACGATTACAATGGCGCGGCTCAAAGCCGTATCCTTGGCCGTCAATAGGATCTGATCCGGGCCTTCCGGCCCGGACAGTTTCAGCGCCCCGTCCGGCTTGTCCGGGCGGGGCGTTTTTCTTGCCGGTTTGTGTTTCAGCCTGCTGGCGTGATGATCCGGACCCGTGACAAGGCCGTCCGGCCGCTCTCGTCCACGGCGCGCACAGCATAAAACCCCGGACCGACCGGGCGCCATACCGGTTCTCCGGCGGAATTGGCGGAAACGGGCTGGCCATCGACATACCAGCGAAGCGATGACCCCGCCCGCCCTGCCAGGACATAATCGCGCCCGTCCGTTTCCATCCAGACTTCGGCTTCATGCGGCGGAAAAAGGATTTCCGGGGCGGGATCACGATTATACCGGGCGAGCGGTTCGGGCGTTTCCTGCGCCAACAGCCAGGGTTGGCGATCTTCACGCGGGGTTTCTTGACGCGGCAGCATATCAAACACATCAAACAGGACCGGCAAGGCGGCTTCGCGGCCCGTCTGTCCGGTGCGGGGCCGGGCATCCGCCCGGCCAACCCAGACGACGACCGTATATCCGCCGGCAATTCCGGCCGCCCAGGCATCGCGATAGCCCCAGCTGGTTCCGGTCTTGAACGCGATGGAGGGGGCGGCGCTGGTCAGGCTCGCAGGCGCCCGGCCCGACGGTTGAGGTGCGCCGCGAAGAATGGTGAGAATCTCTTCTGCCGATTCCGCGCTGACAATCTGCATACCCTGAGCATCAGTGCCGAGATCGCCCGCATTCCAGACCAGCGGACGCACTTCGCCGCCATTGGCAAGTCCCGTGTAAAGTGTTGCCAGATCCCGCACGGTCAGACCGGCGCCCCCGAGGGCGATGGCCAGCCCGGTCTCTTCGCTCGCCCCCGCGGATATGGATGGTGAGGCGCCCGCAAACCGCAGGCCGGCGGCAAAGCGGCTGGCGCCCACCGCATCAAGTGTTTCGACCGCCGGGACATTCAAAGAGTGCTGCAAGGCCTCAGCGACGGTGACATCGCCCCGGAACATGCGGTCAAAATTTTCCGGCATATAGCTGTCAAAGCGGCGCGGCGCATCGGTCAGCCGCGTTTGCGGTGTGGCCAGCCCGTCGTCGAAGGCCATGCCATAGATAAAGGGTTTGAGCGTCGATCCTGGCGAGCGGGGCCGGTTTGACAGGTCGATCCAGCCGCCCGCGCGGGCGCGGCTGGCCGAGCCGACGGCCGCACGAACGGCTCTGTTGGCGTTTTCCACGACGAGAACGGATATCTGGACATCCGGGCCGGCGGCCATGGCGGCTTCCGATGCGAGACGCTCCGCTTCCAGCTGAAGCGTGTAGTCGAGCGTCGAGGTGATAACGGAGGATGATCCGTCAGATGCCGTGCGCAGAGACTGGCTGGCATGCCAGGCCAAAGCGGGAAAATCATGACGCGAGGGCACCGGTTCAGCAGCGGATTCGATTGCGATGTCGCTGGAGATGACTCCGTAATTCGCCAGTCTTTGCAATATCCGCTCCCTTCCCCGCCGGGCATTTTCCGGCCGCAGATCCGGGCGGCGGGCTTCGGGTGCTTGCGGCAGCGCAATCAGCAAAGCGATCTGGGCCGGGGTCAGCCGGTCGGGCGCATGGCCGAACCAGGCCCAGCTGGCCGACGTTACGCCCTCCAGATTTCCGCCATAGGGGGTCAGGGTCAGATAGGTCTCGAGGATTTCCTGCTTGGAAAACCTGGCTTCCAGCTGGAGCGCGCGCCAGACTTCCATCAGCTTGGAGCCAAGATTGCGTTGCGGCCGCGGCTCCAGCAGGCGGGCCGTTTGCATGGTCAAAGTCGAGGCGCCCGAGACGATTTCCCCGGCACGCAAGGAATGGGCGCTGGCGCGCAGGATGGCGATGGGGTCGACCCCGCGGTGGATATGAAAACGTTCGTCCTCGATGGCGATCAGGGCCGCAATGAAAGCCGGGTCAATGCCGTCGAGATCGGCTGCCAGCCGCCAGCGTCCGCCCTCGACCGGAAAGGCGCGGAATATCTGACCGCGTTCATCGGTAACGATGACCGACCGCTCGGACAGCGACGGCGGGGGGAAGAGCCGGTCCAGCCCCACCACTGCCATCATGGCGATCAGTGCGGCTCCCGCCGTCCAGCGCCAGGCCGTCAGGATCCGGTCCATCAGCGTTCCCGGATGACGACCTCACCTGCCGCCGTGCGGGCAAAGACATCCGTGCGGTACATGTCCTCGACCACAGCGCCGGGAATGGTGAAGCGGCCCGGCGTGACGGCGCGAACCGTATAGGCATAGCGCTCCGTGCGGCGGCCATAGACCTCGATCGCGGCAACATAGCGATCGTCGCGCGCTTCCTGGATGCGGGCTGATTCGATCGTTCCCAGCCAGCTGTAGACGCCATTGGGACCGCCTTCATCCGGTTGAATAATCGACTCGATCTCGAAACCGGCGGGAAGCAGATCCGCGAGGATGAGCGGTGCGCGGCGGGATTCCGGATTGATGATCTCGAAGGAAATCATAAGCCGGTCGCCTTGCGAGATGTTCGCCAGATCGGCTTCCGACCCGTCCGTATTGCGGATCCGCTTGCTGACGACAAGACGCGCGGCTTCCGCTTCCGGGGCCTCGGCCGGTGTGCCGCGTGCAACACGTGTCAGCCAGACCGGATTGCCGGCCTCATTGGTAAAGCTGGCACCCTGGGCCAGATCCTCCGGACTCATGGAGAAGCTGCGGTCTTCTGCCTCGACGGTTACGGCGCCCTCGGCGGCAATATCGACATCTTCGCCGTCCTGCGTGAGCGCATTTGCCGCGAGCAGGAGATACGCCATTTCCTGGGTCGTCAGGCTGTCAATCGCCGGGACTTCTGTTGCCACACGGTCGCCCAGTCTTTGTACCCGGTCCATGTCCCCGGCTTCGGCGGCAAGGGCCAGAACACCGGCCAGATCGCGGCGCGGTGTCTGATAGTAATCGCCCTCATTATTGTAGCCCAGAACGCGTTCAGCGAGGTCGAAGGCATTCTGGCTGCGGGCGCGATCGCCGACCAGCGCCAATGCGGCGGCCACATGGGCCCGGGCCAGCGGGCTGGAGATCTGGTCAATGCGCTGGTCGTGGAAATAACGCAGGCGTCCGACATCGGCCCGGCCGGCGCGGGCCAGCACGTAGAAGGCATAGGCCTGGCTGCGATCGTTCAGGCGTTGCTGGGTGTCCCGCTGCCAGGGACCGCGGCGGATCTCGGTGTCATAGCCCCCGGCGCGGTAGAAATCACCGCGCGAGATATGATCCAGAACCGTATATGCGCGGTCCAGCGCCGCCGCCGGCACGTCGTATCCGGCCGCATCGGCCCGGGCGAGGAAGTCGGTGGCATACGCCCCCAGCCAGCCGTCGGCATAGCGATCGCCCATACGCCACTGACCGATAGCCCCATCGGCACTTTGACGGTTCAGGATCGTCTCGACGGTCTCCCTGACGCGTTGGTGGCTCTCGGCATCGGCGTCCAGACCGGCGAGCGCCGCCATCTGCCCGGCATAGAGCAGGGGCAGGGCGCGGCTGGTCTGCTGCTCGGTACAGCCGAAGGGATAGCGGCTGAGATTTTCATAAATCGCCGCCGCGTCCATCGGGATGGCCGAGAAGCTGAGCTGAAGCTCGGCATCGCCGGGATTGAATCCGGACAGAAGCGCCGGGTCCGGCGACCAGCTTTGGCCTGGAGTCAGAGCAATACGTTCGAAATCAGCTTGCGGCATGAAGGCCGACCGTACCTGGATCGGATAGCCGGATTCGAGTTCGATTTCCGGGCCGATCACTTCCATGGATAGTTGAGCGATACCGATATCCCCGGCAGTGATGCCGACCGTATCATCGCGGCGTTCGCCCGGTTCCATGGCCGCACCATTCTGTGGCTGGTCGAAACTGACCGGCCCGTCGCTGGAGAACATGGCGATGTAATCACCGGCTCCGCCTTCGACATTGTCGATGGTCAGCGTGGCTTGTGCCTGATCTCCCGGAGACAGGAAACGTGGCAGAATGAGTTCGGCCGGGACGGGGTCGCGCACGGTCAGTGGCTGAGACGCCGATCCCAGTGCTGTGTCCGACCAGGCGACCGCCATCAGGCGCAATTCGCCATTGAAGTCCGGCACCTCGATATCGACCGATGCCGTCCCGTTGCGGTCAAACTCGACCGGTCCGGAAAACAGGGCAACGGTTTGGGTGGGCACGACCGTCAGACCGGCGCCGCCAATCTGGTCACCGCCGGAGCGAACCGGAGCCGCTGCGCCCTGATTGGGATCCAGCAGGCGCCCATAATCGTCATACAGCGACACATCGAGCGCGCGCTGTCCGAAATACCAGTCAATCGGATCCGGGGAGTCGAAGCGCGTCAGAAGCAGAATGCCTTCATCGACCGCTGCGACCGTGACATAGGCATTGCGTGTGTTCTGGCCCGCCTCGAGATCGACGCTGACGGTCTGGCGCGGCCGCACCAGCTCCGGCATGTCGAAGGCGAGATCAATCGTGCGGTCTTCAGCGCTGACCGGAATATAGGCCACGCCCACGGCGCGCCGCGGCCGCGGTTGTTCGACCACGTCACGCGGTGTGTAGACCGTGACCATGACATAGGCGCCGGTACCCCAGTCATCCGTGACGGGCAGAGTGAAGCCGGTGCCGCCTTCGGGCAGGCTGATGGAATAGTTGGCAATCACACGATCCGTGGCGACCACGATCTCGGCCTCCCCCGCATAGGGGGCTTGCAGGCTGATCTGGGCTGTATCGCCCACGGAGGGGGAGTCTTCCGGTGTGGCGATCCGCACGCGGTCCGGCGCTTCCACGCCATCCTGCGCAACACTGCCCCAGCCGACCCAGAAGCCGTAGCTGGAGGCCGTGCCGTCCGGTACTGAAACCTCCAGCCGGTAATTGCCCCAATCCAGCGGCGGTGTATTGACCGCCGTGATCTCGCCACCGGTCTGGATCACACCATCTTCAATCGGAACGGTGAAGCTGGTCCGGCGCCAGCGCCAGTTGCCGCCGCTTTCGCGATACCAGTCATAGCGGTAATCCTGCCGGGTCAGACGCCATTCCAGACGCGCATCAACCTGTTCGCCGGCAGCATTGACGGAAACGACATTGAATGAGGTCTCTGCATCCTGGTCCGGGCGGCCGTCGAAATCCGGCTCGACGCCGATATAGAGATCGCGGGGACGATAGGGGATGCGGACATCGTCACGCACCGGCCGGCCACCGGGTTCGATGGCGGACACGACGACACGCGCGCGCAGGGGCTGGGTCGCGTCTGCACCACGATCACCGGCATTGAGGCCCAATACGGCTCTGCCCGCACCATCCGTAACGGCATCCGGCAGGTCATAGGCGATCTGCTGGAAGGCCTGATCGTGCAATCCGAAACGGTATCCGGAAAAAGCGTCAAAGGGTGACGGGTCGACTTCCAGGCGGACCTCCCCCTCGACCGGCAGGCCCGCGCCCGGCGCGCCATAAAGGAAGCGGACATTGGCTTCGATACCGCGGCTTTCATTGGCTTTCAGCGGTGTTGTGTCGTCGGCGTCGAGCTCCAGCTCGATGCGCTGCGGCACAAAGTCCTCGACCGAAAAACTGGCGCGCCCCACCACACCGAGGCCATCCAGCTCGAGTGCCAGACGCCAGATGCCGCGGGCGGCAGCGGCAGAAATATCGAAATCATGCTGAATGGCTCCCGCCATCTCCGCGTCATCAAAGCGCAGGCGGTCTGATTCAATTCCGTTCGGCGCATACAGGATGAAGCTGCCCGCGCGATCATCAATGGCATTGGCTTCACGGTCACGGATGAGGGCCGTTGCGTGCACGGTCTCGCCGGGGCGGTAAATGCCGCGATCCAGATAGAGGAAAGCGTCCGCCCCTTCGGGCGTGTTACGGCCGTTGATATTGTGTTCGGACAGATCGACGGGGGAACGATTGAAATCGAGCACCGCAAAATCGCCCTCCGGACCATAGGCGGTCAACAGGCGCGGGGCATTTGCGCCTTCCCCATTGGTCAGCGGATCGTCAAAGCGGACCCGGCCATTGGCGTCGCTTTCCACCGCCGCCAGAATTTCATTCGACTGGGCGAGGAGTTGAATCCCGGCTCCCTCTACCGGACGGCCGGTCTGGAGAGAACGGACGGTGACATCGATACCATCCTGGCCGACATAGGAAGTCAGAGCGAGATCGGTGATGATGAACCAGCGTTCGGAACGCGCAGGCTGGTTTTCATTTTCGTCCACCGAGGCATCCCGGACGCGCAGGAAATAGGCACCGGGTTCCAGAACACCGATGGTTTCGGCCAGCGGCATGACGGTGATGACCGGCGCGTTGGGCGCTCCGGATGTATCCATCGTGCCTTCCCAGACAAGGCGGCCAACCTCGTTCGGGCTCTCTTCCCCGTAGAGATAGCCCCATTCATTTTCTGAGGCGGTATAACCTTGCGTGATTTCACGGAAGACCAGAGCCCGATCCGTGATGCGAAGGACCTCGATCTCGACCTCGTCCACATTGACCGTTTCGATCGGGATGCCATCGGCATCGATCCGCGGCAGAATCACACCGTCGCCGGAAAAGCCGACATAGGACGGCCGGTCACCGAATTCGATGGTGGTGGTTTCTGTCGTTTGCAGAGTATCGCCCTCTGCGGAGGGCAAACCTTCCAGCAAGGTGACCTCGGGCGATTGTCCGAAGGTCAGACCGCCAAGGCAGAGCGAGGACCCGTCGATCCGCAGAGCGACATTCGCGGGCGGATCCAGTTCGACATAGGGCGCATAGTCCACCCCTGGATCCAGGGCCTGCGAGAATACGAAGCAGGCGGCGGGCTGGGCGGCGGAGACATCAATCCGGTAGCGCAGATAATCAAAACGGTCAGGATATTCCGGTTCCGGGCGGGGGGCAGACGCAGACCGGTCGGACAGTTCGATGCCCTCGCGGGCGGGTCCGCTGGCACCCGGCTCCCGTTCTCCGCAAGCGCTTAACACCAGGGCCAATGCGACGGCACCCAAGCCCAGACGGCTAAAACCGGTGGTCATGCTGAAATCTCCCTATCCCTTCCCCGAGTCCCCATACTCTCACGAGTAGAGACAAACTGCATCCCCCTGATTTATGTCATTCTGCGGGCGCAAAACGGGTCATTCGATGCCGGTTGGCTTGCAGCAGTCGATTTCCGGGCTAGTGTCCGGCGCAAATACGAGGAGGTCTCAATGTCAGGCAAGGTTATCGCGATAACGGGCGGATTCGGCATTCTGGGGGAAGCCGCTGTCAGACTGGCCAGACAACAGGGCTGGACCGTTGTCGCCATCGACCGAGCGGGAAAGCCGCGCGAGACGTATCCGGACGGCGTGGACCAGCGCGGCGGTGTGGATCTGACGGATGCAGAGGCCACGGCAGACCTGTTCAACGCCATTGTCGAAAAGCATGGACGCCTGGATGCGTTGCTCAACATTGCCGGCGGATTTCGCTGGGAGACGCTGAAAGACGGATTGATCGAGAGCTGGGATTTTCTCTACGAGATCAATGTGAAGACCGCAGCAACCGCGTGCAAGATGGCGCTGCCTTATCTGAAAGCTGCACCCGCCGGCCGGATCGTCAATGTCGGCGCGGCCGGTGCCGTCAAGGCCGGTATGGGAATGGGGGCCTATGCGGCCTCCAAAGCCGGTGTGATGCGCCTGACGGAATCTCTGGCCGAAGAGTTGAAGTCCACGGCGGTCACCGTGAATGCGGTTTTGCCGTCCATCATTGATACGCCGCAGAACCGGCAGGACATGCCCGATACCGATCCAGACATCTGGGTGAAGCCCGATGATCTGGCTGCGGTCATGCTGTTTCTGGCATCGGACGATGCCCGGGCGATCACCGGGGCGCTGCTGCCGGTGACCGGAAAGGTCTAGAAGCCCGATGCATATTTTGGCAGTTCCGGTCGTCCTGCCTATTGCGCTCAGAACCGGCATTTCCACTTATACGGCATTCATCCCGCACCGGGCGTGATGTGGTGGAAAGAACAGGCGCATGGCGTCTCATCATCTGGCTTCGCAGAGTCCGTCCCAAAAACCTGCACGCTTTCGAAAAAGCCTTTCAATTACAGCGCTCGCCTCAGTGATCACCGTAACCCTGCTGGTCGGGTCGGAGGCGTTTGTCGTGGCTTTCGCCTCCGCGTGGGCCATGATCGGTCTCATGCATCCCGCTGGCGCGATCATCTGGGCCTTGTACGGTCTCGCATTCATCGTAGCGATGCTGGCCACGGGCTGGTTTGCCCGTCTGGCCTGGACGTCGGAGATGCAGTCTATGCCTCCGGATCATTCCGAAGCCGGGACCGGCTAGAAAGCCTGTTTCAGATCAAAGCCGGTGTCGGCGGCCTGTTCCGGCGTCAATGTGCGCGCGTCATTGGCGAGGATGCGGCGGGCTGCCATATGATCGGCGGGGGCGTTGATGGAATCGGCCGCTATCAGCTTTCCGCTCCTGAAGTAGAAGATGGAAAAACTTCTGTCTGCCTTATTGCCGCGTGTGACGCTGGTGTCGGCCCCGCCGGAAAGCCCGGCCATCTGCAGCTTGATATCGAACTGGTCTGACCAGAACCATGGCACGGCCCTGTAGGGCTCGAGCGTGCCGGTCAGTGTCTTTGCGGCAATCTTGGCCTGATCGATCGCATTCTGAACGGATTCCAGCCGCAGGGTCTGCCCGGTCAGATAGTTCGGATGCGCGGCGCAATCGCCAATGGCGACGATATCGGGATCCGATGTGCGGGCAAATTCATCGACCAGAATACCGTTTTCGCAGTGCAGACCCGACGCCATCGCCAATTCCTGGCATGGGGCTACGCCGGTGCCCATGACGACGAGATCGGCCGGGATCATGTCTCCATTTTTCAGCCGGACGCCGCCGGGCGTGATTTCCTCCGTCAGGGTTTCAAGCAAAACCGTGCTGCCATGGTCGCGATGCAGGGCCTCGAAAAAACGCGAAACAGGCTCGCTGACCGCACGTTTCATCACCCGGTCGAGCGCTTCGATGATGGTGACCGTCTTGCCCATTTTCCGCGCCGAAGCGGCCACTTCCAGACCGATGAAGCCGCCTCCAATAACCGCAACACTTTCAGCGCTGGCGAGGGCTGTCTTCAGCTGCTTGGCGTCGGCCAGGGTCCGCAAAGCCAGGACATGCGGCAGATCCGTTCCGGGAATCGGGGGAATGAACACATTCGCCCCGAGACACAGCGCCAGCCTGTCATAGGGCAGGGTCTCGCTTGTATCGAGGGTGACGGTCTTGTGGGCGCGGTCTATTGCGGTCACCGTCATGCCGAAGCGCGTTTTAATATCGCGCTGCTCGTAAAAAGCATCGGGCCGCAAGGGCAGGCGGCTTTCGTCGAGCTGATCCAGAAGAAAAGCCTTTGACAGGGGCGGGCGCTGATAGGGCGCTTCGTCTTCGGTGCCGATCAGGGTGACCGGGCCTTCATGACCTTCGCGGCGCAGGCTGTCGGCGAGCTGGATCCCGGCCTGACCGGCTCCGATAATGACAATCTGATCGCTCATTGTGCGGCCTGCACCTTTCCATCGCTGATCAGGGTGCTGATCTCGTCTTCAGAATACCCTGCCTCGGTCAGAATGGCGCGGGTATGTTCGCCCTGGAAAAAGGCGCTCGACGGTCTTCCGGCCGCTGTGCCGGAAAACCGCGGTGCCGGGGCAGGTTGGGCAAAACCATCAATCTCGACAAAGGTTTGCCGGGCGGCATTGTGCGGGTGGGAGGGGGCTTCGGACATATCCAGCACAGGCGAGACGCAGGCATCGGTGGGTTCAAAGATCGCGGTCCATTCCTCACGTGTCCGGCCCGCAAAGGCGCGCTCGAATTCGGCCTGCATGTCCGGCCAGCCCGCCGCATCATATTGCCGGGCACACCAGCTTTCATCGAGACCCAGCCCGCGGATCAGCTCGGCAAAGAATTGCGGTTCGATCGCGCCGACCGCCATGAATCCGTTATCGGCGGTTTCATAGCAGCGGTAGAAGGGTGTTCCGCCGTCAATGATGTTGGCTTCGCGCCTGTCCTGCCAGATGCCAGAGGCGTGCAAGGAATGAATGAGGCTCATGATGGCGGCGGATCCATCCGTCATGGCGGCATCGACGACCTGGCCCTTTCCCGTGGACCTGGCAGAAATCAGTGCGGCCATCACGCCATAAACCAGCATCAGCGAGCCACCGGCATAATCCCCGACCAGATTGAGCGGCGGGACCGGGCGATCCTTCTCGCCAATGGCGGCGAGCGCGCCGGTGATCGAGATATAATTGATGTCATGACCGGCGCGATCCGCCAGCGGCCCGGCCTGTCCCCAGCCGGTCAGGCGGCCATAGACCAGCCCCGGATTGATGGCGTGAACAGCATCGGGGCCGAGCCCGAGGCGTTCGGCCACGCCGGGCCGGAAGCCTTCGATCAAGATGTCGGTTGTTTCACAAAGCTTCAGGATGATACCACTCGCGCCCTCAGCTTTCAGATTGACGGCAATGGACCGCTTGCCACGGCGATTGGCGTCTTTCGGGCGCACCGGATTCGGCGTTTCGGCCTTGCGGTCGACCGAAATGACGTCCGCTCCCAGATCGGCGAGCAACTGCCCGGCCAGCGGACCGGGGCCAATACCCGCCAGCTCGATGACGCGAATGCCGGTCAGCGGCCCGCTCATGACAGCTCCGGGAGCGTTTCAGGGGATTGATTCCAGAAGAGCGGTGTCCAGCCCCGTTCTGACAGGCGCGCGGCACAGACATGACCGGTCTTCACTTTGGCGTCCCCTTTGAATCCGAGGGCATTGTGGAAATATCGCAGAATACCGTTGGATGTGATGACAAGGGCCGGAAAACCACCTGATTCCATGTCGCCCAGAACACCCAAAGCATTGGCTTTCAGTGTCTGGTCATCCGGCGACCAGCCCGCATTTTCCGGCCGTTTATGACGCTCGCGCCAGTCCGGAATGGCATCGGGGCCGAAGGTAGCGCTGATTTCGTCATCGGTTTTGCCGCCCCATTTACCGTAATCGATCTCTGTCAGGCGGGCATCAATCTCGATGTCCGCATCCGACATCGTGATCGCCTTCACGATCTCTGCTGCGCGCCGTGTCCGCTTCAGCGGGCCGGACACAAGCCGGGCCGGTGCGATGCTCTGCTCGCGCAAGGCTTCGCCAAAAGCTGCAGCCTGCGCCTCGCCGGATCTGACCAGAGGCAGATCTTCTTTTGCGCCCACCCAGACGACCGGATCGCCGGGACCAAATGTGTTTCCGTGCCGGGCCAGAAGCAGCAGGCTCATGGGACAAGTTCGCCCTCGCGGGCGATGATGGCTTCGACCTCGGCAACATCAGACGGCGCATCTACCGACCAGGCCGAACGCCCGCGGTAATCCACCTCGACAATGCGGATGGGAATGCCGTTTTCGAGCGCCCGCAACTGTTCCAGGCTTTCGGCCTGCTCCAGCGGGCTGGGCTCCAGCGATACGAGCCGGCGCAGGGTTGCAGCGCGATAGCCATAGAGGCCGATATGCTGCCAGGTCGGCGTGCCGGCCTCCGGATTGCGCTGAAAGGGGATGACGGTTTTGGAAAAATACATGGCTTTCATATTTTTATCGAAAACGACAGTGGTGCCGCCGACCTCGCCTGCCGCTTTTGCGGCCCGGAATCGAGCCTCCGTTTCCGGGGGCATTCTGACGGCAGGTGTGGCCATTTCGATGGAGGCATCCGCGCGCATCACGACCGGCACGGCGCCGATGACCCAGGGCGGAGTCAACACGGCGTCGCCCTGCACATTGATAATGATGTCCGCCTGACTTCCCAGGGCGTCCAGTGCAGCGAGCGCACGTTCGGTGCCATTGCGGCAGGTGTCCGGCGTCATCACGGCCTGGCCACCAAAGGCTGAAACAGCATCGGCAATGCGCGCATCATCGGTGGCGACCACGACCTCATCGACCCCTTCGGCCGCGGAGGTGTGACGCCAGACCCGTTCGATCATCTGACGGCCGGCAATGCGGGTGAGCGGCTTGCCGGGAAAGCGGGTGGAACCGTAGCGGGCGGGTATGACAGCGAGAACGGACATGAGGGCCTATCGGATAATGAGCTTCCGTTTTGGGGCAATCCGCCCGGGTGATCAACAATTCTTGATTTGAACCGGAAAGGCCTTGTGAAGCTATTGGATAGCAGGAAATTACAATTTCGTACTTTGACAGGGCGCCGGAATTATTGAAGGCTGACCTTCTCTGGTTGCGATATCTACATTCGCGCCGATTTTCCAGAAACAACGAGTTTATGCAGGAGGGGTAAAGTGAGGATATTCTTGATTTTGATCGCCGGTCTGGCGCTGGCATCATGCGCCACCACGTCGGAGGATGGCGATATGGCCAGCAATGATGCGCCGGCACCGGCCGAGGCGCCGCAGGAAAGGGCACCGGCGGAAACCAACACCGCATCCAATGACGATCCGAACCGTATGGTTTGCCGTGCGGAGCGTGTGACCGGCCAGCTGCGCCGCGAACGTATCTGCCGGACGGCGGCGCAATGGGCTGCGATCCAGGAAGCCGGCCGCGATGCCATTGGCCGGAACCAGTCGACGGGCTATCAGGACAGCCCACAATAAAGATTGATGAATGGAATGCGGGTCCGGTAGTCTCTGCCGGACCTGCCGGATCCAATGGGGGGATCTATGAGACTGATTTTTGTACTCGTTGCCGGATTGGCGCTGGCAGCTTGCGCGACCACGTCGGAAGATGGCGATATGGCCAGCAATGACGCGCCGGTACCGGCCGAGGCGCCACAGGAAACGGCACCTGCGGAAACCAACACCGCTTCCAATGATGATGATCCAAACCGCATGGTTTGCCGTGCGGAGCGGGTGACCGGACAGCTGCGCCGCGAGCGGATCTGCCGGACTGCGGCGCAATGGGCCGCCATCCAGGAAGCCGGGCGTGATGCCATTGGCCGCAACCAGTCGACGGGCAATCAATGGGCTTCAGGCCAAACCAATAGCGATACGAACCCATTTTAATGATGCCGTGACATGATCGGCTTTCGCTATCGACTGCAAATGCTATGAAAGCCCGGCTCGTTGAGCCGGGCTTTTCTATTGGGACCAGAATTATGCGCCATTTTCTGACTACCGAAGACTGGAAACAGGACGAACTGCAATCGATTCTGGATCGCGCCCGCGCGCTAAAAGCCGGAGCGTTCAGTTCCGCGTTGTCGGGAAAGTCCGTGGCGCTGGTCTTTTTCAATCCCTCGCTGCGCACGCGCACCTCGTTTGAAATCGGCATTGCGCAACTGGGCGGGCAGGGCATTGTGCTGGACGCCCGTGCCGGGACATGGCCGATGGAGTTCGAGGACGGGGTCATCATGGACGCCGATGCGGAGGAGCACGTTGTCGAGGCGGCGAAAGTGCTGTCCCGCTATGTCGACATGATCGCCATCCGGTGCTTCCCCAAATTCCAGAACTGGCAGGCAGAGCGGGAGGATCCGCTGATTTCCGCTTTTGCAAGGCATGCGGCTGTGCCTATCGTCAATATGGAGACTATTGTTCACCCCTGTCAGGAGCTGGCGATGATGCTGGCCCTTCAGGAAAAGCATGGCCGCGTTGCCAACAAGACCTTTCTTCTGACCTGGGTTCCTCATCCAAAACCGCTGAACACCGCGGTGGCGAATTCCGCGATTCTGATGGCGTCCAAGTTCGGCATGAATGTGCGCATGCTGGTGCCGGACGAAGTCTACCGGCTGGATGAAAGATACATGTCGGCGGCTCAGGAAAACTGTGCCGCACACGGGACATCCTTCGATCTCCTGACCGATATCGAGGCCGCCTATTCCGGTGCCGATGCCGTCTATGCAAAAAGCTGGGGGGCGTTGCCATTCTATGGCCAATGGGAGGGCGAGGCCCCCTATCGGGCGAAGGGCCGGGACTTCATGGTGGACGATGCCAAGATGGCTTTGACCCGTAATGCCTCGATCAGCCACTGCCTGCCCATGCGCCGGAATGTGAAGATTGCTGACAGCGTAGTGGATTCTCCTGCTTTTCTGGGAATTGAGGAGGCAGAGAACCGCCTGCATGTCCAGAAAGCCATGCTGGAAGCCCTGGCACGGGACATGGATCTCCGGGCATGAGCACAACCGGTACCCGCTCGACCATTATCCGCCTGCTGTCGCATATGCGCGATGGCAAGGAAGTGCGCGACTATCTCAACCGGTTTTCGCGCCTGGATCAGTCGCGCTTTGCGGTGGTGAAGGTTGGCGGCGCAGTGATCCGCGATGATCTTGACGGGCTCGCCGCCGCTCTGGCTTTTCTGCAAACGGTCGGCCTTTCGCCCATCATTGTTCATGGTGGCGGGCCACAACTCGATGCAGCGCTGGATGAGGCGGCGATCCGGAGCGAGCGCATAGACGGGCTGCGTGTGACGCCGGCAGAAGCCATTCCCGTTATCCGCAAGGCTCTCAGCGCTGCCAATATCGCGATTGTCGACGCTATTAGGGAAAGCGGCGGCCGCGCGGCCAGCATACCGACGGGCGTGTTCGGGGCCCGGCTGCTGGACGAAGCCATCTATGGCCGCGTGGGCGAGCCAGCGGAGGTCAATCTGGACCTTGTCGAGGCTGCCGTACGGGGCGGCGAAATTCCGGTTCTGGCCTGTCTGGGCGAAACCGGTGACGGGCGTCTGGTCAATATCAATGCCGACCATGCGGTGGCGGCCCTGGTGAAGACGCTGCAACCCTACAAGATCATCTTCCTGACGGAGACAGGCGGCCTGCTTGACGACAAGGGAGAGGTGATTTCAACGCTTAATCTTGCCAGCGACCGGGACCGGCTGATGTCCGCAGGATGGATCACTGGCGGAATGCGCGTGAAGATCGATCAGATCCAGGCCCTGCTGGATGATTTGCCGCTCACCAGTTCGGTGTCGATTACCTCACCGGAAGGCCTCAGCCAGGAATTGTTCACCCATGCCGGGGCCGGCACGCTGATCCGGCGCGGCGAAAAGCTGTTGACCGAGACAGACAAGGCGGCCGTTGACTGGCCGCGGCTGGAGCAGCTGATCACGGCGTCGTTCGGACGCAAGCCGGTGGCCGATTACTGGACCTCGCTGGACTTTGACCGCTTGTTCGTAACGGAAAATTATCGCGCCGGAGCGGTGATCAGCCGCCTGGACGGAATCGCCTATCTCGACAAGTTCGCGGTTCTCGAAGAGGCGCGCGGCGAGGGGCTGGCGCGCGCGGTCTGGCAGGCGATGATCGATTATGCGCCCTATCTTTACTGGCGGTCCAAGTCCTCCAATCCGGTCAACAGCTTCTATTTCCAGGAGTGTGACGGGTCGGTGAAAGCCGGGCCCTGGACCGTGTTCTGGAAAGGCGAGAACGACCTGTCACGTATCCCCGGCATGGTGCGCAAGATTGCGGCCCTGCCCGAGACGCTGGAGCGGTCCGGATGACGGCGCGTATCGGGCTGATTGGCGGGCGTGGCTATACCGGACGCGAAATCCTGCGCCTGCTCTCGCGCCGCGAGGATATGGAACTGGTCCTGGCCAGTTCGCGCGAGCTGGCCGGACAGAAGGTGCACGACACGGCACCGGAGCTTGAGACCGGCCTGTCGTTCGAGGCGGTTACTCCGGAGGCCCTCGCTTCGCATGATCTGGACGCCATCATCCTCGCTCTTCCCAACGGGGCGGCGGCCGCTTTTCTCGAACATATCGATGCGCAAACGATTGTCGTCGATTTGTCGGCGGACGGGCGGTTTGATCCGGCCTGGGTGTATGGTTTGCCGGAGATCCATGGCCGGGATGACTTGAAAACCGCGAAACGCATTGCCAATCCGGGCTGTTATGCCACCTGCGGACAGCTGGCGATCGCACCATACCGCGAGATGGTTTCGGGGCCGATTCATGTCTTTGGCGTGTCTGGATATTCCGGGGCAGGCATCACACCCTCGCGCAAGAATGATCTGGCGGCGCTCAAGGACAATCTGATGCCTTATGCGCTAACGGGGCATATTCATGAGCGCGAGATGGCGGCGCATGCGGGCGTGGATATTCATTTCACCCCCCATGTTGCGCCCTTCTTCAGCGGTCTGGTGACAACGGTCCACATCCCGATCACCGGTATGATGACGGCCAAAGGATGCCTGGAAACATATCAGGCCTATTACGATGGTGAGCCACTGGTTGACGTGACGGAGGAAATTCCCGAGCCCGCCATGATTGCGGGCCGGCCCGGAGCCATCGTCGGTGGATTCGGTCTTGCCGGAGATGGCCGGCATCTGACCGTTGTTTCGGTGCTGGACAACCTTCTCAAAGGGGCGGCCGTGCAAGCGATGCAGAATCTGTCGCTGGCCCTGGGTTTGCCTGAAGGTGAATACACAAACACCCAAGACTGATATCCGGGGTGTCCGGTTTTCAGCCGGGTGAAAGCCTAATTATCGCCGTCTTCGGCCGCCTGAAGCGCATTGACCAGGGCTTGCAAATCCTGCTGCGCACGGCGTGTGGCTTCGGCCAGGGCCGCCTGCGTTTCCGGATCCAGCTCATAGTCGTCACCACTTGTTGTGGCGGGTTCGCCGGACGGTGAAGCGGGAGCCGCTGTCAGGGCTGTTGTCTCTTCCGTGTTGCTGGTGGCTGCCCCGGCTTCCTCGGCATCGATCAGGGGCTGAACCTGACGCGCCAGCAGGTCACTGACACGTTCGCCATCTTCCTCACTCAAGCCGGCGGGAAGTCTCTCAACCGTGAGACGCTGGCTTTCGTCAGGCGCATCGCCCGCCCGGCCCGACAGGAGAACGAGTCGCTGAAGATCGCCACTGGTTTCGGGTGTTTCTCCATAAACCAGGGCGTAATCGAACCCGGCCAGCAGGCGCGCCAGCACATCGCCGAGTGATCCCGACACCTCGATTGTTACCGCACGATCATCAATCAGCCGGTCCGCCCCGACCAGCCGGAAGCCGGCCTCCTCCCGGATAGCAGAAAGCACTTCCGATAGCGGTTCGCCCGCTGCCGTGACCGTCCAGATATTCTCATCCTGCCCGACTTCGATATCGGCAAAGACAGGCGCAGATAAAGTCAGAGCGGCGGCTGCCGGCATCAGGAGTTTTGAAAAGACACGCATGCTTTTCACCTATTGGGTCCGGACCGCCACACTGGTGGCCCCGCGGGGCGCACTGCCCTCATTGAAGCGGATAAAGATACGATTGCGGGCCGGATCGTCCTCGATCGCCGCTCCTGTTCCGCGGACGAAGACGGCAAAGGTGGCCGTTGTATTCGTATTGAGCGCAAGTGTTGCCGAGGGTCCGCGCGTAGTGATGCAGGTGCCCGCACTATCCGTAGCGCAGATTTCGATCTCGGAAATTGCCATTGAGCGCCCGCCGGTGTCAGCAGAGGCGGTAATCACCGCACCAGCGCCGACATTAGAAACGGCCACTGAAGCGACGCCGACAAAGGGCGCCGTTGTTGGCACATTTATGCGGCCGTCATTATTGATCGTGGCGGCCAGTGCAATCACATCCGCAGGGGCTGTTGAAAGCGACATGAAGGTCAGCGAGTTCAGACCCAGCGTGAACTCTGCCGAGCGCCGGTTCGAACAATTGGCTTCGATAAAGAGATCTGTCTCAACATTTCCGCTGGGACGCCCGGTCTGGTTGACATTATCACTGAAATCATTGGCCGATGTGACCGAGAAAACGAAATTCTGTGCGGCCCCCGCTGCGATATCGACGGGCGTATTCGCGGTGCCGGTCAGAGCATTTGCAGCTGTTGTGGTCTGGTAAGAGAAGCTGCTGGCGTCAGATCCGGCCAGACGCAGACCGCAGGCCGTTGCCGTGGAGCCCGTTGAGGCCGGATTGATGATTGTCGCAAACGCGGTCGCCGTGGCGCCATTCTGCACAGATCGCGTGATGGGGAGAACCGAGGATACAACACGCGGAGCCTCGCTGCGGAAACCGACAACATTCTTGCCTTCTTCACGTGCGGCCCGGGCATTGTCTGCAGGGTCCTGATTGTCGGCCAGCGGTGCAGAAAGATCGGATGCCGGAGCAGCGATACCACACGCCGCTCCACCCTCACACAGATTCAGATCCGGGTTCGAGAAATAGGGCGATTCGGCTTCATTCCGGCCGGTGCCGGGGCAGGTGACATCGCCATCGGAACCATAGGCCATGATGGTGGTGAAAGAACAATCGACCCGGTGGCCGTGGGCGAAGCTGCGGACGCCAGATCCGAGAGTTGTGTCTTCCACATTGTGGGAGAAGCCGAGATTATGACCGATCTCATGCGCGAAAGTGAAATCGGAACAGAATCCGAAGCCATCGAGAAGATTGGTATCATTGCCGTTGATGAAATCGCTGACCACAGCGACGCCATTCACGGCATTGGCCGGACCGATTGTCTTGGCGCTGCCGCCATTTACGAAAGCCACACCGCAGGAGCTGCCGGACCGGTTGACCGCGCCTGAACCGCTGTAATGACGGCGGACGATGGATACCAGATCCGCGCCCACAGCATTACGGATGGCGAGCAGGGAGCTGAAATCCTGACCCGCACCATCCGGAGAATTATCCGAGGGCTGCCCGTCGCCGGCGCCGTCCTGCAAATCGTAAAGGGTTGGCGTGTTTCCGGCTGTTTCGCTTGCGTTCAACTGGTCCAGATAAACGAGGCGCGCACGCATTCCGGTGTCGCTGTCAATCAAGGCCTGATCCAGCAGGGCGACAAGATACTGAATGCGTCCGCCAACGGCGAGCCCCCACGTATCCACCATGCTTTGCGTATACAACACCATCAGATCAACCGTGCCATTGGACCCGACCGCCAAAGCCTCGGCTGTCGATTCCTCCGTACTGCCGGACGATATTTCCTGTGCCTCGGCGATAACGCTGTCCAGTGAGGGGATGATCGCATCATCTCCCCAGTTTTCGCGAATGGCATTTTCCGGGTACTGGAAAATACGATGACCGCCATTCTCGCCGGGGACGATGTTCCAGACCCCGTCCGCTGTCGCGATCCGGCCAAAGGTAAAACCGTTCAGTTCCGAGATGATGACACGATCCTGAATGCCGCCGCCCTCAATCCGGCCAATCCAGGTGCGGGCCCCCATGGCTTGCTGGTCGATCCGGTCAAGCTCGGCGACATAGCCGGGACCAAAATTGAGATCGATGCGTTCGCCGACATTCATTTCCATGACGTCCGGAGCGAGCGACGTAAATCTTATTTCGTCCCCGGGTCCGCCGGAAAATGCAAGTGTTTCAACACCATGAAACATGTCATCCGCCAAAGCGGCCGGGCCGGACAGAGCGGATAGCGCCAATGCCGAAATAAGGATTCTGTGCATGCTGTACTCCGTGAACGCCACTCTGAGAGTGATAGCTTCCTCGCCTGACTGACACCATAGCGCTTAATAGCCCGCCCGCAATGCTTCAGGCGCTCACAAGACTGGCATTTCCGGCAGTCAGGATTGCTATTCCGGTTCGCCAATGGACAGCCGGAATCGATTACCATTTTGTGACACCTCGATGCCGGAACCGGTGATCGTGTCGATGTGCCAGCCCTCGACTGTGTCACCGACATAGGCGCGCCGGGTTTCATTCCGGCTGCGAATGGTGGCGACGCCGCCATCAGGGCCGGTGACCGTCCCGATCACGACAAATTCCGGCGCGGTTTGCGGTGCCTCGCCGGCAGGCTGTACGGGACCTTCTATGACTGCGTCGGGTTCCGGACGCCGGTCCGGCCGAAAGACCGGCCTGTCAGAAATTGCCGAAAATGCCGGGAAGGGTGGCAGAAACGCCCCGCTTTCCTCGCGGATGGCGATATTGGCTTCTGGTGGCGGAGCCGGCTGGATCACGGCGGATTGTCCATCACTCTCCCACACCGTGTAGCGCAAAATGACGAGCACGGTCAGAACCGCGGCTATGGCGATCAGGATGATGGAGCGCGGGTTCATGCCGCGCCTCCCGGCTCGTGGCGGGCGCGGATTGTCGCGGTGAGTTGAAGCCGGTGGCTGTTACGCAGCGGCGTCAGACGCGCGTCCTCGACAATCAGGGCGGGCAGAGTGGATTCGATGCTGTGGAGCAGCCGCGCAATATTTTCCAACTCGCCTTCAGCCTGGAATTCCAGCACGATGGCCAGAGGATCGCCTGCATCAGCCGGGGCAATATTCACCCGGCCCGTGGTCAGACCTGACTGCCGGGCTGCTTCATTCAGGCGGGTTTGAAGGTTTGAGCCTGCCACCGCATGACTTTCTCCCGGGGAAAGGTAACGCGCCGGGTCCGCTGCCGGCGGCACAGCCTGTCCGGAAATGGCCGTATCAATATCGGATTGCATGCGAAACCATCCCGAGACCGTGAAAGAAAACGCGGTCATCACACCCAGCAGCACAATGACGGCGGCCATCAGGGATAGGCGGCGGCGAAAGTCCGGCGTCATAATCCGTTCTCCCGTTGCGAAATGCGATGCCGCGCTGTCAATTCAAAGCGTTCCCGCCCTGTTTCCTCATCGCGGACAGTGGCCCCGTCAAAAGCAGCGCCAGTGAATTCATCCGCTGCATCCAGCGCCCGCAACGCGGCTGCCGCGTCCCAGGCCAGGCCCGAAATCCGTACATTGCCATTATCATAGGCAAAGCTGGTGACATACGCCCCGTCGGGCAAGCGGCGGCTGAGATCAGCAAGGGCTGCCGTCACGGATCCGGCCCGGGCCTTGTCCTCGGCATGGGTAATGGCCGCTTGGAGCCTTGCTTCAAGGCTGGCGGGCCGCCTCGCCTCAGCATAGGCCGGATCAAGGCGAACAGCCTGATCAACAAGCAGCGCGGCTGTGGCTGCGATCAGCATCCCGCACACAATGCCGGCGAATGTAAAGGCTGACCGGCCCGCCGCGGGGGCGGATCGCCCATCGCGCAGATCGAGCGCAGGCGCATTGTCCTCCCGGCCATTGTCTTCCAGATCCACAGCGGCCGGTTCGAGCCCCAATTCATTTGCCCGGGCGAGTGCGGTTTCAAGCGTGCTGCGGCGAATAATGGAAACAGGAAGGCTGATGCGCCCATCCGTCTCTTCGAGCTGTGTCCGGTCTGCTGCGAAAACGATGTCGGACGCCGGCAGAGGTGAGAGGCGCGGCAAAGCCAGTTCGATGGCCTCATCCAGATGCTTGCGCGCAGCAACAGGAAAGCTCGCAATCCGGCGAAATCCCAGCGGGCCGGCGATCCGCAAGACCAGCGGACCCTTCCTGCCCAGGCGCGCGATTTCGGCGCTGGCCATTGCAGCCTCTTCAGCGGCGGGAATATCAAGGCTGTCGCCCGCCGTGTTGGTATAGGTGACTTTTCCCGTCTCGAACCGGAGGACGCGCCAATCGCGGGCAAACAGGCCACCAACGATGGGTAATTCAGCGGCTGCGTGATCGATATCGTCACGCCACCCGGCCAGTCCGCGCCCTATCGCATCAAGGAAAGTCGTCACGGTTCAGGCTCCGGCTCAAGAAAGTCAGCATATCCGAATACATGGCTATGCCGGGAGAGGGTATCATACAAGCCTTCCGAACCGGGCAGGCTGATGATGATTTCGCGTGAGAGGCGCGCCCCCGACCCGGCTTCGGCTTCGACAAAAATCGCATAGGCAGAAGGTTGGGCCGGATCAAATTGTGCTGAGTCTGTGGTTTCCGGAAGATCGCTATTATTGCTCCGGGCCGCCAGAATGCGCCGGGCGTCTCCAGCAGGCAGGCCGGCGGCCCGGATCAGACGCGGCGGTGCATATCGCCCGGCTACGGCTTCCGTTCCATGAAGGGTGAGGTAGGGTTCGGCGGCGGCATATATGGCGGCATCGACCCCCAGAACCTGACGAAATTCCTCAACGGCAATGAAAGGCCGGTTGCCCGGTGATGGGCGGTTTGCGGCCCGATAGGCTGCCGCCTCGGCACCATTGTCGCCGCTAACGTCGTCCCCATCGCGCCAATCAGAGACGGCACCGGCAATCCGCCGCGCCGCGAGCGGCGGGACATTCAATGCCTCCAGCAATGCGGCAAGTGTTTCGACATTGCCGGAATTGAGGTCAAAGCGGGCGGGTTCTGCCACGGCGCGGATGCGCAGACGGACATCTCCCGCTTCTGTCTCGTAAAGACGTCCGTCGGCGATCCATCGCGCCTCTTCATCAGCGAGCTTTACAGCCGTACGGGCCACCGCAGTTTCGATGGCGGTCCTGAGCTCGACGCGCTCCAGGCTGGCGAATGCGGACGCGGCCGAAACACGCGTAGCCAGCGCCGTCATGCCCGCCGCCATGGCCAGAACGCCGAGCAAGGCAACAACGATCAGCAAGGCCATGCCGCGGCGCGATGTCATTGTATTGCCTCCCCGTTCGCCGGATCGCCGCCGGTTTCCTGCCGGATGCGCGGCAGGCGCACGGTCAGTGCGGGCGCTTCGCCTTCGTCTGCTGAAAGCGTGACGAGGGAGGGATAGCTGACTGCGTCGTGCCAAGCGGCTGCAGGTGGCGAATCCGGTCCGGCATATCCAAAGACAAGGGGTTCACTCAACGGCAATGTCCAACGGCGGGCGTCGTCCGATGTCCGGCCAAAATCCGAAAGGTCTGTCAGCGAACGGCGGATCAATATGAGTTGCGGCGGTTCTGGCGCGTCAACGTCCTCGTCATCACCACCGGTCAGTACCAGTGTGTATTCGTAAACGCCTGCGGCCGACGGATAACCGGGATCCGCCGACAGGAAGACGATGCGCCGGGGCTGACCTACAAACAGGATCCCGGTTTCGTCATTGGCATCTGTGCGTTCCGCCGGCACCAGCTGTTCCAGACGGGCGCGGACGGCTTCCAGTGTTGCGGTCCGGGTTTCGCGTGTCTCGCGGACGGACTGGAGCTGTTCCTGAAAGCCGATCGTCTGACGAACACCTTCAGAAATGATGGCGATGGCGATGGCCGTCAATGCCAGTGCGACCAGCATTTCAGTCAGGGTGAAGCCGTGTTTCATCGGGACGTTCCCGAAGCGGCGGGCCGGTCCATCTGGAGTTCGAATTCCCTGCCGGATGGCGCGATCATCCGCAGAGTCAAAGTCTCCAGACCTGTCCAGTCCGGATTCCGGGAGGCCTCCATCGTCCAGACAAATCCCTCGATTTCTCCCGTTGTTCCGGCTTCGGATGTCAGAAAGAGAAACTCGGCCAAGCGTGCGGCTGTTTCGGCTTCTTCCGCAATCTGTTCGGCACGCGCGGATGATGCATACACCTGGTAGACAGCGGCGATCCCGGCGCTGGCCAGAGCAATTGCCACGACCGTTTCAAGCAGTGTGAATCCGGCCCTATTCGACTTCATCGGCTTCCAGCCTCTCTGTCTGGCCGGTCAGCCAGCTGATGCGGACGGCACGCTCGTTTTCGTCCAGTGTGAACAGGAAAACCCCGCCGGTCGTCGCGCCTTCCGGGAAGAAGCGGACAGAGGCGAAGTTTCCATCTAGTTCCTGATCGGCGACGGTCGCGCGCAATTCGATGTCTCTGGCGAGCTGAAATCCACGTTCACTTGGCAAAATGGTCAGTGTGCGGGCATCCAGATCTACACTCAACAGTGTATCCCGGCCTGACAGGCGGGCTTCGGTCCGTGCCATTCGCGCCGCTGTTTCGAAGACCTCGACCGACTGCCGCAGGTCGCGCGCCGGGCTGTTGCGGAACAGCATGGGTGCCACCAGCGCTACGGCGAGACCCAGCACAATGAGCGCGGCGAGAAGTTCGGTAAGCGTGAAGCCGGCGCGATTACTGGAGGTTCCGGAAGATGTCTGCATCTTCGCCTTCGCCGCCTTCCTCTCCGTCCCGCCCATAGGTCCCGATCCGGGCCCGGCCCGGGCCGATATACTCATAGACATAAGCACGGTCCCAAGGATCATCCGGAACCGGCTGGCCATCTTCCAGAACGAGTGCAGACAGGCCCTGAGCACTGTCCGGATAGTCACCATTTTCCAGCCGGTAGAAGCTGAGCTGCGTCGATATGCTCTCGATTTGCGCTTCGGCCGTATCGCTGTTCGCGCGTCCGACAAAGCGGAACAGCTGCGGGCCGACCAATGCCACCAACAGGCCGATGATGACCAGAACCACCATGATTTCGGTCAGAGAATATCCGGAACGGCGGTCTTTCGGAGCTGTTTGATTGCGAGGCATGCTGATCCTCTAGAAGTCGATTTCGTTGATACTGACCAGAGCCGAGAGAATCGACACGATCACACTGCCAATAGCAAGGCCGGCAAACACGATAACGGCCGGCTCGATGATGCGCGAGACAAGCCGGGCATTTTGTTCAAACTGTGTCTCGTAGAATAACGCAAGCCGGCCAGCCGCCGCACCCAAATCGCCGGTCTCCTCCCCCACAGACAGCAATTCCGCGGCCAGAGGGGGCAAGACGTCCGACGCCTCGACGCGATCGGAAAAGCCCTTGCCCGTGCGCACCTCCGCCAGGGCTTCAGTCAGGCGGCGAACCGCCCAGCGATTGCCGGCGGCCCGTGACGCCAGCCGCAAGGCGGGAACCGCTGAGAGTCCGTTTTCCAGCAGGAGGGACAATACCCGGCAGAATCGCGCGGCAATCATGGTGCGCAGTGCCGGTCCCAGTATCGGCAGGCTTAACAGCCAGCGGTCATACGCCTCGCGAAAGGCGGGCCGGGCCAATGCCCAGCGCCAGGCAAGGATCGACAAGGCGAGGATGGCCAATACCCACGGACCGTATGTGCCGATGAAATCTGCTGCGCCAAATACAAAAGCCGCTTGCGGCGGCACTTCGCGCCCGATCTGGTCAAACAAGCCTTCAAATCGCGGAATGACAAAAACCAGAAGGCCGGAAATGGCGCCTATGGCCATAATCATCAGAAAGGCCGGATAAGCCAGTGCGCCGCGGATATTCGCCTCGACAGCCTCCCGCCTTTCCCGGGCATCGGCCAGCTGGCCCAGTGCCTTGCCAAGCGCCCCGCCTGCCTCACCGGCTTCTGCGATTTCCGGAAACGGAGAGGGAAACAGCTCCGGCCGCCTGGCGAAGGCTTCCGACAGGGACGCGCCACTGCGGATATCTGCCAGCAGCACATCTGCCGCGTTTTTCAGCTGCTTTTCCGCGGCATGACGGGACAGGGCCGCAAGCGCGGGTTCGATACTGAGCCCGGCTGCGGTGAGGACGGATAATTCGCGGGCCAGGCGCGTTGCCATTTTCCGGGCGCGGCCAGACGCCTGCTTCTGTGGGGCTTCCCTTGCGGGTCTGACGCGGATCGGCGTCAGGCCGCGTGCGGAAACAGCCGCTGCTGCGCCTGCTGTGTCGGCGGCTTCGATGCGGACAACTTCCTCGCCGCCATCAGGCCGGATTGCGGATACGGCAAACAGCGCCATCAGATCACACCGAGGACGCGATCGACTTCTTCAGCGCCGGTAATGCCGGCTTCGATCTTCTGGCGCGCATCATCCCGGATGGAGGCCATCTTCTTCTTGCGGGCGAGTTTTTCGATTTCGGATGAGGCCACGCCCGGCTTCAACGCATCGGCTAATTCATCCTTCATGTCGATAAATTCAAAAACACCGATACGGCCCAGATATCCGGTCTGCGCGCAATGATCACAACCCACGGCTTTCCAGGCGGTTTTGAGTCCGTGAGGCGGGGTTGTTGGTGCGTGGCATTCCGGGCAGAGCTGGCGCACCAGACGCTGGGCAATCGACAGGCGCAGGGTGGAGCGGAGCAGGGCGGGATCCACACCCATGTCAATCAGGCGCGGCGCGGCTCCCGATGCCGTATTGGTGTGAACGGTTGCGAGCACCAGATGCCCGGTCAGTGCGGCATTGACAGCAATCTCGGCGGTTTCGCCGTCGCGTAATTCGCCGACGACTATAACATCCGGATCATGGCGCAGGATTGAGCGCAATACGCTGGCGAAGGTGAGGCCGATCGGCGCATTCACGGCAATCTGGTTGACGCCCTCGATCTGGTATTCAATGGGGTCCTCGATCGAGATCAGCTTCCGGTCGGACGTGTTCAGCTGATCCAGCGCGCCCGCAAGCGTCGTCGTTTTCCCCGAGCCGGTCGGGCCGGTGACCAGAATCAGCCCGTATGGCGCGGCGAGATGGGCGGTCAGATGATCGCGCTGGGCCTGTGACAGACCCAGATCGTCCAGCTTTACCTGCGTATCCCGGTCTTCCAGCAAGCGGATTGTCACGCTTTCGCCATGGGCGGTTGGTGCGGTCGCCACACGCAAATCCAGTGCACGGCCGGCAATGGTGACGCGCGCCCTGCCATCCTGGGGGCGGCGGCGCTCGGCGATATCGAGGCTGGCGAGAATCTTGATGCGGCTGGTGACAAGGCGCGTCAGGGCGGCTTTCGGCGACGGGCGGTTGTGAAGGACGCCGTCGATACGAAAGCGGATACGCAGCCGGTCGCGGAAGGGTTCGACATGAATATCCGATGCGCGCGATTTGAGCGCGTCCGCAAACAGGTCGTTCACCAGACGTACAACGGGGGCTTCACTTGCGAGGTCTTTCAGCTCCTCGCCGTCGCCGAAGTCATCATCAACAATGTCGGCCAGTACTTTTTCTGCGCCGTAGAGCCGGGCATGCGCTTCCTCGATGTCGGCGAAGGCCGCGACTTTCAATGACACCGGTTTTCCCGAGGCCAGCCGGACCCCCTCGACGGGCGACATGTCGGTCGGATCCGCAACGGCAAGCACGATGGCGTTGTCATCTTCGCTGATGGGCAGGGCCGATGATTCCAGGAGGAATTGCGTGGAAATGCCGCCCGCTGTCACCGGTTGAGCCGGAAATCCGGAGGCACCAATACGTTCGAGGCCTGTGAACGCCGCCAATGCATTTGCGATCGCGATATCGGAGGCCGCGCCCAGACGTTTCAGGGATCGCGCCAGCCGTTCGCCGGTCTCGGCGGAAAGGCGCCGCGCGCGGCTGATATCGGCTTCAGACAAGCCTGCAATCGTCTCAATCCAGCCCGTGTCCGCCGGCTGATCCATCACACCACCCGGTTTTTCGAGATGGCCCGCAAATGCCGGACGATGATCTCGGGGTCATAATGGCCTGTCTCTGCGACCACATCGCTCCATTCATAAAGCCGCGGCATGCCGATCGGGTTTTGAGTCAGGACCTCCCTTTTGAGATAGGGGAAGCCGTCGGCAATCAGCTGATCCCAGAAAAAATGACAGGGATTCATCGGTGCCCCGGCATCGGCCAGTTCGAGCATCCGCTCCAACAGAACACGATGCGGCTTTGCCAGGTTTTCGTCGGTCAGGATTTCCTGACCGCGGACGGTATCTGCGAATTTCGTGACTGCGTTGCGATAGGGAAAGAGCGCGGCGCAGGCGAGACCAGCCGTCTCGAGCTTTCCGGTCAGGCCAATCTCCAGCTTGTTGATGACCCAGGATTTGGACTGGACATGATTCCATCGCGCCCACATCTCGCGAACCTTCGCATTTTGCAGGGCCGGTTTGTGGAATAACAGGAAATAGCTCTGTAAATGCCAGCGTGTGTCCCAGCTGTCGGTCATGCCCCAGACATCGGCTTTTGCGGCATTCGCCTTTTTCATAAGCGGCCGCAGGGGCTGGAAGGGGCCGTATATGCTGTCATTGATGAAAATCACCGAATTCAACGCGTCATAATCAGGCACCAGCAGAATGCCGTCACGATAAGCGCCAAAATCATATCCGCGATTATGGCGCCAGGCGATCAGCGTGCAATGCGGTCTGGCCCGTTCGACCTGGTCATCCGGAAATTTCGGGCTGTTTGAAACGAGAATAACGGTGCGGCCCGCGGCTTTCAGGGCCCGCATGTGTTCGATCAGGAAGTCGTGCACGCGGCCTTTGGCATCCCAGGTGACGAGAATGGCGATGTCGCTGGCACCATCCAGCGTTCCGTTCCCCGCCCAAGTCTGGCGAACCATGGATTTCGATCCGATGATTGCGGCAATGCCCCGGGAAAAGGCCTGAGCGATATAGTCCTTGCGCTCGCGTTGATCGAAAACCCACCGCCACGGCCATTTGATCCACCGAATATAGCGCCGCCAGCTCACGCGGTTTCCTCCCTTAACCCGGCCTGCGCTCTATACCTATCGGTTAACTCCTTGATCCGCGACCCCAAATCACTGCTTTCCGGTGTCACGATCTCGAGCTGGTGAATCAGGTCCGGCAGAATTTTCGATCTCCGGTCTTCAGGAAGACGGTCCGCGGCCAGGGCAAGATGCAGTTCGGCTTCCAGCTGCGCGTCACCTTCAGCCAGTTCGGCTGCGCGGGCGAACCATTTGACGGCGCTTGCGGCGTCGGGCCGGACGTTGAGCGTATACAGGCCGAGCGCAAAGGCGACCGGTGCATCAATTTCAGGATCTGTGACAGGGATGTTCAGCAAGGCGTCGCCAACCGGTTGGGCGGTCTCCGGGGCATCAGAGTTGAGTGCCGCAATCAGCCTTGGTCCGAGGTCCGGTTTCCCGGATTTCAATTCTGCGGCCTTGCTTCTGAAAATGTCTGCCTCGGCGGGGTCCGTCATCCCTCTTGCGGCGGTTTCAAACCAGGAAACAGCCTGATCAGGGCATCCGCCGCTCTGCAGTTTTTCGCCGATACCGCCTGCGGCATAGGCTTCTCCCGGATTCAGTGCTCGCCCCTCGTCTTTTGCACTTTCCAGCCATCCGCGCACATAAGGCTCGATTGCCGCTACTGCCTTGTGCTGCCCTGATAGCGCCCCTGCAGCATAGACATGACAGGCGACCCGCCGCCATTCCGGCAAAACCGGCCCTTCTGCCTGTCCGGCAACAGATAACAAGGTATGGCTGGCATAAGCGGGGTCTTTCGACGCACTGATTTCGGCGGCGGCGATTATGGCGCGTAGTCCAACGTCTTCGGTTTCGCGGCATGCAGCATACATGGCGTTGAAAACAGCCTGAAGTGTACTGGCGGTACGGGCAGCAGACCGGAATGCGTCTGCCGCCTGAGCGGCCTTGCCTTCGTGCTGGTCGATCCGCGCTGAATAATAGAGCGCGATCGCAAGCGAAAAGGGGTGGTTGGCGGCAAAATTGCGCAGCCGGCGCCGCTGGCCGGTCTCGATGGAGACAAATTCCGGCTTGAGACCCTCGGGAAGGTGCAGGTTAAATCCATAATCCTCCAGCCATCGGCGGGCGATGCGGTCGCGGATTGCACCCGCCGCTTCCCACTGGCCGGTATGCACATATTCTTTCAACAACCGGACGGCGAAAGCGGAAAAGAGCGCATGATCCCGGCCCAGCGCATCAAGCCGTCCCGAGAGATAGGATTGCAGCCGGCTCCGGTCCGGGCGGGCGTCGAAATCTGCGTTAAACGCGACGCGTGACGCCGCGGCATGGAGGGTCACCCCTTTTTCCTCGATGAAGATGTGCGAATATCCGGCGCGGCGCAGCACGGCCTCCAGCCCGGCTTTCGAATAGATGACCAGATGATGGCCGGCCGTGATGACGGGAAGAAGGGTTTCGAGGCTTGCGCCCTTTTCCACAACAGCGGCATTCGGTGTCGTCAACAAGAGGACACCGTCCGGAGCGAGCGTGGCCGTGAGGGACGCGATGAAATCTTCCGGGTCCTTCACATGTTCGATCACTTCCGAAGACAGAACACGATCGAAGGATTGATCCGCCAGTTTGTGGTCCGGGGTGAGATAGTCAGAATAATGGGTGTGGCCGAGATCCGAGGCTCCTGCCCGGGCGAGGAATGACGGGTCGATATTGGCGGCTTTCCAGCCCAGTTCACGGCTCGCGAAGTCAACGGAGAATCCGTATCCGCCGCCGACTTCCAGAAAGCTTCCGATTTCCCCGCGGGCGGCCCAGGCGAGTGGCGCAATCATGGCATCAAGACCGGCGCCGACTTCGAGATAGAATTTGCGGGCCAGGTCCGCGTCGCGGCGGCTTTCATATTCGAAAACTTCTGCGTCCGGATAATGGAGTGTCTGGCACGCTTCGCACTGGAACAGGTTATAGCGTTCGCGCGGCTTGTAGGGTGGATTGGCGTCCAGGCGCTTGGGCATTAATCCGGTGGTCAGGCAGGCCGGGCAGGTCAGTTCGCGCCAGGCATTTTCCCGCCAGACCATCCATGGCTCTGCCCACAAGCTGCGCGGCTTGCGATGCAGCCTGCGGCTGGGGCCAATCTGCAGAGCCTGCCGGTTGAACACGCGTATTCCCTCCTAGGCCAGAGGCTGCACCAGAAACGGCAAACAATAGGCCAGATAACACCCTGCCGCGAGCCCGGGCCCCAGCGGAACCGCTGTATCGGCAGTGGCCTTGCGGCCCAGAACATGACCGATGACAACAATGAATAGCGTCGCGCCCGCGCCCAGCATGACAATCCATGGCAGCGCAAACGGTCCCGCCCAGGCTCCGCCGGCGGCCAGAAGCTTGGCGTCTCCCAAACCCAGGCCGTCTCGGCCGCGAAGGCGTTTATAAACCGCGCTGATGACCGCCAGGCTGGCAAAGCCGATCACAGCCGCAAGGCCGTTGAGCGAAACCGCTTCCAGCCCTCCTGCCAGATAGCCGATGCCCAGGCCGGCCGGGATCAGGCCCAGGGTCACGACATCGGGCAAGAGAAAGGTCCGGATATCAACCAAAGCGCCGAATAGAAGCATCCAGCCGAACACGGTGGCAGCGAACGTCCAGCCGCCATCGAATGCGAGCACGGCGAGGATGCCGATCAGGAGCGCCAGCAACTCGCCGGCGGGATGTATCCAGGAGACCGGCGCGCCGCAGGACCGGCATTTCCCGCGTTGAACCAGAAAGCTGACCACCGGTATGAGCTCTAGCGGGGAGAGGCGCCGCCCGCACGCATCACAGGATGACCGTCCGGATGCGATCCTGATCCAGTCGGGCCAGCTGCGTGATGACGCGGTAATAAAGCTCCCGATAAAGGGGCTCGCCGCCAGAAGAAAAACGTCGAGATAGAAACTGATCAATTTGTTTCCGGCCGCAGGAGCTCCATGCGCTGACGGATCTCGTTGGTAATCGCAGCGGCATCCTCATCGCTGTCGATGACGCGCGGTGTCAGGAAAATCAGCAATTCGGTGCGTGTGGTCGAGATGTTGGTCTGGCTCAGGGCATCGCCGATGAAAGGAATACGGGCAATGCCCGGAATGCCGTCGCGGCCACTGTCGCGGCTTTCATCGATCAGGCCGCCCAGTATCACCGTCTGTCCCGACCGGATGGAAACGGTGGTCGAGAGTGAACGGGTGGAAATGGTCGGCGTCAAGGAGGTGGCCGAGCCGCTGGCCACATTGGAGACTTCCTGTTCAATTTCCATGGTCACCATGCCGGTCGACGAGACGCGCGGCGTCACGGTCAACAGGACGCCGGTGTCGCGGAATTCAACATTATTGACCACTGGAGAGTCCGGGTTGATCACGGAATTGGACTGGCGCGTGACAATGGGAACCTCATCGCCGACCTGAAAGTTTGCGGTGTGGTTGTCGCGTACCAGAACGGTCGGTGAGGAGACCACGGTCAGATCGGTGACGCGTGACAATGCATCCAGAGCCACGCGGGCATCGCCGCCGGTTTCAAGCAGCATGTTGAAGCCGGGGAAATTGCCGTTTGCATCAAAACCGTCGACGCCAAACCCGCCCCGGCTGGTGTCCGCAATGCCGTCAACACCATCGCCTTCAAAGAAGAACTGGACCCCATAGCGCAGCGTGTCGTTCAGGGTGACCTCGGCGATCACCGCCTCGATGACGACCTGGACAGGGGTACGGTCAATGGATTCCAGTGCGCGTTCGACCAGCGCCTGCCCCGGTTGGTCCGCGAGAACGAGGATGGCGTTGTTGATGGTGTCGGCGATAATGCGAATGCTGCCATTGGCGTTGCCCGATCGCGATGCGCTGCCAGACGAGGACGCCGTGCCTGATTCCAGATCGGGGGCCACTCCGCCGAGCACGCCATCGCCCAGCAGTTCAGTTAACAGGGCTGCCGTTGCCTCGGCCTCTCCGTTTTCGAGAAAATAGGCGCGGAGCGTGGAACCGTCAGCTCCGCCTGTATCCAGTGTCGCAATCCATTCGCGCGCCTGGTCGAGAAGTTCGCGGCTGGGGGCAATGACGAGAATGGCATTCAGGCGTTCGATACGTTGCAGGCGCAAAGCGCCCGAACTCCCGTCGGTGCCCGGCGAATAAATTGACCGGATTTCCTGGATGACGTCATCAGCACTGGCGTTGATCAATGGCACCATTGCCACTGACATGCCGGCCATCCAGTCGACGTCGAAGGCTTCCGCCGCTGCGGCCATGTTCCTGCGCTCCGGCGCGGAGCCGAGGATCAGGAGGAGGTTGCGGGCCGGATCGGCGCGCAGAGCTCCCGGCCGCGTGACGACTGATTCCATCAGCGTCCGGATTTCGGTTGCAGAGACGAAGCGGAGGGGGATGGCTGTAACACCCCAGCCGGGCTGGCTGGCCGTCGCAAAGCGGGCGAGGCCGGATGTCTGCGCCTCACCTGCGGGCATGACGCGATAGGCCCCGTCGGCAAACACCAGCGCGGCGTTGTTGATCGAGAGGCTGGCTTCAAACAGGGACAAGAGCCCCTCGCGGGATACGGGCCGGGGTGTGTTCACGGTTACACGGCCCTGCACGCGGGGGTCGATATTATAGGACTCGTCCAGCAGATCGCCGAAAATGGTCTGCGCGGCTTCATCGACCCGCGCATCGACAAAATTGACGGTATAAACGCCGCTGGGCAGGGAGTTGGAGCTGAGTTGGCCCGGCTGGATGCGCACGCCGTCGCCATACCGCACGGTCTCGGTGAGCTCGCGGCTTTCGCGGGCATCCTGGATGATCTGGCTGGACTCAGCGCGCCGCTCGCCCTGATTGGTCGAGGGGGTGGTGTCGGGAAGGCGCGTCAGCGGCCCGCCGCCGAGGTCGATCGCCGGCCGCGATGCTGTCTCGCAGGCTGTCAAAGCGGCAAGCAAGGCGATGAGCGCCAAGCCGCGGACGATCCTGATACCTGACATATACGCTACCCTTCAAAAACAACACGCCCGCTAGTTAAACCGCTGATAGCGTTCCGGCCAAGCGTTTCCTGTCAGTTGCCGGGCTGACGCGCAGCGTCGATGGCGGACTGGGCCGCCTCATAGGCTTCTGTGCGGGGGACACGCTGATAGCCGCGTCCGGCATACAGGGTCAGGCGGCGCTCGCGGTGACCGCCCGTCGCAATGGCGATTTCGCCCAGCGGTTCGACGCTTTCAAAGTCCGCCAGCAAACGGTCCCGCTCCCATTCGCGCTCGGAAACGATCAGGACGGGTCCGTCTGTACCTTCAGTGAGGGCCCAGATGTCTTCGGCATGATTGTGCGGCGCATTATAGCGTTGCCACATGCGCAAAGGTGTTTCCAGCTGGCGGCCATAGCGCTGCATCTGGTGGAATATGTTGCGGTCATCGAAGACGAGTGCGTCATAGACGCCCTGTTGCTCGGCTTCATGCAGGGCGGCAGCGGTTTCCGGCCAGGACTGAAGGTGCCGCAACCCGCGGAAGGCGCTGACCCCGCCCACCAGAGACGGATTGACAGAGAGCGCGGCCATTACCGCGGAAGCGGCCAGCCCCAAAGCGATCGAGGCGGTCAATATGTGGCGGCGCCACTGCCCGCCGCGAAGCAGGTACAACATGACCAGCAGCGATCCGGCGACATAGGCCGACGCGGCCCAATTGGCATGGGCCCGGCTGATGAAGGATTGCACGAGCACAACCAGCAGGGCCGGGACGATGAAGAGGGTCAGCAGGCGATCAATCTGGCGGTCCGGATCACGCCAGTGACGCCATGCCTGAGCGCAGGCCACGGCCAGTACCGGAAACAGCAATACACCGAAAACGCCGAACTGACCGCCGAGGAATTCCAGCATTTCGCCAGTATTGAAAAGGCTTCCCTGCCAGTTGGCATTGGCGGCTGTGTGCTGGACGGTCGCAAAATCATGCGACGCATTCCAGAAAATGTTCGGCGCGAGGATGGCGGCCAGAATGACGGCCGCGAGAATCCCACGCGGCGACAGAAGGGCCCGCCTGACGGGCGGATCGATGACAATCGCCAGCCCGGCCGCAAGCAGAAAATATATGGCGGCATACTTTGCCAGAAATGCCAGTCCCAGCAATATTCCAAGGCCCGCTGCAGAGAACCAGCGGTCCGGCTGATCGCGCAGCCTCAACAGCATGTAAAGCGCTCCGGCCCAGAGCGGCAGCAACAGCGCGTCAGTCGATATAACGCCCGCCGAAATGCCGATACCCGGCATGGATAAATAGACAAGCGCAGCCCATAGGCCTGCCCATCCGGATTTCAGTTGATGCGCGCTGAGGAGCAGAAAGCCGGCGCCCATGGCATGGAACAGCAATGAGGGCAGGCGGATGGCGAAATCCGTATCACCGAAAAGCGCCGTGGATGTGGCAATGGCCCATGCGATAAGAGGTGGTTTCGAGAAATAGCCCCAGTCGAATGTTTGCGACCAGACCCAGTATTGTGACTCATCCGGATAAAGCTGAAGCTGTGTTTTGGCGAGCAATATCAGGCGCGCCAGCGTGATGACCAGAATGGCTGAAAAGCCCCACTGCAGGGGCGACAGGGAATCGGGCAGGTGCGCGCGCTGAGACATGACCGCTTCCTGCCCCAGAGAAGTGTAACATACAAGCCGCACTTTTGCGGAAATGCAAGCTTGGGGCGGGCGCGCAGACCGGCAGGCCATTTCCACTTGTGGATATTGTTTCTGCAGTTGCGGGCCAGAAATTCTTCTGTCTTTTCAGCTGAATTCACCTTCCTGTTGCAGGCGGGGCAAATATGGATGGTGCGGCGCAGCAATCCAGGGGTGAGTTTAGTCACATAAGTGTCACAAATCAGTCATTGATCCTTTTCGCGGGAGGCGTATTGCCCGCCTCGTGTTTCACCGGGGGCCGCAACAGCTCCCATTCCGTCGACTCGTGGGGATTGGAAGAACCATGTCTTTCTCAAGAAAACTTTCCTACAGCGCAGCCGCTGCTGCCCTGTTCGCACTTGCAGCACCGGCTGCTGTGTATGCGCAGAATACATCATCGCAGATCCGGGGCTCGGTGCTGGCTGAAGACGGTAGCGCCATCAATGGTGCCACCGTGACCATCATCCATATTCCGTCCGGCACAGTTTCGACCACCGTGACTGCGGGCGACGGTAACTTCTTCCAGTCCGGTCTGCGGGTTGGCGGCCCCTACCGTCTGGCTATCCAGGCGGAAGGCTATCAGGCGGACATTATCGAGGATATCCGACTTGATCCGGGTTCGAACACACCGATCCGCGCCACGCTGCAAGGCGAACAAGGCGACACGATTGTGGTTCTGGGTCAGCGCATCCAGTCGCTGGACATCAATAATGGTGTGGGCTCGACATTTTCTGCTCGTGATATCGCAAACCAGCCTTCGGCCAATCGTGATGTGATCGGTACCTTGCTTCGCGATCCACTGGCGACTTCGCAGGGCGAGGGCAATCTCTCCGTTGCCGGTATCAATCCGCGCTTCAACGCGCTGGCCATTGACGGTGCCCTTCAGCAGGACAATTTCGGTCTGGGTTCCAACACCTATGCGACCAGCCGTTCGCCGATCAATCTTGACGCCATCGAGTCCGCTTCCATCGTGGCTTCGGATTACTCGGTAACAGCCGGCAACTTCACCGGCGGCCTGGTCAATATCGTGACCCGCTCGGGTACCAACGAATTTGACGGCTCGCTCTTCTATTATCGCGCTGACGAAGATTTCCGTGGCGATGTCGTGGACGGCAATCTGGTCAGCAACCCGGCTTTCACCGAAGAAGAATATGGTATCACGCTCGGTGGTCCGATCATTGAAGATACGCTGTTCTTCTTTGTCTCCTATGACGAGTTTGAATCCGGCTCGGGCCAGGACTTCACAACTTCCGACGCCAATAACGGCATCCAGCCAGGCTTCTTTGCTGCGCTGAACACACTCTTCCAGAACACCTATGGCGTGGATCTTGGCGGGCGTCCGATTTCAACGGCAACGCCTGTGACATCCGAACGTTTCCTTGGCCGGGTTGACTGGAATATCAATGAGGACCACCGGGCAGCATTCACCTATCAGAGCACCAAGGAAACCGGCACCAGCACCAGCTCAACCGGTTTTGTGTCGTCTTGGTATGACACTCCGACAGAGGTGACAGCCTATACCGGACAGGTGTTTTCGGACTGGAATGCCAATTTCTCCACTGCCTTCCGTGTCAACTACACTGAATTCCTCCGCGGTCAGAATTGCCGCGCTGGTTCGGACCAACCGCATTTCGAATTCCGCCTCGATGATACGGATGTTGCCGGTACGGCCCTTGCGGGTCTCCTGACAAGCTCGACCACGATCACCGGTGGCTGCGACCGCTTCCGTCATGCCAACGAGTATGATGACACGCGTTTGACCCTGTTCGGATCCGGCGATTATGTCTGGGGCGATCACGTCTTTACATTCGGTGGTGAGTACGAAAATTTCGAGCTGCGCAATCTGTTCATCTCGTCCGCAAATGGCCGGTTCATCTTCAATGATGTCAATGACATTGTGAACGGAAATGCGCGGGTCGAGTATCAGAACGTGCCATCGAACGACAAGGCATCCGGTGCCACGGCGTGGAGCGTCAATCGCTATACGGTGTTCGCTCAGGATACCTGGCAGATCCTGCCAGAACTCGAAGTGTCCGGCGGTTTCCGCTGGGAATTCTTCGGTCAGGATGACCTGCCGCCGAACGATCCGTCGGCCCAGACCAATTACGGCCAGTCTTCGCAGGAAAACCTGGACGGTCTGGATCTGTTCATGCCGCGTTTCAGCGCCCGCTGGACACCGCTTGACCGGACCACGGTTTCAGGTGGCTTCGGACTTTATTCTGGTGGCAACCCGCTGGTCTGGATTTCCAATGCATTCCAAGCTTCTACCGGGTTTGCGTCTGCCAATAATGTGAATGTTTCCAACAGCTTTGGAATTCCGCAAACCTTGCTCGACAGTGTTGCCCAAGGCACGCCGAGTGTCATCGATGCGATTGATCCGAATTTTGAAATTCCGTCTGATTGGCGTGCCTCTATCCGGGTTGATCAGGAGTTTGATGCAGAGCTGGGCGATATGTTCGGGCTGCCGGAATTCTTCAATCTCGGTACCGATTACCGCTTTACGGTCCAATATCTATACAACCGGACCAATGAAGGCTTCATGTGGCGCAATCTGGCCCAGACCGATCTGGCGGCAACGCAGCCGACCGGCGTGTCACCCGACGGCCGCACGATTTATGCGAACCTTCAATCGCTGGGCATCCGCAACTTTACCCAATTGACCAATCACGATGAAGGTGAAAACCATGTTTTCACCGTTACATTGGCCAAGGAGTATGAAAACGGTCTGGGCTTCCAGTGGTCCTATGCATATCAGGATGTGCAGATCGGTTCCGAAGGGACATCCTCCCGCGGGATTTCAAACTGGCGCAGCCTGATCGATCTGGATCGCAATAATCCGACAGCCCGGACATCTCCGTTCCAGATTGAAGACCGGTTTGCCCTCAGCTTCTGGTATGAGCGTGAATTCTTTGGGGATCTGACGACCCGGTTTGATATCTTCGGGGAAATCACATCCGGTGAGGCCTTCACCTACACGTTCGACTATGACTTCGGACGTGACAACCACCTGTTCGGTCGTGCTGGCGATGGTGAAGCACCGTTTGATAATGACCCGCTCTACATCCCGACCATGAATGATGCGCGGGTGGTTTACGCCTCGAGCTTTGATGCCGCCGATCAGGCTGCTTTCCATAACTTCATTGACCGCCAGGGTCTGGCGCGCGGGCAAACCGCCCCGGTCAATGGCAGCTTCAGCCCGTGGAATCAGACTTGGGATCTTCGGATCCAGCAAGAGCTGGGCAGCCTTCCCTTCGTCGAGGAATTTGTCGGTGATAACCGCTTCAACCTGGTTATCGATATCGAGAACTTCCTGAACATGCTCAATGACGAGTGGGGCACACAATACAATGGTCCGGGCTTCGACGCACAGGGACTGGTCCGTGCCGACCTCGTCTCTGCCGCTGACGTTGCCGCCAATGGCGTCGACGGTGCCACGGCCCTGACCGGCGATCAGCCACGCACGGTTTGTGTGGTCGCTTCGGACTGTGTTTACCGCTACAACCGCTATAACGATTTCCGCGAGAATGCGGCATTCCTCAGCACAGGCCGTTCGGTTTACAACATCCGTATCGGCCTGCGTTACGAGTTCTAAGTCCTCGTAACCGGACCAACCGGCACGGATCGGGGCGGCCTCAGGGCCGCCCCTTTTCTTTTGCGCGCATCCCGCTGGCAGGGGGCCATTCTTCATGCTAGCGGGAGGGCATGACTCACACTGTTTCCATTCCCCACGAATTTGCGCCCCAGGACCGGATTTTCACCTGCTGGCCGGCGGACCGCGAATTATGGGAAGACGATCTTGAGACGGCACAGGCCGAATTCGCGCAGTTTATCCGGTTGCTTGCCGGTGGTGGCGAGACGGCCCAGCCGATCACCATTCTGGCGTCCACACGGCAAGCCGAGGCCTCGGCAAAATCGGCTCTTGGCAACCGCGCGACTGTGGTTCGTGCCGCTTATGGCGATGTCTGGGCCCGCGATACCGGACCGGTTTTCCGGTTGCGGAACGGAGACAGGGAGGCTGTGCAATTCCGCTTCAATGGCTGGGGTGGAAAATACGAGTTGCCCGGTGATGACGAGGTGGGCGGCGTGATCGCCGATCTGGCGGGCGTGCCTTTGAAGAACGTCGATCTGACCTGTGAAGGCGGCGCACTGGAGTTCGATGGTGTTGGCGGCGTCCTGACCACCCGCCAGTGCGTGCTGAGCGATTTTCGTAATCCGGGGCGTTCAGAAACCGATGTCGAGGTGCTCCTGCGGGAAACGCTGGGCGTTGAAACGATCTACTGGATAGATCGCGGCCTGCATTTTGATCATACGGACGGGCATATCGACAATATCGCCCGCTTTGTGGCCCCCGGCGTGGTGGTTTGTCAGGCTCCGAACGGAAAAGATGACCCGCAAGCCGACATCCTGACAGAGATTTCCAGCCAGTTGCGGGCTTTGAAGCAGCCCGATGGAACGCCGTTTCAGGTGATCGAAATTCCGTCGCCCGGCCGGGTGGAGGGGGAAGATGGCAAGCCGATGCCTGCCTCTCATATGAACTGGGTTGCGGCGTATGACCGTATCATAATGCCCGTCTATGCCGAAAAACCGGGGAAATCGGCGGCCCGGGCCTTGCAAGACGCCCTGCCTGGTAAGAGAGTATTAACAAGTCCGGCCCGGGCGATCCTGACGGGTGGCGGCGCATTTCACTGTGTAACGTGTAATCTGCCCCGTCATTTTTGAGTGGATCTGCAGGCTGCAGATGAGGGGAAGAGCATGCGTGGCCTGGGTGCCATACTGGGTTTGTTGTTCCTTGGAACCGGAACGGCTGTTGCCGGCCAGAGTCCCGCATTTGTGGTTCAGGTGTCGCCGGCCATTTACGCTGCGCTTGAGCCAGCGCTCATGTTGCATCCGCCACGGCGTCCGACCGGGCTGGACTATCTCGATCCCTTCCGCCGCCGCGTCGAGGAGGTGGCCGGACGCGATTACATGGCGGGGCTGGCGATTGCCGTGATCGAGAATGGCGAGCCGGTATTCGTCTATACATCAGGTGAGGAGGCCATCGGATCCGGCCGGCCTGTCACAGAAAACACCCTGTTCCGGGCGGCCTCTGTGTCCAAGGGTATGACGGGCACCTTGATGGCCCTGCTGGAATATGAAGGCCGATTGAACCTGCTCGATGACGTGCCGCGCGAATTACTGCCCTTGCCGAACGGGCGCGCCGCGACTGCCGAGCAGGTACTGGCTCAGCGTACGGGCTTGATACCACATGCGCTCGACCGGCAGATGGAAGCGGGAATCGATCTGTATGATTTGCGCAACCGATTCCGGTCGCAGCGGACTGTATGCCGCCCCGGCCAGTGTTACAGCTATCAGAATGTTACCTATGCCAGCCTCGAGACGCTTGGCGCCCAGGCCGCCGGATTGCCTTTTGAGCTGGCCATGCGGGCGTGGTTATTCGAGCGCATCGGAATGAATGATGCCACGATTGGCGTCGATGATCTGATCACCGCAGACAGCTGGGCGCGGCCTCACCGCCGCCGGGACCGTGTGGACGGGCAGCTTGTCGCGGGGGATCCGGAATCTGCCTATGACACTACAGTATCAGCCGCCGGCGTGAATGTTTCGCTGAGTGACATGATTGCCTATGCGAGGGCGCATCTGGGGGTCAGCCAGCGATTGCCGCGGGCCGTGCTCGACCGGGTGCATGCCAGTGCGGGCGATACTCCGGAGCAGACCCGCCGGCTCTATCGTCTTTCGGACCGGATTGAATCGACCGGATACGCGCTGGGCTGGCGCACCTATAACTGGAACGGGCGGGAGCTTCTGACACATTCCGGCTATCTTTCAGGTTATGGTGCACAAATCTATCTGGAACCCGCGACCGGATTTGCTTATGTGGGACTTTGGAATGCGGATGGTGATGCGCCCTGGTGGCTGTTTCCGACGCTGATGGATTTGCGGACGGGCGATGGCCCCGGAGACTGGCTCGACCAGCTCGACGAATAGAACGGACACTTTCATGCCCGATCAGAAACTGACCGTTGCGGCGCTTCAGGCGTCCTTCGGGACTGATATCCACGCGAATATCGAGACCGTGGCCGGCCTGATCCGGCAGGCCGCGGATGCGGGGGCGCACGTCATCTTGCCGCCCGAATTGTTCCAGGGGCCGTATTTCTGCAAGACACAGGAAGAACACTGGTTTGCGCACGCCTTCCCGGCGCTGGAGCATCCGTGCGTGACCGCATTGCAGCCACTGGCCAGGGATCTGGGCGTGGTCATTCCGGTTTCGATCTTCGAGAAGGACGGTCCCTGTTATTATAACTCACTGGTCATGCTGGATGCGGATGGCGCGGCACTTGGCGTCTATCGCAAGAGCCATATTCCGGATGGTCCCGGCTATCAGGAGAAATACTATTTCCGGCCCGGTGATACCGGTTTCAAGGTCTGGACGACCCGGCATGGCAGGATCGGCGTGGGTATTTGCTGGGACCAGTGGTTTCCTGAGAGCGCGCGCGCCATGGCACTGATGGGCGCAGATGTCCTGATGTATCCGACGGCGATCGGTTCGGAACCGCATGATGACAGCCTCGACACGGCGGCGCGCTGGCGCCGGGCCATGCAGGGCCATGCGGTTTCCAACGTCATGCCCGTGGTTGCGGCCAACCGCGTCGGGGATGAAGACGGCCAGGTTTTTTATGGAACGTCCTTCATTGCCGATCATGCCGGGGCGATTGTCGCGGAACTGGACCGGGCCGAAACCGGTTTCATTACCGCAAGCTTCGATCTCGACTTTCTCAATCGCCATCGCGCGGCCTGGGGTTTTTTCCGGGACCGCCGCCCCGAATTCTACAAATAGGATGATTCATGCCCGCAGCTGATAATGCGCACAAAAAGTCCGCGCGCCTGGTCATCCGCAATGCGGAGGCCGGCGATATAGACGATATTATCGCGCTGCAGAAACGGGCCTTTCCGAAGCTGGAGCCGGATGCGCCGGGCATGATCAAGGGCCGGCTGGAACGCTTTCCGGAAGGCCAGTTCGTGGTCGAGCTGGATGGCGAGCTGGCGGGATGGGCCTCGACCTTCATCGTCGACGAGGCGCTGGCATTCGAGGACCATACGCTCGACAGCATTACCGGCCATGGCTATGGCACGCTGCATAATCCGGATGGCGACTGGCTGTATGGCGCGGAAGTCTGTGTCGACCCCAATGTGCGCCGCATCCGGCTGGGGCAACGTCTGTATGATGCCCGCCGCGGCCTGTGCGAGGACTGGGGGCTGAAGGGCATTGTCTATGGCGCGCGCTTCCCGTCGTTGCGCCGCAAGGTCAAGGAATACGGCACGCCGGAGAACTATCTGGAGGCAGTGAAGGCCAAGAAGGCCCGGGACCCGGTCTATGCCTTCCAGGCGCGTCAGGGCTTCGAGCCGGTGCGGCTGATGAAAGGGTATTATGACGAGGACAGGGATTCCCTCGGCTATGCCCTGTTGATGGCCTGGCACAATCCGTCCTGGGTCGAGGATGAAAAAGCGCCGGTCCGGCCGGAACCGCGCACGGTGCGTGTGGCCGCGGTGCAGTTTCAGGCGCGGGCGGAGGACAGTCTTGAAGCGTTCGAGCGCAATATCGAGTATTTCGTCGATGTCTGTTCGGACTACCGGGCGGATTTCTGCGTGTTTCCGGAGATGTTCACCGTGGCCTTGCTGGCGCTGGAAAAGCGCAAGCTGACGCCGGAGGAATCGATCCAGGCGCTGACCAAGCATACGCCCGGCTTCATTGAATTCATGCGCAGCCTGGCGGTGGGATACAATATCAACATCATCGGCGGATCGCATCCGACCCAGACCGATGATGGCGACATCCAGAATGTGGCCTATGTCTTCCTGCGCGACGGCTCGGTGCATGCACAGGAGAAGATCCATCCCACGCCGAACGAGAAATTCTGGTGGGGGATCAAGGGCGGCAATGAGGTGCGGACCATCCAGACCGATTGCGGGCCGATCGGGGTGCTGATCTGTTATGACGCCGAATTCCCGGAGCTGGCGCGCAAGCTGGCGGATGAGGGGGCGGGCATATTGTTCGTGCCCTATGCGACGGATGACCGGACGGGGCATTTGCGGGTGCGCTATTGCGCCCATGCGCGGGCGATCGAGAACCAGGTCTATGTGGTGACGGCGGGCAATGTCGGCAATCTGCCGGACGTTGAGAATATGGATGTGAATTACGCCGAGAGCGCCATCATCACGCCGTGTGATTTCCCGTTTGCGCGCGACGGTCTGGCGGCGGTGGCGGCGGAGAATGTCGAGACCATTGTGGTCGCCGATGTGCGGCTGGATGATCTGACGGCGGCGCGGCAATCGGGCACGGTGCGCAATCTGCGCGACCGGCGCTTCGATCTTTACCGCGTGGTCTGGAACAAGCGTTAGGTCCGCTGCCGGCCCGGCATGGCGATGCCGAGCACCATTGCGATGGCGAGGGCGGGCCACAGGAAGGCGATGCCGGCGTCGATATGGCCGTGTGAAAAGGCCAGCGCGCTGGCGGTCACGCCGGTCAGAACCAGCGCCAATACTGTCAGGAATACTGCGAGCCGTACCATCGCCTCACCCTTTCCAACCGCGGCCACCCTAGCAAAGAGTCTTTAAAAAACGCTTGCGGCGGAATTTTGACGCCGCCGCGGCCCTTATCCGCCCAGCAGCGCGCCGGCGATCCCGTCGAAGATGAATTGCGCCGCCAGCGCCGCCAGGATGACGCCGAGAATGCGGGTGATCATCGCCGCGAGGGTGTCGCCCATCAGCCGCATCAGCGGGCCGACGGCGAGGAAAATCACCAGGCAGGCCAGGAGATTGGCACCGAGGCCGAGGAAAATTGCGGCCTGCCCGAACAGGCTGCCGCCGTCGCCGGACATGAACAGCATGATGGAGGCAATCGCCCCCGGCCCGGCCAGCATCGGAATGGCCATGGGGAAGACGGAAATGTCCTCATTGGTGCCGGCAATGGTCGGATCCTCATGGGACATTTTGTCGGCGCGTTCCTCGCGGCGTTCGGTGCGTTTCTCGAAAATCATTTCCAGCGCGATGAGGAAGAGGAGAACGCCCCCGGCGGCGCGGAAAGCGTCGAGGCTGATATGCAGCGCGCCCAGCAGCCATTCGCCGCCATAGGCAAAGGCGATCAGAACCCCGGTGGCAATGGCGACCGACTTCACCGCCATGGTGCGGCGGTGGGCGGGGGTGGAGCCATCGGTGAGCGCGGCAAAGATCGGGGCGACGCCGATCGGGTCGATCACCACGAAGAAGGTGACGAAGCTGGCGGTCAGAAGGGCGAGGTCAAAAGCGTCCATGTCAGGCTCCGGCAAGTGTCTGGCTGCGCCCTAGCATGCGGGCGTGCTGCTGGCGATACCCGCTTTTGCATTCCCGGTATGAACGGGCCGGTGCGCCGAAAAAGCGGGGATATACCCGTAATCGGGAAAATTCGACTCCTACTACTACGACTCCAGCTCCGGCTCCGCTTCTGCGGAGGCCCGCAGGGCGGATTAACATGTCTGGCAAGGCGATTCCGGTCATGACATGGCTCCAATTCTGACTCCGGACGGACTCCGATGAGTCTCCAACAGACTCCGGCTTTTCCGGTTTATCCCCGTAATCGTCCGGAACCGGCGCTACGGGGCCGCCCGGGCGCGAGAGCCCGGAGACGGATGAAGGAGTGTAAGCGGAGATGCGGGGGCGGGGATAAGGGGTGAGAAACGTATCGCCATTGCACGGTTATTTTGTGTAGTCTGTCTAGAATGGACGGTGAGCTAAACGATTCGGAACAAGCTGTTCTTTATCAGGAATTTCCAACTTTCCTGCGGAAGTTGGAGCAGCGCGCTGGCGGCCTGATGTGGTTTCTAGGGGCGGGCGCGTCGCGCGCTGCTGGCATCAAGACAGCAGCGGACATGATCTGGGATTTCAAAACCAGGTTGTACCGTTCCGCCAAAAACGTTCCTGCGTCGACAGTCGCAGACGTTGGGGACGAATACATTCGCCGTAAACTTCAAAGTCATTTCGACGCGCAAGATGGTTTTCCTGAGGCGGACAGCGAGCAAGAATATTCATACTATTTCGAGGCTACTTATCCGGAGGCCAAGGACCGTAACCTTTATATCAAAGAGGCGCTGAAGGGCGCGAAGCCTAGTTATGGCCATTCGGCCTTGGCGCAGCTTATCAAACGCGACTTAGTTCGCGTAGTTTGGACCACCAATTTTGATCGCCTTGTTGAAGATGCGGCAGCGGCGGCCTACGAGACGACATCTATTTTGACTGTGGGAGACTTGTGTGAGCCAGCGAAGGTTCAGCGAGCATATAGCGAGCAAAATTGGCCTATATGCGCGAAACTACATGGAGACTTTCACTCGCAATCTCTGAAAAACACAGAGTCTGAATTGGCAACGCAAGACGAAGCGATGCGCAGAGTGTTCGTCGATACCTGTAAAAATCAGGGATTGATTCTAGTCGGCTATAGCGGCCGAGATGCATCTATTCTGGCAGCGATCAGAGAAGCTATCGATGGCGGTAACGGGTTCCCGAATGGCCTGTTCTGGTTCGTCCGTCCCCAAGACAAACCCTATGAGGCGGTATCAGCGCTTATTCGTGACGCAAGAGGTAGTGGGATCGATGCGGCTTTCGTCCAAACTGGCAGTTTTGATGAGTTTCTCTCAGATGTCGTGCGCTACTTGCCTTCGACCGAAGATGTCCCAATCAAGTTGGACGATAAACGCAAGCTGAGACCTCGTGCTATTGATTTATCGAATCGTTCGGGATCGGTGCCGTTCGTGCGCTCAAACGCCATCCCGATCGTCGAATACCCAAAAACTGCTCGGTTGGTAGATTGCAAGATCGGAGGGCTAAAAGAAGTCCGCGAAGCGATCCGCAGTGCCGGATCTGAACTAGTGGCGTCGCGTATCAGACAGGGCGTTCTGGCGTTTGGAGATGATGTAGAAATCAAAAGAGTCTTCGCTGCTCACAATATTCGTGGTCTTGATATGCATAGCATTGCCCCAGAGCGTTTAGTGTTTGAGTCTGGCGAGCGAAGCTTGTTGCGCGACGCGCTTTTTCTTGGGCTCGCTAAGCACAGCGGGCTAGATTTGGTACAGCGAGGGCCTCGGTCATTGTTTCGGGCCGACGCGGGTGAGTTCAAATTGGGATCGAAGAAGCTGACTCGGGCGGCGGGGGCGGTGTCGGGCCGGACGGGTGGAGGCAATGTTACGTGGGCAGAATGCTGCGAACTTCGCTTTGATTTTCGATTGGACCGGCTTTGGGTGCTTCTCAATCCTACAATTGTGCTGGATTTGGAAGAGGCTGAAGTGACCGAAGCCCAAGCCGAAGAAGCGAAGCAATTCGCACGCGAACGCCGGGTCCAGCGATACAACAAGCAAGTCGATGCAATGCTTTCAGGTTGGTGTGAGGCGATTTTCGGGCCTGGAAATGAAGCATTGGATATTGGAATTGATGGTGGGACCGGCATCGGTGCGAGATTTGAGGTTATGCCGGTGACCGGATTCAGTGGGTTTGCCCGATGACCCAGAACCAGCCTTTTAACTTGCCGCAACATCGGCGGCTTGGAGAGCCGAAACTGAAATTCGGTAGTGCGGAGCCGAACGCGGTTGACGAGCACCCGCTTCGGGGATTGCTAGAGTTCGGTCCGTTCGGAAACCGACGGCTTGCCAGCGTAGCGAATCCGATCCGGATTGCATTCATTGGTCAGAATGTGATGATTGGCCGATTGCGTAAGTTGATGACCGAGCTGCGCGGCTCCCATTCGCCGCGCGAAAGAAAACAATTTTTGATAGATTATCCGGGATTTAGCCGGGTATTTGGGGTCTCAATCTCGCCAGCAGATAATGTCACGACAGTAGTCCTGCCAGACTCACTCGATGACGACCTGCGAAACTCGGCGCAACCACAACACACACTCGCAGAAGCGCTGACGAGTGCCATTATGAGCTTACGTGCACATTTGCATGCATTTGATGTCGTTGTTCTAGGGCTCGACGACTCCAAGTGGAGCCATTGCTACCATGGCGTGGGCGAGGATGATTTTGACCTTCACGACCATTTAAAAGCTTATGCGGCGTCTGCTGGCATTTCGCTTCAGATCATACGTGGTGGGCAGTCACAGCGGGCCCTGGAATATTTTTGCCGCTGTAGCGTCATGTGGCGTTTGGGAATTGCGATTTACACCAAGGCTGGCGGGATTCCTTGGGCGTTGGCCGATGCGGTGCCGAATACAGCATATATCGGTATCGATTATGCACTGCGACCGGGAGCGGATCCTGATGATCGGTTCGCCATTTGCTGTGCTCAGGTTTTCGATTCTGATGGAGCTGGGCTAGAATTCATCGCCTACGGTGCAGATGATCTACTAGTACAGCGTAGGAATCCATATCTTCGCAAAGATCAGATGCTTAAGGTGATGTCGCGCAGTCTCTCCATCTATCAGCGTCGCCAAGCGGGAATGATGCCCGAACGGGTAGTTGTTCATAAAAATACAGAGTTCAAGCGCGATGAAATTCGAGGGTGCCTAGACGCGTTTAGTGGCGTCAAAGATGTTGAGTTACTTCAGGTTCAACGCAGCCATGGATGGACTGGTGTTCTATTCAACAAACCGCGCGAACCTCACAGCTACCCCTCTCATCGTGGACAGGTGCTACCAATCGGTGAACATGAGGCCCTAGTGTGGACACAGGGAATTATTCAATCTCTTAATCAAGGAAAGGGTTGGTACAAGGAAGGTAAGGGTATTCCGACGCCACTTTTGATCACAAGGTTTGCGGGGCGTGGTGATTTTTATGACCTTTGCAACGAAACGCTGGCACTTACAAAAATGAATTGGAACAATGACGGCCCCTACACGCAAATGCCGGTGACGTTGGAATATGCAGACGTGCTTGCGCAAGTCGTGAAGCGCATGCCGCACCTTGAACCAAGGCCGTATCCGGTAAGATTGTTCATGTAGTGCGTTGAGCTATGCGCACTTCCCCTGACTGACCCTCACCCCCTTTGCCGCCCGAGATAAAACACCGGCACGCCGGCGGCCAATAGCACCGCGCCCCAGGCGAGGACTTCAAGGCCGGAGCCGAGGATGGCAAACACTGAATAGAGGGCTCCACCCACGGCCACTGCGGCCCAGCCGCGGGCCGATCTCCATGAGTGTTTGAACTCGGCCAGGGCGCTGATCAGCATGGGGATGAGGGTGGTGAGCGTGCTCATCATCAACAGGAAGGTGAAGGCGCCGACGAGGCCGCGCGAGAAGTTCAGCATCAGCAATATGGACGAGACCGAGGTGGCGAGGATGAGCGCCCAGTAGGGCGCATGGCCCTTGTTGCGGATGGCGAGAAATTTCGGTGCGAGCCGGTCCAGCGCGACCGCCAGCGGCATCTGGCCCGAGGTGAAGATATTGCCGTTGAGCGAGCCCGCCGTCGAGACCAGCGCGCCGATGGCGACCAGGGGCGGGCCCCATGTGCCGAGCACACGCGCGGCATCGGAAAAGGGCGAGGTGGAGGTGGCGAGCTGGTCGGCGGGCACCAGCATCATCACCGCGGCGGTGGAGCCGATATAGACCAGCGCCACGGTGAGGACGCCGGTAAAGATGGCGCGCGGCATGGTCTTTTGCGGATTGGCGACCTCGCCCGCCGGGATGACGCCCGCCTCCATGCCGGCAAAGGCCCACATGGTCAAAAGCGCCGTGGTGGCGAGTACGGCCAGCGGGTGGCCGCCGGACGGGTTGAGCTCCGGCAGATTGTCTGCCGAGCCGAAGGCCAGCCCGGCGATGATGATGAGAATGAGCGGGATCAGTTTGAGGAAGGTCATGACCAGCTGGACGAGCCCCGCCTCCCGCACGCCGCGGATGGAGATGAGGGTGAGCGTCCATAACAGGCCGAGCGCGATGGCGGCCTGCGCCACGGGCGCGTCATTGAGCTGCGGGAAGAAGACGCCGAGATAGCCGACAAAGGCGAGCGCGATGGTCGGCGTCGCGATCCAGACCGAGGCCCAATATCCCCAGGCGATGAGAAAGCCGGGCAGATCGCCAAAGGCAGCGGCGGCATAGGCAGAGGGGCCGCCGGTGCGCGTAGTGCGGCTGGCGAGGCGGGCGAGCACGAGGGCCAGAAGGATGGAGGATCCGCCGGTCAGCAGCCATCCGCCGAAACTCATCAGCCCATAGGGGGCGAGCACGGTGGGCAGGAGGAAAATGCCCGAGCCGATCATCACCCCGACGGTCAGCGACCAGCAGCCCCAGAAGCCGAGGGGCTTCATCGCCGGATTGGGCAGGGGCGGGAGGTCTGCCGGTGTTGCATCTTTCATGCGGAATCCTTGTCCGCGCCATAGGCGCGCCGGAGGAGGTTGTGAAAATGCCAGACCGCCGGTTCCTGTGCGGGGGAGAGGCGCCCGGGCGTATAGGCGCCGGAGGCAAGGCCCTGCTGGACGCGCTCGCAGATCATCGCGTCTTCCGCCTGGACCTCGCTGGAAAAGGCATCATCGGCTTCGGCGCGGGCCTCTTCGCCCGGCAGGTAATAGTAGGAAAACTCCACCGCGCAGCTGTCCGGGCCGGTGGCGATGACGCGATTGGTCTGCATCCGGCCGGGCAAGATATTGAGCATGGAATTGGGCCACAGCGTCACATAGCGCGCCTCGCCCGTGCCATAGAGGCCGGCATCATCCATGGGCGATCTTTGCACCGAGGCCCAGTGCGACAGCTCGATGCGGTAATCGCCATAATCTAGAATCGCGTTCAGCCCGTCATGCACGACGGGGACGTGATAGCCTTCCAGATAATTGTCGAGATAGACTTTCCAGTTGGCCGCCACGGTGTAGGTGCGCGAATGCGACCAGCGCATCTGCGCGATATGGTCCGGCGCGCAGAAGGGCGCGATATCGGCGATGAAGTCCTCGAAGGCCGGGCCGCTGCCGGCGCGGGCGAAGACCATGCCGCACCATTCCGCCACCTCGATGGGGGCGAGGCTTATGCCGGAAATGTCGAAATCCTTCGCGCCGTCCATTTGCGGCGTCACTTTCAGCTGGCCGTCGAGATCGTAGATCCAGCCATGATAGGCGCAGCGCAAACGCTTCGCGCCCCTGCCGTCGCACAGCGCAATCGGTCCGGCGCGGTGGCGGCAGACATTGTAGAAACCGTTGAGCACGCCTTGCGCATTGCGGACAATCAGGACCGGCTTGCCGCCGATCCCGCGCACCACATGATCACCGGGCGCGGCCACAAGGGCGGCGGGCGCGACGATCTGCCAGCCGGGGGCGAGGATGTGCTGCTGGTCAAAATCGTGGGCGGCCTGCCCGAGATAGAAGGACGGATCCAGCGCCCGCGCCTCGTCCAGCGGGCGGACCGGATCATTGGCGCCGATGTGATATTCCCTGCTCCCCATGGGCGGACGCTACGCCGTTTTCCGCGCTGGCGGCAAGCAAAAGCTGGGCCGTTCGGTACTGCATTGTCAGCCGCGCCGGGCCGGGGTTAGCCTACGCGCCCGCCGCGATGGAGACCTGCGATGAAACACGCCGAATTATCCCCTGCCGAACAGGACAAGCTGGATGCGGCGGCCTTCCGGCAGCTGATCGCGCATCTCGATACCCGCAAGGATGTGCAGAATATCGATCTGATGATCCTCGCCGATTTCTGCCGCAACTGTCTGGCGAAATGGTACCGCGCGGCGGGGGAGGAGCGGGGGCTGGAGATCACCGATGCCGAGGCGCGCGAGCGCGTTTACGGCATGGCCTATGAGGACTGGAAAGCGAAATTCCAGACGCCGGCGACCCCGGAACAGCTGAAGGCGATGGAGGGGCGGAAGCGGGGCTAGGCCGACCCCTTCGTCATGCCCCGCGCCCACACTCTGCGTCATGCGCCACGCGCGCGCCTCTGCGTCATGCCCCGATTTATTCGGGGCATCTCTCCGGTTTTGCCAGAGGTCCCCCGGACCCCGCTGATGCGGGGCCGGAGGATGACGGGGTGTGTGGTTTGTGCGGCTGATGTGCCCGGTTTCTAGCCTTCGAACATGTCCGCGAAGCGGCGCTTCTTGCGGCCCTTCCAGGCTTCACGGTGATAGACGTCGGAGACAATCATCGGGGCCACAGTGGTGGCTTCCGCAAAGACCATCTGTTCCAGCGTCACATCGACCTTGCCCCAGGAGCAGGCCTCTTTCAGCGTCGAGGAGGAACAGGCGCCATCGCGCACATCGGCGACGGTGATCTGCACGGCATAGGCGTGCATGGGCACGTCATGGCCGAGGATTTCGGCACAGACGACCGTGTCCTGCGCGAAATTCTTCGGCACGCCGCCACCGACCATGAACAGGCCGGTCGTGCCGGCCTTGATCTTGACGTCGGTCAGTTCGCGGAAATCGGCCACGGCGTCGATGGAGAGATAGGGCTTGTTTTCCTTCATGCGCTCGACCTGGTGTTTCACCAGACCGAAACCGGCAGAACAATCGGCAAAGGCGGGCACGAAGATCGGAACGCCGTGCTCGTAGCATTCCTGGATCAGCGAGCCTTCCTTCTTTGCCCCGCCTTCGGCGAGATACTTGCCCATGGCGTGGATGAAGGCGCGCGAGGAGATCGGCTTCGGATCAAGGCTGTCAGCGATATCGCCCAGAATATGGTCGCAGGCCTGCAGCTCTTCCTCGTCGATATAGGTGTCGTAGATGCGGTCGATATAGAGATCGCGCAGGATGCGGTCGTCGGGGATGTCCTTGGCCTGGTAATGCTTGAAGCCGAGGGCCTCGAAGAAATCCATGTCGACGATGGAGGCGCCGGTGGCAACGATGGCATCGACCATGTTGTTGCGCACCATGTCGCGCCAGACATGCATGCAGCCGCCCGCCGAGGTGGAGCCGGCGAGGGTGAGTATGACCGAGCAATCCGGATCCGACACCGCGGCATTGAGGATGCGCGCCGCACGGGCGGCATCGCGCGAGGTGAAGGACATCTTCTCCCAGGCATCAATGACCGGGCGGGCATCGAATTGGGTGATGTCGATATGCTCGATGGGGGACGACAGAAGCTCTGCTTTCCGGTTGGTCTTGTCAGTCATGTAGAACCCGTCTTCTGATTAGCGGCGGCGCAACCGCTCGCGGCGGCGTTTTGTGCGCGGAAAGGCGACGATTTCGGCTCCCTCGGAGATCCGGCGGGCCGGGCGGGCAACATACAGGCTTTCCCAGGGAAAATCACGGACCGCTGCCCAGGTGTAGTCACCAAAGCCGTTGAAGCGCGTGGCCATGGCTTCGCCATAGGCGCCCAGCATGCCGATCTCGATGACATCGCCTTCGCGGATACCGGCCGGCAGATCATACGGTCCGGGCATGGAATCGATCGAATCGCAGGTCGGGCCGAACAGGCGGAAGGGCGAGACTTCGCCGGTCACCTCACCGCTTTCGCGGAAAACGCGCATGGGGAAGGGCCATTTGGCGTGGGTGACATCAAACAGGCTGCCATAGGCACCGTCATTGAGATAGAGCGCATCGCCCTTGCGCAGCTCCACCCGGGTGAGGAGGGAGGAGGCCTCGGCAACGAGGGCGCGGCCGGGTTCACACCACAGATCGGCGTTCTCCAGCACCATCATTTCCTCGAAAGCGTCCTCGATGGCGTCGATATAATCATACAGGGGCGGCGGGGTCAGGCCCGGATAGATGGACGGAAATCCGCCCCCGACATCGACAATATCCACGGTGACGCCGGCGCGCGCGATCAGGCGGCTGGCTTCCATCATGGCGGCGCGATAGGCCATCGGGTCCATGCACTGGCTGCCGACATGGAAGCTGACGCCGAGTTCGTCGGCGGCATGGCGGGCCTTCTCGATCAGGGCCGGCGCGTCGAATGTGCTGGCGCCGAACTTGCCGGCGAGCGGCAGGACGGCTCCGGCATTGGAGACGCCGAGACGCACGATCAGCGTCAGGTCTTCGGCATTGTCCGTGGCCTCGAGAATCTTGGCGAGCTCGTCCTCGCAATCGAGCGCGAAAATCCGCACGCCGTATTCATGATAGGCGGTGCGAATCGCATGACGGCTCTTGACCGGGTGCAGGAAGGCCATGACGGCCTCCGGGCAGCGTTCCGCGATCAGCCGCACCTCGGGCAGGGAGGCGACATCGAACCAGCGTTGTCCGGATGCGTACAGGCCATCAATGACCCATGCGGAAGGATTGGCCTTCACCGCATACAGCACTTCGCCACTAAAGTTGTCCTGGAACCAGCGAACCGCTACGGACAGTCGATCCTGACGAACACAAAAGTTCGGGACCTCGACGGGCCGATTGCGGACCAGGTCCAGGGGCGTATTGAACGTGTCCAACGCACGAAACCCCCTGACAGCTATTAACCCAATCCGGCATCGTCACCTCCGCCGGGAAGACGCATTTATTTCCAAATAATCCGGCTGTAAAGCGGAAAATATGATGCCGTCTCCGGGTCTCTGCCCGCATAACACGCCAAAAGCCTGTCACACAAATTTAACAGAACCGCCTGCAGTGCGCGGCGTCAACGCCACACACAAAAATACCTCATATAAATCAATATATTATGACATACGAGATTGATCTGTTCAGCGGATTCCCGGTCCTTCGAAAGCGCTGACAAAAAACCGAAGCAGAACCGTCATCGGTTTGTTGCAACTCTCCGATTTGGTCCGCCCCGATCACGTGCGTGGGTAATGAGGCCTTCGTGCGACCTGTTTGTACTGCGCTCTTCATTGGGGGTCTTTCATGTCCTTGGGCATCTCTTTCAAAAAACTGTTGCTGATTGCAGCGGCCGGCACACTCGCCGCCTGTTCGCAGGGTTCCAACATCGCGTCACCCGGCACCACCAACCCCGGCACCCCTCCCGGTGGCGGCGGTGGCGGTGGCGGCGGTACGGGTGGCGGCGGTGCCGCAACCTGTCCGGCCGGCTTCACCTGTGCCGCCACTCCGGTGGCCGGCAACACGGTGGCCCTGATTTCCGGTGCGGTTCTTGCCAATCTGACCATTCCAGCGGTGCAAGGCGTTGCCTACCGCATTGATGGCCGGGTCGATATCGGTTCCGATGTCGGCGCTGACGGCAATGCCGGCGGCACAGCTGCCCGCCTGACGATCGAGCCGGGTGCCGTGCTCTTCGGAAACAGCGGTGCCGATTATATCGTCATCAATCGCGGCTCCCAGATCGAAGCCAGCGGCACAGCGGTCAATCCGATCGTGATGACCAGCCAGGCTGATCTCGAGCGCCGCGCCGACAATGATCCGTCAAATGATGATGGCGGATCCAACATCTCCGAGTGGGGTGGTCTGGTCATTCTCGGCCGGGCACCGATCAACCGCTGCCGCGATGCCGCCACGCCGGGTACGGCGCAGTGTGAAAACATCGTCGAGGGCGTGACCAATCCGGACGCCATTTATGGCGGTGCGCTGCCGAACGACAATTCGGGCATCCTGCGCTATCTCCGCGTCCAGTTCGCCGGTTTTGCCATCAACACGCAAGGCAATGAACTCAACGGCATCACCATGGCCGGGGTTGGCGACGGCACGACGGTGGAAAACATCCAGGTCCACAACAATTCCGATGACGGCGTCGAAATGTTCGGCGGGACGGCGAACCTCCGCAATGTCGTGCTGACGGGCAATGATGACGACTCATTCGACACCGACAATGGCTGGCAGGGTGCTGTGCAGAACCTGATTGTGGTTCAGCGGGCCGATGGCGGCGACAACATTGTCGAGGCCTCTTCGGCCGGAAATGGTGTGACCCCGCTGTCCAATGCCTCGATCTCGAACTTCACCTTTGTCGGCAACCGTTCAAATGCCTGGCGTCTGAACACGGGTACGGTCGGCCTCTATATGAATGGCGTGGTCGATTACGGTCAGGAATGCTTCCGCTACCAGGACTCCGCCGGTGACGGCGTGGCCGGTTATGGCGGCGTCGGTGTAGATCCGAGCTTCCAGTCCGTCCTGTTTGATTGCGACGGTGGTCTCTCCACGGGCAATTCGGATGCGGCCGCCGCGACCGGTGCGGTCAATGCGAATGCGAACAATGTGGTCGGTCCCAGCTCGCTGGCCGCCCGCCTGTTCCCGGGGCCGAATGAAAACGGCATGACCGCCACCGATCCGTCGGCGGTTGACGGCTTCCTGCAAAATCTCGGCTATGTCGGCGCTTTCGGTCCGAATGATACCGAGACCCAGAACTGGGCTGCGGGCTGGACCTTCGCCCTGTTCCCGGATCCGGTCTGCCCCGTCGGCACCACCGATACGAGCATCGAAATCAACGGCACGAATGTGTGCCGCCTCAGCGGTATCATCACGGACGATATCCGCCTCACCCGCGGCAATCTCTATGAGATCGCCGGCCGTATTGATGTCGGCGTGGATGTCGGCGCTGATGGCTCGGCAGCCGGTGGTGACCCGGCTTCGTTGACCATCGAATCGGGCGTCACCCTCTTCGGTGACAGCGGTGCTGACTACATTGTCGTGAACCGCGGTTCGCAAATCTTCTCGAATGGTACAGCCGCCGCTCCGGTCATCATGACGTCTGAAAATGACGTGACCAATGCCGCCGGTGACCGCGTTGATGCGATCTCCGAATGGGGTGGTCTCGTCATCCTCGGCCGTGCGCCGATCAACCGCTGCCGCGATGCCGCCACACCGGGCACAGTCCAGTGTGAAAACATCGTCGAAGGCGTGACCAATCCGGACGCGATCTACGGTGGCGCAACCGCCAATGACTCCTCGGGTTCGCTGACCTTTACCCGGGTCCAGTTCGCGGGCTTTGCCATCAACACGCAAGGTAATGAGCTGAACGGCATCACCTTCGGCGGTGTCGGCAATGGCACGACGGTCAACAACATCCAGGTGCACAACAACTCGGATGACGGCGTCGAATTCTTCGGCGGCAACGTCAATGTCCGCAACCTGGTGCTGACCGGTAATGACGATGACTCCATCGACACCGACAATGGCTATCAGGGCAACATCCAGTTCGCGATCGTGGTCCAGCGCGCCAATGGCGGTGACAATGTTGTCGAGGCCTCTTCGGCCGGTAATGGCGTCACGCCGCTGTCGAATGCCAATGTGTCCAACTTCACCTTCGTTGCCCGCGCCGGCGGCGGTAACGGCTTCCGCCTCAACTCGGGTACTGTTGGCCGCTACATCAACGGTGTGCTGAACGAGCAGGGCGATGCCTGTTTCCGCTACCAGGACTCTGCCGGTAACGGCACGGCCGGGTATCAAGGCATTGGACAGGATCCGAGCTTCGACTCGGTGTTGTTCGACTGCGCTGGCGGCATCGAAACTGCCAACTCGGAAGCGGGTACGGCCCAGGCTGCCATCAATGGCGGGACCAACAATGTGGTCGGTGCCAGCTCGCTGTCTGCGACCTTCATCAACGGCGCCAACGAAACGGCTGTCACCGCGATTGACCCGAGCACGGTCGATGGCTGGTTCCAATCGGCGACCTATGCCGGTGCGGTGCAGAACAACCAGGACCGCTGGTGGGCGGGCTGGAGCTGTGGCCTCGAGGCCGCAACTCCCTGCTAGGCGACAAGGCGCGCCGGTCATGCCGGCCGGCGCGCCCCGTCATCCGCCCCACACGCTCTCGAATTTCAAAGGTTGAAGCCATGAAAACCGTCCTAAAATTCAGCGGTGCGCTTCTCGCAAGCACGATGTTCCTCGCGCCTTCGGCCGCGATGGCACAGCAAGCGGAAGCTGCCGCAGAACAGACCGAAGGCGATACGATTGTCGTCCGCGGCCAGTTCATCCCCGAGCCCCAGCGCCAGACGGCGCAGGTGGCCAGTTTCGTCACCAATGAGGACCTGCAACGGTCCGGAGACAGTTCGGCCGCCATCGCGCTGACCCGCGTCTCCGGCCTGTCGATCGTCGGCGGCCGCTTTGCCTATGTCCGCGGACTGGGCGACCGGTATTCCGCAGCCCTCCTCAACGGTTCTCCGCTGCCCAGCCCGGAGCCGCTCCGCCGGACCGTGCCACTGGATCTGTTCCCGTCCGGTGTTCTGGACCGGATTGCCGTTCAGAAAACCTATTCCGCCAACTACCAGGGTGAATTCGGCGGGGGTCTGATCGATCTGCGCACGCTGCGCCGCCCGATCGAAAACTTCACCAATATCTCGGCCAGCACCAGCTTCAATACGGAAACGACCCATGAAACCGGTCTTTTCCATTACGGCTCGGATGAGGACTGGACCGGCTATGACAGCGGTGTCCGCCGTTTGCCGAGCGGTATCCGCAATCTGATCATTACCAACCAAACCCTGTCCTCGCAGGATCCTTTGGTTGTCGAACAGATCGGCGAATCGTTCACGAACTCGCCGGTTTCGGTGATCCAGTCGGGCCGTTTGCATCCCAACACGTCTTTCTCCCTGGATGCCGGCCGGGCTTTCCGCCTGGGCGACTGGGATGTGGGCGTGATCGGTGCGGCCGGTTACAGCCATAACTGGGAAACCCAGCGCGCAACCCGCCAGTTTGTGCTGGGCGACATTATCGGCAGTGAATTCCAGACAACGGAAACGACGCTCAACATCCAGAGCAATGCGTTGGGTTCGGTGTCGTTGGAGAATGGTGATCACCTGCTGCAAGCCACGGGCTTTTATGTGCACAGCACGTCCAAGGAATCACAGATCGATACGGGCCGGGACTTCAACGCTCCGGGTCAGACCGGTGAGGTTCAAGACGAATCGACCGGCTGGTATGAACGCGATCTGCGGATGTTCCAGCTTGCCGGCGAACATCTGCTGGGCGATTTCGAGATCGACTGGCGCGGCTCGATTGCCCGGGCCACGCGGGATGCGCCCTATGAGCGCTCACTCCGCCGTTTCCCGGATGCCGCGACGGGCGTGCCATCCTATGAAGTGGCCAATAACTATGCCATCCGCTTCTCGGATCTGACGGACGACCTCAACAATATCGGTCTGGACGTGCAGCGGAGATTCGATCTGGCGAATGGCCGGGAACTGGTCCTGGCGGGCGGCTTTGATGTTTCGCGTACAGAGCGGGACTATAATTTCTACGCCTTCCGTTTTGCCGGCGGCAATTCTCTGCCGGATGATGTCAGAGTGGCCCGTCCCGACTTCCTGTTCGGACCGGACAATATCGACCCCAACCGTTTCGTGCTCACGGAAATCGTGACACCGAACGATTCCTACCGGGCCAATCTGGATGTGGATGCCTTCTACGTGCAGGCTGATTTTGATGTGACCAGCTTCATCCGCCTGACAGCGGGGGCCCGTTACGAGGAAGCCGAACAGAATGTGCAGACCTTCGACCGTTTCGGTACTCAGGGGGCCGGTTCGTCGCTGGCCAATGACTATGTCCTGCCGGCCCTGACCGTGACCTGGAACTTTGCCGACGATCTGCAATTGCGCGCCGGTTATTCGGAAACGATTGCCCGTCCGCAATTCCGCGAGCTGGCCCGTTCGGCCTTCTTCGATCCGGAATCGGAACGCCTCTATCGCGGTAATGCCGGGATGGTGGATTCCACTATCCAGAACTTCGATGCCCGTCTGGAATACTATATGGGCCGCGATCAGTTCATTACCGGTGCGGTCTTCTACAAGCGGCTGGAAAACCCGATCGAGGAAGTTCAGTTCTCGACCTCGACCTTCGTGTTCGAGACCACTTTCATCAACTCGCCGGAAGCCATCGTGCAGGGTGCGGAGCTAGAATTCCGCCGGTATTTCACCATTCCGGTCGAGACGGGCTATTTCGCGCCCTTCTTCTCGGATCGTGATTTCCGCTTCTCGGTGAACTACACCTATACCGACTCCGAAGTGCAGGCCGGGGCCAATGACGTGGTGTTCGATCCGATCACCCAGACCTTGCGTGCGGCCTCGCTCTTCAATCTCGACGGCTCGGTTCTGCAGGGGACTCCGGAAAACATCGTCAATGCCCAGATCGGCTGGGAAAGCGATGTGGAACAGCTGACCCTGCTGCTGAACTGGGTGGATGAGCGCGTGCTTCAGCGCGGTCTCAGCCAGCCGGGTGCGGAGCTGCCGGATGTTCTTGAAGATCCGGGCTTCCAGCTGGATCTCAGCTACAGCCGGGATTTCGATCTCTTCGAGCAGCCGGTGACCTTCGGGCTGAATGCCCGCAACCTGCTGAATGAGGATCACATCGAATTCCAGCGCAATCCGACCATTGGTGTGACCAATTTCAACACCTATGAGCGCGGCACGACGATCTCGATGAGCCTCACCGCTCACTTCTGATGCGTGCGGCATAAATGAGACGGCCTGCCCCTTGCGGGCGGGCCGTCACATTAATGAATCAAAACTGACGCAAAGCCTGAAAAATACTGTCGTAAACGCGGGGCAGTCCGGGCCTGCCCCGGGCATCGCAACCCCCGTCGTGGATGACCATGCTGACCGTTTCCACCTCCCGCCCGGAAAACACCCGCCCGCTGATGCGGGCCGTGGTGACGGCTGTGGAGCTGTTGGCGCTGGCGGTGCTCGCCTTCCTTCTGGCGAAGGCGCTCTGGTTCATCGCCTATGGCGCCTATGCCGAGCCGTTCGATTTTGCCGAGCCGGATGACCGGACGGCGATCCGCGACACCCGCCTGCAAGCCACAGCGCAATCCTTCGAGGGGCTGTTTTCCGGCGCGGGCGGTACCGCCACCGATGCCGATATCGACACGCTGCCGGAGACAAGGCTGCAGCTGCGCCTCTTCGGCGTGCGGACGGGGGCGGATCCCGAAACCGGCACCGCCATCATCGAGGCCGGTGCCAATGGCCAGCGCACTTATGCGGTGGGGCAGGAGATCACCGGCGAGGCGGTGCTGGCGGCAGTCTATGCCGACCGCATCGTGATCCGCCGCAGCGGGGTGCGCGAAGTGCTGTTCCTGCGCGAGGAGGCCGAACGCACAGCCCTGACGCCGTCCAGTTCCGGCGCGGCAATCAATCCGGACACGCTGATCACGGATCTGTCGCTGCAGCCCTATTTCGAAAGCGGCAATCTGATCGGTTTCCGCGTCAATGCGGCGGACACTGCGCCCGCCCTGTCCGCTCTGGGTCTGGAGCGCGGCGATATCATTCTGGAAATCAATGGCCGCCCCCTGCCGCAGGATGCCGAGGCGGCCGCCAGGCTGTTCCCGCAATTGCGCCAGACCACTTCCCTTCAACTTACCGTGCGCCGTGAAGGTGAACGGGTCACTCTGGATGTCTCCCGATGATCACCCAACCTCTCCGCCTTCTGAGCCTCGCCGCGGCGCTTTTGATGGTGCTGCCCGGGGCCACGCGCGCCCAGCAGGAAAGCACGCTGAACTTCGTCGATGCGGATATCCGGGCCTTCATCGACGATGTCTCCATCCTCACCGGATACACCTTCATCGTCGATCCGGATGTGCGCGGCGTGGTCAATATCACCTCGCAGACGCCGCTGACCGATGAAGGCGTGTTCGAGGTGTTTCTCTCGGTGATGCGGGTGCAGGGCTATGCGGTGGTCCGCTCGGGCAGCGGGGCCTACCAGATCATTCCCGAGCAGGACGGCACGCGCACGGGCGGAACGGGCCCGGTCTCCGGCGACCAGATCGTCACCAGCGTCATCCGGCTGCAGCATGCCAGTGCGCGCGAGGCGCAGGACATATTGCGTCCGCTGACCAGCGCGCAGGGCATCGTCAATGCGATCGATTCCGGCAATGCGGTGGTGATTGTCGACTATGCCTCCAATGTGCAGCGCGCCCGCTCGGTGCTGGCCAATCTCGACCGCGACAGCTCGGTGTTCGAGATGCTGGCGCTGGAAAATGTCTCCGCCGCGGACATGGCCCGCATCCTCGACGCCTCGCGCCCCGGATCACAATCCGGCGAGAGCCAACGCAGCCCGGCCGTCACCATCGTTCCGGTCGCCTCCTCGAATTCGCTGCTGTTTCGCGGCGATGAGGGCCAGATCGCCGAGATGATGCGGCTGGCGCGGCAGATCGATGCCGTCAGCGAGTCCAATCAGGATTACCGCGTGATCTATCTCAGCCATACGGATGGCGAATCCATCCTGCCGATCCTGGAAGATGTGGCGGCGTCGCTGGCGCCGGGCGGAGAGGCGGCCACGGGCGGGCCGATTTCGATCTCCCACCACGCGCCGACCAATTCGCTGATCATCAACGCCCCGGCCGATGCGCAGCGGCAGATCGAACAGGTCGTGCGTCAGCTCGATATCCGCCGCCCGCAGGTGCTGGTCGAGGCGATCATCGTGGAAATCTCCGACACGGTGGCCGAGGAGCTGGGCGTGCAATTCCTGTTCTCCGGCGATCAGGACGGCGATGCGCCGCTGGTGATGAGCCGTTTCAACCGCGCCAATCCCGACATTCTGGCGCTGACCGGCGCGATTGCCGAAATCGATGATGGCAGTGGCGATGGTGTCACGCCCTCGCTGCGGTCGCTGGCGCTCAATTCGCTGCTCGGCGCAACCGGGATCACCGCCGGGTTCGGCGGGCAGGATTCCAGCGGGAATCTGTTCGGCCTGGTGCTGAATGCGGTGGAACAGGACCAGAATTCCAATGTGCTGTCGACGCCGCAATTGCTGACGCTGGACAATGAGGAAGCCTATATCCTCGTCGGCCAGCAGATACCGGTCACCACCGGCGAGGCGCTGGGCGCGAACAATGTCAATCCGTTCCGCACGATCGAGCGCCGCGATGTCGGCGTGCGCCTCGAAGTCCGGCCGCAGATCAATGATGGCGACACGATCCGCCTGGCCATCCGGCAGGAAGTCTCCAGCGTCGCCGGAACGGTCAGCGCGTCCTCGAACGAGCTGATCACCAATCAGCGCGAGATTTCCACGACAGTTCTGGCGGATAATGGCGAGATCATCGTGCTCGGCGGGCTGATCGAACAGGACCGGCAGACCACGGCCAGCGGAGTGCCGGGGCTGGGCCGCCTGCCCGGTGTCGGCCGCCTGTTCCGCTCGGAGGGCGAATCGGTGGTGCAGCGCAATCTGATGGTCTTCATCCGTCCGACCATTGTCCGCAATGAAGCCGATATGCGCGATGTCACCGGGCGCAGCTATGGCCGTATCCGCGGCCCGCGCGGGGATGAGCGCACGGGCGTCAATGATCTCGACGCGATTGCCGACCTTCTCACCGGTTCAGCCGGAGCGCCGCGTCCGCAATGACCGAAGCGCCGGACCGTCTCGCCTATGGCTT
>WGNH01000009.1 GCA_016124665.1 Alphaproteobacteria bacterium | reverse complement strand
TACTGGGTGTCCTATCCGGAAATGGTGCGGTTGTGTGGCGGTGAACCTAAAGTGATCCGGGCGGGGATTGAAACCGGATTCAAGATTACGCCGGCTCAGCTGGAAGCCGCTATTACGCCGCGCACCAAATGGTTCATTTTCAATTCGCCCTCGAATCCCACCGGGGCGGGTTACACGGCCGAAGAAGTCCGCGGACTGACGGACGTTTTGCTCAGGCATCCGCAGGTCATGATCATGACCGACGATATGTATGAGCATATCGTCTATGACGGTTACGAGTTTGCGACCGTCGCCCAGGTCGAGCCACGGCTCTATGACCGGACGCTGACGACCAATGGCGTTTCGAAGGCTTTTGCCATGACGGGTTGGCGGATCGGCTACGCTGCCGGGCCGGAAGGGCTGATTGCGGCGATGCGCAAGGTGATTTCACAGACAACATCAAATGCCTGTTCGATCAGCCAGTGGGCGGCGGTTGCTGCACTCGAGGGGCCGATGGATTTCATCAAGGACCGGAATACGGCCTTCAAGCGCCGGCGCGATCTTGTCCTCGCAGATATAAATGCGGCAGATGGGCTGACGGCACCAACGCCGGAAGGCGCTTTCTATATCTTTGCGGAGTGTTCCGGCTGGATAGGAAAGACCACGCCGGATGGGGTGAGGCTGAAGACCGATATTGATGTCTGTAATGCTTTACTGGACGAGCAAGCAGTCGCCGCAGTTCCCGGCACCGCCTTTGGCGGCTCGCCCTGTTTCCGTATTTCCTACGCTACCGATGATGCCTCGCTCAAGGAAGCGGGGCTGAGGATCAAACGCTTTGCGGAAAATATATCATAGAAAAAAATGATAGTTGTGACGAATATTAGTTATTTGATCTATATCCGTAATTGGGCCATAGAAGGTAGTGAGAAATAACGGCGCACAAGCGTCGCCGGAAAGGAGTGTCAAACATGACAATGTCGATGGGTATGGACCAGACCAAGCGCGAGACGATGGCGAAAGCTGTCACCGAGGTGCTAGCCGACACATACGCCCTTTATTTCAAAACGCACGCGTATCACTGGAATGTGACGGGACCGAGATTCCACGATCTGCACATGCTGTTTGAAACCCAGTATAATGAAATGTGGACGGCAACAGATGACATTGCCGAACGGGTCCGGGCGCTGGGCGTCAAGGCACCGTCATCCTATATGGAGATGGACAAGTTCGCGAAAGTGAAGTCCGAAGCAACCAAGGCCGACGCCAACGATATGCTGGCGGATCTGCTGGCTGGTCATGAACAGGTCGCCACGACCATTCGCTCGGCTCTTGAGCAGGCATCCGAGCTGGGCGATGAAGCGACGGCAGATATTCTGACCCCGCGCCTCACAGCTCACGAAAAAATGGGATGGATGCTGCGGTCGACACTCGGCTAGCAGCCGAAAATTTCCCGGCAAAAAGAAACCCCGGCCAAGACGGCCGGGGTTTTTCACAAGTGTGAAAATTGAAGCGCCGGGCCCTAGGGGAGGAGAAGGGTCCCGGCGCAAAGTGCATACAGTGTCGGGGAGGAGACAGTATGCAAACTCAGAAGGGGAACGTGGTGGCTGTCGCCCGTTCGCCGAGGCATATGACGCAGCTTGGCTTGCGGGACCAGAGCCAAAGCCGAATATCGGATATGCAGATTTGCAGACCTTCAAGACTCAAAGGCAGGATGCCGAGATAACTCAGCTTTCCCAGCGTTTTGCTTCTGCAACAAGGAAATCGCGGAAAACAACAATCCTGTTGGAGCCGCGCAATTCTTCCGGATAAACGAAGTAAACTTCGAAAACCGGCCCCTGAACATCGGGCAGGACCCGCACCAGCTTGTCATTCTCGCGGGCGACGTAATCCGGCAAGCTTGCAATTCCCAGCCCCGCTTCAGTGGCTTTCATGACGGCATTGATGGTATTCGCCTCGACGATGGCTGGCCGTGGCGGCGCACCGGGAGCACGGCCCAGACGTGCCGCCCAGTCGAGATTGGGAATCGGGGCAAGTGATGGCGGGCCATATTGCACGATGGCATGGTCATCGAGCGCCTCGGGGGAATTTGGCGTGCCGCGCCGCTGCAAGTAGCTGCGGCTGGCATAAAGATGTTGCGGGACCCGCATCAATTTGCGCTGGATCAGATCATTCTGGGTTGAGGGCCAGGGACGAATGGCACATTCGGCTTCCAGATTGGCAACATCCAGCTCGTGATCATCCAGCATCAGCCGGATGCGAATATCGGGATAGGCGGTATTGAAGGCAGCCAGGCGCGGTGCCAGCCATATGGCGCCGAGAGCTGTTGGCGCGGTTACGCGCAAATCACCGGATGGCTTGTCTCTGGAATCAGCCACCATGGCTTCCGCCAGGGCAACTTTCGCCGAGATATCGTGAGCCGCCCGGTAGAGAAGCTTGCCGGGCTCGGTCAGCATGAGACCGCGGGCATGCCGGTGAAACAATTTGATACCCAGCTGATCTTCCAGCGCCGTGATTTGCCGGCTGAGTGCCGACTGGGAAAGGCCAAGCGTGTCGGCTGCAGCCGTCAAGGAGCCAGCTTCTGCAGCGGCGTGAAAGGATTTCAGCTTGTCCCAGTCCATGGCGTTCACCGGCCCTAGCGATTGATCGCGGACATGCCGAATTCATTGTATCGCGCGCCCTGCACCCTGTCCGCCAGACCTTCCAGTCTTGAAAGTTGCTCCGGGGAAATTCTGACGGACGCCGCGCCAAGATTGGATTTCAGATTGGCAAGCTTGGTCGTGCCTGGAATGGTGACAATATTGTCCGCCCGCCCCAGTATCCAGGCCAGCGCAACCTGGCCCGGCGTTGCATTGTGTGCCGCAGCGACGGCTTTAACTTCCTCTACCAGGGCGAGATTGGCTTCGTATGCACCATCAGCAAATCGGGGCTGCATGGCGCCCTGACGGTATTCACCTTCGCCGCCGGGCTTGTTGTCCCGCGTCATGGCCCCCGTCAACAAGCCGCGGCCCAGTGGTGAATAGGCCACCAATGTGGCACCGATTTCCTTCAGCGTCGGCAGGACCTCAGCTTCGATATCGCGCGAGAATATGGAATATTCGCTTTGTACCGCTGAGACTGGGTGTATGGCGTGCGCCCTGCGGATTGTGTCGGCAGAGGCCTCTGACAAGCCGATTGCGCGGACTTTTCCCTCGGCCACGAGCTCACCCATCGCACCGGCCGTTTCTTCAATCGGTACGTTCGGATCGACCCGGTGGAGATAGTAAAGGTCGATGATGTCGGTCTTGAGATAACGCAGCGAATTCTCGACCGCGCGCCGCATGTTGGCCGGTGTGCCGTCAACCGTTGTTCCGGTCGGTTTGCCATTTTCGTCAAACAGGAATTTCGGACCGAACTTTGTCGCAATGCGCACCTTTTCACGCCGGTCAGCGAAGGCCTCGCCCAGCAATTTTTCATTGGCCCCCATACCGTACATTTCTGCAGTGTCGAAGTGATTGACGCCCATCTCGATGGCTTCGTGCAGCAGTTTGATTGCGTCGGCCTGCTCGGTGGGCGGGCCATAAAAGGCGGACAAGCCCATGCAGCCGAGGCCTATGGGGGAAACGGTGAAGCCGTCAATTTTGCGCTGATCCATGAAATTCTCCTGATACCGAAATCAGTCTAACGGGCATCGGCAGTTTTGACACCTCCTCAAAAGAAAGGCGGCCCCGAAGGGCCGCCGGAAGATTGCATCGAGCACGGTGTCAGTTGGCAGTGTCTTCTGCCGCCTCTGTGTCTTCTTCCTCATCCTCATCCAGATTGATGACAATCTGTTCGCTCCGGTCCGGCAGGTCACGGATGAAGACATCACCGGACAGACCGTTACGCATCTGCCGAAGCCGGCGTTCGATGACGAAATTCAGCAGGATACGCGCATTGTCCGGAAGATTGCTGCAGAAAGAGGCATCGCGCTGGGTGCCGTCCGCGGTTGTTGTTGTCTGGCTGATCGCGCCTCCGCATCGGCTGGAGCCGTTGGTCATATCGGCGAGGCCCCATTCATTCACATTCGCCCGCAAAGGCATGTCCCGCTCAACCAGCTCCGCGACGTCGTCATTGGCAAGACTCAGCAAATGCGCCCGAACCTGATTTTCCCAGTCATGGAAAAAATACGGACGTGCCACCCGGTAGTGCTCTGAAATATCGAGACGATTGGGTGTGCTATCAACGCCGCGCAAGGCATTCACAAATTCACGGCCATTCGATTCCAGCTGACGCCAGACAGTTTCACCTTCATAGGCATCGCGCCGGATGCGGGGGCTGCCGACACTGCCATTGAAAAAGCCATAGATGACCAGAGGGTCGTCCCAGAACCGGTAGACGATATTGAACTGTATATCGTTGAGGCTCAGCGGCTCGCCCATGACGGTCAGGATATTGGCCTCATACAAACGTTCATTCGTGCCATGCGCATTCATGCGGTCGAGTTCGTGCCGCGGATAATTCAACGCGACCTGTTCGACGATGGTGGCCGTGTAGAGGTTCAGCCAGTAGGCAAGTTGCTCATTGGGATGCAGGGCGCTGAAGTTCAATTGATCAGGTAATTCTTCCAGCTCCGCACGATAGGCGGAGATCGCATCGGTATGAAAATCCTCGAACAGGTGGAGGATGATCCGGTTGTTTTCATACCGATAACGACTGTCATTACCGGTATAGATGCGAGTTCCGGTGAAAATGGGATCACCGCGTGCCGACCGCCGGTCTGATAATCCGACATTGAGCACGATATCGCTGAGCATGTCGGACCAGACCGAGTAGTCAATTTGCTGGCGGCCATGATCGCCTGCCGACGGATTGAAGATGTCAAATCGTGCCTCGTCAGCTGACTGAGCCTCGGCGACCAGTGGCGCGAGAAGGATGAAGACCGCGATCAGACCGGCGCGCGCAAGTTGAAACATACCTCAATCCCCAAAATCCAGACGTGCAGAAAAAGCCACCCCCTAATGCCATAGAGGTGACCTGCGCCCGAATTAATTCAACTTAATGATAAATCCAGCCTATTCCTGCGCGGCGAGGAAGCGTTCGGCCTCCAGCGCCGCCATACAGCCCATTCCCGCCGCCGTCACGGCCTGCCGAAAGACATCATCGGTCACGTCGCCCGCGGCAAACACACCGGGAATGGACGTCGCGGTCGAATCCGGCCGGGTCACGAGATAGCCGCCAGCCTTGGTCTCCAGCTGTCCGGTAAACAATTCGGTCGCCGGCGCGTGGCCGATCGCGATGAAGACGCCATCGGCCGGGTGTTCTGAAACCGCACCGGTTTTCAGATTCTTCAGACGCACGCCGGTCACACCCGGCGGGTTATCGGTTCCGGTGATCTCTTCCAGCGTGCTGTCCCAGATCACCTCGATTTTCGGATGCTTGAACAGGCGTTCCTGCATGACTTTTTCGGCGCGCAATTCATCACGCCTGTGAACCAGCGTGACCTTGCTTGCGAAATTGGTCAGGAACAGCGCTTCCTCCACGGCGGTATTGCCGCCGCCAATGACAAAAACCTCTTTTTCGCGATAGAAAAACCCGTCGCAGGTGGCACAGGCAGAGACGCCAAAGCCTTGGAATTTCTGTTCGGATTCCAGGCCCAGCCATTTTGCGCTGGCTCCGGTGGCGATGATTACACTATCAGCCGTATATATTGCGCCGCTATCGCCTTTCAGCGTGAAGGGGCGTGCCGACAGGTCCGCTTCAACAATGATATCTGAAACGATCTCCGTGCCCACATGCTCGGCCTGCGCCCGCATCTGTTCCATCAGCCAGGGCCCCTGGATGACATCCGCAAAGCCCGGATAATTCTCGACATCCGTTGTAATCGTCAGCTGCCCGCCGGGTTGCAGTCCGGCAATCAGCAAAGGGTTCAGCATGGCCCGTGCGGCATAGATGGCGGCTGTATACCCGGCGGCACCGGAACCGATGATGATGACTTTGCTGTGGCGGGGTTCAGACATTCAAGCATTCCTGTTTGGCGAGGGCACAGTGGCGGATATGGCGGCCGGGCGGCGGCGATACAATCCTTCGGCTTCAGAGGGTATTCCGGCGTTCTGGAAAGAATCGTTCAGCCAGCAGCGTCGCAATCCGCCGGGTTTCGTCAAGCGGCGCATACGTCCAGTGATCAAGGCGCCCGAGGAATGGACGCAGTGCGTCGCGCGCTTCCAGTCCGGCATGAAGCAGGCGGAACTTGCCCGGATTGCCTTCCAGCGGCAGGGAGTAGACTGGCCGTCCGGTAAAAGCCGCTTCGGTCAGCATATTGGTGGAATCCTCGGTCACGAAAATCAGATCTGCTGACCCGAGGAAGGCAAAATACGGATTGTCGCCCTCGCTGGTATAGAAGTCGCAGCGGTCATGTTCCGCGAGGGCAGCCAGCTCTTGCTCAAGGCCGGCCGGTGTGCGCCGCGATGTTGTGACCATCAGCGAATAGCCTTGAGCCAACAGCCATTCCGCCCGTTGCCGGATGGCGGCCTGTACTGTGGCGGACATCTTCAGGCGTTTGTTAGGGCCACCGATCAGCAGCGCCGCCCGCGGGGCGGGCAGGGTCGCCAGCCGGGCGGAAAATTTTTCAGTCTCGGCCGCAATCCTTTCCTGCGTCAGCCGGTTGGGCGATCCGGTCATGGCGATCGCGTTCCTGACTTTCAGCCGGTCGTGATCAGGTGCGATAATGACGTCAAACAGATCGTACTGGCCGCGCGGATCCTGAACATAGACAAAGCGGGCCCGCGGATAACTCTTGCGGTGTTTGCGGGCGACCCGGATGGCCGGCCGTCCGCAACCGATCCAGACGGCGGGATTTTCGGCATCCGGCAGCGTCACAAAACCATCGTCCCGGATCAGTGCCCGGTGGGCCCGCCCCCCGCAGGCCCGGGCCAGCGCTTCGGCAAGGCCAATAGCCTGGTTTTCAACGCCGCGGCGTGCATCGGCGACTGCCCAGATTTCAGGACCCTCTGTCATGCTTTCATCTGACCGATCACGTCGGGCGGGGCAAGGGTGTTGACATGTAACCAATCAGTTACATAATGAAGTTATGGAGCAGGCTGATATTGTTTTCTACGCACTTGGGCACCCTGTACGCAGGGCTGTGTTGGCGCGTCTGCAAACCGGTGAAGCTCGCGCAGGCGTGCTCGCGATCGAACACGATATAAGCCGGCCAGGCGTTTCAAAGCACCTCGCTGTTCTCCGGCGTGCGGGCCTGATTATTGAGCGAAAGTCCGGCCGTGAACTCATCTATCGCCTGAATCCGGAAGCGGCCTCGGAGGCGCGCGACTGGCTTAATGCGTTCTGGGAAAATCGTCTTTCAGCACTCAAGCAACTTGCGGAGGCTCGCCATGAACGGGAAAAATGACGCGGTCGAGGACATCGTCTGTGAGATCGGGATAAACGCCCCGCAACATGTTGTCTGGGAGACCTTGACCGCTCCGGAGACCGTTCCGGAATGGCTCGGATGTATCGGTTATAGTGGTAAGATTGGCGGTTTGTTCTACATGCAGCCGGATGAAGCCAAACGGCAGGTCGGCGATCTCGATGGTGCAACTCATTGCGAGATCGAGACCATGAACAAGCCAGACACCTTTATTTTTTCGTGGTTTTTTCCGGACACACCAAAAACATATGTGAGGATAGATTTGGATGAGGATGGGCCGGACCGGACAAAGGTCAGGCTGAAGCATTTCGGGTGGGATCAGTTCCCCGCACACATTATCCGCCATGTTCGCGACGGACTGGCCGGTGGATGGGAGAGCGCTGTTCTGCCGAACTTCAAAATGGCTGCGGAATCACGCTCCGCGTGAGTGATAGCGGCATTAGCCCACAAGCCTCGCCAGGTCAGCGCAGCGGATGGGTGGCGCGAATAAGCAGCGCTTGACGCCGGAGTGTTACGAGTGTAACGATGTGACAAACGTAACATGATCGTGACCTGTAATGTCAAATATTCCTTCCCAGGCTGAGCTCGCAATTCTCAAACACCTCTGGTCCGCCGGTGCGCAGAGTGCCCGCGAAGTCCAGAACGCCATGGGGCCTGAAACCGGCTGGTCCTATTCGACGACCCGGACCCTGCTTCTGCGCATGACGGAAAAGGAATTAATCCGCCGCGAGGACAGCCATGGTCTCGCGGTCTTTTCAGCGAATGTGCCAAAAGTCGCGCTTATGGGGCAGCTCATCCGGGGCTTCGCCTCCAATATCCTCGACATGAACGGGCCCATTCCAGCCACCGCCTTTGCGTCCAGCAAGCTGTTTACCGAGGAGGAAGCCGAAGAGCTCACCCGATTGCTGGAAGACTCATCTGGTGAGGATGAAGTGTAATGGCGGACTTTGCCCAGGCCCTCACGATCGGCGGACTAACCTCACTCGCGGCTGGGGCAATTATCTGGCTCGTCTTCAGCCGTTCCATGTCGGCCGGAACAAGTCCAGCTACATGGCGGCTGGCTCGGCTGGCCTGCCTCATGCCTTTGATGGCGGCACCGCTGATTTACCTTGTGCCTGAACCGGCGGTTCCGTTGACGGCAATAGGGACGGCGGATCATTCCGCTCTGGTTGACGTTGTTCCGGCCAGCGAGCCTGCCCCAGCCATAGTCACACCGCATCTGGCAGTCAGTGCCGTCACATGGGTGAAGATATATCTCGCGGGCTTGCTGGTTTCGCTCATTCTGGCCTGTCGGCGGCATTACCAGCGGGCACGGCTTTTGAGGGCTTGCCGCCTGCCGGATGCGGTCGAATGCAAACAGCTGGAAGCAGCAATGCCGGCCGGTGTGCCATCACATATCCGTATTCTGGTCAGCGAACGCCTGCCGGCCGCAATTCTGACCGGGTGGTTCCCGGTGATCATTCTGCCGCAATCACTGTTCGAAAATGCCGCAGCGCTCCGGTTTGCGGTCACCCATGAATGCGTACACGCCAGACGCGGGGACGAGCGCGACCGCCTGATCGGTGCCGCACTGACCACACTCTTCTGGTTCCACCTGCCGCTGAAGTGGATCGAACAGGAACTCACAACGGCGCGTGAACTCGCCTGCGATGCTGAAACCCTCGATGTGCTGGGGAGCACAGCGCGGCCGGCCTATGCCGCCACGCTGATCGACACAATGCGATTGGCTGCGCCAGCAGCATCCGCTTTTGGACCACAAGACAGGAGGCATAGAAAAATGCGCATCAAGGCAATCCTCTCGGGGCACCGTCCCGCCCATTTCCGTAACGCAATCCTCGCCGCCTCGGCAATGACCGCGGTCATTCCAATGACTGTTGCCCAGGCGGCCTGGATTGACCGGCGGGACACGCCCGCACCGGTTCAACAGATTGAGCCCGTTATAGATATGACGGCTCCAGCACAGAGCCCTGCCGATGGCTATCGCGTGGAACTGGCGCAGAACATGGCGCCTGTCGCCGTCACTTTCACGGCACGCCCGGTGGAAGGTGGCAGGATATCGAGTAATTTCGGGCATCGTCCGGCCCAACCGGCCGCAGCCCCGCCTTTCCATTCCGGCACTGACATTGCTGCACCGGAAGGCACCGCCATTCTGGCTCCGGCGGCGGGCCGTGTCGTCCACGCTGAATACGGCTACGGCGGCAATCAGGCATGGGGCAATACGCTGGCTCTGGATCACGGCAATGGCTGGCAAACCGTCTATGCACACATGCAAGGGTTCGACGTCGCGCCCGATGATACGGTTACGCCCGGTCAGCAAATCGGCCGTGTCGGAAATACCGGCAATTCAACCGGCCCGCATGTCCATGTGGAAGTCCGCTTCAACGGCGAGCGCCTTGATCCGGCAGATCACGTGCCCGGATTGCGCTGACGTCTGTCTACAACGAAAACGGCCGGGGAAACCCGGCCGTTCTTGTTCCAGCATGTGATTGGCTAGATCCAGTCGACTTTCAATATCTCGTAGGATTTGAGCCCGCCCGGTGCGTTCACCTCGATCACATCGCCGACTTCCTTGTTGATCAGGGAGCGGGCGATCGGAGAGGTGATGGAAATCTTGCCATCCCGCACATTGGCTTCGTCTTCGCCCACGATCTTGTAGACCGCCTCGGCCTCCGTATCCTCGTCGATGACGGTAACGGTAGCACCAAACTTGATTGTTTCACCATCCAGCTTCGAGACGTCGATAACCTGCGCCCGTGCCAGCTTGTCCTCGATTTCGGCCAAGCGGCCTTCAATCCAGCCCTGACGCTCCTTGGCCGCATGGTATTCGGCATTCTCGGACAGATCGCCATGCTCGCGTGCTTCGGCAATCGCCTGAATCACCGCCGGGCGTTCAGTCGTTTTCAGGTGCTTCATTTCTTCGTCGAGGGCCTTGAAACCGTCGGCGGTCATAGGAATTTTTGACATGTCTGATTCTTGGCAGTTCTTATCTGCATGGAGGAGAGATCAAATAGAGTAGGATTGCAAGGCGTAGGGTTCAAGCGCTCCGTCATCAATCTTCTCGAGTGAACGCACCGCAGCAATCGCAGCAGAGGCCGTCGTGTAGCAGGGAACCTTCAATTCCAGCGCTGTACGCCGGATGGAATAGCTGTCCTTGTGAGACAACCGGCCCTCTGTCGTATTGACGATCAACTGGACTTTTCCGTTCTTGATATCATCGACAATGTGCGGCCGGCCCTCATAAACCTTGTTGACGGTGCGGACGGCGATACCGGCTTCGCTGAAGGTTTTGGCGGTGCCCTTGGTCGCCAGAATCTCAAAACCGAGCTTGGCCAGCGCCCGTGTTGCTTCGATCATTAGCGGCTTGTCGTTTTCCTTGAGCGAGATGAAGACAGCGCCCGTGCGCGGCAGGTTGACGCCTGCCGCCAGCTGGGATTTGGCAAATGCGCTTTCGAATGTCTTGTCGATTCCCATGACTTCGCCTGTCGACCGCATTTCCGGACCGAGCACCGGATCCACGCCCGGAAAGCGCGCAAACGGCATGACGGCTTCTTTCACGGCGACATGTTTGGGGTCAGGCCGCTTCAGGCCGAAACTGGACAGCTTGGCGCCCGCCATCACCTTGGCCGCGATCTTGGCAATCGGGATACCAATGGCCTTGGCGACGAAGGGGACGGTCCTCGAGGCCCGCGGATTGACCTCCAGCACATAGATGGTGCCGTCCTTGACCGCGAATTGCACATTCATCAGGCCGCACACGCCAATCGCCCGGGCCATGGCAATGGCTTCGGACTCAAGCTCGGCAATCATCTCTTTCGACAGCGAGAACGGAGGCAGCGAGCAGGCAGAATCGCCCGAATGCACACCGGCCTCTTCGATGTGCTCCATCACGCCGGCGACAAAAACATCCTCGCCATCGCAGATGACGTCGACATCGACCTCGTCGGCATTGTCGAGATAGCGGTCCACCAGGAGCGGCGTCTTCCCGGAGACGACGACGGCCTCGCGCAGATAGCGCTCAAGGCCTTCCCGGTCACGAACGATCTCCATGGCCCGGCCGCCCAGCACATAGGAGGGGCGCAACACTAGCGGGAAGCCGAGGATTTCAAGCGCTGCCATCGCCTCTTCTTCGGAATGCGCGATCTCGTTGGGCGGTTGTCTCAGCCCAAGCTCATTGAGCAGGGCCTTGAAGCGCTCGCGGTCTTCCGCAAGGTCAATGGCATCCGGCGATGTCCCCAGAATGGGAATGCCCGCGTCCTGAAGCTCACTGGCCAGTTTCAGCGGCGTCTGCCCACCATACTGGACCACGACGCCCAGAAGCTCGCCGGACTGTCTCTCCGTCTCGATCAGTTCCAGCACGTCTTCGGCGGTCAGAGGCTCGAAATAGAGGCGGTCGGCTGTATCGTAATCTGTCGAGACAGTCTCGGGATTACAATTGACCATGATCGATTCAATGCCTTCTTCCTTGAAGGCAAAGGCGGCATGACAACAGCAATAGTCAAATTCGATACCCTGCCCGATCCGGTTGGGGCCGCCACCGAGAATGATGGCCTTTTTCCGGTTGGTCGGTTGAGCCTCATCATCGGCAACACCGCCCAGCGGTGCCGTCTCATAGGTGGAGTACATGTAAGGGGTGACCGCCTCGAACTCGGCGGCACAGGTATCCACGCGTTTATAGACCGGACGCACACCCAGCGCCTTGCGCGCTGCGCGGACATCAATCTCCTCCATGCCCGTCAGGGCCGCCAGCCGCGCATCCGAGAAACCGTCAGCTTTCAGCGCGGTAAATCTGGTAGCATCAATGGGCAGGCCGGAGGCCCGGATTCCGGCTTCGGTGGCCACCAATTCCTCGATCTGGCGCAGGAACCAGGGTTCGAAGGCACAGGCCGCGTTGATGTCCTCCACCGTGAAGCCTTCGCGGAAGGCCTGGGCGATGACGCGCAATCGATCCGGTGTCGGACGCGACAGCGCCGCAGAAACCGCTTCGCGCCGTGCCGTGTCATCGACCGCCTCATCAAGGTCGGCGATGGCGATTTCGTCGAAGCCGCTCAATCCGGTTTCCAGCGACCGCAGGGCTTTCTGGACCGACTCCTTGAAGGTCCGGCCTATGGCCATGGCTTCACCGACAGACTTCATCGAAGTCGTCAGGATGTTTTCAGCGCCCGGATATTTCTCGAAGGCAAAGCGTGGAATCTTGGTCACGACATAGTCGATCGTCGGCTCGAAACTGGCCGGGATGGCACCGCCTGTGATGTCATTGCCGATTTCATCCAGTGTATAGCCGACTGCCAGCTTGGCGGCGACGCGGGCAATCGGGAAGCCCGTGGCTTTGGAGGCCAAGGCCGAGGATCGCGAAACGCGCGGATTCATTTCGATGACGACCATGCGGCCATCTGCCGGATTGACCGCGAACTGCACGTTTGACCCGCCGGTTTCTACGCCGATCTCGCGCAGCACGGCGATCGAGGCCGTCCGCATGCGCTGGTATTCCTTGTCGGTCAGGGTGAGGGCAGGGGCGACGGTTACGCTGTCGCCGGTGTGGACGCCCATCGGGTCGATATTCTCGATAGAACAGATGATGATGCAATTGTCCGCCCGGTCGCGGACCACTTCCATTTCGAATTCCTTCCAGCCCAGCAGGCTTTCATCGATCAGAACCTGTCCGGTGGGTGACGCCTCGATGCCGGCCCGGACGATGGTTTCAAATTCGTCGAGATTGTAGGCGACACCGCCACCGGTTCCGCCAAGCGTGAAAGCCGGGCGGATAATGGCGGGCAGGCCGATTTCGTCGATGGCCTGCATGGCCTTGATGATGCCGGCCGCACGATCATAGCCGATGATCCGGCCGTTCTCATCTTTCACCTTCGGCGAGGAAATCACCAGGGCGCGCGGATTTTCCAGCCCGATCCGGTCCATGGCCTCGCGGAAACGTTCGCGGTCCTCGGCCTTGTCGATCACATCGGCTTTGGCACCGATCATCTCGACGCCGTATTTTTCCAGGATGCCGCGCTCATTCAGTTGCAGGGCGCAATTGAGTGCGGTCTGTCCGCCCATGGTGGGAAGCAGCGCATCGGGCCGTTCCTTTTCGATGACTTTCGCCACCATTTCCGGCGTGATCGGCTCGATATAGGTCGCATCCGCCAGTTCCGGATCGGTCATGATCGTTGCGGGGTTGGAGTTCACCAGAATGACCCGGTAGCCCTCTTCCTTCAACGCCTTGACCGCCTGGACGCCGGAATAATCAAATTCGCACGCCTGACCGATAATGATGGGTCCCGCCCCAATGATCAGAATGCTGTTAATGTCGGTTCTTTTCGGCATTCCGGCCCCGTAAAATTTGCGCGCATCTGTCCACCGCTGGGAGCGCTTTGCGCGCGCGGCGGTGCCAGAGGCATTCGGTTGTCGTGCTAGGAGGCGGTCTTAGACCGGATTCGATCCCTTGGCGAGAGGGTTTACCGCATTCCAATGCTGGCAAGTTCCCGCGCCATGTTCTTGCGCGCCTGTGCGCCATACCGTGCCTCGAAATGATCGGTATGGAAAAGGCGGGGCCGGTTCAGCGCATCTTCAAGAAACTTTCCCCGCCCGGAATTATACATCGGACGGGGCACCAGCCGGTATTCCTTTCTTATGGCCTCGGCATAATCGTCATAGACAGCGGCCGGTGCACCCAGAATGGAAAAGTCCGCATCCAGAAAGAGCGCGTCATCATGGTCGGCTCCGCCGCCTGCATGATGAGCGGTGGCCTGTATGAGACGGGCAACCCGGGTGACAAGACCGGAATCAGCACCACATCCGGACAGGCGGCGGACGGCCAGCCTGGCACTCTTGTCTTCGTTATCGTTCCGCAGGGGCTTGTAGACGATGTCATGATACCAGATTGCCAGCTCGACCCGGGCAGGCTCGGAAACGTCATCCCAAACCGGTGCGAGCACGCCGAAAAGCGCCTCGAGATGGCCGAGGCCGTGATATTGCCGGTGCGCTTCGCTGTGACGTTTGACAATCTCGGCAAAAAGCTTCTGTGAGGCTGTCTTGGCGAGCAAAAGCCGGGCGGCTGTTTTGTCCCATTTGGATTGCAGAAATTCGGTCATGATACGCCCAGCCTGCGCCAGAGTTGTGGCTGCACGCCGGGCGTCAGGCCAGTGACGCGCTCCGAAATGAGCCAGTGCGCCTGTTCGTGCAAAAGGGGGATGATGACCTGCTGGTTCAGCAGGATGGATTCCGCCTGCCGGTAAAAGCGGGTCCGCGCATTATCCTCCACGGCCTGGCGCGCAGACGTGATCGCCTCATTGAAGGCGGACGTTTCCGGTGTGCCCGTCTCGAACCAGCCGGAATCATCGGCAAATCCGCCTTGCGTAAAAGGCTCCATAAGGAAGTTCGGATCACCTTTCAGCCCGCGGTCAAAATGCGACAGCGCGATATCAAAATCGCCTCCGTCAACGGCGGAATAAAGATCGACCGGCGCTGTTGCGAGCAATTCTGTCTCGATCCCGGCCCGGTTCCAGTCATCCGCGATCGCGATGGCCAGCCGTTCGCGGTCGCCGGATGTGGTCCGCAGGGTGATCCGCACCGGTTCGGTCGCCGCGTTTATCGGTGATGCCGTCTGATCCGTCGGGGGCCGCGGACTGTCGGGCAGGACGGTCTCTGCCACAGTGGCGGTTCCATCCATGATCCGGGTAGCGAGAAAGGCGCGGTCGGTGACATCTGACAGGTAGCGGCGCAGCGCCGGGCTTTGCAGAGCCTGTCGCCGCAGATTGAGTTTCAGATAGGTGAATTTCGGTGCCGGGAAACTGTGAACCTGATCGCTCAATTGCTCTCGTAACAACGCGATCTGCGTTGGGGGCGGAGCTTCTGCCAGGTCAAAATCGCCAGCCCGGAACATGCGGGTGCGGGTCGCAGCATCATCGACGATTTCAACACGGGCTGTGGCCACGGCGGCCGGCGCATGGCTGTACGCATTGCGGACAAGGTCAAAGGACAAGGCCCCGGCATCCGCAAGCGTGAATGGACCGGAACCGGCAAAGTTTTCGGGCCGCACCCAGTCATTGCCATGAGCTTCGACGATGTGGCGTGGGAAGGGATAGAATTCACGCATTAACGTCGGGAATATCCCGAGCGGCTGTTCCAGACGAAATTCGACCTGCCGGTCGCCGATCTGCCGGACACCGGCCTCGGAGGGGGCCAATTCCCCTGCCAGCACAGCGCGCGCATTCTCGACCGCATAGAAATCGCCGAGCTCACCGCCCGCCGTTGCCGGGTCCAGAATGCGGCGTACCGACCAGACGACATCATCCGGGGTCAGTGCGTGACCATCTGACCAGCGTAGCCCCTCCCGCAGTGTGAAAATCCAGCGCCGTCCGCCATCCTCCGCCTGCCAGCTTTCTGCAAGTCCCGGTGCCAGGCCCAAATGATCGGAATAATCGGTCAGCGGTGTGAAGAACTGCTTGTAGGGCAGGGCGGAGGCCGCAAACTGACCAATCGCGGGATCCAGCGAGTCCGGCATATTCCCGATCGCCACACGCAACAGACCGGGCGGCGCATCGCGACGGCCGGAGCAGGCGGCGGCCCCCAGACCCGCGAGGCTCGTGAGGATGGCACCGCGCCGCGTCAGGCCAATAGAAGGGGACATCGGGCCTCCGGTTTTTAGACAGTCTCGACAAGGCGTGAGGGATCCGCATCGCGCTTTCTGCGTTCAACGAAATACAATCCGCCTGTGTCCCAGCGCTCGACCGGACCATAATGCTTCATCGCGTCGAGTGCCGTGTAATGCGAGATGATGGCTTTGCGCAAACGATCCGGATTTTTCGCCACTGTCCCGCGATGCAAGAGTCGCGCATGCCAGATCAGCACATCGCCTTTTCCGGCAGTGAAATCGACTTTCTCGAGCTTCTCCTGCGCGATCTTTTCTTCGAAAAAGGGCGTCAGGACGCGCTCGGAATGGATCGGCCAGGCGCGGGTCTGGCGCACCTCTTCGGGCACAAAATTCAATATCTTGCTCTTCTTGATATGTGGCCATTTTTGGGACCCGGGGACGAACTGGAAGGGGCCGGAATCCGGCGTGATCGTATCCAGCGCAAACCAGCAGGCTACATAGCGCCCGCGGACCTCGTCCGGGTTGAGATAATCATCCTGGTGCCAGTCGCGCTGGGTCGTTTTCCAACCCGTCAGGTTGAGATTCATCACCATTTCCTCGCCGATCAGCGATTGCAGCGTATCGACGAGGGGTTTGTAGAGACAGAGATCGCGGATTTCCCGGACGTCCATATAAGGGGTTTCGTCATCCCAACCGCCATCGGCCTGCACGCGTTCGCGGACGCGGCAATAGGCATCGACAATCTCTTCGGGAATGAAATTGCGCAGGATCAGATAGCCATGCTCGCGCCAGTGCCGTTGCGGCTCCGTCAACCGGCTTTCATCGACCTGACGCCGGTCTAGCGGCGGCAGCATATTGTCCGATGGCGCGTCCTCGGCAATGTCCGGCCAGCGGATCGCCGCCTTGTGCGGATTCTGGGCATAAAAGAGCAATTCCTCATCGCCGCCAGCGCCACCGGCCAGCTGAACGCGGCAGGCACCGAACCCGGCCGTGCGGGCGGCTTGCTCCAGACTGTCCGGTGTGAAGAACCAGCGCCGCACATTGGCCGCGAGACCCGGCCATTGCGGACCTTTCTCCTTGCGGATTTCAGATCCGTAATTGGGCGTTGACACCATCAATAGCCCGCCCGGCTTCAGCCTTGCGCGGCAGGCCTTCAGAAATGCGACCGGATCATCCGTGAAGCTGATTACATCGAGTGCCGTTACGACCTCATAGGCGCGCTCCGGCAATTGGCTGTCCTCGATCCGGGCGGGCTCGACCGGAATATCGAGATGCCGGTTGCCCCAGTGCGCGATCTCGATCCACGGATCGAGGCCCTGGACCTTCCAGCCATGGGCCCGGCAGTGAAACAGGAAATATCCGGGCCCGGACCCGACATCCAGGACATGCTTGTCCCAGGGCCCGGTCTTCACCACCCAGGGCGTCAAATCCCGGGCAGCTTCCATCATGCGGTCGAACTTGAACGACAGGCCGGAAAGGTCGAGCGCGTTCCAGCCGTCAAGATAATGTCTGGCCGGAAGATGGGTGAAATCGAAGGCGGCGGCCGGCTCACGCTGGGCAAGGCCGCAACGATTACAGGCATTGATACCGGCTTTCTGGCCCAGAGGAATGTCAAAAGCGGGATAGGCGGTTTCAAAAGCGCCGTCGCACGATGGACAGGTCCGGGCTGCCTCCATCAGGCCGTCTCTTTGACGAGCGATGCGACAAAGCGGTCAAAGACGGCGTAGCTGTCCTGCGGGCCGGGGCTGGCTTCCGGGTGATGCTGCACGGACATGACCGGACGCGAGGTCAGGCGGAAACCGCAATTGGAGCCATCAAAAAGCGACACATGGGTTTCCACGGCATCGTCGGGCAGACTGCTGACATCGACCGCAAATCCGTGATTCATCGACACGATTTCCACCTGACCGGTCTCGTGATTCTTGACCGGGTGGTTGGCGCCATGATGGCCTTGCGGCATCTTGAGGGTCTTGCCGCCCAGCGCCAGCGCCAGCATCTGGTGACCAAGGCAGATGCCCAGAACGGGAATGCCGGCATCAATGACGCCGCGGATTGCGTCCAGCGCGTATTGTCCGGTAGCGGCCGGATCTCCGGGGCCGTTTGACACCACCACACCGTCCGGCTTGAGCGCCAGAATGTCGGCGGCGGAGGCTTTGCCGCTGACCACTTTCACCTGCGCACCGGCGGAGACGAGCCGGCGCAAAATGTTGGCTTTCACGCCATAATCGAGCACTACGACAAGCGGACCGTCTGTGGACCCGGCCGCGTTTCCGTCTTCCCAGTCCCAATCACCAATGGACCAGTCGGCGTTTTCGCTCGACATGACACCGGCCGCCAATTCGCGGCCTTCCATGGAGGGAGCGTTGCGGGCTTTGTCTTTCAGGGCTTCAAGATCGAAATCATCCGCTTCGGAATGCGCAATCACAGCCATGGGCATGCCGCTTTCGCGGATGCGCCGGGTGATGGCGCGCGTGTCGACACCGGAAATGCCTATAATGCCCCGCCGGGCCATCCAGCCGGCAAAGTGAGCGGTCGACCGGTAATTGGCGGGCGCGGTCATGTCCGCGCGCATCACCATGCCCGTGGCGGCCCGCATGGCAGCATCGCAACTGGCTTCCTCGTCTTCATCATTCGTGCCGACATTTCCGACATGCGGGAAGGTGAAACACACGATCTGGCCCGCATAGGACGGGTCGGCGAGAATTTCCTGCTGGCCCGTCATGGCCGTATTGAAGCACAACTCGCCGACTGATTCGCCAGTCGCGCCAAGGCCATGGCCCGCAAATACGGTACCGTCCGCCAGCACGAGCCGGGCATAACCTGTTGGCTTTGGGGCTTGATTTTTTTGCGTCGTCGTCATACGAGCGCGCTCCTTGCAAAAAGAGGGCGGGGATCGCTATCTTTTATATCTTGGTGGCGCGCGAAGCTAGGAGACGCGCCGCAAAGCGTCAAGAAACGATCTGAGCAGGAAAACGCTTTAAAAATAAAAAGCTTACGGATCGTCCGCTAGGCATTGAGGTTATGGGTGACATGTCCATACGTGAAAGAATTCTCTCCGATCTGAAAACGGCGATGAAAAACAAGGATGCTGTGCGCCTCTCGACGCTCCGCCTTGTTTCGACCGCGATCAAGGATCGGGATATTGCGGCCCGCGCAGAAGACCGCTGCCAGGGCTGCGAGTCCGGCGAGATCATGGCGATACTGCAAAAGCTTGCCAAGCAACGCGATGAGAGCGCCGAGACCTATGAAAAGGCTGGTCGGCTGGATCTGGCGGAAAAAGAGCGCACAGAAGCCGAGATTGTCCGCGAATACCTGCCCAGGCCCATGGATGAAGAGGAAATCGAGGACGCTGCCCGCGGCGTGGTCGAGGAACTCGGAGCCACGGGGCTGAAAGACATGGGCAAGTGCATGGGCGCGTTGAAGGAACGCTATACCGGCCGCATGGATTTCTCGCAGGCCGGCGCGAAGATCAAAAACCTCCTCACCAACGCAGCGTGAGCCGTCGCCAATGTGCGCCTGATGCCGTAGACTGCTGTGTTCTGGAACGGCCGGTAACCGCATGCGTCTGACTGACGATTTCAAGGATGAGATTCGTGCCCGGGTCCGGATGTCGGACCTGGTCGGCAGGAAGATTCAGCTCAAGCGTCAGGGCCGCGAGTTCGCCGGCTTGTCACCGTTCAAGAAGGAAAAGACGCCGTCCTTCTTCGTCAATGACGAGAAGAAATTCTACCATTGTTTTGCCTCTGGCGAACATGGTGACGCGTTTGACTGGCTGATGAAGATGGAAGGCCTGTCCTTCATGGAGGCCGCCGAGCAACTGGCGGCCATTGCCGGCCTTCCCCTGCCCAAGGCCGATCCGGATGCCGCCCGGAAGGCGGAAGCGTCCAAATCCCTGATCGAATGGATGGAACTGGCCCAGCGTTTCTATGCAAGGCAATTGCGATCCGGCTCAGGATCGGACGCCCGCCACTATCTGGAGCGCCGCGGCTATGGCCCGGCCGAATGGGAAACCTACGAGATCGGTTATGCGCCCGATTCCCGCACAGCACTGAAGGACGAGCTGATCGCGGCTGGGGCGAAACCGGACGAGCTGATCGATTGCGGTCTGTTGATTGCACCGGATGATGGGGGGGCGCCCTATGACCGCTTCCGCGGCCGTATCATGTTCGCGATCCGCGATCCGCGAAACCGGCTGGTCGCCTTTGGCGGACGCGCCATGTCTGCGAATGCGCGCGCCAAATATCTCAACTCGCCGGAAACGCCGATCTTTCACAAGGGCAATAATCTCTACCGCTACCCGCAGGCCCGTAAAGCCGCTGCAGACCCCAAATCCGGTGCGCGCGGCCTGATCGTGGCGGAAGGCTATTTTGACGCGATTGCCCTGGCGCGGGCCGGGCTGGAACATGCGGTAGCACCACTGGGAACAGCCCTGGGCGAAGACCAGATGCAGCTCCTCTGGCGCGCTGGCGGGGAGCCGACGCTCTGCTTTGATGGCGATAATGCCGGGCGCATGGCGGCCAATCGCGCAGCGGAACGCGCGCTGCCTCTTTTGGAGCCGGGCCGGACTCTGCGCTTTGTATTCCTGCCCGAAGGCAAGGATCCCGACGACATATTGCGCGATGACGGCGTATCCGCGCTGAAAGAGGCGCTGGGTCATACGCGGCCGCTGGCGTCCATATTGTGGGATATAGAGGCCGAAAAGGAACCGCTGGATGATCCCGACCGGCGCGCCGGATTCCGCAAGCGGCTGCGTGCCTTGCTCTACCGGATCGAGAATCCGGCCGTCCGAGAGGAATATCAGCGGGAATTCGACCAGAAGCTGGAACAGATCTTCGGGGCAGCACGCCGGTCCGGCGGGCGGTATTTCAAGAAGGGCGCGGCACTGGGAGCGACAGCGGAGGTCAAACAGAGCGTTGGACGCGGTGCTGTTCCGGCCGGTTTGGCCGAACTGATCCTTGCGACGATCGACTATCCGGAGATCGCGGAAAACCAAGCCGAACTATTTTCACAGCTCAGCTTCGGCGAACTGGATAAATTGCGCGATGCCATTCTTGATGCGTTGACCTTTGATCACCTGCAGCTTGAAAACCGGCAGGGATTAGAAAAGTATCTTTTAGAACAAGGGTTTGAAGATGTTATCAAGCGCCTATCCTTCCGCCGCAGGGCAATGCGCGCCGCTCTTGGAGGTGACACGGCAACTGTTATCCAGCGCGAAGAGGCTTGGACACGCATCGCAAGCGATTATATGGAACAGACGGGGTATAATATAAAGCGGCAGGAAATGCGGTCTCGGCTCACCGAGGAGATTGAGAATGACGACGCCGATACAGTGCGTGGCTTGATGGAAATCCATCGCCGCGGCAAGGCGCGCCGTCAGACAGACCAATAGGTCAGTCAAGGTCAGGAATTGCGAGCGGCACCACGCCGCCGGACGGGAAAATCAGGTAATGGCAACAAAAACGAAATCGGCAGCGGCGGGCAATTCCGGTGAAACACCACAGGACGGACCGCTGCTCGATCTCACGGATCAGTCCGTAAAGGCGATGATCAAGGCCGCGAAGAAACGCGGCTTCGTCACGCATGATGAAATCATCAAGGTTCTGCCCGAGGAAGAATTCACGTCCGAGCAGATCGAGGACGTGTTGGCCCAGCTTTCCGAAGTGGGGGTCAACGTCATCGATAACGAGGATTCGCCCGAGGACGAAGACGAGGCCCGCGCCAAGGAAGACGGCGACGAGGCCGATGAGGACAAGGACGAGGATGATGATGACGGCGGCAAGGCCGTTGCCGCAAAGGGATCAACCGCGGTCACGGGACAGAACACGCCGTCCTCCGCCGACCGCACCGATGATCCGGTCCGCATGTATCTGCGCGAGATGGGCACGGTGGAGCTGCTGTCACGCGAAGGCGAGATCGCCATCGCCAAACGCATCGAGGCCGGCCGCAATGCGATGATCCGCGGCCTCTGCGAGAGCCCGCTGACTTTCGAGGCCATCATGGTCTGGCGCGAGGAAGTGGCCGAAGGCCGCGTGCTGCTGCGCGATGTGATTGATCTCGACGCCACCTATGGCGGCAAGAACCCGCAGCCGGACTATTCCGAGACCGGCCGTCCCGACCAGCAGCCTGGCGGCAAGCCTGAGGACAAGCCCAAGCCTAAAATGCCTGAGGGGCATGAAGAAAAACCCAAGGACGATCAGACCGAAGGTGAGACCAGCGACGAGGATGATGACGATGACGAGGAGGGCGTAAACCTCTCCCTCTCCGCCATGGAAGCCGAGTTGCGCGAAGAAGTGATGGTCACGCTTGACGCGATCGCCGCTGACTTTACCGCCTTCCGCAAGCTTCAGGACAAGCTCGTCACGGCGCGCGTCGAGGGCAAGGACCTCACAAAGCAGAGCCGTGAAAAATACGAAGAGCTCGAAAACCGGATCGTGACCGAGCTCAACAGCCTGCACCTCAACAATGCCCGGATCGAGGCGCTGGTCGAACAGCTCTATGCGATCAACAAGGAATTGATGGCGCTGGAAGGCAAGCTCCTGCGTATGGCGGATGCCCATGGCGTGCCGCGTACCCAGTTCATGGAAGCATATTTCGGAAACGAAACAAACCCGAACTGGCTGGATGATTACAAGAACAAGTCCAAAGCCTGGACCCGCTTTATCGAGCGGGAATCGGTCGAGGTGGAGAAGGTCCGGGAAGAAATTTCCGAGATTGCCACCCGTTCCGGCGTCCCGGTGGATGACTTCCGGCGCATCGTGAAGGCTGTCCAGAAAGGTGAACGCGAAGCGCGTATCGCCAAGAAGGAAATGGTCGAAGCCAATCTTCGCCTGGTTATTTCGATTGCGAAGAAATATACCAATCGCGGCTTGCAATTCCTTGATCTGATCCAGGAAGGCAATATCGGCCTGATGAAGGCGGTCGACAAATTCGAATACCGCCGGGGCTATAAATTCTCGACCTATGCGACCTGGTGGATCCGGCAGGCGATTACCCGGTCCATTGCCGATCAGGCCCGCACCATCCGTATTCCCGTCCACATGATCGAGACGATCAACAAAATCGTCCGGACCTCCCGGCAATTCCTGCACGAATTCGGCCGCGAGCCGACACCGGAGGAGCTTGCCGAGAAGCTCGCCATGCCACTGGAAAAAGTGCGCAAGGTGATGAAGATCGCCAAGGAACCGATCAGCCTGGAAACGCCGATCGGCGACGAGGAAGACTCCCATCTCGGCGATTTCATCGAGGACAAGAATGCCGTTCTGCCGATCGATGCCGCGATCCACGCCAATCTGCGTGAGACCACGACGCGCGTGCTCGCCAGCCTCACCCCGCGTGAGGAGCGTGTGCTGCGGATGCGCTTCGGTATCGGCATGAATACCGATCACACGCTGGAAGAAGTCGGCCAGCAATTCTCGGTAACCCGCGAACGCATCCGGCAGATCGAGGCCAAGGCCCTGCGCAAGCTCAAACACCCGAGCCGCAGCCGCAAGCTGCGGAGCTTCCTGGATAACTGATGCCCGCGCGGGCGTCATTCCGGACATGAGCCGGAATCTGGAGCATACTGCCCGGCCCACCGGATCAACCGGTGGGCCGCTCTGTATTCAGCCATAGGAGCAATATATGACCGGCATCACCATTCGCGCTGCGCGTCCGAAGGATGCGGCGGCCATTGTCCGCCTCTCGGCCGAGCTCAATAAAGTCGTCAACGACTCGACCGAGCACTGCACGCCGGAAAACATCAAGGCGACACTCTTCTCCCATGATGCGAGCTTCCACGTCCTCGTGGCGGAGAAGGATGGCGCAGCAATCGGTTATGCTGTCTGGCACGCCTATTATGACAGCGGCCATGGCGGGGCAGGGGCGTGGCTGGCTGAGGTCTGTGTGGGCCGCGAGGGACGTGGTGAGGGCGCCGGCCGCGCCCTGTTCGAGGCGGTCGTCGAGGATGTACGCGACAGCCCGGCCACCTTCATGATGTGGACGAGTTCGGAAACCGACGCCGCCGAAGGCCTTTACGAGAGCTCGGGCGGCAGGGCCAAACCGGTCCGGCGTTGGGAGCTGAATGGACTCTAGCGCTGACTGGACTTGTAGTCTTCCAGCTGTTGCGACAACACCCAGAATTCATTGGTAATTTCGTCGATCAGCCAGCGGCCGTTCATGTCGACGAAGACGTAGGTAAAGACCTGGGGCTCGCCGAAATTGGTAAAGGTCGCGACAACCTGCACAACGCTGGGCGAGAAGAAGAATTCCTCGACCGTGGTTGCACCGATATCCCAGTCCTGCCCGTTGAAATAAAAGCCGAAATCCAGCGGGCTGGCGCTGTCTATGAGGGCCCGCAAATTCGGCGTGAATATATCGTCCTCATGGGCCGGCGGCATCTGGTCATTGCGCAGGCCCTGGTAGAGATCGGTCACAAACTGTCGGGGATCAAGAATGTCGTCGGCATTGGCCGGTCCGGTCAGGACGGTCAGAAACAGGACTGCCAGCAGGGCATGAGTGAAACGGGACATCGGATATTGGCTCCGGTATGGGACAGGCGCGGATGCGCCCTGAAGCCTTGTCAGACCTGCTGCATTGCGTCAATCGGGAGTCTTGCCATGCGGCATTGTTGCAAGCGATTGCAGGATTAGCGAGGAAAGACGCAAATGCCCCAGACCAGTCTCACCCTCAAAACCAATGGTTCCGGGCTTTATGACTTCACCACCCGGGCCCGGCAATTCGTCAGCGGGACGGCGGATGGCGATGGCTTGCTGACCTGCTTTGTCCGGCACACTTCCTGTTCTCTCCTGATCCAGGAAAACGCCGATCCGGACGTGCGCCGCGATCTGGATGAATTCTTCCGCCGCCTGGTGCCGCCCGGAGACAGCGCGTCCATGTCCTGGCTCCGCCATACCGCGGAAGGACCGGATGACATGCCGGCCCATATCAAGACCGCGCTGACCGCCTCCTCGCTCTCCATCCCGGTGACAAATGGCCAGCTGGCACTCGGCACCTGGCAGGGCCTTTTCCTGTTCGAGCATCGCGCCCGCCCGCATGAGCGGGAAATTCTGTTGCATCTGTCTTCATGAAAACGCCGCCCGGAGGGGCGGCGCATTCGAGGGCATTTGCGGCCACGCATCAGGCGGCGTTGCGGGTGTCCTCCCCGGCAATCCCTCCGAGCGCACTGCCAGCAGCAGATGCATCGGACCGCTGCGCAATATCGGCGAGGCTGACCATTCCGGCCAGGCGCTTGTCCTCATTCACAACCGGCATGCGGCGGATTGCGTTATCGGCCATGTTGCGCGCCACATCCGCGGCGTCGTCACCGGCACGGCAATATAGAACGTCCTGGGTCATTGCAGACTGGACCGGCTGGTCGCAATTTAGGCCCTTGGCCACGACATTCCTGACGATATCCCGGTCGGTGATGACGCCGATCAGCTTGTCGTCCTGATGAACCGGCAACATACCGACTTCATTGTCCGACATGATCACCGCCGCGTCGTGGACGGTCGCGTCCGGCGTCGTGATATGTGCCTCGGGGGTCATGATGTCTTCGATCTTCATGGTGCACTCCTTTCATAACTGAACGGGTACAGCCTTCGACGTGGGAAATCGTAATGCGGTGTCAACCACCGGACTTTTGAGACTCTCGCGGATTCCGGACATCAATTCATATGAAAACGGGCGATCCTGCAGGGGCCGCCCGTTGTCGAAAAATAGCCTTATCGTCAATAACCGAGCGAGATCACCCGGGCGCACTGGCCAGCCTCGAACATGTTTTCATATCGCGTGTAATCGATTTCGGCACAGGCCGCATTGTCCGGGTCCATCTGGTAGCGGACGAAAATATTTGATTCATCCGCACGGTATTGAAGCAGAAGCGATGTGGCGGCTGCGATGCCGCCGGGCTGGGTTCCGCCGGTGAAGGTCATGGCAATACCATTGCAATGGAAGACCAGCCCGCTTTGTGCCACCCAGATCCGGAAGATGCGGCAGGTCGTGAATTCGGCCGGCGTCACCGGGGCATAGGCCCCCTGTACGCGGGCTGGCTGCTGAGCAGGCTGAACGCGTTGCTGCGCCTCCGCAATCGCTGTGAAGCCAGCCAGTGTCAGGCCGAGGGCCAGAGCGGTCGTCGAGAGTATCCGTTTCATTTCAGTCTCCGTTATCGGGTCGAATGTGCTGAATCCACGGGCTGGAGGGCGTTGCCGCCTGAAAACCACAGGGTCGCAATAACCTTGTAGTCTCTCCAGCCCGAAGATTGGAACAAAAATCGATCAGCACTGCGTCATGCGGTCGATGGCGTCGTCGGCCAGGCGTTCCCGTGTCGTCCGGCGATCCCGGTTGCGGTCGTCGGCCCGCGCGCCGAAAAGTGCGCCGACCAGAGCATTGGTGGCTTCCCGGCGCACGACATTGCCAATCGTCGGGCAGTCCGGATCATGCGCAGCTTCCAGCGCAAACCGGTTGTCGATTTCGTCAGGTTCGACGCCGGTGCTGGCATTTTTCACTTCGGTATAGTTGAGCGACATTTGCTCCGCAGGAAGCGCTGCGCCGGCAGCCTGAGCATGTTGAACGGCTGGCAGGATCAGCCCCGCCTGGGGCGTGTTTCCAGAGATTTCCGCGCGGTGGAGTGGCGGGTTGTCGGCAGCAACCGGAAAGGAGATGAGGGCAGCCGCCGCCATCATGGTGCCGGAAAAAATCATGCGTTTCATTACAGTTTTCCTCTTTCAGGGAACGCGGTGCGATCCCTGTCTTGACGTTGAAGGGTGGTGGAGCAGGCAGCTCCGCAGAGCTGCCTGACTGGAGGGGGGCGGCTAGTTGCCGTTACCCCGCGGATTGTTGAACCACATATACGCATCCTGCGGTTCGGCGTCGGCTTCCTGTGCCACGGAGTTATCGATCTCGTCCGGCTCGATACCGGCAGCCCGGTTTTCAAGGCCGGTGTAGTTGATCGTCCCCTGGTCTGCGGATGTTTCGTCCTGTTCAGACCGGACGTGTTGAACCGCCGGAAGTAACAGTCCCGCTTGTGGCTCGGCCGGGCCATTAACGGTATCGCGGCGGCCTCGACGCACCGGAACCGGGCGGTCCTGCTTGGACACATCTGCCATCTTGAGACCGTCATTATTGACATCGCCGGTCGCGACACGGACCCCGCCTGTGTATGCGGCGCGCGGCTGGCCGCCGCCATCATTGCCGGGTGTTCTGACCCTCTGCGGGCGGGCACGGGCCGGCGGCTCGCTTGTGGCGGGTGGTTGACTGTTGGCGCCACGGGCCGTCGACGTGCTGCGTGCCCGGCTCGGAACAGGCGCGGTCAGCGTATTGGCCCCGCCGACCGAGGTGATGACGTCCTGGATGTCCGGATCGCCATGATAGAAGATGTGAACCGGGACTTCGATAGCGCGGAGGCCCGCATACTCGCCAGACGTGCTCTGGCTCTGATAGCTGCACCAGCCGACCGCGTTCAGCGTGATTGTCGTTTCGAACACATCATCCACGCGAAGGAAGTCAGCCTCGCTGCCGGCCCCCTGCTCGACATAATGGTCGAGCCGGCCTTCGACGTATTCGACGGGATTGAAGGTGCCGAGATTGAGTCCGCCATTCCAGCTCGACGGCAGGTCAAGCGTGGTCTCGATGGAAAAATTCTCCAGCGTGTGATTGCCGTTGAACGTCTGAGTCTGAGAAGCCCCCCATGTGCCGAGTGGAAGCAGGTCAGCACCATTGGGTGCGGCAACCACATTGGCATTGCCAAACAGGATGCGGGCCCGAATCGCGCCGGTCTGGCCCTGGTTGAAGGATTTGCACCAGACCTGGCCGGTCACATGGAATTCCGGATCATCCGAAACCATCCGAAGATCACGGTCGGCCGGATCGGTCGAGGCGGACAGGTTCCGCACCGAGATATTCACAGCCGGGATGTTCGACGTCACGATGATGTCGTGCACAGCAAAGCTGAAATCGGTTTGATCAGCAATAACCGGGGCAGAAAGGGCCGAAAGCGCAAGGCTTCCGATCAGGGTATGTTTCAGGCTCATATTTTTCTCCATTGAGCTGGACCGGCTCGTCCCTCAACGAAAGCGCGGCGATAACGGCGCGCTCTTTGACGCGGTCTGCAGCCTTCGCCAAGGTGCAGGCAGGCACAACAACGCGCTCCCGGGGTTGCACCTGCATGCAACCTTGTTGCATCGAAATGCAACCCATGACAAAATTCCGGCATGAGAGCGGCCTCCTTTTCCGAAAAGCTCCAGATGGTGCTGAAATCCCTGTCGATCAGCCGGGCCGGACTGGCGGCCGGGCTGAATGTCGACAAGTCGCTGGTTGGCCGCTGGGCATCCGGTGCGGTAAAACCCTCCGAGCACAATCTCGCCCTGCTGACCCGGTTTATCGCCGAACGGGTGGACGGCTTTTCAATGCTGGACTGGGATACCGACATCGGCGCCTTTTCGGCACGGCTCGGCGTGGATGGCCCGGTCAGCGATATTTCCATGCGCAACTGGTTGCCCGATGCCTTGCTGGAAGAAGCCACGCGGGGCGCGAAGAGACGGGCGGTCTCCTATGACGGGATCTGGCGCTCGACACGCTTTTCCAGCGATCTGCCCGGCCGTTTCCTCCACGACATCACGATGATCCGCTCCAATGAGGTCGGCGTCATCGAATTCTCGTCCGGTATTGAGGGTATCCGTTACCGGGGCCGGGCGCTGCTCTTGCAACACCAGCTTTTCTCCATGGCGGCGGATGAGGACAGCGTCACCATGATGTTCGGGATTTTCAACGGCGTGGCCCGGCAAAAGGCAGAGGTGCTGGACGGGCTGTCGATTGGCACCTTGCGCGATGCCGGCAGTTCACCTGCCTGTTCGGCGGTCATCATGCACCGGATTTCGGATCTGACCGGCGATGCCGGCGATGACGAAGAATTGTTTGAGGCCTCGGTGGCAGCTCAAAACCCGTTGGCACCCGAAGGGTCCGTACCGGACGACATCCGCGCGCACCTTGAAAACACGGCAAAGGGATCCCCTGGCCTGATGCGGATGTTCTTCCAGAATTCCATGGCCCGCGGCCCCGTTCTGGACTCCGGCATATCGGGCTGAACAATCCGGCCAGCCGCGCTAGACTGCCGGCTCTGATTCGTATCGAAAAGGGCTGCTGCCATGTCGACCGACCGCACGCTGGGTTCCAAATCCAACAAATCCAAATATGACTGTTATGACGATCTCGCCGACGATGAGCCCTACTTCGTCATCCGCGCCGATGATCCGCTGTCCAATGCGCTGGTCGAGCTGCACGCCTATATCGGGGCCGGTCAGCCGGGCGCAGCGCATAACAAGCTGGCCGAAATCATGGAACTGACACGGGATCGTCCGCCGCGCCCGTCCGACAGTCCGAAATACCGCGAGACCTTCGCCATTTCCTCGGCGATGGAGAAGTGGCGGGAAGGCTAGATAACGCGCCTACATTCAGATGTTTGAAGCGTAAGACGGCCTTGTGGAGTGACCGCATCCAGGCGCCATGAAAACCCCGTGGATGATTGATCGTGAAATACGCTGCGGATCAATACGCCGGGCTGCCCGCCTGGCGTTTCGGTTGCCTGTTCACCGTCCACGCCGGTATCGACTTCATGCCAGGTTGAGCGGGCGAATGCAGGGGCAGAAGTATAGTCGACAACCCAGGCGTTCTCAGCCGGGTTCCAAGAATAGGTCATGACACCGACCCCGCGCGGCGAATACGTATGATTGATGAAACCGTGCCCGTTCAAATAATACTGGCCGCGAACCTCCGTTGAGTACGACACCGGCTCTTGCCCGGGATTTGTCCGCACATCATTGCACGCAAAATATCCGACCATGAATTCATAGTCGTCCAGCGCTTCTGCCGCGTCCGGATTACGCTGGCCAAATGGATGCGCGGCGGTCGGTTCGTATGCGTTCTGAAGGGTGGGTGGCAAAGGGCTTGCCACCTGAATCGCGGTCGTCATGGCGGAAATAATTATCAAACCCGGCATCTGCGCCTCCTCAGCAGCTCAACGCATGCCGGGATAGCAGCACAGGGTTGGCGGTCTTTCCATGGCCTTCACGGGGATGTGAAAGGCGATGCCTCTGTATGAATGCCTTTTCGAAATCAGCGCGTCTGCCGGATGCCGGGTTTTAGCCACGGCTTCAGCTCTGCCTTCCAGCCCGAAGCTGCCGCAATGGCGGCACGCTGTTTCAGATCGAATTCAGCGGTCAGCACGGCTTCATCACCTCCCGCCTCCGCAAGCAGCATCCCGTCCGGTCCCGCAATAACGGAATGACCTCCATACCGAATTCCGTTTTCAGTTCCGCACCGGTTGGCCAGTATGGAATAGACGGAATTCTGCCGCGCCAGCACCCGCATTTCCCAGGCAAAAAGATCCAGCGGCTCGCCTGCGAGATTGCAGGTCGGCGTGGCAATGATCTCGGCACCCTGCAGGGCGCAGGCGCGATAGCTCTCCGGAAAGTGCCGGTCGTAACAGATCACAATGCCGACTCTGCCCGCGGCGGTGTCGTAGACATCGAAGCCCGATCCGGACGCATAATAGTCCTTCTCCCAGAAATGCTCGAACTGGGCGATATGCACCATTTTTGAAATACCGAGCAGCCGCCCGTCGGCATCAAAGACCGGTGAGGCGTCAAAGCGTGTGCCGGCTTCATCCTCGAAATAGATATTGGCCACAATCACGATACCGTTGGCTTTTGCCATGTCTGCCAGTGCCGCAAATGCGGGATGGCCGGTCGTCATGGCATAGTGGCCGGCATCCTCATGGCGGCGGACCGGAAAAAAGGGAGACAGCTGGACCTCGGGGAATACCGCCAGCTTCGCGCCGGCGCGTGCTGCAGCGCCGAGCAATCGCCGGGCTGTTTCCAGATTGTCGCCGATCTCCGGTGACATGGCATGTTGAAGCGCGGCAAGCCGGGCCATTGGTTATCCCCGTTGCAGAATTCAGACGAAGCACTATATCCGCGACGCCCTATGGGTTATATGCGCCGCAACATGTTTAATGGACCGGGTTCGCCATGCGCCTGAAAATGATGAAATCCAAGCTTCACCGCGCCGTGGTGACCGAAGCCGATCTTCACTATGAAGGCTCGATCTCGGTCGATATGGATTTTCTCGAAGCATCGGGAATCCTGCCTTATGAGCAGGTCGATGTGCTGAACATCAATAATGGTGCCCGCTTCACCACCTACACCATCCCGGCCCCGCGCGGCTCGCGCAAATTCGGCATCAATGGTGCTGCGGCCCGTCTTGCCCAGGTCGGCGACCGGATCATCGTGGTCGCCTATGCCGAGATGGAGGCGGCCGAGGCCGAACGCCATCAGCCCGGAGTCATCGTGTTTGATGAGCACAACCGGCCGGTGGAAGCGCCTGAAGCCGCTTAAGATTATCTAGACTCATTTCAGATAGGGTGTCCGGAACAATCAATGGTTTCCGGAGCAAAAGTGACTTTCCGCGTCGATAAATCCATTATTGATCCGCCGGGCATTTTCCAGGCCTGTCTTCACGGATCCAATGATTACCGGATCAGCATCGAGAACGCGCAGACGCTCGTGCGGCGCTTTTCCACGGCTCCCCTCAATGGCGTGATTATCGATTATTCCGGCTGCACACTGGGTCATACCATGCAGCAATATAGCGATATCGCAGCGACATTTGGCGATGGCCTGCCGGACGGCCTGCCCTTTGCCTATGTCTTCAACGAAAAGCAGGTCGCTCACGTCCTCTTCATGACGCGTCTGTTGACCGGAAAATCCCTCCAGGCGCGCGCCTTCCCGTCAATGGAAGAGGCGCACGCCTGGATTATTCCGGCGGCCGGATTGTATCGCGAAAACCGCGAACAGGCCGCTTAGTCCGCGATCGCATAAACGCCGTTGATGGTCACTGAAATGGTCAGCTGACCGGCGGCGACCGGTGTCGAGGCGTCCATGCTCTCCATACGCGCAAAGCTGGACACGGGCTGCGGCCGGAACCCGCCGCTTTCGGAAAACTCCAGCAAGCCACCGAGTTCGATCCCGAGGGCACCGGCATAGAGTTCCGCGATGTCCTGCAATTCGGCCACCGCATTCAGGCGGGCCTGACGGCGTGCCGCGCTGTCATCATCCACGCCGAAGGTCACGCCCTGGATCTGGTTGGCACCCGAGCTCACCAGCGCATCAATCGTGGCACCGAGGCTGTCGAGTTCATCGACGCGGGCGGTGACGGTATTGGTGGCCTGATAGCCGGTGATACGGCGTTCTGCACCTTCGGAATAGTTCGACCACACCGGATTGATCTGCAGGTTCGAGGTCTGAATGTCCTCGCGCGCGATGCCAGCGTCTTCAAGGGCCGCAAAAACACCGTTCATCGCCACTGAGTTGGCGTTCAGCGCTTCAACAGCACTGCGCGCTTCGGTGACCACACCCGATTGCACCGTCGCCATATCCGGCGTGATGTGCACTTCGCCTGTGGCCGACAGCGACAACCGGCCGGGCGCATCTTCCTGCGCGAGGGCGGGGGCGGCGGGCAGAACCAGTGCGGAAGCAAGAACAAGAGCACGAAGCATGGAAATCTCCTTTTTGGCGATTGATCTGACCATAACGCATGAAGGAGGGATTTGGCTCCATTATGGCGGAACTGTTCATATCACCGTCATCACCGCTTGGCGGATCGCTTGCGGGCCGGTATTGCTCTGATCACTCCGGTGAAACGGGGGCCTGTAGCTCAACTGGTTAGAGCTGGCGGCTCATAACCGCTAGGTTGGGGGTTCGAGTCCCTCCGGGCCCACCACCCTGCCCAGATATTTACGGGCGTGTCCAGATTGGCTGGCACCGTAGCCTTCGCGCCTAGCAATGGTTGCAAGTCACGGCAGAAAATTGATTTTTCGTTCCGTTTCAGTGACATTTACCAAGCCGTAGCGATTTCAAACGAAACCCGTCCCTACTCAAAGGGAACAACCACAAGCCTCGCTTGCTGGATCAGGGACAGGGAAATGAATCGGAAAATATCAACCTTCACGGTCAGTGCGCTTGCGCTGGCCGGGTATGGCACGAGCGCATTTGCAGATGAGATTACAGACGCTGCACGGATCGCGGCACTGGAATCCCGTATCGAGGCGCTGGAGGAGACAAATCGGCTATTGCTCGAATATCTGCGGCGCAATGAAAGCGATCCGGGAGACATTGTTATTCCTGCAACAGCACCGGCACCGTCTTCGACGCAGGCACCCGTGCCAATGCTGCCCCATGATAACGATGTCCGCGAGACGATTCATTCCAATGCGGCAGAAAGCGTTACACCCGGCGCCAATGGCGGCTGGGTCGGGCTGAATTCCCGGTATTCTTTCGAGGTGCTGGATCACGCCGAGAACGTCAACACGACACCGCGTCTCATTCTCGACGCCATTGGCAATGGCAGCCTCGATGACCGTGTGACGTTCGGGGGGTCGATCACTGTCCTCGCCAATTATCAGCAATCGAACTCCAACACCAAGTTCGGCTGGTTGATGCGGCATCCGACGTCGGCCAACCAAATTGGAGAGGAAGTCTCAGAGTTTGTGGTTCATGCCGCAAGCCTGCAGACAACAGCGCGATTCACAGACAACATCACCGGTTTCATGGAGCTGTTGTATAATCCCGAGCAAAGCTTCGGGGCCGGAACCATAACGGATCTGAACCGCAATCAAGTCCAGATGCGCCGGGCTTTCATCCTTATTGGCAACCCGGATCAGACTCCCTGGTATGCCGCACTCGGCAAGATGTACACGCCCTTCGGTCTTAACGACACGGTCAGCCCCTTTACCAATTCAACGGTCTGGCATTCTTTTGCGGGGCTCGCTTATGGCGGTCTCGTCGGATACAGCAATAACGGATTCCATCTTCGCGCCATGGCGATCCAGGGCGGAGCCCAGTTCCGCGCTGCAAACACGCCAGTCGAGGGCACCAATATTCCCTCCCGGGTCAACAACTTCGCGATTGATGCAAATTACACAGCGGATCTGGGCGGCGGCGACACATTCATGGTCGGGGCCAGTTACGAGCATGGAAGTCCCTATTGCCAAGCCTATCCGGTATTTCACTTCAACCCCTGTCAGGACAACAATCCGGCCTGGGCGGTCTATTCCCGCCTGAATGTGGGCGATTTCACATTCATCGGCGAATACGCCCAGACCATCGATGCTTGGCCGGGCTCGGCGGTTCCCGCTGCCGTCAATCCTGCCCTCGCCGTCTTTGAAGCACAGGAAACCGTCTCATTCGGGCTCGGTGGCCGCTATGCTCTGGATGTCGGCCGCGACAGCCCGCTGCTTGCCTCGTTCGAGTTCAGCCGGTTCCGGGCCGGTGACGATGGCGCGCCCTGGGAGCGGCAGGACCAGTGGGTGGGTGGATTGTCCTACTATGTGACTCCGAGCGTGAATTTCTTTGGCGAATACATTCATACTGAAGGTTGGGTACCCCTCAACTTCCTTTCGGGAGGCAATCTGCCAGCCGGCGCAACCTGGTCTGAGCGTGATGCGGAAACCGATATTATAACGCTCGGCATACAGGCCGCATTCTAGACAAACCGGTGTCCCGGAGTGCAAGCCGCGTCTCTTTAAGGAGACGCGGCTTTGGCTTTTCTGAGGGAGGGACGCTTGGCCGCCCAATCCCGTCTTGCCGGGCTCATGGTCTCGCGTATATCGACCTGCCAGAAGTGCAAATCATTCCGAATTGCATATACCATACATCCGATAGGGAGATTATTGATGAGGACGCTTTTGCTTTCCGGGGTAAGCGTTTTGTTTTCGGGTGCCGCGATGGCGCAGGACTATAGCTATGCTGGCAGTGGTGGGCCGGAAAACTGGGGCGGTGTTTGCGCTACAGGCATCCAGCAATCCCCGATCGATATCACAGGCACGACCGAAGCCGAGGCGATCATGCCGGCCATTGCCTGGCAGACAGCGGATGCGGTCGAGCTCACCCGCAACAGCCTGAATTTCACGGCCCACACCGATGCCGGCGCGCTGATCCTCAATGGTACGCGTTATGATCTGATCCAGTTTCACTTCCATTCGCTGAGTGAACATACCGTGGAGGGCGAGGTCTATCCGCTGGAAGTTCATTTCGTGCACGCCTCGGAAGACGGCAACCTTGCCGTGGTCGGCGTTTTCTATGAAGAGGGCGACGAAAATGCCGAGCTGGCAGCCTTGTGGAATGCCATCCCCGCGGAAGGGGAAACCGGAAATGTCGAAGGCCTGGAGCTCACGAATTTCCTGCCGTCCAGCCTGGACGGATACCGCTATTCGGGTTCACTGACGACGCCGCCCTGCGCGGAAATCGTTGCATGGACCGTCCTCTCCGAACCCCTGGAAGCATCGGATGCGCAGATTGAAGCCTATCAGGGCCTCTTCGGTGACACGGCCCGTCCGGTTCAGCCGCACAATCGCCGCTTCGTCCTCGAAAACGACTAGTTTTTACGCCTGTTGGAGAAACCTCTCCGGCCACAAGGGCCGGGGAGGTTTTCTAATTCGCATTATGTCCGGTTGAAGCGAATTTTAACGGAATGACGCCAAGTCAGCTGCCTGGAGATTCCAGACCCGGTGATTGTCCTGATCGGAATTACCCATGGTGATGGAGTTGTATTCCGTGTCTGGCGACGACCAGTATTGCAGCCGGGACGGGCAGCGATTGGCTGCGCAATTATAGGACATGATCGTCCGCCAGCCGCTATTGCTGTGCTCATAACGGTATCCGTGTCCGAAGGCAAAAGGTGTATTCCTGCTATCGGTATCAGGGTCATGCCGCGCGCCCAGCAAATGGCCAATCTCGTGACCGAAGCTGTAATAGCCCGTCGCGCAATCCCAATGGACCAGAACAAAGGCATCTTCTTCCTCGACACCGATACCGCCCGCGAGGCCGCAATAATCGTCTTGGTCGACAATCAGCGCCACCACATCGGCATTGGTGAGGTTGCGGCGCGTATGGACCCGCCCGAGAAAGGCATCACCCTGGTTGATGAGATGATCACGCATAGTGTAATAGCCGCGGTTGCGCTCGTTATAGGCCACATTCAGTGTGCCCACGAGGCGTACATTCGCCCAAATGCCTGAATTCCGGAAAGAGTCATTTGTTTCGGCAATGGCCAGATCGATTAGCCCCAGAATGTCACCGGCTGCGTCTTCAGCACCGTCAGTATAGGCGACCAGCACATCAATGACCGGGGGAATCCGCAGACGTTCGACAATGTTCGCCCAGTTGTGATAGCGCAGCTCCAGCCGGGTCAGATTGGGTTCGTATAACCGCAGGATTTCCGGGTCAAACTGGCGTTCGATGCGTGCTCGCAGCGGTCGTTCGGCTTCCTGCTGCATGCGCAACTCCGGTTGACGCAGTTCTGGCTGGCGCAATGGCTGTAGCTGTCCTGGCCGGATCTGCGGTAGATCCGGTTGCAACCCGCCACCACCGCGGTCTATGTCAGGCTCGCTTCCATCGTCATTACCGTTATTCTCGTCACGGCCTTCTTCTAGCGGGGGATGATCCCGGGGCAATGTTGCGTAATCCATTTCGATAATGGCCGTTTCACCATTACCGAGCGGACGTACGCGATAGAGCCGTCCGTCTGGCGTCCGCACCGACCCTGTTACCGACTCGCCATTGATGACGAAAGTGGCAAGACCCGGCGGCACGTCCTGCGTTCCGGTGATTTCACCGCGCCAGATCGAGCGGCCGTCACTGCCGGACTCCAGGGCGAGCATCCTCGCCGACAGTATCAGCTCGGGTGCGACCGGGATTTCCAGTATTTCACCAGTACGGATTGTCCGGATGGACTCGGCTGAAACCTGTGCCACGCGGATACTGCCAACTCCGCGTTGTTCTGACAGGGCCGTAAGCTGCCGCTGAAGCTGTGGAGAAAGCTGATCGCGTTCGCGAAGATCGGTGAAGACTGGTGTCGTCTGTGCGGCCGCTATGGGGGCCGCCATGGCCAGTGCCGACGCGATCAGAAGGTGGTGAAGTTTCAGCATGAAAATATCTCCCCTTATTCGTCTCTCAGGAGAAGCCTAACAATAAATTCGCTGTTCGGAAACCGATGGCGGACTCGCCATATTCGCTATTCAGGCTAATGTTATCGAGAATATTCCGGGGAGATTTACCATGCGCCTTATGATTACAGCCGCCATGAGTCTGACAGCGTCTTCTCTGGCCATGGCCCAGACCGCACCGCCATCGGAAGTGCTGGCGATTCACGACATCGTCGCCGATGTGTCGGCGGAGCGTATCGGCTCGGACATTCAGACCCTGGTCGCTTTCGGTACCCGGCACACCCTGTCGGAAACAGAGAGTGAGACCCGCGGCATCGGTGCCGCCCGGCGCTGGATTTTTGAGGAGTTTGAACGAATTTCTACCGATTGCGGCGGCTGTCTCGAAGTTATTTATGTCTCCGATACCATCTCCGGCGAAACCCGCATCCCCGAACCGACCGAAGTGGTCTCCGTTCTCGCCATCCAGCGAGGAACGCTGGACCCGGACCGCTATGTCATGATGGCAGGCGATATCGACAGCCGTGTAACCGATCCACTGGACGGAACCTCCGACAGTCCGGGGGCCAATGACAATGCGTCCGGCGTCGCCGGCGTTATGGAAGCTGCGCGGGTGTTGTCGCAGCACGAATTTGCCGGCTCCATCATCTATGCGGCCCTGTCCGGAGAGGAGCAGGGCCTGTTCGGCGGCCAGATCGTTGCCGCTCATGCCCTGGAGCAGGGCTGGCGCATCAAGGCCGTCCTCAACAATGACATGATCGGCAATATCGCCGGCATTGACGGCGTCATCGACAATTCCACCGCGCGCATCTTTTCCGAAGGCACGCGCGCGACAGAAACCCCGGAAGAAGCCATCACGCGCCGTTTCCAGGGCGGCGAGGTGGACAGCCCCTCGCGCAATCTGGCCCGCCTGATCGACCGCGTGGCCGATCAGGACATTCCCAATCTGGACACCATGCTGGTTTACCGGCTCGACCGCTTCCGCCGCGGCGGCCACCACCGGCCGTTCAACGAGGTCGGCATTCCCGGCGTGCGCATCATGGAAGTGCACGAGCATTATGACCGTCAGCACCAGGATTTGCGCAATGAAGACGGCCGCCATTTTGGCGACACGATCGAATTCGTGGATTTCGATTATGCGGCCAAACTGACCTCTCTGAACGCCGCAGCGCTGGCGATGATGGCCGGAGCGCCGCCATTCCCGGCCAATGTCGAGATAGAAGGCGCAGTCTCACCGGATACGACATTGCGCTGGTCAGAGCCGGACGCTGATGCGGCCGCCAATCTGGCGGGCTACCGTGTCTACTGGCGCTATACCGACCAGCCGCAATGGCAGTATTCCCGCTTCGTCGGCAATGTCACCGAATACACGCTGGAGAATGTCGTCATCGACAATTTCTATTTCGGCGTGGCTTCTGTGGCCGAGGATGGCTCTGAGAGCCCGGTCGTCTTCCCCGGCGTGATGGGCAGTTTCGGGGAGTAGACATTATTCCGGCGCGGTAACGGCGGCGCTTGTCACACTCCTCACAACGCCATTGGCATCACGAAAGCGAAGAAACACACGTGCGCCACCGGGATTGAAGTTGATCGCCGAGCCTGCCTGCGCACGGGCAAAGACGGCGAAAAACTTCGCATCGGATGCGAACACAGTTGTAACCTGGCCGGATCGCGGTGCCAGGCAACCGCCCTGAGGCCCGGTCTCACAGACCTGAAGCGTGAGAGGTAAATTTGCGCCGCCATCATCAGCCGTGACAGTTATGGTCGCTTCTTCCGCACCCGCAGAGCCATCGCCTGCACCGATATTGACAGCTGCGGCAGTCATGAAATTGATTCCACCGCTGTTCGCGATCCGTATGACGCCATCCGCCGAGGGTGTGGCCGAGATTGACAGGATGTCCGGTACCGGCACCGTATCAATCGACAATGAGAACGTGTTTACACCGGGCACTGCATCCAGAAGGGCATTTTCACAACTGACTACGGGCGCGAATACATTCCCCTCTGCCGGTGTTGTAGCTGTTGGGCTGATCGCGAGTACAAAAGAAGCTGATCCGGAGGCTTCAAGGTCAAAGACCGGATTGGGTGGCCCAATGGCCGTATTGCTTGAGTCGACCCGGCGGTATCGCAGGCTTGCCGGAGCATTGTCAGGAGCCGCAATCGTACAGCTTTGTGCGGGCGTTGATGCACGGCTGATGACAGACGCGAACACGGTCACATCGTTTCCACCCACATAGGTGGACCGGGCTCCGGGAAGGACGGCGGCGACAATTCGCCCGTCAGGAACGGTGTTCAGTGTAAAGCGGGCCGTCAGTTCGATATTGCGGCCGATATTCCAGCTGCAATCACCAGATTGGCCGAAACACGGGCCGTCTGACCAGCCGGTAAAGGATGAACCGGCGGCGGGTTGACCAGAAGTGGAGACCGGTGCGTCGAGACGGAAATTTGCCGAGCAGCCTGATGGTCCGCCGGAGCAGCTTAGGCCAGCCGGGTTGCTACTGACCTGGCCACTGCCCAGCCCCGAAATCGTGACATCAGCCTGTGCCGTGGCAGACGACCGGACATAGGTAGCATTGAACCAAGTCGTCCAGACGCTGCCATTTTGTTGCTCCATAAACTGCACCATTGATGTCGCAGATTGTGGAGTCCACGAGGCTCTGAAAGGCGCCACGTTTCCGTTGTGATACCAGATTGTTCCGGACAGGCTCATCGGACCGTTTGGAGAAGCCCGTCCACCGGTCATATCGATGAAAATGAACGGACTGATCCATACCTGACGCCACTGATCTGTGAATGGGTCATAGAAATTATAGGACACACCCGTATCGTTCCCGCTCGCCTGCCATCTTTCGCGCAGCAGGCAACCGGATTGAAGTAAAGCAAGGCGGTTGTGCGCCGCGCCGATATTCCAGTCGCCGGCGGCGAAAGAAAAGTCGTTACGTTCCGCCAGTCCCCAGCAACCCGGCTGGCCTGGTTGGTAGGCCGAAACAGTTGGCACAACAGGTGAATCCGGGTCAGTTGCCGCGGGGCGGGCCGTAAGTGTTCTTTCTACGACCCAGGCATCTGTATCGGATCCGCGATGTTCGAACACCTGCTGCAAACTGCCATCTCCGTTGGCCGATACACTCCAACGCCGTTGTGAAAATGTCTGCGTTTCGGGTTCAAAAAGATTGCCGGACAATCGCATCATGCCATTTGAGAGGCCGCCTCGTAAGTCGGCGAGTTCGTTTGGGCTTATGTGGATTTGCCGCCAGGCAGACAGGCCTGGATCGTACAAATTCATGGACTGGCTTGTTTCGCCGCTTGCGCTGGTCCAGACCGCTTCAATTAGGCAACCTGTCTCCCACTCGGTGACATCCTGACGTCCCAGAAATGCCCCGGCTTCCGAATAGATATTCCAGCTGCCCACCCAGAAATCGAGTTGTTGGCGCGAAGCCAGATTGACACAATTCCCTGCACTTTGCGCGGGCGCGGTACCGGATACCAGACTCAAAACACTGATGAGGACGATCAGGAATAAAGAATGACGGACTGAATTATGGCCAGCATTAATCATGCCACCCTCCTGTTGTCGCGCCAAGCATTCCCCAAATTTACGCTACGCCACGGGGGTAGGCGTTCAACTCACGTTTGTGTGAAGCCCGTCAGCCGGTCGCTACCGCCCGCCTACCACATAGTCGCGCGTCGCACCGTCCAGCACCTCGCTCTGAGTCCAAGGGAAATCACGCAGCTCCATGGCCACGAAGTCATCGGCCTGATCGGCATAATGCGGTGAGGTCTCGTCCAGCGTCGCCGAGCCGAACTGGTGGATGGACCGGCTCTCCAGATGGCCGCCGGCATCCCATTCCACGGCCATGATATAGGTGTCGCCGGCAACGCCGACGAACCGGCCGTCTTCGTTCAATTCCTGGCAGCCGCAATAGATGGCGCGCAATATGTCCGGCCCGCCATCGACGGGCAGATCGGCCTCGCCGCGCACATGACGGTTGACCTCGCCCCATTCCGGATCGAGCCGGCCGTGATGGGCCATCAGATCTTCGGCGGAGGCCCGCAGCGCGTCTTCCGGCTCGCAGGTGAAAGGCCGGGTATCATGGCGGTTCTCGATACATTTGATCGCCGTGAGCACGCCGAGCGCGGCAGACCGGTTTTCGATATTCGTCGAGAAATCCCAATCCCGCAGCACGTCCTGCGCCTCGATCAGCAGGCGGTCCTCGTCCAGATCCATGGCCAGGAGCTGGCTGACCAGGCGCACGACAGGCGAATCCGGCGCATAGGACAGGTCGAACTTGTACTCCAGCGTATCGGCCGCGCTGATCGATGGATCATTGATCAGCAGGTTCAGCAGCCGCTGACCGCGATTGGTCATTTCATGTTCGATCCCGAATGTCGCTGAAAAGTCTTCACGGTCGAGATCATCTGCCGGGTCGGTCGCGCGGAAGGGTGTATTGTTCGCATTCGCGACAAATCCCGATGCCGGATTGAGCAGGAGCGGCAGGGCGTCGAAGGGCTGGTATTCTGTCCAGATCAGATCGGACCGGTCGCCGGGCAGATAGTCCCGCCAGTCATACCCCTCGGCCCGAACCGGCATGCGGGCATTGTAGAGGTAGGCGATATTGCCTTCGCGATCAGCATAGACAGTGTTGAGGCTGGTGATGGCCCGCATCTCCATGGCCGCGCGCCATTCCTCCCAGCTGGACGCCCGGTTCATGCGATACCATTGCTCGACACCGCGCACCTCGTCATGGCCGGAAAACCGGATGGCATAAGTGCCGTGCGGCCGCCGGACGACGGGGCCATGCGCGGACCATAATAGCTCGCGATTGAACACCCATGAAAACGGCCCGAACAGACGCACGCGGAGCGCGGCGGTTCCGGTCTCGAAATTCGTCCATTCGCCATCCAGGCGGTATTGATTCTCATTGTCCGGATTGATCTCGAGCACATAGATGTCGGCCAGGTCAGGGGCGTTGACGGTGTGCGCCCAGCCCAGGTCGGCATTGTGACCGTGCAGGACAAGCGGTGCCCCCGGGAAGGTGCCACCGGCCGCATTCCAGCCCTCCGCGCTGTGCAGGCCGATCTCGTACCAGGCGACCGGCCCGGTGAAGGGCTGGTGCGAATTGATGATCAGACGGGTGGCCCCGTCCTCCGAGCGCGAAGGGGCAATAGCAAACGCATTGGATCCGAGCTCGGGATTGGTACCCTCGATCATCTGGAACGCCGTGTCGCTGTCGCCGATGGAAATGGTGCGTTGGCGTTCGTCCTCGAACAATTCTGCCAGATCGGCGTCCAGCCCGTACATGAAGGGCGTCCGCAACACGAAGCCGGCGACCACATCCTCGCCCGTCATGGGCAGGACGCCGGGGCGGATGCGGGACGGATTGTCCAGCGCCCAGGCATTCATGCCGTCGGCATAGGCCTCGACTATGACACGGGCTTGGGGTGACAGGTCGCTTTCATATCGCTCTGCGACCGTCTCCCGGATTCGCAGGAGCTGGACAATGTAGTCGGTCGGGGCCGCTGATTGCCCCTCATACCGGGCCAGCTCGCCGCGAGCAGCGATCAGCGTGGGCTCGATCGTCTCCCAATCGTCCTCCGCATGGGCCCAGGCCAATCCGAAGGCCACATCCGCATCTGTCTCGCCATATATGTGCGGCACGCCGAGGGAATCGCGGATGATACGGGCGGAATACTCTGCGGCTGCAGCGCGGATGGTTGTTTCATCAGCGCGCGGCGGGGCCGGGGTCCAGGCCAGAAACGCCAGCACAAATATGGCAAGCACCAGCAGGCCGCCGCCGATAGACAAGATCAAACGCATGAAACCCTCCCCGGGAAATTCAGACCGAGCCGGCCAGCCAGGCAATATAACCGGCATAAAGCGCCAACAGCAGAGCCCCCTCGCGCCGGTCGACGCGCTGACCCGTAAAGGCGAAGACCAGCAATATTGCCGTGGCCGCCAGCATGACCCAGACATCTTCGCCCAGAATCCGTGCCGGCGTTTCCAGCGGCCCGACAAGCGCGGCAGCGCCCAGAATTCCTGCGGCGTTGAATATGTTCGAGCCGATGATATTTCCAAGGGCCACATCGCCCTGACGCTTTATGGCGGCCGCAATGGTCGCGGCCAGTTCCGGCAGTGAGGTGCCGACCGCCACAATCGTCAACCCGATAATGGCCTGCGAAATCTCGAAAGATTCCGCAATATCTATGGCCCCTGTTACCAGCAAGCGGGCCCCGATGAGAACGCCGGCCAATCCGCCGGCAAAGAACAGCATGGAGAGCCACAAACGTTCCGGCGCGCCCGCACTGACCGCTTCGGCTTCATGCAGGGCCGCAGCCTTGTTACCGCGTCGGCGGTCGAGCATGTAGCTGAGGCCGACATAGGCCAGCAATAGCGCGATCATGACTGCCCCCCAGACCCGGCCAACCGGGTACTGGAACAGCAGGAAAACCGCTGCGGCTGAAATAATGGCGAGTGCAAGCCCGTCCCGGAGCAAGGCCTCGCGAACGGCAAGAATGGGTCGTATCACAGCCCCGATCCCCATGATCAGGAGTATGTTTGCGGTGTTCGAGCCCACCACATTGCCGATGGCCACATCCGGGGATCCGGCAAACTGCGCCTGCAGGCTGGTCGCGAGCTCGGGCATGGAAGTGCCGAAACCGACGAGCACCAGCCCCACAAACATCGGTGAAAGTCTCAGCTTTGTGGCAATGCCGACCGCGCCACGAACCAGCCCGTCGCCGCCAAACGACAGCAGCACCAGACCGGCCAGTATCAGTAGAATAGAGATCATCCCGATTTAACCTTCGGCGGCTCGGCCTGTTTGTAGAATTTGCTTTCGCGCCATACATCCAGACCATGATTTGCAACAACACTTCCAACCGCGACCATGGGCAGGGCCAGCAGGGCGCCGAGGAAGCCGAACAGCGCGCCGCCGATCAAAAGGCCGGCCATGATCCACAAGGGATGCAGCTTCAGCTGCCCGCCAACAAGGCGCGGCGCGAGCCAGACGGTTTCAAGCACTTGCGCAACGCCATAGACGGCAATGACGGCGAGGATCGGCCAGATGGAATCGAACTGGCTGATAGCGACCAGCATCGCCAGCGTGAACATGATCAGGTTTCCGACAACCGGCACGATCGCAGAAAGCCCTGTCAGTATCCCGATCGCCACGGAATAGTTGAGGCCGATCAGGGCCAGTGCCGCCGCATGATAAATCGCCTGCACCAGAATGACCAGGCTTTGCCCCCGGACATAGCGGGACAGTTGCAGATTGATCTCCCGGAAAATACGCCGCAGCTCCTCTGAATAGCGCCGGGGCGGCAGGGAACTGACAGTTTTGGCTATGCCGGGCCAGTCTTTCAGGAAGAAGAAGAGGGCCACCGGCGTCAGAAACGTCAGAAGGATGCCGGAAATAGCGCCGGTCACGGAACCGGCGATCCGGCTGCCGATGGCCTGCGCCGGGTTATTTTCCCCCGATAGCCCCTGCAATGTCAGATCAGGCAGCTCGAAACCCATGTTCGCGGCCAGTTGGTTGGTCGCGGTCAGCGCATTGTCGATCAGTGTCGGCAGGCGGGATATCAGGTCACGGCCTTCAATAACGACAATTGGTGTGACCGCTACAATCGGCCCGGCAATCACGAGCACGGCCAGCAGGGTTGATATGAGCGCCGCAAGAAAGCGCGGCGTTCCCCATTTGCAAATCCGGCGCGTCAGAGGTTCCAGGATGACCGCCAGAAAGCCCGCGACCAAGAAGGGCAGCAGGACATCGCCCGCAGCCCGCAAGGCCCAGGCCAGCGCCAGCACAAGCAGCACCAGCACCAGAAAACGCGCATCAAGGGTGAGCTTCATTCCCTATCAGCTACCGCCCAGAAGCTTCTTGCGCAAGCCGGGCTTGTCGATCTTCTCGGTGCCGCCGCGCGGCAGCGGCTCGTTGAAATGCCACAGATGCTCCGGACGTTTGAACGCGGCAAGATCGCCTTCAAGGAAGTCATTGAGTTCGTCCAGCGTGACGTCGGCCCCCGGCTTTGTATAGATCGCTGCGCCGACCGCTTCCCCCAGTCTTTCATCGGGCACGGCGAAAGCGGCCGCTTCCAGAATCTGGGGATGTTTCACCAGCGCAGCCTCGACCTCGAGGCAGGCGACATTCTCGCCGCCCCGCACGATCATGTCTTTCAGCCGGTCAACAATGGTCACCTGTCCCTCGGCATTCATGGTGCCGACATCCCCGGTCTTGAACCAGCCATCCGGGGTCAGCGTTTTGGCGGTCTCTTCGGGCAGGTTGAGATAGCCGGCGAAGACGCCGGGCGTCTTGATCCAGACCTCGCCGGGCTCATCAACGGGCATGTCAGTACCATCCGGGCCGACAATGCGAACATGGGTCACCGGCGGTACGGCGCGGCCGCAGGAGCCCGGATTGTTCTGATAATCATCCAGCCCGTTATAAGTGCCCAGCGCGCTCGTCTCCGACAGGCCATAACCGGTCGAGGAATAGGCCCGCCTGAAACTGTCCGCCAGCTTCCTCACATGGCTGGGCGGGCGTTTCGCGCCACCGGCAGACAGATCGGTCAGCGTATCCAGCGTTTCGCCCATGCTTTCTGCCGCCAGCATCAGCTCGTGCGACATGGTCGGCACGCCGACGAAATTCGTGATCTTCTCCTGATTGATCAGGCGCACCGCTTCTTCCGGCTTCCAGGACCGCATCAGCACCATCTTCCGGCCGAGGATCAGCGACAGCATGAAGACCGGGTGTGATCCCGTCACATGGAAGAGCGGCACGGACACGAGGATGCCGAGATCACCGGCGGCCTCGGCCATGGCTGCGCCCTTGGCCGTTTCCTTGGCCGCCGACATGACAAAACCGAAGGACAGAAGGGTCGACCACGCACCGCGATGCGTCAGCATCACCCCCTTGGGGTCGCCGGTCGAACCGGACGTATACATGATCGACATCAGATCATCGGGCCCGACCACTTGGGTCGGAGGCGTTTCATCCTTTCCGGCATCGCGGATAGAGGCCCAGCTGTGATCCTGCCCGTCAAACTCGCCATGCCCGGAAATCAGCGTCAGGCCGAATTTATCCTTGAGCGGCAGGAATTTCGGGGCCTGTTCGGCATCAACCAAGAGAATTTTCGCGCCGCAATCCTTCAGCGCGAATTCCATTTCGTGTGCGGTCCACCAGCCATTGAGCGGCACGATCACGCCGCCAATCAGTGTCACGCCCAGATAGGTCGCCATGAATTCCGGCGTATTGCGCGTCGCCGTGGCGACAAGATCGCCCTTCTTGACGCCCATCTTCGCAAGACCGGCCGCCACAGCCCGGCTTTCGCGGGCAAGGTCGGCAAAGGACCAGCGCACATCGCCCGAGACCACGGCGGTCTTGTCGGCATGCAGGTCACACATGAAAAGAAGGCCGTCCGTATTGTTCGGCGCATTCTTGAAGACCCGGTATGTGGCCCCGCGGATTTCGGCTTCACCGACTTCGAAGAAGGGATTTTCGGCCATGATTTTGAGGCCGGCTGCAGTAATCTCTTCACGGGTGGGAGCAGGAAGGCGTTCGCCCATTTCTGTGATCTCCCTATGCCACTTCGAACAGGCCGGCGGCACCCATGCCGCCGCCCACACACATGGTGCAGACAACATATTTCGCGCCGCGGCGTTTGCCCTCGATCAGGGCATGGCCGACCATCCGCGCGCCCGACATGCCATAGGGGTGGCCGATGGAAATCGCCCCGCCATTGACGTTCAGGTTTTCATTCGGAATGCCCAGCTTGTCGCGGCAATAGAGGACCTGCACGGCAAACGCCTCGTTCAGCTCCCAAAGGCCGATATCATCCATGCTGAGCCCGTTAGCCTTCAAGAGTTTCGGCACCGCGAAGACCGGGCCGATGCCCATCTCGTCGGGGTCCAGACCGGCGACGGCAATACCGCGATAGATACCGAGCGGTTTCAGGCCGCGCTTCTCGGCCTCCTTTGCTTCCATCAGGACCGATGCTGACGCCCCGTCCGACAATTGCGAAGCATTGCCTGCCGTGATGTATTTTCCGGCGGCGATCTGCTGGCCATTGGCATGGACCGGATTCAGCGATTGCAGGCCTTCCAGCGTGGTAGAGGGGCGATTGCCCTCGTCTTTTTCCAGCATCACGTCCTGGAGGGTGATTTCCTTGGTCTCCTTGTTGAAGACTCCCATTTTCGAGGCCAGCGGGACGATCTCGTCGTCGAACTTGCCTGCTTCCTGTGCCGCTGCCGTGCGCTGCTGGCTTTGCAGCGAATATTCATCCTGCGCCTCGCGCGACACACCATAGCGTTCGGCGACAATCTCCGCGGTTTCCAGCATCGACATGTAAAGCGCCGGCATGTGCTCATTGATCCACGGATCAAAGGCGCGGTGCAGATTCATGTGTTCATTCTGGACCAGCGAGATGGATTCCAGCCCGCCGCCAACGGTGATCTGCATGCCATCGGTGATGATCTGCTTGGCCGCCGTTGCAATCGCCATCATGCCGGAGGCGCATTGCCGGTCCATTGTCTGACCGGCGACCGATGCCGGCAGGCCGGCCCGGATCAGGCATTGCCGCGCGGTATTCTGGAAGGTCGAGCCCTGCTGCATGGCCGCGCCCATGACCACATCATCGATTTCTGCCGGGTCAATACCGGAGCGTTCGACCGCATTCCGGATCGCATGGCCTCCCAGCTCCTGGGCCTGTGTGTTGTTGAAAGCGCCCCGATAGGCTTTGCCAATCGGCGTGCGGGCGGTGGAAACAATGACAGCTTCGCGCATGATGAACTCCCCGGATTATCGTTATCCGGCATGCTGATTGAAACGGCGGGTTTGTCCAGTCTGACGCTTACGTCAACTTGCTGTGAGGCGGCAGCTCGGCCTTCAGGAGTGACGGGCCGGGAAATGCTCAGCCCGTCAAAAAATGTGCATGCTATCGGATTATGGAACCCGAACCATCCTTGCCAGAATGAGATGTGCACGCACAGCTGCAATAGAAGGTGGCCCGATGCACCGGCGTTTAGATCAGGTCGTCAGCGGTGCTCTTCGTGTCTGAACAACTCAGGACCTTGCTCCGGCGGCCAGCATCAGGGCCAGCGGGATGAGGATTCTAATCATTCAGAGATCACTACAGTATCGGGTCGAACGATAAGCTCATCCGCGAGCTGGATATGAATTTGATACTCTCCCGGGGAAAGCAATAATTCTACTCTTCCATTCGTCTCTCCGTTGGGGAGAGAAAATTGATCCCCATGCGGGAGGGAAAATTGATCTATAGCAACGGCATTATCCACGATTGGCAGTCTAAACGCCTGTATGACGGCCGGTCTGTCGGAAACGTCAGAAACATCAATCCAGACTGAATGCCGATTGGGCTGTTCCGCCAGCCAGACCGGGCGTCTGCCCTCCTCAGGAGATTCAATTGGCATGAAAACAGCCAGATCGGCGGTCCAGCGATCTACAGGTGGTGCCAACGGTTGATCATTCACATCAAGAAGGACACTCGGCTCTGAGAAATTAAAATGTTCATGGATCAAACGTGCAGACATCGAGACACGGTTGGAGCCGATTCCTGCGCCACTCACCTGATCAATCGTGAGCGGGTCGTTTCCGGTTAGCTCAGACAGCGCTGCTGCCATCCAGCCATTTCTATACCCTGAGACCGAAACGCCGGGTGTTTCATCCAAATGCGCCAGCCCGACGAACAAGACCAGTCGCGCGTCGGGATTGTCGGCGAAGACCCGATCATAGATATTTTGTGCCTGACTGGTCTCGCGATGCTGAATTCTGTCCTCTTGGGAACAGTCTTGTGTTGTGCAGTCGAGCCGCTGATCATTCCGGATTTCATAAGGAAACCACTCAAATCCTTCTCGGTCCGCAGTGGCCAACACCTCTGCCATCAGGGGATCGCCAAAGTAGAATGCCATTTCCCTGACCGGTACGCCGTTGTTCTCCCATACGGATTCTGAAGCTTCGGAAAGTGCCTCCATTCCGAAGTGGGTAAAACCCTCTGCCCTCAAAATGGGGAGAAGCTCGGCCATGAACGCCCGATGACGTCCCATCTGATGGGACTCATTGATGATCACAATTTGCCGGTCGCTGGCAGCGGCTCGAATGAATTCGATGGCGTTGACGGCACGATACTGTTCGAGCGCGTCCGGTGCGACCCACAAGTCTCCATCTTCGGGCGGCATCCAATCCTGTGAAAACATTAGCGGTGCAACAAATGCGTGAGCCTCGTTGTACCGGCCCGTGAAATTCAGAAGCTGTGCCTTCCCGTCTTGAAGAAACTGTGCGGCGAATTCTGCGGGCATACCCTCCGGCAATGTTTCTGTTTCTATCGCCGCTTCTATTGCAGCCGCATATTCACCCTGAGCCGCATAATTTGGCCAAGGAAGGGCCGCATCGGCGGCGTTATCGTGTTGAATGGCATCCGCAGGTCCCATGGCAATTAGGAACAAGACAATACTTGGAATCGAAAGTGATTTAATGACCATAGTGAGCCTCCCACACCCAACTATTGGAGGCCGTCGCCCCCTGTTGCTCTCGCCGAACAATGCCGCGTTCCGACTGGCAAAATATGCCATTAGCCGAATATAACGTAGAAGTTGTTTTGGCCAAATTGTGGCGATTAAACACCAAGCCCATTTGACGCCCGACCGATCCAGTTTCGCAAGATGTGTCGCAAAGGATCAAAGCCGGACGTCTGGGTTGGACGCCTACCGCCGCCCCTCCCGGTCCGCTTTCGCATTCCTGTAGACCTTGCCCAGCGCCTTCGCCCTGGCCCGGCGCTGCGCCAGCGATGCGTCGTGATGCTCCACTTCCTTTTCCAACTTGCGGTAGCGCACCAGGCGAGCCTCATCCAGATCGCCGCTGTCGATCGCCGCCCGGACGGCACAGCCGGGCTCCCGGTCGTGCTGGCAATCGGAAAACCGGCACTCGCGAGTCAGCTCAAGCAAATCGCCGAAAGTGGATTCCAGCCCCCCCTGTGTTCCGGCGAGGGCCAGTTCCCGCATGCCCGGAAGGTCGATCGCCCAGCCACCATTGATCATCCGGTGCATGGAACGGCCGCGCGTCGTGTGACGGCCCTTGGCATCGTCTTCGCGAATGCCGGAGACGGCCTCGTCTTTCCCGGTGAGGGCATTGAGCAGGGTGGTCTTTCCGACACCGGACGAGCCCAGAAAGGCCAGCGTCTGGTTCTTGCCGACCCAGCCGGTCAGTTTCGCCAGATCAGCGGCATCAAGCGCATTGAGCGTCTCCACCGCACAATCTCCGGCGATGCGGCGCGCTTGCCCCGCATAGTCATCGGGGTCATGCGTCAGATCCGCCTTGGTCAGGACGATGACGGGAAAGGCACCGGCCTCCCGCACCAGAGAGAGATAACGCTCCAGCCGCGGCAGATTGAAATCATCATTGCAGGACGACACGATGACCGCCGTGTCCACATTCGCCGCGATCAACTGAATGCTGTGATCATGTCCGGCGGCTTTCCGGGCAAACAGCGTTTGCCGGTCCAGCACGCGTGCGGGCCGTTCCAGAGCCGTGTCCACCAGCACCCAGTCGCCTACCGTGGGCCGGTCTTCAACCGGCGTGTCAGCCGGCATCGGCCGCAGGCGGAGTTCGCCTTGCGGAGAGAGGGCTTCATAGGTGTCGCGGTGAACCGCGGATATGCGCGCCGTGTCGTCAACCGACTCCTGGTCGAGATCGAGCGATTGAAGGAAGGCCGGACGCCAGCCCAGCTCCTCGAGAGAATAAATCGTCATTTCGGACTTTCCGTATTGGCCGTGCGGCCAGACATCATTGCGCCACCGCTTTCGCGGCGGCGTCTGCAAGGATGAATGAACGGAACGAAGGAGAGGGCGCAGTCAGAACTGTATCGCCCCGACGGATCATCGTCAGATCGCGCCGCCATTCAGGCGGAACATTACAATGGCCATGATCTGTCCTCCTGATCCGGGTGCGGGGCAATTATCGGCCCGCGCGGCCGCAAACACAAGCAGAAAGCGCGATCACGCCTTCTCGGCCTTGTACCAGACCATTTGCTGTGTCGTGGCCAGCAGCTTTCCGGAGCGCGACCAGATGCGGGCGTGCTGATCATAAAATCCGCCACCGCCGCGCCCGGCATTGGCCTCGATCATGACCCAGTCACTGCCGGCCTCGGCAAGATCGGCATCGGACGCATGCAGATAGACCGTCATCGAAATCGTCGAGAGCACGGTAAAGCCATGGACAATGAAAAACACGCGCGGCGTCGGCGTGTCAGCGAGGCAGACCAGCGCCACATCATCCAGCGGCCGGGCATCGGTAAATTTCACCCACAGCGCATTGCGGGTGGAGGTGGCGTTGAAAATATCGGCATTGAGGCAGGGCCGGATGGCGATGTGTTCGGCCCAGGGACGCGGCGGAACGAACGCCTGACAGGCATCCGGTGGCGGCGCTTCCGGCATTTCTCCTTCGGCCCACTCCACGGTTTCCCGGCGCTCTCCGAACACCGCGGTCGCCCGCAGGGCAGGGCTCGAAGCGTCTTCCTGCTGGATATTTGCGGCCCAGAACTCGGTCGAGCGGCCTGCGCGATGGCAGATCGTCGACAGGCTGTAAGGCCCGTCCTTCGTCCCGGTCATGAAATCGGTGGTGATCGAGACCAGCTTCAACCCGTCACGAGCGGACCGCATCATGCCTTGCGCCAGCAAGGCTGCGCTGACGCCGCCGAAAGGGCCGATCATGTTCTGATAGGCTTGAGGCGTGACACCCGCATAGCGGACGCGGCCTTCTGCCGCTTCCGCAACCGTCAAGGCCAGCGCGTCATCAAAACTGTGGGTCATTCCTGCCCCAGGGACACGCCGAAATGCTTCGCGGCGGCAGCGACGAACTTCAGGGTCTGCCCCGAGCCGTCCGTGAACATTTCCTGCCCGTCCGGATCGAGGATACGGCCGAAATTCGCTGCGACGCCTTCCGGTGTCTGCTCATCCGGCGGCAGATAGATGCCCGGCGTTTCATAGATACGCGTTGCGGCGTAACCGCCGGCACCGGCACACAGAATGGTGCGCTCCGGACTGTCTTCCGCCACCAGAAAGGCGAGACCAGCAGACACGCTTTCCACCGACATCAGGTCCAGCGCGGCCTGCGGCAGAATACCCTCTGTCATCCGTGTGGCTGCGGTCGGCGACAGCGTATTGACGCGGATATTGTTTTTCTTGCCCTCGAGGCTGAGGACATTCATCAGCCCGACCAGGCCCATCTTCGCCGCCCCGTAATTGGACTGGCCGAAATTGCCATAAATGCCGGAGGACGAGCTGGTCATGACGATGCGGCCATAATTGCGCTCCTTCATGTGATCCCAGACCGCCTTGGTACAGGTGACAGAGCCCATCAGATGCACATCGACCACCAGATGGAAATCATCCAGCTCCATCTTGGCAAAGGATTTGTCGCGCAGGATACCGGCATTATTGACCAGGATATCCACCGCGCCGAAGGTGGAAATGGCCGTATCGACCATGTCCGCAACCTCGTCAGGCCGGGTGACATTGGCCCCGTGGGCGATGGCCTTGCCGCCCCGGCCGGTGATGTCCTGCACCACCGCCTCGGCAGCAGAGAGGGAAGAGCCCGAGCCATCAACCGCGCCGCCCAGATCATTCACGACCACATTCGCGCCGCGCCCGGCCAGCAACAGGGCATGGCTGCGTCCCAGCCCGTTGCCTGCTCCTGTAATTATGGCTGTGCGCCCATCAAAACGGATCATTCCCGTCTCCTCCTTGTGAGTCCCGGACGGGAAACTAGCGGGCCAGCGCCTGCGCGCCAGCCCCCGGATTCATATCGCGATGCAGGCGCCGGGCTTACCGGCCAGCCGGGCGCGGGCCGTCGACCGTGAAAATCGCGCAGACCGAAGCGGTGACCCGTTGCGGTTCCCGGTCGGCGGCCAGCGCATAGCGATCCAGATCGACAGGCCCTGGTGCAGCCGTCAACTCGCGCGCCGGGGCCGCGGGCGGCGGCGGGGGAGGAGGGGGCGGAGGCGGTGGTGGAGGTGCGCTGCTATAACGCGCATAATCATCATACCCGGCCTCCGTTGACGGCGCACCCATGCAGGGGCCGCTGCCTTCCTGCAGCGTTGCGATTTCACCCAGCATCGAGCCGGCGGCGTCCGCCACGATCCGGGCGCGCTCGGTCGCATCATTCACCGCTGCTGCAAAAGCCAGGCGCTGATCCTCGGCCGTCGGTTCGAGGAAGAATTGCACATTACCGGAATTGACCGGACCGGCCGCCAGCGCCGCGCCGCGCGCCGCACTGGTCAGATCCGGCTCCAGCACGGTCACATTCATCGAAACCGTGGCGACATAACCTAGAAGGGCGTCGGGATGCCGGTTCTCGACCAGCCGCTCATTATTCTCACCATAACGCTGGACGATCTGCTCATAATAGGGCTGCACCGACAGGTTGGATGTGATCCGGACCTGACCGTCTGTTGCGAGCCGGACCGCCTGGGCGGCCAGATTGGCGCGCGTGACCGCCTGTTGCGAGGCATCGGGACTAGTGTCGGCACGGCCCTCGAATGTCACCTGGAAGCGGGCGCGGTTGGCCGGTACCTCGACAAAGGCGCGCCCTTGCGCCTCGATCACCGGGCCGCGCGCCCAGACCGGCACCGGCTCGCCGGCCAGCCGTTCGCACCCGGAGAGCGACAATGCGCCCAAGCCTGCGAGTAAAAAACTGGCTTTATTCATAATGACCCCCTTGTATTCACACCCCGCCCTCACGATACACGATCTGTATAATCTGGATAGAAGGCAGATCGATGACCGGTCAGGAAAAGCGCGCGCGCTACGAAGAATTACGCAAGGAAGTGGCAGCCGTCGTGGCCGGCGAAACCAGCCGTACCGCGCGTTTTGCAACAGCGTCCTGCCTGTTGTCGGAGGCCTTCAGGCCGCGGTTTTTCTGGACCGGCTTCTACGAGGTGGATCCGCACAAGCCGGACGAGCTGGTGGTCGGTCCCTATCAGGGCACGATGGGCTGCCTGCGTATTCCTTTCGGACGGGGCGTTTGCGGCACAGCCGCAGCGACTCTGCAAACCCAGCTGGTGGCCGATGTGCACGCCTTTGACGGTCATATTGCCTGTGATGCGCGGACCAATTCGGAAATCGTGATTCCGGTCCTGGATGCCAGCGGCACGCTGGCAGCCGTTCTGGACGTGGATAGCGAACAGCCCGATGCTTTTGACGAGATTGACCGTGAAGGGCTGGAAGCGATTTGCCGGGACATCCTGACCGTCTGAGGGTGGATATCGATGGTAAAAGCGTCGATTGCGCCATTGTCCGCAGTCCGCGGCGGCGCACGATCGCGCTTCAGATCGACCATCAGGGCCTGAGCATTCGCGCGCCGCAACGCGCCAGCGAACGGCGCCTGCGGGCCGCTGTGCTCAGCCGGTCGGATTGGATATCCCTGAAACTGGCAGAATGGGCAGCGCGCCCCAAACCGGCCGTCCGGGAATTCAAAACAGGCGAAAGCCTGCCCTTTCTCGGCCGTCATTTGACCCTTCATATCGTTGAGCATCCGAGCCGGGCGCGGACAAAGGCCGAGCGTCTAGACACCACACTTTTTGTCGAGATTGACCGGCATCTGACCGGTGAATTGAGAACCCGCACCATACGCAAGGGCCTGGAACGCTGGTATCGCCGTGAGGCAGAAGCCCGGTTTCCGGGCCGCGTCCGGTATTATGCCGCTATCCTTGGCAGGCCGGTTGCCGGTGTTCAGATCCGCGATCAGAAGCGGCGCTGGGGCAGTTGCGACTCCCGCAGCATAATCCGCCTCAACTGGCGGCTGATCGGCGCGGATACGGACATTATCGACTATGTCTGCGCTCATGAGGCCGCCCATCTCGTGGAGCCCAATCATTCGCCCGCCTACTGGGCCGTCGTCTCCCGCCTCATGCCGGACTGGAAGATCCGGCGGAAACGTCTCAACGATACGGCCGGCGAATTCGTGCCATTCTGATCACTCACCCGGCTGCAAATGCCGGTCAAAGAAGTCCAGCATGGTCCGCAAACGGTGCCGGGACCGCATCTCGCCGCGTATGCCGTGGCGCTGGCCCGGATAGGTCATCATCTCGAAAGGCAGGTCGCGTTCCTGAAGCACATTGAAGAGGCGGGTTGAATTTTCGAAGACGACATTGTCGTCCGCCATGCCGTGCATGATGAGCACCGGTGTTTCCCAGCCATCAAGATGCGCGAAGACCGAGGATTGTTCATACCCTTCCGGATTGTTCTGCGGCGTGCCCATATAGCGTTCCGTGTAGTGGGTGTCGTACAGCGCCCAGTCTGTGACGGGAGCACCGGAGACGGCAGCGGCAAACGCGCCCGGAGCCTGCAGGGGGGTCATGAGCGACATATACCCGCCATAGGACCAGCCCCAGATGCCGATCCGGTTATCCGCGACAAAATCCAGCGATTGCAGGTAAGCGAGACCGGCCAGCTGGTCCTCGACCTCCACCCCGCCCATGGCGCGGTGAAGGGCGGTCTCGAAAGCGTGTCCGCGATCCGGCGTTCCGCGGTTATCCAGCATGAAATAGACATAACCCGCCTGCGCGAAAACCTGATGGTCAAGCGGCGCCCAATTCAACCGCGTCCTGCGGCCAACCCCGGGACCGCCATACACATGGATGATCGCAGGATACGCGCGCGCAGGATCAAAGCCGGAGGGCAAATACATGACGTAATGCAGTTCGGATCCGTCAGAAGCCGTCAGCGTGCCGCGCTGCGGCGTAATGTGATGGTCCAGAAAGGGCGCATAGGGATGCTCCTCATTCAGCGCGTTTTCCTCGATCCAGCGCAACCGCTCGCCAGAGGCATCGTAGAGTGCGGTATTGGGAGGAGTTGCCGGACCGGAAAAGCTGGCGACAAAAGTCTGGGCTGCCGGGCCCATCGAAATCTCCGACCACCAGCCCTGGCCTGAGGTGACTTGCACCGGTGTTTCGCCTGCCTGAGCGTAGGAAACAGAATACAGATGACGTTGCCGCGCATCGCGCATCCATCCCGAGAAATAGACCCGACCGGAATCCGGATCAACGCCCTCAATCGCGTTGATCTGCCATTCCCCGTCTGTGATCTGTGCGATCAGGCCGCCTGTGGAATCATAGTGGTAGATGTGCCGGAATCCGGACCGTTCCGAGGTCCAGAGAAAGCTGTTATCATTGAGAAATATCAGGTCGTTCGTCAGATTGATCCAGGCGGGATCGGTCTCGGTCAGGATTACCGTGCTCTCTCCGGTTTCCGGATCTATTAAGAGCAGGTCCAGCCTTGTCTGGGCGCGGTTCTGCCGTTGCACGGCCACTTGTCCGGCTGGCGTCCAGTTCACGCGAGCAAGATAGATATCAGCCTCGTCGCCCAGATCGGCCTCGACGCGTATGCCCGCCTCCAGATTCTCGATAAACAGGCGGATGCCGACATTGGCCTCGCCGGCATAGGGGTAGCGTTGCTCGGCAAGGCTTGCACCATCGCCCTGTATATCGACCCGGTAGGAAACCGGAATGGCGCTCTCGTCAATTTCCGTGAAGGCCACGTGCTGGTCATCTGGCGAGAACCAGTAACCGGTTGATCGCCCCATCTCTTCCTGGGCCACAAATTCAGCCATTCCGTAAGACAGCGTATCGCCGCCTTCGGACGTGATGGGCCATTCATTGCCGCTTTCGAGATCATGGACGAAAAGATTCTGGTCGCGGATATAGCCAACATACCGGCCGCCCGGAGAAATCCGGCTATCGGTTTCTGCCGCGCTGGTTTCCATCAACCGCCGGGCCGTACCGCTTTCCAGGTCATAGTAGAAGACATCGCTATCCAGAGGGAAGAGCAGGGCATTACCTTGCGCATCCCAGTCATAAGCCACTATGCCCGAACCGGTGATCCGCGCCCGCTCGCGCAGCTGGATTTCCGCCTCTGACAATTCGCGCTCTTCCGGCACAAGTTCGCGGCTGTCGACCAGCAGGAAAGGCTCGCCGCCATCGACATCTATGGCCCACAGATCATGGACGCTGGAATCTTCTTCTTTACCCTGCAGGAAGGTGATCAACCCGCCATCCGGTGAAAACCGCGTCGCCGTCGCGTCCGGCCCATCCAGGTCCGGGCTGGCAAACAGGCGTTCGATGGTCAATGCAGCGGGTTCGGCTTCCTGGGCAAGTGTAAGGCTCGCCAACAGCAACAGGGCAGGGCTCATCGTCTATCCTCGCATTCCGGATCATCATCCTTAAAACGGACGCAGCCCGCTGGGAAGCGGGCTGCGGGTTGAGGCGGACAAGGGCCCGCTATGGTTCATGGCCTAGAGTGGTGGAAGCATCCGGGTGGGCGTCCACGGCGCCCCCGCTTCATCCAGTGCGGCTTCGAATGCAGGGATGCGTTCCTGAATCAACGTATCGAGACGCTGCCTTATGTCCGCGTACTCGGTTTCCGCCAGTCCCAGCTGCCGTTCATGAGCCGGATTTGGTCCATAGGTCGCGTAGGCCGTACCGGTTTCGGCAAAGCCGATCCGTGACGTGACAGTGGCTGGCTCGGCCCCGTATTGGCCATTACTCGACTGGTTGCCAGTCAACGCTTCCTCGATGGCGAAGAGCTCCTGGCGCAAGGCTTCGTAACGGGCGTCAAGCTCACCCGGTGCGGTGCGCGACCGGTAGAGCGCGGATTCGAGGCGGTTCAGGCGTTCGCGGGTCAAGCCGATAGCCGACGTCGAAGCACTGACGCTGCGCTGCAGCGTGGCAAGCCGCTCCCAGAAGGCTGCCACCTCGTCGTCGGGAGAGCCCGGCAATGCGCCCTCATACATGCGCTCGACTTCGAATTCCCGGGCTTCGCCGACAACCTCCGTCTCACCCTGATACTGGCGCACCAGCGTGACTGAATATGTGCCCGGCGCGACGAGATATCCCGATGGCGCATTTTCGGCGTCTTCCTGTTGCATCACCGGAGAATAGCCGGGGAAAGAGAGATCCCAGTTGACCCGGTGGAATCCGGCTGTGACGGGCCCTTGCAGGCGGCGGACCACCCGGCCCTCATCATCACGGACCACCAGCCACATGCGAGGCGGCGCTTCGCGGCGTTCGCCCTCGATGATATCAAATCCCGGGAAGGGCGTGTCCTCACCCTCTTCCACGAGCGGACGTTCGGCCTCCTGCCGGATTTCCTCCGACGTCTGGAGCGCTTCACTCATATAATAGGTGAAGACAGCACCGAAGGGCGGGTTCTCGGCGGTGAAATAGCCATGGCCCTGCCAGTGGCCACTATCAAAGCCCAGCGGGTGCTGTTCCTGATACCACCAGGCCCGCCGCACCGGGAACAGGGCGGTGCCATTTTCCATCATTTCCGGCGTAATTTCGCGCAACGGCGAATAGTCATCAAGGATATAGATTCCCCGGCCGAAGGTCGCGACGACAAGATCATTCTCGCGGCGCTGGATCTGGAGATCACGGGCCGAGATCGTCGGAATACCCGCTTCCAGCTGGGTCCAGTTTTCGCCACCATCAATGGTGAAATAAACACCGAATTCGGTGCCCACAAACACCAGGTCCGGATTCACATGATCCTGTGCAATGCGCCAGACCTGTTCGTCCTCGGGCAAGCCATTGGTAATGGACCGCCAGCTGCGGCCATAATTGTCGGACCGCAGCAGATATGGCGCAAAATCACCGTATTTGTGGTTGTCCAGTGCGATGAAGACGGTGCCGGCCTCATGCAGCGACGGCTCGAAATCATTGACATAGGCCCGATCCGGCACACCCGGCAGACGGCCAACTTCGGTACGCTGCCAGGTTTCGCCGCCATCTGTGGTGATCTGTATCAGGCCATCATCCGTGCCGGCATAGATGACATTCTCGTCCACGGGCGATTCCGCAAGCGCACTGATCGTGTTGTAATTGGACATCGCATAGACGTCCCAGCCTGCATCCCACGACCACTGCCGGCCCATAATGGGCAACAGCATCCGGTCTTCATTACGGGTCAGGTCTCCGGAAATCGCTGTCCAGCTGTCGCCGCGATTGTCCGAACGCCAGACACGCTGCGAGGCGTGATAAAGCCGGGTCGGTTCATGCGAGGACACCACGATCGGCGCATCCCAGTTATAACGTTCCGCCGGTTCGCCGGGTTCAGGCTGGGCGCGGATATACACGACCTCGCCCGTCGTCCGGTCAAAACGGACCAGATTGCCCTGCTGCCAGCTGGAATAGGCAATATCCGGATTGCCGGGCTCTATATCCGGCTCATGACCATCGCCGAACAGCGTCACTTCCCAGTCAGAATTCCGGATGCCGTGACGATTGTCTGTCCGGGACGGCCCGACCTGTGTCGAGTTGTCCTGTGTGCCGCCATAGATGTTGTAGAAGGGTTCCGCGTCATCCACGGCGATATCGTAGAATTGTGTGATGGGCAGGTTGGATATGAACCGCCAGGTGCGTTCATCGTCCACGGTCTCGTAGAGACCGCCATCCGAACCGACCAGCATGTAGTCGGGATCGGTCGGGTGAAAACCGATGGCGTGATCATCGACATGCTTGAATTCATTATTGATGTCGCGGAAGGTCGCGCCGCCATCATCGGAAATCTGCGTCGTATTGCTGACCAGAATGATCCGGTCGAAGTGATGCGGGTGCGCATAGAGCTCCATATAGTAATGCGGCCCGGTTCCGCCGGAGACCGTGTCCGACATCCGCGTCCAGCTCTCGCCACGGTTGGATGAACGATAGACTCCGCCGGTCCGGCGGTCCTGTTCGATGGCGGCATAGACAATGTCCGGATTTTGCGGCGAGATGGCGAGGCCGATCTTGCCCAGATTGCCGGTGGGCAAACCTGTTGTGACCTGCCGCCAGGTCAAACCGCCATCGTCGGAGACATGAATGCCGGATTCCGGCCCCGCGCCCATATAGGCAGCCACAGTGCGGTGACGCTGCCAGGTGGCTGCGTACAGCCGGTCCGGATTTCGCGGATCGATGACAAGGTCGGTCACGCCGGTCCATTCGCCAGCAGACAGCACATTCTCCCAAGTTTCTCCGCCATCGGTCGACATGAACAGGCCCCGGTCACCCCCGGACGACCAGAGCGGTCCTTGCGAGGCCACCCAGATCGTATCGGGGTCGTCGGGGTGAACGATGATTTCGGATATGTGTTCGGAGTTTTCGAGACCCAGATGCGTCCAGGTCTGGCCGCCATCACGCGACCGGTAAATGCCATTCCCATAGCCGTTATGGCGGCCGCCATGATTTTCGCCGGTCCCGACCCAGATCGTATGGGGATTTGACGGATCGATTGTCACCGTTCCGATGGAGAACACATCCTGATCGTCAAATATCGGCGTCCATGTCGTTCCAGCATTGTCGGTACGCCAGACGCCCCCCGATCCAACACCGACAATCCATGTCGACGGATCGTCCTGAAGGATTTCGATGTCTCCGATACGGCCCGACATGAAAGCGGGCCCGATACTGCGGAATTCCAGGCCATTGAAATTGGCAGCGGCCATCGGATCGGTTGTTGTTTCTTCTTCCGATTGGGCACAAGCGGTTTGCGGCAAAGCGCCGAGCAATACGGCACAGATAATGGCGCGCATTTAGTCCTCCCCAGGAAATTTTCTGGCGCAACTTTATCACCGGGGAGTCGAATGGAAAGGCGCGCGGCGTATTTATCGTGGATTGTGATGCATTCGTAATCTTGACGCTGGACCGAAGCTCAAGAGGATGCGCGCCATGACCGTGAACAAGTTATTCCGCGACATTCATCATTGGGGCTCCCTGGCCGTCATGATACCGCTTGGCATCATGATAATTGCCGGCATTTTCCTGATGCTGAAGAAAGAGTTCGACTGGATCCAGCCGTCCTCCCAGAGCAGCACCATCGAGGCCGCAGGGGCCCCGGACACGACGCTGCTGGCACTTTATGAGGTGGCTGCCGCAATCCCCCAGCTGGAGACCACGGACTGGGCCGAATTTGACAGGGTCGACATCCAGCCGGACCGTGGCATTGTCAAATTCATATCCACCAATCGCTGGGAAGCGCAGATCGACCTGATAACGCTGGAAGTTCTGTCGTTGGAATACCGCCGATCAGACCTGATCGAGCAGATCCACGACGGCTCCTTCTTTGCCGACTGGGTGAAGCTCTATGTCTTTCTGCCTGCTGGCCTGGTTCTGTTTGTCATGTGGCTGACCGGTATATGGCTTTTCTTCCTGCCCCATCTGAAACGATGGCAGAGACGGAAGAAACGCGCGGCAAAATTGGCAGCACGGTCGCAAACGTAGAGCCCGATTGCCCCGCGCGCGCGCCTCGGTTATACGCCGCGCCAACAAGATATCCCTGACTGTCAAAGGATCATGCGCCCCATGGCCGCCTATCAATACGTCTATCACATGGACAAGCTCTCGAAGACCTATCCGGGAGCTGCCAAGCCGGTATTCCAGAATATTTCGCTGCACTTCCTGCCCGATGCCAAAATCGGCGTCGTCGGTGTCAACGGGTCCGGCAAGTCCACCCTGCTGAAAATCATGGCGGGCATGGACACCGAATTCACCGGTGAATCCTGGGCCGAGAAGGGTGTGCGCGTCGGTTATCTGCCCCAGGAACCGCAGCTGGATGAGACCAAGACCGTCTGGGAAAATGTCATTGAAGGCTCGGCTCACAAGAAGCTCGTCGATGATTTCAACGCCATCTCGATGAAGCTGGCGGAGGACTATTCCGATGAGCTGATGGAAGAGATGAATGATCTTCAGGAGAAGATCGACGCCGCCGATGCCTGGGATATTGATTCCAAGATCGAGATGGCGATGGAAGCCCTGCGATGCCCGCCGGGAGAAAGTGAAGTCACCAATCTGTCCGGCGGTGAAATCCGCCGCGTCGCGCTCTGCCGCTTGCTGTTGTCCGAGCCGCACATGCTGCTGCTCGATGAACCCACCAACCACCTTGATGCAGAATCGGTGGACTGGCTGCAGCACCATCTGGAAAACTTCCCTGGTGCCATTCTGGTCGTCACCCACGACCGTTACTTCCTCGACTCCATCACGACGTGGACGCTTGAGCTCGATCGCGGCCGTGGCGTGCCTTATGAAGGCAATTACTCTGCCTGGCTGGAGCAGAAGCAGAAACGGCTGGCCCAGGAAAGCCGCGAACAAGGTGCCAAGGAACGTGCTCTGGCCCGCGAACTCGACTGGATCCGCTCCTCGCCCAAGGCCCGTCAGGCCAAGTCGAAGGCGCGGATCAAATCCTATGAGGAATTGCGGGATCAGGCGGATCGGCAGGAAATCAACCATGCCCAGATCAATATTCCACCGGGGCCGCGTCTTGGCGGGGTTGTGGTCGAAGTCGAGAATCTCAAAAAGGGTTTTGAAGACAAGCTGCTGATTGACGGTCTCTCTTTCAAATTGCCGCCGGGTGGCGTTGTGGGCGTGATCGGTCCGAACGGCGCCGGCAAATCAACCCTGTTCAAGATGATCACCGGACAGGACACGCCGGACGAAGGCACGATCCGCCTCGGCGAAACCGTGAAACTGTCCTATGTCGACCAGTCTCGTGATGCGCTGGACCCGAACAAGAATGTCTGGGAAGAGATTTCTGGCGGCAATGACATGATCAATCTCGGCGGCAAGGAAGTGCCGAGCCGGGCCTATGTCGGTGCGTTCAATTTCAAGGGCGGCGATCAGCAGAAGAAGGTCGGCTTGCTGTCGGGTGGTGAGCGCAATCGCGTGCATCTCGCCAAGACGCTGCAGACAGGCGGCAATCTGCTCCTCCTCGATGAACCGACCAACGATCTCGACGTGGAAACCCTGGCGGCGCTCGAACAGGCTCTGGAGAATTATCCCGGCTGTGCCGTGGTAATCTCGCACGACCGTTTCTTCCTTGACCGTCTGGCCACCCACATCCTCGCTTTTGAAGGCGACAGCCATGTGGAATGGTTCGAAGGCAACTTCCAGGAATATATCGAGGACAAGAAGCGCCGCCTGGGCGAGGATGCGGTCACGCCCAAGCGGGTCAAGTTCAAGCGTTTCAGCCGTTAGATAAGCGCCTTAGCGCCCCTTCTCTGTGTGGGAAGGGGCGATTTTCGATACCGCCCGGCAAATGGGTGCTTCGCGTCTATCTCGGACACGAGCTGGGAATTTGCGCCCGGCAGCAGATTAGGGTGCGGCCAGCGGTCATCAGGTTTTTCATAATCACCATTGAAACCACTGCAGAATGATATAAAGATATCTTTATACCTTTTTCAGGTAGGATATCGTCATGGAACATCTGATTGGACAATTGAAAGCCCTCGCGGAGCCAACCCGGCTTCGCGTTGCGACGCTTCTGGCGCTGGGCGAGCTGACGGTTTCGGAACTTGTGCAGGTCCTGGGGCAGAGCCAACCCCGTGTCAGCCGGCATCTGAAATTGCTCACCGATGCGGGACTTGTTGAACGACAGCCCGAAGGTTCATTTGTCTTTTATCGTCTGGTGTCGGCAGGCCCCGGCCAACGCATCGCCAATGTCATTGGTGATCTGACGCCGCCGGATGACCCCGTGCTGAAGCGGGACCTTGACCGGTTGGCCACCGTCAAATCCGCAAGGGCAGCCGCTGCTGAAGCCTATTTCGAAAGAGCCAATGAGGACTGGGGCCGGATCCGCGCCTTGCACCTGTCCGAGCATGAGGTCGAGGCGGCGATGCGGGATGCCGCTGGAGCGGGACCCTTTGACCTGATGATCGATGTCGGCGTGGGAACCGGCCGTATTCTCGAGGTCTTCGCGGACCGCACCAGTGAGAGCGTCGGCATTGACGTCAATCATGCCATGCTGAATGTCGCGCGGCTGAATCTGGAACGCGCCGGTCTGACCGGCGCATCCGTGCGCAAGGCCGATGTGTCGGCATTGCCGTTTGATGATGGCGTGGCCGACCTCGTCACCGTTCACCAGGTCCTGCACTATCTTGATGATCCGGCCGTTGCGATTGCAGAATGCGCCCGGGTTCTGAAGCCCGGTGGTGTGTTTCTGATTGCGGATTTTGCGCCCCACCAGCTTGAATTCCTCAAAACCGAACATGCACACAGAAAGCTCGGCTTCTCCGATGAAGAGATTACCGGCTGGGTGGAAGACGCCGGACTGGAAATGCGCCGCCGCTCTTCCCTCCATCCGGAAGAGCCGGAGAACCGGCTGACTGTGAAAATCTGGTCTGCCCGCCGCGCGCCTGTCCGTTCAGATTTGGTGGATACCACAAGGAAGGTCACAAGCGCATGACGTGTGAACCACAACCCTTTGCTTTCGGGCGCACATCCGCGCCGTCGGTCTCGTTCGAATTCTTCCCGCCGAAGACGGATGCCATGGAGGCCCGCCTCTGGGAGACAGTTGAAAAGCTCGAGCCCTACCGGCCGGATTTCGTCTCGGTCACCTATGGTGCGGGCGGCTCCACCCGGGAGCGCACGCGCAACACGGTCAAGCGGATTCTGAAGGAGACGGGATTAAAGGCGGCCGCCCACCTGACCTGTGTCGGGGCCACGCGCGATGAGACCACCGATATCATCCATGACTATAAGGCTGCCGGTGTGGATCACATCATTGCCTTGCGTGGTGATCCGCCGGCAGGTGTCGGAGAGACCTATTCAACTCACCCGGGCGGGTTCGGCTGCACCTCCGAGCTGGTGCGGGCCATACGTGATGCCGGCGTCAGCGAGGTCTCCGTTGGCTGTTATCCCGAGCGTCATCCCGACAGCCCGTCAGATGAACATGATCTCGAGGTTTTAAAGCGCAAGATCGACGCCGGGGCCACTCGCGCCGTGACGCAATTCTTCTTCGATCCGGACGTCTTTTTCCGTTTCCGCGACCGTGCAGTGGCGGCGGGTATTTCCATTCCGATCATTCCCGGCCTTATGCTGCAGTCCAATTTTGCCGGTCTGCAACGCATGTCGGGCCTGTGCGGAGCGTCTGTTCCGGGCAGCTTGCCGCCACTCTATGAAGGGCTGGAAAACGACGCCGAAACCCGCGATCTGGTCACCGCCAATGTCGTCGCCAAACTCGCACGCAAGCTGGAAAAAGGCGGGTCGGAGCATTTTCACTTTTACACGTTGAACCGCGCCAGCCTGGCGATCTGTCTTGTGCGCCTTCTGGGTGTGCGTTCGCTTTCGGAGGCAGCCTGAACCATGCCGGATCGATGTACACGTATTGCCGCGCTGAAAGCGGCGGCTGGACAGCGCATTATTGTTCTGGATGGTCCCAAAGGCACAGAAATCCAGGGCAAGGGCCTGACCGAGGCGGATTTCCGTGGCAGCCGGTTTGCCGGACATGACCGTGATCTCAAGGGCAATAATGACATCCTCAACCTGACCCGGCCGGAAATTATCGAGGCGATCCACCGTGACTATGCCGAGGCCGGGGCAGAAATCATCTCCACAAACTCCTTCAACGCCAACGCCATCAGCCAGGGCGAATATGGCCTGGCGGACGAAAGCTACGCCATCAACAAGGCGGCCGCTGCGGCTGCGCGCAAGGTCGCGGACGAATTTACTACGCCGGACCGTCCGCGCTGGGTGGCCGGCGCGATCGGACCAACGAATGCTACGCTCTCACTGTCGCCGGATGTGAACCAGCCGGAATACCGGGCCACGGATTTCGACCATATGGTCTGTGTATATGCCGAAGCCGCGGCCGGCCTTGTTGACGGCGGTGCCGACTATCTGCTGATCGAGACGGTGTTCGACACGCTGAATGCCAAGGCCGCCATTGCCGCCGTCCTGGATCTGGAGAAGGAACGCGGCGAGCCGATCCCGATGGCGCTCTCCATGACGGTAGTCGACCGGTCGGGACGGAACCTCTCCGGTCAGACGGTTGAGGCCTTCTGGGCCTCTATCCGGCATGCAAAACCACTCAGCGTCGGGCTCAATTGTTCTCTGGGCGCAGACCAGATGCGCACCTATGCGGCTGATCTGTCACGGGTGGCCGATACGCTGATCCATGCCTATCCCAATGCCGGGCTTCCCAATGATCTGGGCGGTTATGACGAACCGCCGGAGACGACCTCCACCCATCTCGGAGAATGGGCGCGCTCCGGCCTGCTCAATATTGTTGGCGGTTGTTGCGGGACCACTCCGCAGCACACGCGCGCCATAGTAGAGGCCGTCTCGGGCGTCCCGCCCCGCACACCGGCAGCACACCCGCAGCATATGCTTTTGTCCGGGCTCGAGCCTTTCAGGCTGGCGTCATGAGTGCGGCCCAGACCTTCATAAACATCGGTGAGCGCACCAACGTCACCGGCTCGGCGCGCTTCCGCAAGCTGATCACCGAGGGGGATTACAACGAAGCCCTCTCCGTGGCGCGGCAACAGGTCGAGAATGGCGCGCAAATCATTGATATCAATATGGATGAAGGCCTGCTCGATTCAAAAGCCGCCATGCGGACTTTCCTGCGCCTGATTGCCGGAGAGCCGGACATTGCCCGCGTGCCGGTGATGATCGATTCTTCTCGGTGGGAGGTGATCGAGGAAGGGCTGAAAAATGTCCAGGGCAAGGCCATCGTCAACTCCATCAGCATGAAGGAGGGTGAAGACCAGTTTCTGGAGCAGGCCCGCCTGGTCCAGCGCTATGGCGCGGCAGTCGTTGTCATGGCGTTCGACGAATCCGGTCAGGCAGAAACCTCGGACCGCAAATTCACAATCTGCCAGCGCGCTTACCGCCTGCTGGTCGATAAGCTGGATTTCGAGCCGTCCGATATCATCTTCGATCCGAATATCTTTGCCGTTGCGACCGGCATTGCCGACCATGATGATTATGGCGTCGCCTTCATCGAAGCCACTCGCCGGATCCGGGCTGAACTGCCTCACGCCCATGTCTCGGGCGGTGTCTCCAACCTGTCTTTTTCCTTTCGCGGCAATGAGCCGGTCCGCCGCGCCATGCACTCGGTCTTTCTCTATCACGCCATTCAGGCCGGGCTCGACATGGCCATTGTCAATGCCGGCCAGCTCGACATCTATGATGATATTGACCCCGAACTGCGCGACGTGGTCGAGGATGTCATTCTGAACCGCAAGGCTGGCGCTTCCGAACGCCTGCTGGAGATGGCCGAACGCTATCGCGGCAGTGGCGAGGCCGCCGAGAAAGTTACGGCTGAATGGCGCGAATGGCCCGTTGCCAAACGTCTGGAACACGCACTGGTCCGCGGTATTACGGACCATATCGACGAGGATACCGAGGAAGCGCGCCTCGCTTTTGACAAGCCGCTCGAGGTCATAGAAGGGCCGCTGATGGACGGCATGAATGTCGTCGGCGATCTGTTCGGGGCCGGAAAGATGTTCCTGCCGCAAGTCGTCAAGTCCGCCCGCGTGATGAAGAAGGCCGTCGCCTGGCTGCTGCCTTATCTGGAAGAGGAAAAGCGCCGCTCGGGGCTGGAAGGCAAGTCCAATGGCAAGATCGTCCTCGCAACGGTGAAGGGCGATGTCCATGATATCGGAAAGAATATTGTCGGCGTCGTGCTGCAGTGCAATGGCTATGAGATCGTCGATCTCGGCGTCATGGTGCCGGGCTCGACCATTCTCGAAACCGCTATCGCTGAAGGCGCCGACATTGTCGGACTGTCCGGTCTCATCACCCCGTCCCTCGACGAAATGGTTGATGTCGCCAGCGAGATGCAGCGCCTTGGTTTTGACTTGCCGCTGCTGATCGGCGGCGCCACCACCAGCCCGGCCCACACAGCGTTGCGGATCGAGCCCGCCTATTCCGGTGGTCCGGTCGTCCATGTCAATGATGCGAGCCGCGCCGTCGGCGTCGTCTCCAAGCTTCTATCGTCTGATCGGGAAGCCTACGCCAAGGGCGTCAAGGACGAACTTGCCCGCATCCGTGAAGTGCGCGCACGCACCCAGTCTGGCCGCAACCGGCTCCCGCTTGCAGACGCTCGCGCTAACGGCCACACCATTGAAACCCCGCCCGTCGCAGCTCCGAAAACTCCCGACCTGACCGTCATAGATGATGTCAGCGTCGCAGACCTAGTGCCCTATATAGACTGGACGCCGTTTTTCATGAGCTGGGATATCAAGGGCGCCTATCCGCAAATCCTTGATGATCCCAATCGTGGAGAAGCGGCCCGCGCCCTGCTGTCCGATGGCAAGGCCATGCTCGACCGCATCATTGCCGAAAACTGGCTGCGGCCGCGCGGCGTGGCCGGTATATGGCCGGCCAATCGCGAGGGCGATGACATCACCGTCTGGACAGATGAAAGCCGGAGGGAAAAGCGCGCCAGCTTCTTTGGCCTGCGGCAGCAATCAGCCAAATCGAATGACCGGCCACACCTGTCGATCAGTGACTTTCTGGCGCCGGAAGGAGCAGACTGGATTGGCGGCTTCTGTGTCACTGCAGGCGATAATCCGGACATTATCGCGCAATTCCGGGCGGATAATGACGATTATTCCGCCATCATGTTCGCGGCCCTCTCCGACCGGATCGCCGAGGCACTGGCGGAATATCTGCACGAGCGCGTGCGCAAGGAAATCTGGGGGTATGTACCCCAGGAATCCCTTTCCAATGCCGATCTGATCCGGGAAGCCTATCAGGGCATCCGCCCGGCGCCCGGCTATCCCTCACAGCCCGACCACTCGGAAAAACTGACCCTGTTTGAATTGCTGGACGCGCCTGCCACCTGCGGTGTCGAGCTCACCGAGAATTTCGCCATGACTCCGCCATCATCAGTCTCCGGCCTCTATCTGGCGCATCCGGACAGCGAATATTTCGTGGTCGGCCGTATCGGCGAGGACCAGGTCGCCGATTATGCGCGGCGCAAGGGCTGGACGCTGAAGCAGGCCGAAAAGGCACTGGCCCCCATCCTCGGATACGATCCGAAGACAGAGGCCAAGAAGGATGCGGCCTAGAACCGCCCCGTCTGGTAATCCAGCATTGCCTGGCGGACTTCGCCTTCCGTATTCATCACGAAAGGTCCGCCGCGGGCGACGGGCTCCCGCAAGGGTTTCGCCGCAATCAGCAACAGGCGTGCGCCATCCGGGCCCGCTTCCAGCCGCGTCAGGCTCCCTTCGCCCAGCACGCCCAGCTCGCCGCGATTGACGGCCATTGGTGCCTCGCTGCCGGTCCGCGGCAACAGGATGGCCCCGTCATGAACCGCGGCGATGGCCGAATGATCCGCGGGCAGCGGCTCTTCATAGACGGCTCCGGCTTCGAGATGGATTTCGGCGAAGAAGGGCTGGACCGTGATATTCCTCACCGGGCCCTCGACACCCGTCGACGTCGTCCCGGCAACGATTTTCGCTACTGCGCCGTCACGTGTATCCGTGGGGATCTGATCGGCACGGTATTCCTGATAGCCTGCGGGCTTCATTTTCTCCGCGCGTGGCAGATTGATCCACAACTGGAAGCCGGACATCAGCCCGTCCTCCTGTTCCGGCATTTCCGAATGGACGATACCGCCGGCGGCCGTCATCCATTGCACACCGCCTTGTTCGATCACGCCTTCATGACCTTTATTGTCCTTGTGCCGCATACGGCCCGCAAACATGTAGGTCACGGTTTCAAAGCCGCGATGAGGATGCGGCGGGAAGCCGGCGAGATAATCATCCGGATTGTCGGAATGAAAATTGTCCAGCATCAGAAAAGGGTCGATTTGCGGCAGGCGGGGTGTTCCCAGAAGCCGGTTCAGTTTTACTCCGGCCCCGTCGCTGGCGGCCATGCCGGGTTCAAGATGCACAAGTGGTCTGATCGTTGTCATGACAGGTCTCCTTTGCCGCCAATATGGGATAGATAGCATTCAGCAATAGGCGGATCACCGAAAACCCCGTTTTTCCACTCTGGAAGCAATGGTGTCCTTTTGCAGTCTGGCTTACTATTCCGGGAACCATGAAAGGGAATCAGATGTTCAGGACATTTGGAACAGGTTTCATTTCGCTTTTGGCACTGGCCGCTTGCGATAGCTCCGCGACGAATGCGCAACCCGCACCGGGATCGGTCCAGACGGATGTCGAATTATCTTCCATCGCGCCAGATCTGACCGGTCAATCCTATACCCTTTCCGAGGAAATATTCGGCTATTTCCTGCCCTATGACGATGTCGCCATCGGCCCCATCCAGATGTCCAGCATCTCACTGGCCATGGATTGGGAAATCGAAGCCTATATGAATGGCGAGCCGGATTCCTGGCCGCCCATAGGTGTGGGGTTTGATGACACGTCCAGCCCGACAGGCATCGGCGAGCTTGGAAATACCTATTACGAGGTCACCTACAGCCTGACCCCGGAAATATTCCGCATATCCGATGAAGGCATGGCATTCGCGGGCCAGCACGAAGTGTTGGGCGAGATCCGGTTTGAAGGCCAATGGCAGATGGACCAGATCCGGCAGATGATGAATGGCGATCCCAGCTCGTCGTCTGCACTCACGGGCGATCTGAAAATCGGGGATGTCATCTTCGAGGGCGTCACTTTCCAGGGTTGGTTGGGGGATTAGGCGATTTCCGCCCCCCGCAAATCCCAGTTCACGATTGGCTGGCGCGAGTGGGTCGTGCTGCCGGAATTCGAGGATGCGCGCATCAAGGCCAAGATCGACACTGGCGCGCGCACGTCTGCCGTCCATGCATGGGACATCAAGCCATTTGAAAAAGACGGCGTGAAATGGGTGCGGTTCGAACTGCATCCGCTGCAGAAGAATAATGTAAAGCGTATTTTTTGCGAAGCCCCGGTGGTCGATGAACGCCTGATCCGGTCATCCAACGGTCAGATCACCAAACGCTTTCTCATCCGGACGCGCTTGAAGCTGGGCAGCCGTACCTGGCCGATCGACCTTACACTCTCCCGGCGTGACGAGATGGGCTTTCGTATGCTACTGGGGCGCACGGCACTGAGTGGCCGAACGCTGATTGATCCGTCAGCCTCGTATCTCTGCGGCCGATAACCTTTTCATGCACGTCATAATTGAACAGAAGCCACCATTGGAAACGTCATGCGTCTAGCTCTTCTATGCCGGAACCCGGACCTCTATTCGCATCGGCGGCTTGTCGAGGCGGCGGAAGCCCGCGGCCATGAAATCGATGTGCTGGATACGCTGCGCATCTACATGAATATTACCTCCCATCGTCCGGCCCTGCATTACCGCGGTGAAAAGCTGCCAAGATATGATGCCGTCATTCCTCGGATTGGAACCTCGATCACGGCCTATGGCACAGCGGTTGTCCGCCAGTTTGAAATGACCGGCGCCTGGACGCTGGCGGAGTCCGTGGCCATCAACCGCTCCCGAGACAAGCTGCGTTCGCTGCAATTATTGTCCCGGGAAGGGATCGGTCTTCCGGTAACGGCCTTCGCGCATGACACGCGCCAACTGGATCACCTGCTGGACATGGTGGGCGGCGAGCCCGTGGTCATCAAACTGCTCGAGGGAACCCAGGGCGTCGGCGTGGTGCTGGCCGAGACGCGCCGGTCGGCCAAGTCGGTGATCGAGGCCTTCCGGGGCGCCAAGGTGAATATTCTGGTGCAGGAATTCATCAAGGAAGCCGGCGGGGCCGATATCCGCACCATCGTGGTCGGCGGCAAGGTTGTCGCCGCGATGAAGCGCCAGGGCGGGGAGGGGGAATTCCGCTCCAACCTGCATCGCGGGGGGGGTGCTTCGAAGATCAAGATTACGCCGGAAGAGCGGGCAACGGCTGTGCGTGCGGCCAAGATCATGGGACTGCACGTCTGTGGTGTGGACATGCTGCGGTCCAATCACGGCCCGGTGGTGATGGAAGTCAATTCCTCGCCGGGGCTGGAGGGCATTGAAGGCGCAACAGGTTTTGATATTGCCGGTCAGATCATTGATCTGATCGAGAAAACCGCAAAACCGGGAAAGACCAAAACGAAGGGCACGGGGTGAACCAGCCGTCATTTGAATTTGCCGGTCACACGATCGCGCCTGGGACGCGCGCAAAAATAGAATTGCCGGTTGCGGTCCTGTCCGATCATACACCCGTCACCATGACGGTCATGATCATTCATGGCAGGAAGCCGGGACCGACCGTCTTTGTGTCCGGCGCGATCCATGGCGATGAAATCATCGGCGTCGAAATCATCCGCCGTCTGGTCCGGACCAAACAGCTGAAATCGCTGAGCGGCACGCTGATTTGTGTTCCCATTGTCAATACATTCGGATTCATCAATCACACCCGCTATCTGCCAGACCGGCGCGATTTGAACCGGTCCTTTCCGGGGGCCGCCAAGGGCTCGCTCGCCGCGCGTCTGGCAAAACTCTTCATGGCCGAGATCGTTGCGCGCTGTGATGTCGGCATTGATCTGCATTCGGCAGCAGAACACCGCGTCAACCTGCCCCAGATCCGCATTGACGGTGGGTCAAAACGGGCCATGGAACTGGCGAAGGCTTTTGCGCCGCCGGTCATCATGGTGTCGAAATTGCGTGACGGCTCCCTGCGTCATGCTGCGCGGGAGCTGGGCAAGGATGTACTGGTCTATGAGTGTGGTGAAGCCCTGCGGTTTGACGAAACCGCGCTGCGGATCGGCGTCACCGGCATTTTACGCGTTCTTCGGGAGATCGGAATGATCCGTCAGGCGAAAGGCATCCGCTCGCCGCTCACGCCGGATATCAGCCAGTCATCCGAATGGGTCAGGGCGCCGATGGGCGGTGTACTGCGCGCCTTCAAGACAATTGGTGCCTGGATCGAGGAAGGTGAAGTGATTGCCGCCCTGGCTGACCCTCTGGGTGACCGGGAGGTTGAAGTGCTCTCGCCTGTGACCGGCATCATTATCGGCCGGACCATGTTGCCGGTGATGAATGAAGGCGATGCGTTGTTTCACATAGCGGAAATCGTCAAGCCCCGGACAGAGGACGGTCACACCGGGCTGGAACAGGCCTTTGAAGGCCATCCCTTGTTCGATGAGGACGAAATACTCTAGCCAGAAAAGGTGCGCCCGCAGACGGGGCGCGTCTGCGGGCGGTATTCGGAAGCGGGCTTTAAGGACAGGGAAGGGACAGCCACACTCCCGTTTTCAATATGATCTGCCTCTCATCTAGTCGGGCATGATCACCTGATTGATGACGTGAATGACGCCATTGGATGCATCGACATCCGCAGAAATCACAGTGGCACCGTCAATCAGGACGGCGTCACCGGTAGCATCAATGTCGATGGTATCGCCCTGGACGGACGCGACGGACAGGGATTGTCCGGCCAGATCGCCCGCAAAGTATTCGCCCGGCACAACATGGTAGGTCAGAATGGAAACCAGCTGGTCACGGTTTTCCGGCTGTAGAAGGGTGTTGATCGTGTCTTCGCCAAGCGCGGCAAACGCCTCATCGGTTGGCGCGAAGACGGTGAACGGACCCTCGCCCTGCAGGGTTTCGACCAGGCCCGCAGCCTGAACGGCAGCGACGAGGGTGGTGAAGGAGCCGGCATTGATGGCGGTTTCGACAATGTCGCCCTGCATCGACGCATGATGGTCGACCTTGGCGGCGGCGGCTTGATCACCGGCGAAGGCCGGCGCGGCCAGAACAGCGGCGGCAGCGGCGGTAAGAAGAAGATTGCGCATGAATAAAACTCCTGAGTTCGGGGGGACGGGGCCAACAGGCCCCCAGCCTCGACGCGTTAACGTCAGACATCCCTCTCTACGCAGGCTCAGCCGGTTCGGATTGCCGGATTAAACATGTTTAATAATAAGGGGTTCGAGGTAGAAATGCCCGGATTTCGCCCTAACAGGCCTTTCCAAAACCTCCGCCGCCGGGCGTTTCGATCTCGATGCGGTCGCCCGGATGAACCTGGATCGAAAACAGCCCTTCCAGACCTTCGCTTTTGCCATCCGCGCGGATAACGCGCTGTGCACCCCATTTCGCATCTCCGCCACCGGACAGTCCGGCGGGCGCTTTGCGCCGGTGCGAAGACAGCAGCGCCACGTCCATGGTTTCCAGAAATTCGAGGCACCGGACCGAGCCGTTCCCGCCGGTATACTCACCCGTGCCGGCCGAGCCGGACCGTATCCGGTGATGGATGACGCGCACCGGATAGCGCCGTTCCAGCACTTCCGGGTCCGTCATGCGCGAATTGGTCATATGGGTATGAATGGCATCCGTTCCGGCAAAGCCTTCTCCCTCCGGACCGATGCCGGCTCCCGAGCCGCCGCAGATTGTCTCGTAATACTGGTGCCGTTCATTGCCGAACGTCAGATTGTTCATCGTCCCCTGGGCCGCGGCCATCCGGCCTGTTGCGGCAAAGAGGGCATCGACGACCATCTGGCTGGTTTCGACATTGCCGGCCACAACGGCGGCCGGGTATTGCGGATTCAGCAGGCAGCCCTCCGGGATGATCAACTCCAGAGGCTTGAGGCAGCCCTCATTAAGCGGGATCTGATCGCCGACCAGACAGCGGAAAACATAGAGCACAGCCGCTCGCGCAACGCTGGACGGGGCATTGAAATTATTGGCAAGCTGCGCGCTCGTGCCGGTAAAATCGATGACGGCCGATCGCGCCGCCTTGTTCACACGGATGGCGACCTGGATCTGAGCGCCATCATCCATGCTGATGGTGGCGCTGCCATCATCCAGCGCTTCGATCACCCGCCTGACCGCCCGCTCGGCATTATCCTGGACATGGCCCATATAGGCCGCAACCACGTCCCGGCCGTGATCGGCCACCATGCGTTTCAACTCCGCTGCGCCTTTTGCACACGCCGCCAGCTGGGCTTTGAGATCGGCAATATTCTGGTCCGGATTGCGCGCCGGCCAGCGGCCGGCCGTCAGCGTATTGCGGACGGCATCAGTCTGGAACTGCCCTTTGCGCAGAATTAATTCGTTAGCAAAGGAAATGCCTTCTTCTTCGATGGAGGTTGAAAAAGGCGGCATGGAACCGGGCGCTATGCCGCCGACATCAGCATGATGTCCGCGCGCCGCAACATAGAAGAGACGTTCCCCCGACAGCTCGTCATGCACTGGCACGACCACGGTGATGTCGGGTAAATGCGTGCCGCCCTCATAGGGCGCATTCACTGCGACAGCATCCCCCGGGCCAAGATCAGGATGGGCGGATGCGGCCGCTTTCACACTCGCCGACATCGAACCGAGATGCACCGGCATGTGCGGGGCATTGGCCACGAGACCGCCATCGGCATCAAATACAGCACAGGAAAAATCCAGCCGCTCCTTCATGTTCACCGAGTGTGCCGTGCGCTCCAGCGTGACGCCCATCTGTTCTGCCACCGACATGAATCGCTTGTTGAAAAGCTCCAGCCGGACGGGATTGAGCGCCGTGTCGGCATCGCCGGTTTTGCCGCTGCCCTCATATTCCAGAACCAGCATACCATCCGGCTGACGCTTTGCCCGCCAGCCGGGTTCGACAATAATGGTCGAGTTGGGCTCGACGATGAGGGCCGGGCCTGCCAGTTGCGCACCCGCCGCCATTTCATCCAGCCGGTAGACCGGCCAGTCCTGCCAATGTCCCTGATGGAAAACCCGGCGGGTCTCCGTGACCGCAATAGCCTCTCCGCCATGCGGCAGATCAATCATCCAGCCACTTGCCCCGGGAGGGTCCGCCTCGGCCTCTGCAGCGACCGACTCGATGATCAATTCGCCCTCCGGCACGAAGCCGAAAAGGCGCTCGTGAGCGGCCCGGAATCCGGTCTGCATGTCGGCCGCATCAGACAATGACACCGCAATGGCAGTATCAGAGCCCGACACACGCAAGCGCAGACGGCTTTTGACGCGGACCGTGTCAGCCCCAGCGCCCTGATCCAGCAAGGTGGAACGGGCCGCATCGCCCAGCTGGCGGGCGGTCCTGCACGCCACATCAAACGCAGTATCAAACGCATCCTCGACGGCCGCTTCGCGGGTTTCCCGAAGCTCGGCCAGGCCAATCCCGAGCGCCGACAACAGCCCGGCATAGGGATGGATCAGGACGGTTGTCATACCGATGGCTTCGGCGACTTTGCAGGCATGCTGTCCGCCCGCGCCGCCAAAGGCTGAAAGCGCATAGCGGGCAGGGTCCACACCTTCGCCTATGGAGATCTGCTTGATCGCCTGCGCCATGTTTTCCACCGCAACGGCGAGGAAGCCCTCGGCGGCATTTTCAGCCGACCCCAGCCCGGTCTGGCGCGCCAGCGCATCGAGCGCCTTGCGGCTGGCCGGCAGATCAAGAGCGGACCGCCCGTCCTCCCCGAAAGTCCGCGGAAAGTGATCCGGCTGGATGCGTCCCAGCACGATATTGGCGTCGGTCACAGTGGCCGGCCCGCTGCGTCCATACCCTGCCGGGCCGGGCAGGGCGCCTGCACTGTCGGGACCGACGCGCGTGCGTTCACCATCAAAGCTCAGGACAGAGCCACCTCCGGCGGCAACCGTATGCACCGCCAGCATGGGCGCGCGCAGACGCTGGCCGGCGATTTTCGCTTCGCTGACGCGGGCGTATTGATCCCCGTCATAGCGGGAGACGTCCGTGGAGGTTCCGCCCATATCAAACCCGATGACACGCGGATAACCGGCCGCCTGCGCCGTCTTCGCCATCCCTGCCACACCGCCAGCCGGCCCTGACAGAACGGCATCCCGTGCCGCGAACTGGTCCGCTGATGTCAGCCCCCCGGAGGATTGCATGAAATACAGCGGTGCCCCTTCCATCCGGCTCGCAACCCGCCCGGCATATTCGCGGAGCACCGGCGTCAGATAGGCATCCAGCACGGCCGTAGAGGCACGGGGCACGATCTTGACCAGAGGGCTGGCCTCACTCGAACAGATGATGGTTTCGAACCCGGCTTCCAACGCCAGGGAAGCAATATATTTCTCATGTGAAGTATTTGCGTAGGAATGCATGAGGGCGATCGCACAGGTGCGCGTGCCCTTGGCTTTTGCGGCGGCAAGCGCGGCCCGGAGCGCTTCTGCGTCAACGGGCCGGATCTCCCTGCCATCGGGATCCATCCGCGCCGTTGTGGTGACGATGTGGTGGTGCAGGGGCGAGGGCCGGTCAATCGCCATGGCAAAGATGTCCGGTCGGGTCTGATCGCCGATGACCAGCAAATCCTCAAACCCTTCTGTGACCAAAAAGCAGGTCTCGGCCCCCTTTCGCTCCAGCAGGGCATTGGTGGCCACTGTTGTGCCCATTTTCACGGCATTGATCTGTGCCGCCGGGATCGCCTCATCCGGCGAAAGGCCAAGCATGCGGCGGACGCCTTCTGAGGCGGCATCGGGATAGTCCGGGCTCTCCGACAACAGCTTGAGCGCCCGCAAGCGGCCATCAGGCTGGCGCGCAATCACGTCCGTGAATGTGCCGCCGCGATCAATCCAGAATTCCCAGGTGCCTGACACGCCTTCTATTCCCCAGCCAGCGGCGTTACATGGAGAGACGGAGACTAGACTCATGGGCTTCTGGCGCAAGCTGACAGACTTCATTACCGGTGAGCCCGACCCCTTTGATTGCGAGGGCGAGGATTGCGGCCCCGGCCACCGCGTCGATGATGCGGATTTTGCCATCGCCCTGATCGGTCTGGGCGCAAAGATGGCAAAGGCGGACGGCGTGGTCACGCGCAATGAAATCGCCGCTTTCCAGCAGGTCTTCCGCGCGCCGCCTGACGGGGCTGAGGTTCTGACCCGGGTTTTCAATCTCGCCAAGGAAACCACTCTGGGATTTGACGGCTATGCGCGGCGGCTGGCGCGGCGCTTCCGCCAGCACCCGGCAGTGCTGGAGGATGTGCTCGACGGCCTGTTCCACATCGCCAAGGCGGACGGGGCGGTTACAGAGGACGAATTGGTCTATCTGCAAACCGTTGCGGAGATATTCGGCTTCACAGCGAGGGAATTCCGGCGCATGCGCATGTCGCATGGGCTGGTCGATTCCAGTGATCCCTATGTCATTCTGGACGTCAATCCCGATGCCGATGACGAGGAATTGAAGCGCGCTTATCGCCGCATGGCCGCCCGAAACCATCCTGACGCCTTGATGGCACGTGGTGTTCCGGCAGAATTGCAGCGCCTTGCTGTGGACAAAATGGCGGCGATTAATGCCGCCTATGCCGCAGTGAGGGACGAAAGGGCCGCAGAATCCCGCTGAATAATTTGGCCCCGGTCATTGACCTTGGCCGCATTGGCCCCGAAATTGTAAGCAAGACGTTAATGCATCAATCGATGTTTGAGATGTGCCGAAAGAGGCGAACATGACCCAGACACAGACATTCCGATTCCCCCACACGGCCGGAAACTGGCTGCGGGCTCTTATTGCCGCCGTCCTCGCGGTTGCCTTTGCCGGTCTGGTATTGATGTTTGCTGCCATATTCGCCGCGGCCGCACTGGTGGTGATTGGCGCTGCGATGCTCGCCGGGGGAGCGTGGTGGCTGTGGCGCAAGGTTCGCGGACGCAATCAGCAATCCGAAGATGATGGAATCACGGTGCTGGTGGCCAGGCGTGGACCGTCCGGCTGGACCGTAGACGGCGAATCCGACCCCCGCCGCTGATTCAGAAACATTCCGTCACTTGGTGAATGGTGAGATGCGGTCTAGTTCGCTGGCATGAGCCTGCGTGACTTAACCGCCTTCATCGCTGTCTGCCTGTTCTGGGGTCTTAACTTCGTTGTCGCAAAATTCGCGATTACGGGCGTGCCCGGCTGGATGCCGGCTTTGACGGCGTGCCGCCCATTGCCTTCGCCTTCCTGCGCTTTCTCGCGCTTGCGATCGTATTATTCCCGTTCCTGCGTCCGCTACCCAAACAATGGGGCATTCTGATCCTCGTCGCCATGGGCATGGGGTGTGTGCAATACGCTTTCATCTTCATCGGGTTGCAGACTGCCACACCCTCCGGCATGGCCCTCGTGCTGCAAAGCGGCGTGCCGTTCGTGACCTTGCTGTCAGTTGTGTGGCTGAAGGAAAAGATCGGCTGGGCCCGGGGGACCGGCACGGCTCTGGCCATTGCCGGTGTGGTGCTCGTCGTCGCTGACCCGACGGAGTTCACCCTGGCGATTGGCCTGCTCTACGGTCTCGGCGCGGCATTCGTGGCCTCGGTGGCCATGATCCTGATCCGCCGGATCGATATGAAACCCATGCGCCTGCAGGCCTGGATCGGCCTGTTGTCCACACCCGTGCTCTTCATCGGCACCGCAGCCTTTGAAACCGGACAGGCTGAGGCCGTCATCTCCGGTGGCTGGATGTTTGCGGCGGCGCTGGCCTTCACCGTGCTTCTGGTGAATGTCTATGGCCATGGTGTCTTCTACTTCGTGCTGCAGAAATACGAAACAACGCTGGTTGCGCCCCTGACCCTGCTGGCGCCGCTGATCGGCGTGGTCTCGGGCATACTGTTGACGGGCGACCCCTTCGGATGGAGGCTGGCGGTCGGCGGTATGCTGACTTTGATCGGAGCAGGCATTGTTGCATCCCGTCCCAACCGGCAATTGCCGGACGCTGCACTGGTACGCGAGGAATCGCTTTGAATTTCATCGAGGCACCGTCACCCAATTTCAATGAACGGACCCGTCCGGTCGGCCTGATCGTCCTGCATTACACCGGCATGGAAAGTGGCAAGGCGGCGCTGGAACGGATGCGCGATCCCGAATCAAAGGTTTCGGCTCACTACATGGTGGAAGAAGACGCACGCGTCTTTCGACTGGTCGATGAGGACAAGCGTGCCTGGCATGCCGGCGTCTCCGAATGGGCGGGAGAGACCGACATCAATTCACTTTCCATCGGTATCGAAATCGTCAATGGCGGTCACGATTTCGGCCTGCCGGATTACCCGGATCGTCAGATTCATGCTGTTATTTCGCTTGTAAAGGAATTGATGGTCCGGCATAATATCCCTCCCCATCGCGTTGTCGGGCATTCCGATATTGCCCCGGGCCGCAAGCAGGACCCGGGCGAGAAATTTCCCTGGCCGCTCCTGTCCGAGGCAGGATGCTCGATCTTCCCGAAGGTTCTCATTGAGTCCGGTGATGCCGTCGAGCAGCTGGCGGCCATCGGCTACGGGTTTGAGGCCGGCAAGACGGCAGTGATCAAGGCCTTCCAGCGCCGCTTCCGCCCGCAATGCGTGGACGGTCAGCTCGACGGTGAGACGAAAGCGCTCATCCACTCTGTGGCCGGCCTTTCACGGCAAGCTTGACCGCTTCCCGGAAAACAACCACATAGAACGTGATCAGGCGGCCGGGCGGCCGCTCTTGCGAGGCCCGAAAGGGCGCAAGGGAGGAAAGTCCGGGCTCCGGAAAGGCAAGGTGCCGGGTAACGCCCGGCGGGGGTGACCCCAGGGATAGCGCCACAGAGAACAGACCGCCCGCCATAGCTATAGCGACGGCGGGTAAGGGTGAAACGGTGCGGTAAGAGCGCACCGCCCCGACCGTAAGGAAGGGGGCACGGCAAGCCCCACCTGGAGCAAGACCGAATAGGGATGGACGCGGCTCGCGCCGCACGCACGCCTTGCTGTGCCATCCGGGTAGGTCGCGTCAGGCGCGCTGTGAAGCGTGTCGCAGAGGAATGGTCGCCGCGTTCTTTCCATCGCGGAAAGAATGGCACAGAACCCGGCTTACAGGCCGCCTGATCATACTTTTCCACATGCTTTCCACAGATATGTTCTTTATCTGTTCTTTTGCTGCGCTGCAGCAGGGCGTGCCATTACTTGTCTCGCCACAGAAAAAATGGCGGTTTTGCGCCTTTCTCCATTGTTTCCCATGAAATCCCATGTTATCCCATTGTTAACCGCTAGGGGTCTGCGGGCAGGGGAGATCGTCGTGTTTGTGTCCACCGCTACCAATGGAATTGATGCCAAGGGCCGTGTCTCGGTCCCGGCAGGATTCCGTTCGAATGTAAGCGGTGGACCTTTCGACGGGATTTACGTCTGGCCCAGTTTTGACGGCCCCTGGCTGGAGGGCGGCGGTCAGGCGCTGATGGACGATTATCTCGAAATGATCGAGGCCATGGATCCCTATGACGAGGCACGCCAGGCGCTGGAGCAGTCCATTTTCGGCGCGGCCCGCACCCTGTCTTTTGATGCAAATGGCCGCATAACCCTGCCGAAAGACCTGGCTGAACATGCCGGGCTCGACGGCAGGGCGACTTTTGTCGGTCTCGGCCGCCGGTTTGAAATCTGGAATCCCGACAGCCATGCCCGCCGCGCCACCAGCGCTCGGGCTTTCGCCAAAGAGAACAAATTAAAGCTGCGCCGCCCTTCGCGCATGACGGAGGCCGGCCAATGAACCATGTGCCCGTTATGCTTGATGAGGTTCTGACCGCGCTCGAGGCGCGGGACAGAGCGATCTATATCGACGGCACATTCGGGGCAGGTGGATATTCACGCGCCATATTGTCGGCGGCTGACTGCCGGGTCATCGGCATCGACCGCGATCCTGCAGTCCGGCCCGTTGGCGACGATCTCAAGCGGGCATCCGGCGGCCGGTTTGTGCTGGTTGAAGCCCCTTTCTCCGCCATGCGGGATGTCGTGGCCGAAGCCGGTGGCCATCAGGTCGACGGCATTGTGCTGGATCTGGGCGTGTCATCCATGCAGCTGGATCAGGCCGAGCGTGGATTCTCGTTCGCGAAATCCGGCCCGCTCGATATGCGGATGAGCGGCAAAGGGCCATCCGCGGCTGACGCCGTCGCCCGGCTGACCGAAAAAGAGCTGGCCGATATCTTCTATATCTATGGCGAAGAGAAAAAGTCGCGCCGGGTCGCGGCGGCGATTGTGCGGGAACGCGCCGAAAACCCGTTCACGACCACTGATCATCTGGCGTCTGTCGTGGCAAAGGCGGTTGGCGGCAAGCATACCAAGACCCATCCGGCTACACGGACATTCCAGGGGATGCGCATTTTCGTCAATGACGAGCTCGGCGAACTCGTTCGTGCCCTCAGTGCCGCCGAGCAGCTCCTCTCGCCGCTGGGCCGGCTGGTGATTGTGACCTTCCATTCGCTGGAAGACCGGATCGTCAAGACTTTCCTGCGGGCCCGCGCCGGTCTGAATGCCGGAGGGTCCCGCCACATGCCTGAAATCGAGCGTGGACCTGAACCGTCCTTCCGCCTCCTCACCCGCAAGGCCATCGAGCCTTCGGCTGAGGAGATTAACGTTAATCCCCGCGCCCGCTCGGCCAAATTGCGCGCTGCCATCCGCACCGAAGCGCCGGCCTGGCCGATAGATATTTCGCTTTTCCCGAACGCGCCGTCCCTGTCACGGCTGGAGGCTTCCTCATGATACGTGCTCTCAACGTGCTCGCATTCATCGTTGCATCCGTGCTGGCCATCGCGCTCTATATCGCAAAGACGGAGGCGCAGGAGGCGCGCCAGCGTCTCGTGGAAATCCGCTCCGAGCTGGCGGAAGAGCGGCGCCAGATCAATGTGCTCAATGTCGATATTGCTCACCTTGAAGATCCCGACCGGCTGCGGGCTCTGGCGCGGCAATATCTTGGCTTTGAGCCACTGGACCCGCGTCGCGAAGTCGCCATGTCCGATCTGCCTCTGCTGGTCGAAACGCCGGCCCGCCCCTATGCCGCCATTGGCGAAATCCCCAACGGGACCGCCGTCCATGAGGCCGGGGGGCCGCGATGATCAGCCGCCTCTGGCCCAGGCGGAAAAGTCCGCCCCGGTTTGAGTCCTATGCCGACAGCGCGCCGCTACCGGAGGCTGCGCCCGACAACCTGACGCGGGTACTCCGTATCGAGAATGAAGATGCCTCTATTATGGAGGATGCCCGCCGCCGGATGGCGGTTATCGGCTTTGCGATGGTAATTGCCTTCGCCGCGCTGGGTATCCGCGCCATTGATCTGGCCTTCTCTGGAGGAGAAGCGGCTGCCGCGCCGCCAGTGCTGGCGGAAGTGCGCCGCGGTGATCTGGTTGACCGTAACGGACAGGTCTTGGCGACAACGCTCGAAACCTGGTCCCTCTTTGCCGATCCGCAACTCGTCTGGGATGCACGGGAAACCGCCGAGGCTTTGGTTACTGTCCTGCCCGGGCTTGATGTCGATGAACTCACGGCGGATCTGTCATCGCGCCGGCGTTTCGTCTGGATCCAGCGCAATCTGACCCCGCGCCAGCGCCAGGCTGTTTTCTCGCTGGGTCAGCCCGGACTTGAATTCCGCACCGAGCCCAGCCGCGTCTATCCCCGTGGCCGGCTCGCCGCACACGCGGTCGGTCATGCCGGCCGTGATATGACGGGCCTGGCCGGGGCCGAGCAGGCGTTCAATCTCGCACTCTCCAATGACGGCGGACGCCCGGTAGCCCTCTCCATTGATATGGGTGTCCAGTTCCATGTCGATGAAGTGTTGCGCCGCTACATGGCGGAATTCCAGGCCATTGCCGCAACCGGCATTGTCATGGATGTCGACACCGGAGAAATCCTCAGCCTTGTTTCGCTGCCCGACTTTGACCCCAATCAGGCCGGAGCAGCCAGCGCTGATGAGCGTCTGAACCGTGCCCTCCAGGCCCGCTATGAAATGGGTTCGACCTTCAAGGCCTTCACCGTCGCGCTGGCGCTGGAGAGCGGCATCGCGGAACCCGGGGAAACCTTCGATGCAACAGCTCCATTGCAGATCGGCGGCTATACCATCGAGGACTTCCACGCCGAGAACCGTGCGCTGACGCTGGAAGAGATATTTACCCACTCCTCGAATATCGGCTCGTCCCGCATCGCGCTTGAAGCCGGCGCAGACCGTCAACGGGATCTTCTGGGCCGGCTTCGCCTGCTGGAGCGCGCACCGATCGAACTGGCAGAGAGCGCGACGCCGCTCCTTCCGCAGCGCTGGGGCCCAACCGAGACTGCAACCATTTCTTATGGCCATGGCATTGCTGTCAGCCCGCTTGCGGTCGCGTCGGCTTTTGCAGCCATTGCGAATGGCGGCACTTATGTGCGGCCGACCCTGCGGCCGGTGCGGCCGGATGAAACCGTTGCCGGTGAACGCGTCCTCGCACCGGAAGTGGCGCAGAGCGTGCTCACCATGATGCGGGATGTTGTCGAAAACGGCACGGGCAGCCGGGCCGATGCACCGGGATTCCGCGTGGCCGGTAAAACCGGGACGGCGGAAAAACCCGGCCGCGGTGGCTATGACGAAGACCGTCTGATCTCGTCTTTTTCGGCCGTCTTCCCCTATGATGATCCGCAATATGTTGTGCTGGTCATTCTGGATGAGCCGCAGGGCACAGCCGCCACCTACGGGTATGCAACCGGCGGGTGGACGGCAGCCCCTGCAGCAGGCGAAATCATAACGCGCATCGCATCGATTCTGGGTGTGGAACAGCAGGATGATCCGCTGACCCGCTCGGCGCTGGTGCGGGCGGCATTGACGCCCGATCCTGAACCCGTGGTGAGAACAGCCCAGTGAAGCTCTCTGATCTGATATCTCCGGATCGCTGCTCCGGACCGGATTTGGAAATCACCGGACTGACGCTCGACAGCCGAGCAGTGCGGCCCGGCTTTCTGTTTGCCGCCTTGCCGGGGCTTCATGTCCACGGTCGGGATTTCATACCGCAAGCCGTAAAGGCGGGGGCAGCGGCCATATTGACCGAGCCTGGCATTGATACGGGCAGCGTTCCGGCCATACAGGATGCGGATGCGGCCGCGCGATTTGCCACGCTGGCCGCGCGTTTTTATCCGCGTCAGCCGGAGGCGATCGCCGCGGTTACCGGGACGAATGGCAAAAGCTCGACGGTTGATTTCCTGCGCCAGATCTGGCGCGGTGCCGGGATTGACGGAGCCAGCCTGGGCACGCTGGGTGTGGCCCGGGGTGAAGGCTGGGTCGAGACCGGCTATACGACGCCGGACGCAGCCGCCGTCCACAAGGCGCTGGATGCGCTCGCCGCGGACAATTGCACACATCTGGCCATGGAGGCCTCCAGCCATGGACTCAAGCAAAAACGCATGGACGCCGTCCGCGTCACATTGACGGGCTTCACCAATCTCACCCAGGACCATCTCGACTACCATCCGGATTTTGAGGACTATTTCGCCAGCAAACTCAAACTCTTCCTGGAAATTGCCCCGTCCGGGTCGCCGTCGATCATCAATGTCGATTCAGAATGGGGCGAGGCGGTAGCAGACAAAGGCGCGGCCCGGGGTCTCGACGTCATTCAGGTCGGGTGGCGCGGCCGCGACTGGCGCATTCGCGAGATCACGCCGAAAGCGGCCAGTCAGCAGATCACGCTGGAAGTGAACGGCCAGACGAAGCGTATAGAATTGCCCCTGGTGGGGGAATTCCAGGTCGCCAATGCGGTCGGCGCGGCGGCCATGGCTGTCCATTCCGGGGTTTCTCAAGATGACGCCATTGCGGCAATCGCCCGGCTGCAAGGTGTGCCCGGGCGGCTGGAGCTGGCGGCAAAAACCGCTGCGGGTTGTCCGGTTCTCGTTGATTTTGCCCACACGCCGGACGGACTCGACAAGCTGATCCGGGCGGCGCGTCCTCATACGCGCGGCCGTATCTTCATCGTGTTCGGATGCGGCGGTGACCGCGATCCGACCAAGCGCAAACCGATGGGCGAAATCGCCGTGAAGCTGGCGGATCATGTCATCGTCACGGACGACAATCCGCGCTCGGAAAAAGCCGCCGATATTCGCGCAAAAATCATGGAAGGCGCCGTAGGCGCGGAAGAAATCGGTGACCGCGCGCAGGCCATCCGCGCTGCATTGCGTCAGATGAAAGCCGGCGACACGCTCCTGCTGGCTGGCAAGGGACACGAGACCGGCCAGAAAATCGGCGATGTCATCCATCCCTTTGATGACCGCGAGGAAGCCCGAAAGGCGGTCGCCGGAATGGAGGGCGGCAATGGCTGAACCGCTCTGGACAGCCCGCGAAGCGGCCGCAGCAGTATCTGGCCAGTTGATCGGCCGGCAGGACTGGACCGCCAGCGGCATTTCCATAGATACGCGCAGCCTGAAGCCGGGCGACCTGTTCGTTGCGCTCCAGGACCAGCGCGACGGACATGATTTTGTGCCCGATGCCATGGCCAGAGGCGCAGCAGCGGCGCTGGTTTCCAATCCCGATTGCGGTCCCGGAGCGAAACTGGTCGTCGGTGACACGCTGGACGGCTTGCGCGGGCTGGCCCGCGCTGCCCGGGAGCGCAGCCCGGCCGTGCGCGTTGCGGTTACCGGCAGCGTCGGAAAGACCAGCGTCAAGGAAGCCCTCGCTGCCGTTTTCCGGAGCGTGGGCACATCCCACGCATCACAGAAATCCTATAACAATCATTGGGGTGTGCCGCTGACGCTGGCAATGATGCCGAAATCGGCCGAGCGGGCGGTTTTCGAAATGGGCATGAACCATGCCGGGGAGATAAGGGAGCTTTCAACCCTAGTCCGCCCGCATGTGGCGCTGATCACCAAGATCGCGCCGGCTCATCTGGAAAACCTCGGATCAATGGAAGCCATCGCAGACGCCAAGTCCGAAATTTTCGAAGGCCTGCACCCGGACGGTGTCGCCGTGTTTCCGGCAGACGATGAATTTACGTCGCGTCTCGCCGGACACGCCGGACAAAGCGCTGCCGCTTTCATGCTGGAATTCGGAACCGCCGCGCACGCCGCCGTCCGCATCCTCGATTTCGAAACCGGCACGGAAGGGGGCAGGGGACGCATCAGCGTGCTGGGCAAGGAGATCAATTTCTCCATTGCGGCCCGGGGGGATCACTGGGCCTGGAATGCAGCGGCGATTTTTGCCACCGCCATCGCCGCAGGGGTCGATGCCGAAGCAACCGCCGACGCACTGGCTCAGCTGACAGCCGGGGCCGGCCGCGGGGCCATCCGGCAAATTCCGCTCCGGAATGGTTACTTCACCCTCATAGACGACAGTTATAATGCCAATCCGGCGTCCATGCGCGCCGGTCTGTCCATTCTGGGATCGGCCGAGCCGGAGAGCGGCCGCCGCATCGCCATTCTCGGCGAAATGCTGGAACTCGGCCCGGATTCACCTGCGCTTCACGCTTCGCTGGCAGACCCGGTCAGCCAGGCCCGCGCGGATGCTGTTTTCCTCGCGGGGAAGGGGAACATTCCCTTGCGGGATGCCTTGCAGGTCGGCCGGTTGGCGGCCTATGCGGACACGGCCGATGAGCTGCTGGATCTGGTCGCAGGATTTGTGGCACCGGGCGATGTGGTGTTTGTGAAGGGATCAAATGCATCGGGCGTTCACAGAATTGCCCGAATGCTCGCCGAAGACGATCTTGGCGCTCGGGGACAGGGATAGATATTCGACATGCTGGAATGGCTGCTGCTGCCTTACGCCGAAGACATCACGCTCTTCAATCTTCTCAATTACATCACCTTCCGTACCGGCGGGGCACTGATGACCGCTCTGGTGATCGCCATTTTCGGCGGTGCGCCCTTCATCCGCTGGCTGAAGAAAAAGCAGCGTGAAGGCCAACCCATACGCGAGGACGGGCCGGAACGCCATGTCATCGAGAAAGCCGGCACGCCAACCATGGGCGGTTTCCTGATTCTGGTCGGCATTGTCGTTGGAACCCTGCTCTGGGGGGATCTGACCAATCAGTATCTCTGGGTCGTGATGTTTGTCACGGTTGGCTATGGCGCGATCGGCTTTGTCGACGACTACCGCAAGGTCACACAACGCTCGACAGCGGGTCTGTCCGGCAAGGCCAAGCTGCTGCTTCAATTCGTAATTGGCGGCATTGCAGTCTGGTGGATGACGAATCTTCTGGGCCAGGCCCCGGGTGTGCCGGACGGCTTCGCGACCTCGGTTGCCGTGCCCTTTTTCAAGGACGTCCTGATCCCGCTGGGCTTCGGTCTTTTCCTCGTCTTCGGGACGCTGGTTATCGCTTTTGCCTCCAATGCCGTGAATCTGACGGACGGCCTCGATGGCCTGGCCATTGTTCCGGTGATGATTGCGGCCGCCAGTTTCGGTTTTATCGCCTACATCGTCGGAAATGCGATTTTTGCCGATTATCTGCAGCTCAATTTCACGCCCGGAACAGGCGAGCTCGCCGTCTTCTGTGGCGCTCTGCTCGGCGCGTCTCTGGGGTTTCTCTGGTTCAATGCCCCGCCCGCCATGGTATTCATGGGCGATACCGGCTCGCTGTCGCTCGGCGGCGCGCTGGGCACGATTGCGGTCGCGGTCAAGCATGAAGTCGTGCTTGCCATTATCGGCGGGCTGTTCGTGCTTGAGGCCGTTTCGGTCATGGTGCAGGTCGCCAGCTTCAAGATGTTTGGAAAGCGTGTCTTCAGAATGGCACCGATCCACCACCATTTCGAGAAGATGGGCTGGCAGGAACCGACCATTGTCGTCCGCTTCTGGATCATCGCGGTCATCCTGGCCCTGATCGGGCTGTCGACACTGAAACTTCGATAGGCTGAATGATCCCGGTCCCCGGATATGAAGGCCAGGCCGTCGCCGTCTTCGGACTGGGCCGGACCGGCATAACCGCGGCGCGTGCATTGATCGCAGGCGGTGCAAGAGTGCTGATCTGGGATGACAATGCCGAATCCCGCACACGGGCGCAGGCGGCCGGCCTTGAACTTACGGACCTTGATCGCGCGGATTGGGACAGCATAGCCGCGCTGGTCCTGTCGCCCGGCGTGCCGCTGACTCACCCCGAGCCACACCGCTTCGTGATCCGGGCCCGAGAGCTCGGAGTGTCCGTGATCGGCGACATGGAATTATTTGCCATCGCCATGCAGGCCCAGCCGCAAGAGCGCCGCCCGTCGATCATCGGCATCACCGGCACCAACGGAAAATCCACCACGACCGCCCTGATCGGACATATTCTGAAGAAAGCCGGGCGGGATGTGCGGGTGGGCGGTAATATCGGCGACGCCGTCCTCGGTCTGGAGCCACCCCGTGCGCAAACGGTTTTCGTACTGGAATTATCCTCCTACCAACTCGACCTGGTGCACTCGCTTCGTTGCGATGTCGCGATCTGGCTGAATCTGACCGAGGACCATATTGACCGTCACGGCGACATGGCGGGTTACAAGGCCGCGAAATTCCGGATTTTTGCGCATCAGACCCGTGATGATCTGGCCGTCATCGGTGTCGACGATGATCCGTCATCTGCGGTGATGAACCGTCTGAAGGCGGAGCATGCACAGCAAGTGACGGCGATTTCCTCCGGGCGCGCGCTCAGCCGGGGCGTCTATGCGCTTGGCGGCAAGCTGTTTGATGCCACAGGCAAGAGCTGCGTCGAGATCATGGACCTCGCCTCTGTTGCCGGCCTGCCGGGAAATCATAATGCCCAGAATATTGCGGCCGCTTATGCCGCTATTCGTCATCTTGGAGTCGAGCCGGATCAGATTGCCGCTGCGATCCAGAGCTTTCCCGGTCTGGCCCACCGGCTCGAACTTGCCGGTACATACAAGGGCATCCGCTTCTTCAACGATTCCAAGGCCACAAATGCCGATGCTGCGGCCAAGGCCCTGGCCAGTTTCGACAATATCTACTGGATCGCCGGAGGGCGGAAAAAGGAAGGCGGGATCGGCTCGCTCGCTCGCTATTTCCCGCGTATCGCCAAGGCCTATCTGATCGGTGAAGCCGCTGGTGAGTTCGCATCGACTCTGGGTTCGGCTGTTCCGCATGAAACCGCTGGCACGCTCGAGAATGCACTCGGCCTCGCGCTTCGTGATGCCAGTTCCGGCGGCCGCACAGCGCCGGTCATTCTTCTTTCACCTGCATGCGCGAGCTTTGACCAATTCAGGGATTTCGAGCATCGCGGAGACGTTTTCCGGACGCTGGTCCAGTCCCGGATCGGAAAACTGTAAGAGGCAGGCATGATTGCAATCGAGGCACGGCATTTCGGAGACTGGTGGAAATCCATCGACCGGACGCTGCTCTTCGTGGTGTTCGCCCTGATCAGCGTCGGTCTGATCCTGTCGCTCGCGTCCAGCCCCGCTGCAACCGTCCGCGAGAACATCTCCGATCCCTTCCATTTTCTCTACCGGCACAGCTTTTTTGCCGCCATCAGTCTCATCGTTCTGCTTTTTGTGTCTTCGCTTGATCACCGCAATATCCGGCGGCTCTGTGCGCTGACGCTGCTGGGATCGCTCGCATTGGTCGTGGTGACTGTTCTCATGGGGCATGAAGTCGGCGGCGCTTCCCGCTGGTTGCGCTTTGCCGGCTTTTCGCTTCAGCCCTCGGAATTCCTCAAACCCTCGCTGATCGTCATCGCGGCATGGCTGTTTGCCGAAGCCCGCAACGGGGCTCCCATACCGGGGCGGCTCATCGCCTTTGGCCTGTATCTCGCCAGCGTTGTGTTATTGATGATGCAGCCGGATTTTGGCCAGTCCATCCTGATCACCCTGTGTTTCGGCGGCGTTTTCTTTGTCGCGGGGCTCAACTGGCGATGGATGCTGGGCCTCGCCACGACGGCGACGGCCGGCGTGATCTCCGCCTGGATGTTCCTGCCCTATGTCGCGACGCGGGTGGAGCGCTTCCTCAATCCCGATTCCGGGGAACGCTATCAGACCGAAACCGCGATCGCGGCGATTTCCCGTGGCGGCCTGATGGGGGTTGGCCCGGGGGAGGGCATCATCAAACGCTCCCTGCCGGATTCCCATTCCGACTTCATTTTTTCCGTCGCGGCGGAAGAGTTCGGCCTCATGGCCTCGCTGGCCATTATCGGCCTGTTTTCGATCCTCGTGGCACGTGCCTGGATGAATGCGCTCAAGCTGACCGATCATTTTGCGCAACTGGCCGTAACCGGGCTGGCCCTTCAGTTCGGCCTTCAGGCGGTCATCAATATTGGCGTCAATCTCGATCTGATCCCGCCCAAGGGCATGACGCTGCCCTTCATTTCCTATGGCGGCTCATCAATGCTGGCACTGGCTCTGGGGGCCGGGCTGATGCTGGCATTGACCCGGCGGCGTCCGGGCGCGTATCTGCGCGCATGACGACACCCAAACGCGCATTGATCGCGGCAGGCGGCACCGGCGGGCATATCTTCCCGGCGCGCGCCGCTGCCCAAGAGCTGATCTCTCGCGGCTGGCAGGTCCGGCTGGTGACCGATGCGCGGGGCATGAAGCATACGGACGGCTTTCCCGCCGTTTCGGTGGACCAGATCCGTGCCGCCAGCCCGGTCACCAAAAACCCGGTCAAACTGGTCCGGGCATGGATGGAATTGCTGTCTGGTCTGGCAAGCTGCCGAAGGATCATCAAAAACTGGAAGCCCGATGTGGTGGCCGGGTTTGGCGGTTATCCTGCCTTTCCGGCACTGATGGCAGCGCGGCAGAAAAAACTGCCTTTTGCCATTCATGAGCAGAACGCGGTACTGGGCCGGGTCAATCGGGTTTTTGCCCGGGATGCCGGCTTTATCGCTTCCGGATTTGAGCGCCTCGATCGCGCGCCGAAAAAGGCGCGCCGACTGATTACCGGAAATCCGGTCCGTGCAGAATTTGTCGCGGCCCGCGAAAAGCCCTTTCCTGATCAGACGGGCCCGCTCCGTATTTTCGTGCTCGGGGGCAGTCTCGGTGCGCGCATCCTGTCGGAAACGGTGCCGGCGGCCCTTGCAGAACTCCCGGAATGGCTGAAATCCCGCCTTGAAGTCGCCCAACAGACCCGGGAAGACTCGCTGGTCATGGCTCAGGACATCTACCAACAGGCGGGAATAACCGCGGAATGCGCGCCCTTCTTCAATGACGTCGCCGAACGGCTGGCTTCCGCACATATCGTGATCGCGCGGGCCGGCGCGTCGAGCGTATCGGAGATTGCCTGTGTCGGCCGTCCGGCGATTTTTGTTCCGCTGGCCATCGCCGCCGATGACCATCAGACCGCCAATGCCGAGGGGCTGGTTGATGCGGGCGCGGCGGATTCCATCCCCGAACACCAGTTTTCGGCTGAGGCGCTGGCGGCCCTTCTGGAAGTGCGTCTGGCCAATCATGCCGAGCTGGCCGGCCGCGCGGCAAAGGCGCGATCACTGGGACGGCCCGACGCCGGTTCGCTTTTTGCAGATGCACTGATCTCGCTTGAACAAGGACACTGACCGAATGCCCCATAGAAGCCTGCCCGTCCGCGTTGGCCCCATCCATTTTGTCGGCATTGGCGGCATTGGCATGAGCGGCATTGCGGAAGTGATGCTCAATCTCGGCTATACGGTTCAGGGTTCCGACATCAAGGAAAACCCGAATGTCGCGCGCCTGCGCGAGAAGGGGGCGGAAATCCATATCGGCCATGCGGCCGAGAATGTGCAAGGCGCCGGGGCCCTGGTGGTGTCCACTGCGATCAAACCCGGAAATCCCGAACTGGTCGCGGCGCGCGAAAAGAAGATTCCGGTCGTCCGGCGCGCCGAAATGCTCGCCGAACTGATGCGGCTGAAATACTCGGTGGCCGTGGCGGGAACCCATGGCAAAACCACCACGACCTCGCTGGTCTCGGCGCTGATGGACGCCGCCGGGCTGGACCCGACCGTCATCAATGGCGGCATCATTTCGGCCTACGGCTCGAACGCCAAGATGGGCGAGGGCGACTGGATGGCGGTCGAGGCCGATGAGAGCGACGGATCCTTCCTGAAGCTGCGCGCCACAATCGGTATCGTCACCAATATCGATCCCGAGCACATGGAACATTACGGCGATATCGACACGCTGCGCTTTGCCTTCCGGCAATTCGTCGAGGGTTTGCCCTTCTACGGTTTTGCGGTGCTCTGCACCGACCATCCGGAAGTTCAGAGCCTGGCCTCCAAAGTCACCGACCGGCGCGTCATCACCTATGGCTTCAACCCGCAGGCCGATGTGCGGGCGGAAAACCTGGAAATGACGCCGGACGGATCGCGTTTTGATGTCGTCTTCCGCGACAATGGGCATTCCGAACGCTGGGACGGCGTTTTCCTGCCGATGATGGGCGAGCACAATGTCCTCAACACGCTGTCGGCTATTGCTGTGGCGCGCGAGCTCGGGGCCAGTGAGGACGCGGCGAAATCCGCGCTGCGGGGCTTTGGCGGCGTCAAGCGGCGCTTCACCAAAACCGGCAGCTGGAAGGGGGCCGATATCATTGATGATTATGGCCACCACCCGGTCGAGATCGCAGCCGTTCTGAAAGCGGCGCGTCAGGCCAGCAAGGGCAAGGTCATCGCCGTCGCCCAGCCGCATCGCTACACCCGCCTGCACGATCTGTTCGAGGATTTCTGCACCTGCTTCAACGATGCCGACACTGTCTTCATCGCACCGGTCTACGAGGCCGGCGAAACCCCGATCGAAGGGGCTGATTCTGCGCACCTGGTTGAAGGCCTGCGGGCGCATGGCCATCGCGATGCCCACACCACAACGCGTGAGACCGTCGCCAGGGCCGTTGCCAGAAGCGCGCGCGCCGGAGACATCATCATCTGTCTCGGAGCCGGCGACATCACTGCCTGGGCCTATGCCCTGCCAGATGAGCTGGAGAAGCTCGGGTGAGCCTGATGCCGCGATCCCGGTTTCTCCCCCTGCTTGCGGGGGGAGTGTCCCGGAGGGACGAGGGGGGGATTCCCCCCTCCGTCAGCTTCGCTGCCACCTCCCCCGTGAACGGGGGAGGAAAAAGGTGCCTCCGTTGACCCTGCTAGCCTCACTTCCCCCCGTTCGCGGCAAGTATCTGGAGAACGCACCGCTCGGCGATATGACCTGGCTGCGCGTCGGCGGTCCGGCGGAAGTGCTTTTCCTGCCCGCCGACGAGGCCGATCTTGCGCGCTTTCTCGCGGAAACGCCGGACGGGATTCCGGTTCACATTCTCGGCGCAGGCTCGAATACGCTGGTGCGCGATGGCGGCGTTCCCGGCGTGGTCATTCGCCTGACCGCTCCCTTTGGCAAGGTTGAGGCGATCGGGGGCAACCGCCTGAAAGCGGGGGCGGCAGCGCTGGACCGGAAAGTGGCGCAAACCGCTGCGAAGGCCGGCATTGCAGGGCTTGAATTTTTCACCGGCGTACCCGGTGCGATCGGTGGGGCCATCTGCATGAATGCGGGCTGCTATGGCACCGAAACCAGGGATGTTCTGGTGGAAGCCATCGCCCTCGACCGTTCGGGCCGCCGTATGATCATAAAGCCGGACGAGCTGGGTTATGCCTACCGCCATTGCGATGCGCCCGGGGACTGGATCTTTGTCGAGGCGACATTTGAAGGAACATCTGACAACCCGGCCGCCATCCAGCAGCGTATGGACGACATCACCACCCGCCGCGAACAGACCCAGCCGATCCGCGAAAAAACCTCCGGCTCGACCTTCAAGAATCCTGATCCGCCCGGGACCCCGGACCAACGCAAGGCGTGGAAGCTGATTGACCAGGCCGGCTGGCGTGGCAAGCGCATTGGCGGTGCGCGTTTTTCCGAACAGCACGCCAACTTTCTGATCAATGACGGCACCGCCACCGCCGCGGATCTCGAAGCTGTGGGCGAGGGCGCGCGCGCCGACATCAAGTCTGCCACCGGCATCGACCTTCACTGGGAAGTGCGCCGGATGGGCGTGGAGAAAGCGAAATGACCAAACGCATCGCTGTCCTGCTTGGCGGCATGTCCGCTGAACGCCCGGTCTCGCTGGTCTCCGGCAAGGCGTGTGCCGAGGCGTTGCGCCGCAAGGGCTGGGATGTGGTCGAGATCGACCCGACACGCGAACTGGCCCGGCAGCTTGCCGAAGCCGCGCCCGATGTCGTCTTCAACGCCCTGCACGGCGAGTGGGGCGAGGATGGCAAGGTGCAGGGCATTCTCGAACATTATGGCGCTCCCTATACGCATTCCGGTGTGCTCGCCTCGGCTCTCGCCATGGACAAGCAGCGGGCAAAGGCGGTGCTGGAAGTGTTCGGCGCGAAATGCCCGGAAGGAAAACTGGTCGATCGCTTCGAGGCAGCCAGGGAACACGCCATGGCGCCGCCCTACGTTGCCAAGCCGAATGCGCAAGGCTCCTCGGTCGGCGTCTTCATCGTCCCCGAAGGCAGCAACCGGCCACCGGCGGAACTGGCAGATCCGGACTGGGAGCTCGGCAGTGAAATCCTGATCGAGAAATTCATCCCGGGCCGTGAACTCACCGTCGCCGTCCTGGGTGACAGAGCGCTGGCGGTCACCGAGATCATTCCGAAAACCCGCTTCTATGACTATGAAGCCAAATACGCGGCCGGCGGCTCCGTGCACGAGATTCCGGCAAGGATTCCAGAGGCCGTCGAGGAGGAGGCCAAACGCCTCGCTCTCATCGCACACCAGGCCATGGGGTGCCGCGGCCTGACCCGGTCGGATTTCCGCTATGATGAATCAGCGTCCGACCCGCTATGGTTACTCGAAATTAACACCCAACCGGGCATGACTCCGACTTCCCTCGCCCCCGAACAGGCGGCGTGGAGCGGGATCGGTTTTGACGATCTCGTTCAGTGGATGGCGGAGGATGCGTCATGTCCAAGGTGACACGCGCTCCGGCCCGGCGAAAACCGGCCCGGCGCAAATCACCCCGGAAGCAAACCGCCGCAGCGTCCGCGCCGCGGCGTTTTCGTAACTGGGTGGAGGCCCGGCTTCGCGGTGCGCGTTACAGCGCCGCCAATGCCGCACGCCTGGCTGCCGGTTTCGCCGCGCTTCTGATCTTTCTCATTCTCGGTGGCTTTTTCATTTTTGGCGGACTGGACGATCTGGGCGCATCGGCGCACCGAATGGCGGCGAACCGGACCGCCGCCATGGGGCTGGCCATTGACCACATAGAGGTCTCCGGTGTCGAGCCCGAGCTGGCTGCAGAAGTTGCGGCCGCTATTTCGGTTTTCCGCGGCCAGCCCATGCTGGATTTTGATCCCGGAGTGGCCCGCGCCGAAGTCGAAGCGCTGGCCTGGGTACGGGATGCCAGTATTGTACGCCTCTGGCCGGACCGGATTGCGATCGTGATCGAGCCACGCGCCGAGTTCGCGCTGTGGCAGATCGAGGGCGATATCCATGTCATTGATCAGGATGGTGCCGTCCTGGGCGAGGCCGATGCCAATGACTGGCCGGACCTTCCGATGGTTGTGGGCTTTGGTGCCAATGAAGAAGCCGGCTCCTTGATTGAAATGCTCGAACACTATTCCGAGATCAAAAGCCGCGTTTCCGCCATGGTGCGTGTCGGGGACCGGCGCTGGAATCTGCGCCTGATCAACGGGCTGGATATCAAGCTGCCGGAGAATGAAGTGGGCGCAGCGCTCGCCTTGCTTTCGGCTATGCATTCCGAACGCGGCGTGTTGCGCCTCGATGCCGAGAGCATCGACTTGCGCCAGCCCGGAGAAATGATCGTCCGAGCCCGGCCGGAACGGGCCCGTGCCGCCGGTATGGAGGAGCGCGAAGCGTGAGCCTGCTCCCCTTCTTCTCCAATGAAAAAGCCAAGTCTGCCAGTCAGGCCAAGCCGGGAATCTGTGCGGCGCTGGATCTCGGATCTTCGAAAACCGTGTGTTTCATTTCACGGACCGAGCAAACCGCAGAAGGCCCGCGGCCGCGCATCATCGGTGTCGGGCATCAATCCTCCCGTGGCATGCGGGGCGGTGTGATTTCCGACCTCGAACAGGCCCGCGCCAATATCCGGGAGACCGTTCAGCGCGCCGAACGTATGGCCGGTGTCGCTGTCAGCCAAGTCAGCGTGGCCCTGACCGCAGCGCGCGCCAGAGGCGAGGGGATCACCCTTGAATCCGCCATCGCCCGCGGTGAGATCACCGAGCGCGACATGCGGCGATTGCAGGATGCCGCCATTGCCGAATTCCAGCGGCCGGACGAGGTCATCCTCCATGCCATAGCCGTTTCCTGGGTCGTCGACGGCCAGGATGAAGTCAGCGATCCGCGCGGAATGTATGGGCGCAATCTGGCTGTCAACATGCACATTGTGACCGCGCCGGTGGGGCCGTTGCGCAATCTGCTGGCCTGTATCGAGGGCTGTCATCTCGATCTGAAAGCCGTGATCGCATCACCCTATGCGGCCGGGCTTGCGGCCTTGACCGATGATGAAATCGAACTCGGCGCAACGCTGATCGACATGGGAGCAGAGACGACCTCCGCAGCCGTTTTTGCATCCGGCAGCCTCGCACGCCTTTGTGCCATTCCTGTCGGCGGGCGGCATGTGACCAGCGATCTGGCGCGTGGCCTGCAGACACCGCTCTCCTCGGCGGAGCGTATCAAGATCCTCTACGGGTCGGCGCTGGAAAGTCCCAGCGATGACCGGCAAATGATCGAGGTGCCGCCGGTGACCGGTGACGGAGACCGCATGAATGCGGCCCCGCGCTCCATGCTCAATTCCATCATACGGCCACGACTCGACGAGACGTTCGAAATGCTTCGCGACAAGCTCAATGTGAACGGCCGCCTGGACCAGAACCACCGGATCATTCTGACCGGAGCCGCCGCACAGCTGCCAGGCGCAAAGGAGATCGCGTCCCGTGTTTTCGGACACACTGCCCGCCTGTCCCAGCCGCACAGCGTGTCCGGGCTTGGCGATGCGGTCAGCGGTCCCGGCTTTTCGGTCGTTGCCGGCATCATTTTACGCGAGACGCGCGGCGCCGCAGAGGCCATTTCAGGCCCGCCCCGGCTGAATTCGGCCCGTACAAGGCGGGGCACGCGGCCGGTCCAGCCGCAACGCAGCGCGGTCTGGCGCTGGCTGGCTGAAAGTTTTTAGACGAATTCCACAAAGAATCCTGTGGATTTAACCCGCAATTAATGGCTGCAGGCAGACATTGATGGCGAATCCCGTGTTAACCTTGAGGCTTCGTATACGGAGCGGCCATGCCCCTGAATATTTCTGTTCCCGAGACTACAGAGCTTCGCCCCCGCATCCTTGTATTCGGAGTCGGTGGCGCTGGCGGAAACGCCGTCAACAACATGATCGAGTCCCAGTTGGAGGGCGTCGATTTTGCTGTTGCCAACACAGATGCGCAGGCGCTGACCCGGTCGAAGACCGAACGGCGGGTGCAGATGGGCGCGGCGATCACCGAAGGGCTCGGTGCTGGGGCCCGGCCTGAAATCGGGGAGCAGTCCGCCGAGGATTCCCTTGCGGAAATCATGGAGCATCTCGCCGGCGCGCACATGGTGTTCATCACTGCCGGCATGGGCGGCGGCACCGGAACCGGCGCGGCACCGGTCATCGCCCGCGCGGCCCGCGAGCAGGGCATTCTGACCGTTGGCGTTGTGACCAAACCCTTCCAGTTTGAAGGCTCGCGCCGAATGCGCATCGCCGATGCCGGGATCGAGCAGTTGCAGGAGCATGTCGACACACTGATCGTCATCCCGAACCAGAATCTGTTCCGCATTGCGACCGAGAAGACCACATTCGCCGAAGCTTTCCAGATGGCAGATGATGTGCTGCATTCCGGCGTCCGGGGCATCACCGATCTGATGGTCATGCCCGGCCTGATCAATCTTGATTTCGCCGATGTCCGCGCCGTGATGAACGAAATGGGCAAGGCCATGATGGGCACCGGCGAGGCCTCGGGCGAGAAACGCGCCACCGAAGCCGCGCATGCCGCCATTGCCAACCCTCTGTTGGATGATGTCTCGCTTGAAGGTGCGACTGGCGTCCTCATCAACATCACCGGCGGCTATGACATGACCCTTTATGAGGTCGATGAAGCCGCCAACGAGATCCGCAATCAGGTCGATCCGGATGCCAATATCATTGTCGGCTCGACTTTTGACGAGGCACTGGAAGGTACGATCCGTGTCTCTGTTGTCGCCACCGGGATTGATGCCGAGCGGCAGGTCGTTCAGGACCCGCGGCGGGCACAGTCACGCACATCTGCAACGGCCGCCGATCCGCATGCCGGCATTCTGCCGTGGAAACGCGATGGCGTTGGCGAACGGCCCGGCAAAGCGGCAGCCGCAGCGTCGGCAGAGCGGCAGGGACCGCTGGTGCGCCGCCTTCACGAGGAAAAGGCGGAATACCGCCCCGCGCTCCAGGCTGAACGCCAGGAGCCGGAAATCGAACGTCACCCGGATCCGATTGCGGCTGAAATCGAGGCGGATCCCTATATGGATCAGGATATGCGTCCACAGGTCATCCGGGATCAGGAGCGCGTAGCCGCCGAGGCCGAACGCCTTCGTCCGGCCGCGGCCCCGTCATTTGATGGCCGCGCGCCTGAACGCGAGGAATCTGCCGAAGAGCCGGAAGAAGAGCGCAAGTCGGCCTTCGCCCTGTTCGGTCGCCGCAAGCGGCCGATGGCCCCGCTTCCGAAAACGCCACCGCGGCAGGCCGGACAACCGTCTGAACAACCGCGCGCCAGCCGTCCGGCAACAGGTGATCTCTTCGGTGAAGAGGGTGAGGATGCTGATCTGGAAATCCCCGCCTTTCTGCGCCGCCAGGCCAACTGACCGGACAGGCCGTAACGCGTAACAAACTGCAACAATGCTTTAATTGCGGCTTGGCATCCCTGTCTCTAGGACAACGCTTGAGGAAATCGGCGCGTATGCGCGTGGCCATTACTGGCCAGCCGGGCGTTGTAGAGGGTGTTGGGTGTGAGTTACCGGAAAACATTGGCAGCCGTATCGGTCTGTGCAGGCATTGGCCTGCATTCCGGCGAGCGCGTCCGCATGGTGTTGAAACCGGCAACGCCTGGAACCGGCATCCATTTTGTCCGCACCGATTTGACAGGCGATAACCGCATTGCAGCTCATGTCGACAATGTTGCGACCGTGCGCCTTGGCACGACGATCGCCAATGAGGCTGGGGCCAGCGTTGCAACGGTCGAGCACCTGATGTCGGCCCTTTCGGGGCTGGGTGTGAACGACGCGATTGTCGAGATTGACGGGCCGGAAACGCCGGCCATGGATGGATCGGCAGCGCCTTTCGTCGAATTGATCCGGCAGGCGGGGCTGAAAGAAACCGCCGCACCGCTTCGTGTCATCCGCATTCTGAAGCCGGTCTCGATCGAGATGCAGGGCCGGACCGCCACCTTCCTTCCGTCAATCAAGCCGGCGATTGATGTCGAGATTTCCTTCCCGCATCCCACTGTCGGCCGCCAGCGCTATGCATTCGATATTTCCGACCGCATTTTTGCCGACGACGTAGCGGCGGCCCGGACATTCGGCTTCCGCAAGGATGTCGAGGCCATGCATGCTGCCGGACTGGCTCTGGGCGGATCCATGGACAATGCCGTCGTGATCGATGATTCCGGAATCGCCAATCCGGAAGGCCTGCGTTTTGCGGACGAGTTCGCCCGTCACAAGGCACTTGATGCACTCGGGGATCTGTCACTGGCCGGGGCACCGATTTTTGGCCGCTATTTTGCCCATCAGCCGGGTCATGCGCTGAATGTCGCCTCTGTGCGGGCGCTGCTTGCCGACAAGTCGGCATGGAAAATGGTCTCCTATGCGGATGCCGGTGCCCGCCAGGAAGCGGCATCGCTGGAAGGCTGAACCAGCGCTTTCAACGCCGGTTCGCTTGCGCTACAACACACACCGAATTGAGTGACCCTGCCGGGTCGGTTGACCCTTGCGCGGAGCAATTATGACCTTTCTGACGCGTTCCCTGATTGTGTTGATGGCAGCCGCAACTGTCACGGCTTGCCAGTCCCGCCGGATTTCCGAAACGACGGTTTATGTCGAACGCGAGGTCGAGGCGATCTATGCGGCCGGCGTTGAACAGCTTGACAATCGCCGCTGGTCTGACGCTGCGGACCAGTTCGATGAGGTCGAGCGCCAGCACCCTTATTCCGAGTGGGCCCGCCGGGCGATGCTGATGGCAGCCTATGCCAATTATCAGGCCGGAAATTATGATGAGGCCATATCCGATGCGGAACGGTTCATTGCCCTGCATCCGGGTAATCGCAGCGCGCCCTATGCCTACTATCTGGTGGCGATCAGCCATTATGAGCAAATCATCGATGTCGGCCGCGATCAGCAAGCGACCGTCAATGCGCTGAACGCGCTTCAGCAGGTCGTCCGCCGTTATCCGGAATCGCGCTATGCACAGGATGCCCGGCTGAAGATCGACATGACCCGCGATCACCTCGCCGGCAAGGAAATGTCGATTGGCCGCTGGTATCTGCGCCGGGGGTTCTATCTTGCGGCGATCAACCGTTTCCGCAATGTGCTGGAGAATTTCGAAACCACCACGCATACGCCGGAAGCGCTTCACCGCATCGTCGAATCCTATGTCGCGCTCGGCGTCGACGAGGAAGCCACTCAGGTTGCCGCCGTGCTCGGGCATAATTTCCCGGGCAGTTCCTGGTATGAAGACACTTATCGTCTGCTGACCGAGGAAGGCATTGCGATTCCGAACCCGGATCTGCAACCGGAAAACCCGTCCTATTGGCAGCGGGCCATGGACCGGCTGTTCGGCTAGGGCGTTTGCCGGATGCTGACAGCTCTCTCGGTCAGAAATATCGTTCTCATCGATGCGCTGGACGCGGAGTTTGACGCAGGTCTTTGCGCCCTGACGGGCGAAACCGGTGCCGGAAAATCCATCCTGCTCGGCGCGCTCGGCCTTGCGGCCGGAGAACGGGCAGACCGCGCTCAGGTTGGCACCGGACATGAGGAGGGCAGCGCGACCGCGACATTCGATGTCCCGCCGGGGCATGCTCTGGCTGAGGTTCTGAAAGAGGCCGGCATTGACGCCGAGCCCGGAGAGGGACTGATCCTGCGGCGGCGGGTAACGGCCGACGGACGCAGCCAGGCCTGGATCAATGATCAGCCCGCGAGTGTCGGCCTTCTCCGCCGGATCGGCGAGACGCTGGTCGAGGTGCATGGTCAGCATGATGGCCGCGGGCTGCTGGACCCGAAAACCCATCGCGGACTGCTTGATGAATTTGCGCAGAACGGGAGCGCCCGCACAGCCGTTGCGGCGGCATGGCAGCAATTGAGCGAGTCGCGGGATCGCCTCCGGGAGCTGGAAGACAGCCGCAAAACAGCTGTCGAACAGGAAGCTTTCCTGCGCCACGCTCTGGAGGAACTTGACCGGCTGGAGCCGTCACGCGGCGAGGAAGCCGTGCTCGCGGAGGAACGCAAATTTCTCCAGAATGCCGAACAGGCGCTCGGCGAGCTTGATGAAGCCCGCAATGCACTGGAAGCCGATGGCGGGCTTTCAGCGCGTTTGAATGGGGCTTTGCGCGGCATGGAAAAAGTGCGTGCCGCCCTCGGCGAAGGCGATGCGGGCAGCGCCGGCGCAGCGCGCCTTGCCCTTGACCGGGCCACTGCGGCGCTTGACCGGGCACTGATCGAATTCAATGAAGCCGAAGATGCGTTGGCGGATGCCGCCGGGACATTCGAGATCGAGCCCGGCCGTCTGAATGAGGTGGAAGAACGTCTTTTCGGCTTGCGCGCAGCGGCCCGGAAGCATGATGTGCCAGTGGATGATTTGCCGGCCCTGCGCACGGAGCTCGCCGCCAGGCTGGACGCCATCGAGAATGCAGATGACCGCGTGAAGGAAGCGCAAAAGGCGCTCAAAACCGCAGAGGCGAGCTATGACACGGCGGCGAGCCGCCTGACCACGTCCCGGGAAAATGCCGGGAAAGCCCTGGCCAAATCCGTGATTGCCGAGCTGCCGCCGCTCAAGCTGGACAAGGCGCAATTCCGGGTCGCGATCGAGACAGACCCGGAGCGGTCCGGGCCAAACGGCCGGGACCGGGTCGCCTTCGAGGTCATGACCAATCCCGGAACGCCTTTCGGACCGCTGGACAAGATCGCCTCGGGCGGCGAGCTCGCGCGGTTTGCGCTGGCCATCAAGGTCAGCCTGTCCGGCGGTGAGGACGGCCTGACGCTCATCTTTGACGAGGTGGATCAGGGCGTTGGCGGTGCTGTCGCCGCCGCGGTCGGAAAACGGCTCAAACGTCTCGCAGAAACCGGCCAGACCCTGGTCGTGACCCACTCTCCGCAGGTGGCCGCCATCGCCGATCATCACTGGAAGATTGAAAAAGCGGAGGACGGCAAGGGCCGGGTGCGCACAACATTGCGCGCCCTGACAGGGGAAGAGCGCCGTGAGGAAATCGCCCGCATGTTGTCGGGCGAGAATGTCACGGACGCCGCCCGGGCACAGGCGGATGAGTTGATGGCGGGCTAGCTGTCCTCCCAGTCATCCGCCAGAATTTGCGCATAGAGTTCGATTCCGTCCCACAGATTTCCGATCCGCAGATTTTCATTTGACGCATGTTGCGAATTGTCAGGATTGACAATGGGAACGATGGCAAAGGGCGTTCCCGTCACATCCTGGATCGGGGCCAGGGGCAGGCTGCCGCCCAGCAGGGGCACGACGCGGACGGGACGGGCGCTGGCCGCGTCCACCAGACCGATCAGATGGCCAATCAGCGGATGCTCGGCATCCGTGCTGGCGGCGGAATAGCCCGCACTTGACCAGCGGATTTGCGCGATCATCGGATGTTCGAGGCGCTCGGCGCCCGTCGGCTCGCGATCCAGGATCACATAGCCTTGCGTTTCGATATGGGCCGTCACCTGTTCCCGTAATCGTTCCAGCGACATGCCGGGGACAATCCGGAATCCGATCGCCGCGCTGGCGCGTTCCGGCACGGCATTGCGTGTCCCTGGTCCCACGGTGCCAGCATCAAGCCCGAGGATGTTGAGGGCCGGCACCATGACCGCCTCCCCGTAGGGCGCATCCGGCCCCCATTCGGTGCGGGCGATGCCGGGTTCGGACAGCAGGCTGGCCTCATCAAAGGCACCCTCCTCGATATAGCGCCTTGCAGCCTCTGAAATGGGCGACACATCGTCGTAGAATCCGTTGATCAACACACGGCCGGTATCATCCCGCATCGAGGCAATGAGGCGGGCAAGCCGGGCGGCAGGATTGGGGGCCACATTGCCGTAATGGCCACTGTGCAGAACCCGCTCCGCACCGTGAATCGTGATCTGCATGGATGTCACGCCGCGCACGCCCAGCATGACACGGGGATCACCGCGCGTATCAATCGGACCATCCGCAATCAGCCACAGATCGGCGTCCAACAGATTGCGGTGCGCTTCCAGCAATTCCCGCAAATATGGAGACCCGGCTTCCTCCTCGCCTTCCAGGAAGAACCGCAGATTGACGTTCGGCCCTTGGCCGCTGGCGCGCAGCGCATCGATTGCCGTCAGGATGGCGATGAGAGGCGACTTGTCGTCACTGGATGAGCGCGCATAGATTCGCCAATCGGGATCAATCTCGCCGGCCAGCGGATTGTCGAGAATGGCCGCGCCATCTTCCAGCCGGCCCGCCCGGATGACCGGATCATAGGGATCACTGGCCCAGTTCTCCGGCTCCACGGGTTGTCCGTCATAATGGATGTAGAGGAGAAGTGTGCGCGTCGCACCGGGAACATCCAGAGCGCCATAAACGGCGGGTGAGGCATCCCCGGCTTCAAGAATTTGCGCGTCTATGCCGCGTGCCTCCAGCAGCCCTACGACATGCCGGGCATTGACGAGAATATCTTCACGATTGGCAGCGTCATTCGGCAAGCGCAAGAGATCCAGCGTCTCCTGCAGAATGGCGGCCTCATGGGCCTCGCGATAAGCACGCGCCGCCTCGGTGACGTCCGTCTGGGCCAAGGCGGTGCCGCCAATTGTCAGCCAGCCAAGGGCTGCAATCCATCGCTTCATGTCAATCTCCCCGATAATATGACTGCCTGCTTGCCCCGAGCCTAGCAGCGCCGCAAACTTGGCCAAATGGATTCTTTGTGAGGTTTGTGAATGAGCGCGCTCAAGGATGTCGGTGATCTGACCACGGATGAGGCAGAGGCCGAGATTGCGCGCCTGTCGGCAGAGATCCGCAAGCATGACCGCGCCTATTATCAGGAGGATGCGCCGAGGATATCCGATGCCGCCTATGACGCCCTGCGCCAGAGGCTGGAGGCGATCGAGGCACGCTTTCCCTTGCTGGTGCGCCCGGACAGTCCGACGCGGCAGGTCGGAGCCGCCCCGTCCGGCAAGTTTGGCGAAGTGCGTCATGCCCGGCCCATGCTGTCGCTCGGCAATGCCTTCAATGACGATGATGTCACGGATTTTGCCGCGCGTGTCCGCCGGTTTCTGGGTCTGACAGAGACCGATGAAGTCAGATTTACGGCCGAGCCCAAGATTGACGGCCTGTCAGCCAGCCTGCGCTATGAAAAGGGAGAACTCGTGCTGGGAGCTACGCGCGGCGATGGCGAGACCGGCGAGAACATCACCGCCAACCTGAGGACTTTGAAGGATATTCCCCACCGGCTGGATGGCGACGTGCCGGACGTGCTGGAAGTGCGCGGCGAGGTCTATATGAGCCATGCCGAATTCGCCGCCCTGAATGACCGCCAGCGCGAGGCCGGCAAGCCGGAGTATAAAAATCCGCGCAATGCGGCGGCGGGCTCGCTGCGCCAGATTGATCCGGCCATCACCGCTTCGCGGGCGCTGAAATTCTTCGCCTATGCCTGGGGCGAAGTCAGCGCGCCGCTGGCGGACACCCAGTTTGACGCCGTGCAACGGCTCGGACAGCTCGGCTTTACCGTCAATCCGGAAATGATCGTCACTGGCGAGGTGGCGGATTTGCTGGCGGCCTATCGCGATATCGAACAGCGCCGGGCGACGCTTGATTATGATATTGACGGGGTGGTCTACAAGGTCGACCGGCTGGACTATCAGGAGCGCCTGGGTCAGGTCGCCCGTGCGCCGCGCTGGGCGATTGCTCACAAATTTCCTGCCGAACGCGCCACGACCCTTCTGAACAACATAGAGATCCAGGTCGGCCGTACCGGCGCGCTGACCCCGGTCGCCAAGCTGGAGCCGGTCACGGTCGGCGGCGTTGTGGTCTCCAATGCTACCCTCCACAATGAAGACGAGATCGCGCGAAAGGACATCCGCATCGGCGACACGGTCGTGATCCAGCGGGCTGGCGATGTCATTCCGCAGATTGTGGAGGTGATACTGGATTTGCGGCCGGAAGGGGCCCCGGTTTTCGAGCCTCTGAAAACCTGCCCCTGTCCTCTGGAAACGCCGACCGCCCGGGAATTCAACGAACGCACCGGCAAGATGGATGCGGTGCGCCGCTGCACCGGAGAGCTGGCCTGTCCCTTCCAGAAAAAGGAACACCTGAAGCACTTTTCGTCCCGCAAGGCGTTCGATATTGAAGGCTTAGGCGAAAAGCAGATCGAGGCTTTTTTCGAGGAAGGTCTGATCCGGGAACCGGCGGATATTTTTACATTGGCGACGCGCAATGAGTCCGGTGAGGTCCAGCCACCCTTGCAGGAACGCGACGGCTGGGGAGAGACCTCTGTCCGCAACCTCTTCAACGCGATTGAAGATCGCCGCGCCATCGGCCTCGCCCGCCTGCTCAATGCGCTCGGTATCCGGCATGTCGGCGAAGGGACGGCACGCCTGCTCGCCCGCGCCTATACCAGCTGGGATGCGTTCAAGACCGCGGCCATGGCGGCGTCCGAAGACGGCGAAGCGCGCGAGGGCTTGCTCGGCATTGACGGCGTTGGCGAGACCGCAACCGATGCCATCGGCCGCTATTTCGCCGAGCCGCACAATCTCGAGCTGGTGCAGCGCCTCGAAGACCAGATCACGATCGAGGACGCCGAGACGGTCGCGTCCGACAGTCCGGTCGCAGGAAAAACCATCGTCTTTACCGGGACGCTGGAGCGCATGACGCGCGATGAAGCCAAGGCCAAGGCTCAATCCCTCGGCGCCAAAGTCTCCGGCTCGGTGTCGGCGAAAACGGATATTCTGGTCGCCGGTCCGGGCGCGGGCTCGAAGCTGAAAAAGGCCACGGAGCTCGGCGTCCAGACCCTCACCGAAGATGAGTGGTTCGACCTGATCGGGGGTTAATCCCCGACCCGCCGGTATATTCCGTCAATGCGCATGTCCTCGCCCTCGAACAGGGTGAGATAGGCGCTCATGGCGCTTTCCAGCGTGCCGAGATCGTCCACCTTGCACAGGCCTTCCTCGTCCGGCGTCACGCCGATCTCGTCACGCACCGCTTCTTCGAGCTCCGAGCAATCGGGAATGTGATAGGCGATCACCCCGCCCTCATAGACCCAGAGCAGGCCGTAGGAATAGGCTTCCGGGCCATCGCGGGCGGGTATCTGCGCCAGCCAGACATTTGCCCCCATGGAGCGGAAGCGCGCATTATTGTGCGGGAAATTGTCGGCACGGGAATAATAGCGCATGCGCCGCCCGCGCCGGATTTCGCCTTCCCAGGTGGCACCGGCCCACTCCACGCCGTTTTCCGGATCGACCGGGGCATGGACGAAATAGCCCGCTTCCAGCGGCTCCCCCGCCAGACGTTGGGAGATCAGTTCCTCATCGGAATAGAAACACCCCGCCGTCACCAGCGCCAGCGCGATAACGGCGACAATGCGCATCAGGGTGTGGCACCGGACAAGGGCTCGCAAGCGCGGATCAGCCAGCTGGCGGCATCGCCATCCAGCAGCGGCAGGATCCGTTCCCGCACGCCGGCATGATAGGCGTCCACCCACGCCATTTCCTGCGGCGTCAGCAAATGCGTGTCGATCAGCGCCTTGTGCAGCGGCGCCCAGGTCAGGTTTTCAAAGCCCATCATGTCGATCTCGCCGCCCTCAATGGGTTCCGGATCGGTGACATAGATCAGGTTTTCGATCCGGATGCCGTATTCGCCTTCCTTGTAATAGCCCGGCTCATTCGAACAGATCATGCCCGGTTGCAGGGGTTCGTCAGAGCCCGCCTTGGCAATGCGTTGCGGACCTTCATGAACGCCGAGGAAACTGCCGACGCCATGACCGGTGCCATGGCCATAATCCAGTCCCGCCATGTAAAGTGGCAGGCGGGCGAGAATATCCAGCTGACCGCCGGTCGTGCCTTTGGGAAAGCGCACCATGGCCAGCCCGATATGCCCTTTGAGCACCTGCGTGAAGCGCGTGCGCATTTCCGCCGTCGGTTCGCCGATCGGCACGGTCCGCGTCACATCCGTGGTGCCGTCCGGATACTGGCCGCCTGAATCCACCAGATAGAGCGAGCCCGGCGACAGCATCAGATTGGAAGCTTCCGACACACGGTAATGCGGCAAAGCGCCATTCGCACCATAGCCGGAAATCGTGTCGAAGGAGAGATCGCGCAATTCGGTCAGTTCGCCGCGCAGGCTGGCGAGTTTCTGCGCCGCGGTAATCTCGTCGACACCGCCCGATTGCGCCTCGGTATCCAGCCAGTGCAGGAAGCGCGACAGAGCCGCGCCGTCGCGCACATGGGCGGCGGCCGCGCCCTTGAGCTCGGTTTCGTTCTTCATCGCCTTGGGCAGCGCCACGGGGTCGCGGCGGCGCACAGGCGTGGCACCGGCTGCGCTCAGCGTATCGAACACCCAGGCCGAGCTCGACGCAGGATCGACACTGACCTTCTTGCCGGCGAGTTCTTTCAGCCCGGCCTCGAATTCGCTCTCGGGGCGCAGGGACACTTCATTTCCCAGATGGGAACGGACGTCGTCCGTCACCTTTTCCGGCTCCACAAAGAACGTCGCGGTGCCGTCCTTGTGGATGATGGCGGCGCCCAGCGGCAGGGGCGAGCGCATGACATCGCCGCCCCGCAGATTGAACAGCCAGGCAATCGAGGACGGCGCCGTGATCGCGGCAGCTTCCGCGCCATCTTCGGCAATCGCCTCGCCGATACGCGTGCGCTTGCCGGCATGATCTTCGCCGGTAAATTCGGTGGGGTGAGCGACCAGTTTCGCCATCGGCGCGGCCGGACGGTCCTCCCAGGCCGCATCAATCGGATTGGTCTCGACGGCGACCAGCTCGGCCCCGGCCTTGCGCGCGGCTGCCATCAGGCGGTCGAGCGCATCCGGGCTGTGCAGTTTCGCATCATAGCCGATTTTCGATCCCGACGGCGCATTCTTTGCCAGCCAGGTGGCCACACCACCACCGGTCAGATCTTCCAGGCTGAACAGGTCCTGATCGACCTGTTCGCGCGATTGCACCGTATAGCGGCCATCGACGAAGACGGCGGCCTTATCGGTCAGTACGACCGCTGCTCCGGCCGAGCCGGTAAACCCGGTCGCCCAGGCCAGACGCTCGGCGCAATCGGGCAGGTATTCGTTATTATACTCGTCCTCGTGCGGGATGATGAACCCGTCCAGTCCGGCCTCGGCCAGTTGCGAACGGAGTAGCGGCAGGTGGTCCCGGCCCAGTTGCGGGCCGCCCTTCACCTCGAAAGATTGAGCGCGATAATGTGTCATGGCGCGGAAACTACGCCGCGCGCGGCACGCTTTCAATGACAGTCATCTCCTATGCAAAACTTAATGGCAGGTCTGAATTTTTCGCACTTCTCAGACGGGCCGGGCGGGCGCATGTGCAGCGCAACAAAGGAGCCCTGAAATGTCTTCCACGAACTGGCTTGTTGCCCTCAATGGCGGTGACGCCTTCACGCACCATCTCGACCGCACCCGCGCCCGCACCGGCATCCGCCGCCGCGCTGCGACGACGGATGTAAATGCCTTTCTCGACGCTGCCGGCATCAAGGGCCGCAAGAAGTAGGGTATAATCTCGAGCGCTTCCGTTCTTCCCTCCTTGTTTGGGGGAGGGGAAGTCTGCGGGAAATAAGCCGGGCCTCAATTGCGGGTCGCTCGTGAGGCCGTGTGTTAGGTTCGAGCGGCTTCTGGCGTCGATTATTGGCTATTCTTATCGGGATTGGCGAAGCCAGTCCCGGAAAAACGCCCATTATAGCTGGCAGGCACCGGATGAGAGCGTCCTGTGTGATTGGGGAATCTCTGGCGGATAGTCTGGGCAAGTTGAGCGCAAACCGGAAAGCGGGGCTTTCGGATGCAATCTACTCGCGTACCCAGCGCTCCGCGCCACGAATGATGTACTCACGCGTTGAGGAGAGCCAGATCGGTTCCGGGTTACTGATATCCCCGCGGATCCGCCAGTATGTGTAACGATTCCCGCTGTCATGCTCCCAGCGCCCGCGCGTGATGTTTCCGTTGGGGTGTTGATGATGCACCGAGCCGTCAGGTAAAAATGTGATGCGGAGGTCACCGTACCAGAAAACACCTGTAATCCGGTCTTCAGCCAGTGGCGGCGGAGTCTCAACCGGCGCACGAAAGAACATGACCGGTGTAAACCAGCTGCCGTCCGAAGCGTGCATGTAGCCGACAAGAACTGACCGGTCGTTCTGGAAAGTCAGCTCGCCGGAACCATCGAGCCAGCCATAGGCATTGCCGGTTTCGACTTCGTAGTCAAAGCGCAGCGTATCGCCGTCGACCGTGCCAGAGCCGCGCCAGGGCCGCCAGGCACCCTGAAAAAATGTGCGCGCATTGATCTCGACATGTCCGCCGGCAATCGTGAACTCGGCCCTGACATCCCAGTCCTGACCTTCCAGCCCCCGCGTCACCCAGAGCGTTGACGAGGTGAGAGAGGATTGCGCCGCACAGGCTTCATAACGGGCGCGGGCGTCCAGCATCATCCGCCGGTGCTCGTCACGCCGCCCGCCGGAATGCCAGCCCCGGAGCGCCGTGGCATAATCCTCGCGCTCGGCATGACAGTCATTCTGTTGCGCGTTAGAGTTTGTCCCGGTAGCCGCGGTGATAATCGCAGCAAGTAAGATGATGATCCGCATGGTTGGCACCTCCCGATACCGCCAGTTTAATCCGGCGGGCCGTCGGGACCAGGCGTCAGATCGTCGCTGCGAGGCGCAGGTCACTCGCACTTTTTGTTGCAACCAAGGGTGCGAGGCTGGGGGCGTTCAGCGCCGTTGCACCACCAGTGTTGACCAGCCCTCCAGCGGGTCCTGACGTTCAATATGCAGGCCGAGTGCCAGATATGCGGCGCTGACTTCATCGGCCTGGGTTTCCAGCAGGCCCGAGAGAATGGCCACACTGCCCTCATGCATGGCCTGGCCAATGCGCGGTGCCAGCTCGATCAGCGGGCGGGCGAGGATATTGGCAAAGACCAGATCGAAGTCGCGTTCGACCAGCTTGACGTGATCGAACCCGTCCGCGGCGAAAAAATCGATATCCGCCGCGCCATTCTTTTCGGCATTGCGCCGGCTTTCTTCCACCGCATCGGGATCGATATCGCTGGCGAGGATTTCCGCGCCGGGCAGGGCGAGCCGCGCCGCGATGGCCAGCGCGCCCGTGCCGGTGCCCACGTCCAGCACACTAGCAGGCGCAAATCCGTCCTCCAGCAGCGCATCAAAGGCCAGCAAGCAGCCGCGCGTCGTACCGTGATGACCGGTGCCAAAGGCAGGGCCGGCCTCGATCAGAATGGCCAGCTTGCCATCGGGCGCCGCATCATGACTTCCATGCAGGGCAAAGCGTCCGGCAATGACCGGCGGCAGGCCCGATTGCGACAGCTTCACCCAGTCTTCATCGGGCAGGGGCTCACATGTGACCGGATAATCATCGGGCAGTCTGGCGGTCAGGCGCGCAGCCTCGGCATCGGGCTCGGCCTCGTACAAGAGCTCGATCCAGCCTTCGGTCTCATCATCCTCGCGCTCGAACAGGGAGACGGACAAGGGCCCGCCCTCCAGCGCCATCATCGTTTCCGACGCGGCATAGAGCGGCCCCATCGGGCCGGAGAAGACAAGTTTCCAGAGGGTCACGGCTCCCCCCGCACAAAACTGTCCACCACCTTCTTCTCACCCGCCTTGTCGAAGGAGACGGTGAGCTTGGCCCCGTCGGCGCGGGCGACCGTGCCATAGCCGAACTTGTCATGGAAAACGCGGTCGCCGGCCTTCCATTTGCCGGAGCCGGCGGAGCTGGTCTCGACGAAATTGGCGCGTCCCTCGATCACCGCCGGACCGCCCTTGCGCCCTGCGCCGGTCGCGGCCTGATAGCGTTTCCAGCCGGGCGAAGAATAGGTGGAGTTGAACGGGTTGGCCTGTTCCTTCACGCCTTCAAAGCCCGGCCCGCTATCATAATAGCCGGTATCGGAAACCGCCTCGACATGATCGCCCGGCATTTCGTCGACAAAACGCGACGGGATGACCGCCTGCCAGCGGCCAAAGATCATCCGGTTGGCGGTGAAGGAAATGATGGCGCGTTCGCGCGCCCGTGTGATGCCGACATAGGCGAGGCGGCGTTCTTCCTCCAGTGCGCTGGTGCCACCCTCATCAAGCGAGCGCTGCGAGGGAAAAACCGTCTCCTCCCAGCCGGGCAGGAAGACGAGCGGGAACTCCAGCCCCTTGGCGGCGTGCAGCGTCATCAGTGAGGCTTCGTCACCATCCGAGGAGGTGTCCAGATCGGAGACCAGCGAGACATGTTCGAGATAGGCTTCCAGCGTGTCGAACTCGCCCATGGAGCGCACCAGCTCCTTGAGATTGTCCAGCCGCCCGGCCGCTTGCGGGGTCTTGTCCTCGCGCCACATCGCGGTGTAGCCGCTTTCATCCAGAATGATCTCGGCGAGTTCGTCATGCCGCATCGTCTCGGCCTGTTGTGCCCAGCGCGAAAGATCGCGCAGGAAGGTTTTTAGCCCGGTCTTCGCCGCCCCGCGGATTTCGTCTGTCTCAGTCATCAGGCGGGCGGCCGCGGCCATCGAGATGCCGGCAGAACGCGCGGCCTGGGCGATCTTCTGGACAGAGGTCGCACCAATGCCGCGCTTGGGCGTGTTGACGATACGCTCGAACGCCAGATCGTCATCCATCGACCGCACCAGCCGGAAATAGGCGTGGGCATCGCGGATCTCGGCGCGCTCGAAGAAGCGCGGCCCGCCAATCACCTTGTAGGGAATGCCAAGCATCAAAAAGCGGTCTTCAAATGCCCGCATCTGCCAGGACGCCCGCACCAGCACGGCCGCCTCCCTGTGCTGACGGCCATTCGAAACCCAGTTCTCGATCTCGTCGGCGACAAAGCGGGCTTCCGCCTCACCATCCCAGATGCCGCGCACCTGGACCTTTTCGCCGGGTTCATCCTCGGTCCACAACGTCTTGCCGAGGCGGGACTTGTTCGCCGTGATAAGGCCGGAGGCAGCGCCGAGAATATTGGCCGTCGAGCGGTAATTGCGTTCCAGCCGCACCACTTTCGCGCCCGGAAAATCGGTCTCGAAGCGCAGAATGTTGTCCACTTCCGCGCCGCGCCAGCCATAGATCGACTGATCATCATCGCCCACGCAGCAGAGATTGTGCGAGCCCTGCGCCAGAAGGCGCAGCCACAGATACTGACAGACATTCGTGTCCTGGTATTCGTCCACCAGGAGATAGCGGAATTTCCGGTGATACTCCTTCAGCACGTCCGGGTGGTTCATGAAAATCGTCAGATTGTGCAGTAGAAGATCGCCGAAATCACAGGCATTCAGAATGCGCAGCCGCGCCTGATAGGCTTCATAGAGCTTCTGGCCCGCCCCGTCGGCGAATTTGTACTTGGCATCTTCCGGCAGTTTGTCCGGCGTCAGTCCGCGATTTTTCCAGCCATCGATCAGCGATCCCAGATAGCGCGGCGTCCAGCGTTTCTCGTCAATGCCTTCCGCCTGGATGAGCTGTTTCATCAGCCGCAACTGGTCGTCCGTGTCCAGAATGGTGAAGGAGGATTTCAGCTCGACCAGCTCGGCATGGCGGCGCAATATCTGCGCGGCGATGGAGTGGAACGTGCCCAGCCAGGGCAGGCCTTCGACGGCCTCGCCGATCAGCTTGCCGACGCGCTCTTTCATTTCGCGCGCCGCCTTGTTGGTGAAGGTCACCGACAGGATTTCCCAGGGCCGCGCATGCCCGGTCGCCAGAATGTGCGCCAGCCGTGTCGTCAGCACGCGGGTCTTGCCGGTCCCGGCACCCGCCAGCACCAGCACCGGCCCGTCAATCGCTTCAACGGCTTCGCGCTGCTCGGGATTGAGGCCGGACATATAGTCGGCCTCGCGGCGGGGCGGCTGGGGCCGGGCCTGCTGGGAAATGGGAAGTGAGCTCATGAAAACCGTCTAGCACGCCGATTCGGGCAATGAGAACAAATATAGCACGAAAATTCTGTTTGCAGCCGTCTTGACATGTCACGCGCCAATGGGCGGGATTGCCGCATGCCAGATTTAAGCGATGAACTTGGCCGGTTAATTTCCGAGCAGGACCTGAAGGTGCGCTGCGAGGGCGAAAATGTGTGGATCGAGGGCCCCGCCAGCGCTGCAGGGATCCCGACCGGAAGTGTGCCGCCGGACGGCCTGACGGACACGCAATTGCTGATCCGTGCCCTGACCGCCATCACAATCTATGACGATTGCGAGGACTTTCTCGATTGGTGCGATGAGTTTGGTTACCCGGCTGGCGCGCCTGGCCGGCTCGACGAGTTCAAGGCGATCGGCACCGGCCTCGCCAATCTTCAGTCGCTCGTTGGGGCGGACCGCGTGTCAGAGCTGTGCATGGCCCTACGCATCGGTCAGGCAATACAAATGGCCCGCCCACGCTAACGGTGCTCCTCCTCATGCGCATCGGCCAGCGCCCGGGCATAGGCGGCATGCGCATCAACCCGCGACAGATAGCCGACAACGCGCTGTTCGCCCGAACGTGACCGGACAGCCGTCCCGTCCAGCGCTTCGGCGGACAGAAAGCCGATCGCCCGGCCCAGATAGTCATCCTCGTACAGGCAGGGCGCGTCGTCATCGGAGTCGGCCCCGGCTTCGCGCCCTTCCATGGGCGTCATGATATCGCGGACCCGGATCGTCTGTAGCAGCACCCGGGCCTGACCCCGCGACAGGTCAAATCCGCGTTTCAGGATCTGAAGATGGAAAATACTTCCTCCGGCAAGCGACTGGCTGAGCACGGTCGCCAGCGAAACGGCGATCAGCACGGCAACGGACGCTTCATAGCTGGCGGTCAGCTCAAACACGATCAGCGTTGTCGATAGCGGCGCGCCCAGGGCTGCGCCGGCGACCGCGCCCATGCCGACGACCGCATAGAAGGGTACACCGGCGGTTTCCGCACCGGTGAGCGCCAGAAGCCCTCCGAACGCCGCGCCCAGCATGGCACCGAGATAGAGGGAGGGTGAAAACACACCGCCGCCAAAGCGGAAGGCGAGCGTGATCCCGGTGGCCAGAAGTTTTGCCGCCAGTAATGCCAGCAGCATCACAATGCCATAACTCCCGGACAGGGCATTGGCCGTGGCTTCATAGCCGACGCCGAGAATTTCAGGGGCCAGCAGGGCCAGCGCACCGACGCCCAGTCCACCAATGGGCGGCAACGCCCAGAGCGGAAAGCCGATTTTGTCGGCTTGGACGGATACGATGCGGGGCGCATAAACCGCCGTCCGGATGAAAAGTGTGGCGACAATGGCTGCCGCAAGGCCGAGACCAATGACACCGGGAAAATCCCACAGGCTGGCGGGCGACAGGAGCGGCATGGCAAAGGCCGGTGACGCGCCGAGATGCAGGCGCGAGATCAGGGCGCCTGTCACACTTGCTATTGCCACGGGCGCAATCGATCTGAGTGCGTAATGACCCAGCACAATCTCGAAGGCAAACAAGGCTCCCGCCACCGGCGCATTGAAACTTGCGGCCACGGCAGAGGCCGCGCCGCAGGCCACCATGATTCTCACCGCCCGGCCCGGCAGTCCCAGTCGCCGCGCGATAAAGGAGGCGATGGCGGCTCCGAGATGCACGACCGGGCCTTCGCGCCCGGCCGATCCGCCAAATCCGAGCGTAACCGCTGAAATGGTGGCGGACAGCAAACCGTTGGCGAGGGGAATATTGCCCTTGGCCGCGGCCCGGGCTTCCATCACATCCGCCACGGCGCTCGATTGCTGCCGTGGCAGCCATTGCCGTTTATGGCCCAGCCACAGCAAGGCCGAAACGATCAGCCCGCCGGTGACCGGCGCAAGCAGAATGATCCAGAAGGGCAGGTCCGCCGTCCCGCTCGCCAGGGAATCATGACCGGTATCGAAGACCAGATATGAAATGCCATGCAGCACCAGAATGATGGCGATCGAGGCATAGGCAGATATAAGCCCGACAATCACGCCCAGAAGCCACAGCACAGGCGAACGGCCTTCGCGCCATTGGCGGCTCAGCCAGACCAGGGGCTGAAAGGCGGTTCGGGTTTCAGAGTCGGACACACAATCCTTGAACGCCCCGCGGCGAGCGGCGTCAAGGGCGGCCGTCGAGATGACGCGCTTTTCTGAGTTCCGGGAAGAGTCTGGCCCAGACCCCGGCGATGATCAGCGTCCCGGCTCCGCCCGCCACAACGGTGGCCTTCGCGCCGATCAGGAAGGCCATCATCCCGGCCCGGAATTCGCCCAACTCGTTGGAGGCACCGACAAACAGCATGTTCACGGCATTGACCCGGCCCCGCAACCGGTCCGGCGTCCACAACTGGATCAGGGTTTCCCGGATATAGACGCTGACCATGTCCGCCCCGCCGGCAATGGCCAGCGCAATGATGGAAAGCCAGGGCAGGGTCGACAGGCCGAACACCAGGATCATCGCGCCGAACACAGCGACAAAGACAAACAGGAACAACCCCGCATGATCCTTGATGGACCGCGTCGAGAGGAATATCGCAACCGCGATGGCACCAATCCCCGGCCCGGCGCGCAACAGACCCAGCCCGATCGGGCCAACCTCCAGAATGTCGCGCGCATAGACCGGCAGCAGCGCCGTCGCCCCGCCGAGCAGAACGGCGAAGAGATCGAGCGAAATCGCGCCCAGAACGATCTTCTCTTTCCAGATATATTTGAACCCGGCGAGGACGGTGTCCCAGCTTCGCGGCTCGGTTTCCCTGTGCTGCTCCGGCCTGGGAATGCAGGTCGCCAGGATGGCCCCGAGACACAGAAGGGCCGTCGCGGACCCGTAGGCGGCAAGCGGCGAGATGCCATAGAGCAAACCGCCGGCGACCGGCCCGACGATAATGGTCAATTGCCAGGCCGATGAATTCAGCGCAATGGCACGCGATAACAGGGCGGGTGGCACGATGTTCGGCAAGAGCGCCTGCACCGCCGGTCCGCGAAAGGCGCGCGCCGTTCCGAACACCACCAGCAAGGCAAACACGATCCAGACCTTGTCACTTCCTGTGAGTGTGAAACCGAGCAACGCAGCAGAGACGGCCGCCGAGACCAGCAATGTCGTGATCATGATGGCGCGCCGGGGCAGGCGGTCCGCAACGGCCCCGGTCACCAGGACCAGCAGCAGGGCAGGTGCAAATTGCGACAGGCCGATCAGGCCGAGATCCAGCGGATTGCGGGTGAGATCATAAATCTGCCAGCCGAGCGCGACGACCTGGATCTGAACGGCAAACGACGTCAGCGACCGGGCGAGCCAGTAGATCAGATAGGGGCGGTGGCGGAACACCGCCCATTGCGATGCCGAAGATTCGCCCGTGGACATAAGCGCTTAGACCGTGCGGAAACACGCTGGTCAAGTCCGTATTGACTTTTATGTAAGTATACGCTTACATAAAGCATGGCTTACCAAAAAGCGCTCACCGTTCTGTCTGATCCTACCCGCCGCGCTGTCTTTGAAGGGCTGCGAGACGGGCCGGCTCCGGCGGGCTTGCTGGCAAAGCGCTTCCCGGTAAGCCGTCCGGCGGTTTCCCAGCATCTGAAAGTCCTGCGTGACGCTGGCCTGGTGGACGTGGAGCGGCGCGGAACAAGCCGGATTTATTCCATCCGTCTCGATGCGCTCCGGGAGTTGCGCGACTGGATTGATGGTTTCTGGGACGACGCATTGCTGCAATACAAGGAGGCACTGGAGCGAGATGACGGCCACAGGCAAAACTGAAATAGAGCCGGTCGAAAAATCGATCATTGTCAACCGCGATGCGGAAACGGCATTCCGCTTCTATACCCGGCATCTGGACATCTGGTGGCCGAAGGAGAGCCACTCACTGGGCGCTGACCGCGACGGTGTTACACCGGCATGCGTCGGTATGGAGGAAGGCGTTGGTGGCTGGCTTTACGAGGAATCCGCTGATGGAACACGCCGCAGCTGGGGAAAAGTCCGTGTCTGGGAGCCGGGCCGCCGCCTCGTCCATTCCTGGCAATTTGACAAACCCGATGAACAGGCCACCGAAGTTGAAGTCGTGTTCACAGATCTCGGCAACGGGCAGACCCGGATCGACCTGACCCACCGCGGATGGGAGAATGACCCGGACGGTGAAAAGCTCCGGGGCGGCTATCAATCGGGATGGGACCCGGTGTTGGCCGGTCTGGAAGTGCGGTGCAACCAGTTTCGCGAATGAATGGCCCTTGGCGGAAGGCGGCTCGCAGGCCATGATCCCCGAAAAGGGAAGGGGATGAGTTCATGCGTATTTGGCTCGGAATCTTCGCAACGGCGTGTCTGACGGCTGGTGTCCTCGCGCAGTTTGCAGAAGGCCATCGCAGCGAGTTTACCGGATTCGAGAATTGCGAGGATCGCGATCCGGGCGATCTGAGTCCCTATCTTCAGGTCTGTCTCGGTCCGCAGGGGCAGGAAATCTGGCTGCCCTACAGCGAGCATTCCTCGGCCATGGCCATCGGACCGAACGGAATCGAAGCCCAGCTGGAGGAACGACCTTCGCTAGGCGGGCTCGACATGATGATTGGCCCGGTCATCGACTGGCGCTACCGGCCGGACGACGAAGAACCTTACGCGGCCATTGTGCGATACCGTGGATTAACGCCGAACTATAATCAGGAAACAGGCGAATACACGGGCGGCACGACTACGAATTCCAATATTCTGGTCGTGATCGCGCTGCGGGCCGATGGGCCGGTGAGCGCCTGCCACATGGCCTATATCAACGCGATGGAAATGCCGAACGCCAATGAAATCGCCCATGCACTCGCCGCCGATGTGGCGCCGCGTTTTGTGTGCGGAGAAACGCGTTATCTGAACGCCGATCATCCGGCCTGGGACTGAACCGCCCGCAGGGCGAACACCCGGCAGGCCGAGGAGAGCGGCTGGTCCGGATTCGCAGCGGCGCGCGCTTCGTCGATGTCGCGGATCAGGGCGGCAAAGGCGATCCCGCGCTGTTCGGCCACCGCGTCCAGCACAGCCCAGAAGTCGGGCTCCAGCGCCAGGCTGGTCCGGTGTCCGGCAATCGAGAGGGAGCGCTTGATCAACATTTGTCTTGCCTTTCGCCGCCCATGATCATCCGATAGCGGCCCGTCCGGCAAGGAGGTCTGGCATGCGCGCATTTTCAGAGATCGAGGCCCTGGCCATCCAGCATCATGGCAGCCGCGAGGTCATCGCGGAAAAGCTGACCCGGCCGAAAACCGGCGATGAGCTGCGGGCCATCCCGGATGATCGCTGGCTCTCGGGCATGACACAGGCCGTCTTCTCTGCCGGTTTTGTCTGGAAAGTGATCCAGGCCAAGTGGGAGGGTTTCGAAGCCGCATTTGACGGATTTGATCCCGGCAAGGTCGCCCTTTATTCCGACGATGATATTGCCCGCCTGGTGTCCGACGAACGCATTGTCCGCAATGGGCAGAAGATCACCGCCACGGTGAAGAATGCGCAATTCGTGCAGGAGATCGCGTCCGAACATGGCGGTTTCGGTTCCTTCCTGGCGGACTGGCCGGCCTCGGATCAGACCGGATTGCTGGAGGTTTTTGCCAAGCGCGGTTCCCGCCTCGGCGGCAGCACCGGCCAGTATTTCCTGCGCTTTTCCGGCTGGGATGCCTTCATCGTTTCTGGCGATGTTGTGAAGGCCCTGATCCGCGAAGGCGTGATCGACAAGCCGCCCACTTCAAAAGGCGCGATGGCAAAAGTACAGGCGGCCTTCAATCAGTGGACGGAAGAGAGCGGGCGCTCGCAAAGCGAAGTCAGCCGCATGCTGGCGCTGAGTGTGGGTTAGAGAAAACGCAAACAATCCGTCATCGTCCGGCTTGACCGGACGATCTCGCCAATGAGGCCCTCCGGTCAAGCCGGAGGGAGGCGAAGATCAATCAGGGTTCAAATACCCGTCTTCCTCCGACTTGATCGGGGGATCTCTATCCTCCCCCGAAAGCGGGCGAGAGAATGTATTTATTTCGGCTTGATCATGTCGGCGGGCACGACCGCCTTGTCGAATTCCTCCGCCGTCACGAAGCCCAGCTTCACCGCTTCTTCCTTTAGCGTGGTGCCGTTCTTGTGCGCGGTTTTGGCGACGGTCGTTGCATTGTCATAGCCGATCGTCGGGGCCAGTGCCGTCACCAGCATGAGGGATTTTTCCATCAGATCGGTGATCCGATCCTCATTCGCCTTGATGCCCACCACGCACTTTTCGGTAAAGGAGACGCAGGCATCCGCCATGATCCGGATCGATTGCAGCATGTTGTAGGCCATCATCGGCTTGAACACGTTGAGTTCGAAATGCCCCTGCGCACCGCCGACCGTGATGGCGACATGATTGCCCATCACCTGGGCGCAGACCATGGTCAGGGCCTCGCACTGGGTCGGGTTGACCTTGCCCGGCATGATGGAGGAGCCCGGCTCGTTTTCCGGCAGCGAAATTTCGCCGAAACCGCAGCGCGGACCCGAGCCCAGCATCCGGATATCATTGGCGATCTTGTTCAGCGAGGCGGCCAGCGTGTTGAGCGCGCCGTGCGCGGACACATAGGCATCATGCGCGGCCAGCGCCTCGAACTTGTTCGGGGCGGTCTTGAACGGCAGGCCGGTATAGCGGGCCACATCTTCGGCAAAGGCGACATCGAAACCGGGCCTGGCATTGATGCCGGTGCCGACCGCCGTTCCGCCCTGGGCGAGATAGAAGAGATAGTCCAGCCCTTCATTGACACGGCGGATACCGAGATCGATCTGCGCCACGTAGCCGGAAAACTCCTGGCCGAGCGTCAGCGGTGTCGCATCCTGCAGGTGCGTCCGGCCGATCTTGATGATGTCCTTGAAGGCTTCGGCCTTGTCATTCAGTGCATTGCGCAGCGTTTGCAGGGCTGGCAGCAGGCGGTGATGCATCTCTTCCGCAGCCGCGATGTGCATCGCCGTCGGGAAGGTGTCGTTCGAGGATTGCGAGCGGTTCACATGGTCATTCGGATGCACCGGATCCTTCGAGCCGATCACGCCGCCAAGGATCTGGATCGCCCGGTTGGAGACGACCTCATTCGTATTCATGTTGGACTGTGTGCCCGAGCCTGTCTGCCAGACGGACAGGGGGAAATGGTCATTCCACTTGCCTTCGGCGACTTCGCCGGCCGCCTTCTCGATGGCATCGGCCAGTTCCGGTTCCAGATTGCCCATGGACTTGTTCACCCGCGCGGCCGAGCGCTTGATGATACCGAGCGCGCGGATCATCGGGGCGGGCATGGTCTCCTCGCCAATGGCGAAATTGATCAGCGAGCGAGCCGACTGCGCGCCATAGAGCTTGTCATTGGGAACTTCGAGCGGGCCAAAGCTGTCGGTTTCGGTGCGGGTTTCGCTCATGGCGCGAGGCTCCTTGCGCATCTGCCGGGAAGGGCAGAAGGTTAATATCGATTCGGATTAGCGTGTATCACCGGGGCGTAAGGGATCAAGCCAGCGCGCTGGAATGGACAGGAAAAGGGCGGGAACAGGCAATCATGTCGGGCGACAGTCTCCATCTTCGTGTTGACGCGCAGACCTCGCAATCCGAGCGGTTCAAGGGGCTGATCGGCGAGTTTTTCTATACAGAATTCAAGCGCGTGCGTCCGAAATACGGCCCCTATGAGGTCGAGATCCGTATCGAGCGCACAGAAAACAGCCCGGCTCACGATGTCGACAATGTCGCCAAGGCGGTTCTGGATGCGCTCACCGGCTGTGTCTTCCATGATGACAGCCAGGTTGAAAAACTGATGGTCGAGAAAGTCCTGTCCGACCGCGCCCGCGTCCGGGTGAAGGCGCGTCCGTTCAATCGCGAAGCAGCCTAGCGCCGCCCATCGGCCAGCTTTGCGGCTTCCGGCCTTTGCCGCAGCTTCCACATGGCCCACACGCCAAACATGGGGCCGATCGCCAGCGGAATGAAGGCATAGGTCCAGCCAGCGAAATCGATCCAGAGCGGCAGGAGCTGGATCACAATCGCCGTCAGGGCAAACCCCATCGCCGTTTGCAAGGAGAGCAGTGTGCCGGCCCGGTCACGCGGGGCCAGTTCGGCGATCGAGGCGGAAAACTGGGCACTGTCGGCGATCACGCTCATTCCCCAGATCAGCAGCACGGGCAACAACAGCCAGACAGGCGCACCGAACAGGAAACCGCAGATGAGTGCACAACTGCTGCTTACTGCCATGGCGGCCATTGTTACCGTCGTCCGTCCATGCCGGTCGGCGGTCCAGCCACCCAGCAGGCAGCCGGCCGCCCCGATACCGACAACGGCAAAGGCGGTGAGATTGGCGGAAAACCCGTCGGAGAAATAGGCATGGAGGAAGACCGGCACCCAGGCCCACATGGCATAGAGTTCCCACATATGGCCGAGATAACCGAGATTGGCGTAGCGCAGCGCGGGGTTCCGGAAGGCGAGCAAAACGGCCGAGGGATCAAATCGCGCACCGGTCATGAAAGCGGGGCCCTGCCGGCTGAACAGGATCAGCCCCGCCGCAACGGCTGCGGCTATGGAACTGAACAGGAAGGGGGCCTGCCACTGTGTGGCATTGATGAAGAGATTGAAGGCATAGGGCGTCGCAGAGCCCAACGCGGAAGCGCCGACAAGGGACCCCACCAGAAGCCCGGCATCGCCTTTCGCCCAGCTGGCCGCCAGCTTCATGCCGACCGGATAGACAAGCGCGAGCGAGGCACCCGCCAGTGCGCGGCAGGCGATCATCGCGGCACTGGCGGGCTCTGTTACCAGTGCGAGCAGGTTGGCGATGGCGGCGAGGGCTGCTCCGGCTGTAAAGACATGCCGGGCGTCAAAGCGGTCGGGCAGGCTGAGGATTGCACTTGCCAGGGCTCCGGCAACAAAACCGATCTGAACGGAACTTGTCAGCGCCGCCTGGGCAAAGCGGCTGATTTCGGCTGCTGCCAGCATGGCGGGCAGGGCGGCTGTTCCGGCAAACCAGACGGAAAGCGCCAGCACCTGTGCCAGCGTGATTATGGCAATCGATATGGTCTTAGAGGCCACGCTCTTTCCGGATTCGCTTCACTTCGTCATGCGATTTGTGAAAGCAGGTTGCGCTGGACTTGGTCAACAGCTTGCCATCGCCATCCCAGAGCCAGCCTTCGGTGAAGAAGAATTGCTTGCCCTTCTTGATCACCTGCCCGCGGCAGCGCAGCTTTCCCGGCCAGACCGGAGAGATGAAGCTGGTCTTCATCTCCAGCGTCGGCACCACCCCGTCAAATCCGGCCACCGTCACCGCCGCCAGCGACATTGTGTCGTCCAGCATTGCCGTGACCATGCCGCCCTGGACCGCTCCGGTCGGGCTGCACACGCGCAAATCCGGTTCCCACTGGGCGTCGAACCACATGTCTTCGGCGTTCAGATCAAGGAATTTGAAGCCCAGAAGTTTCGAATATTCCAGCTGGTTCGGCGACTCGGTGAAGAAGCGCCTGATCGTCGCCTCGTCCCAAGGCGGTCTGGGATACTTCATTTCTTCCGGAAACTGTCGAGGCTGACGACTTCTGCGCCATCACCCGCCTTCGCCTGAGCACCGGCCTTGCCGGGCGTAGCAGCTTTCTTCGGCTTGGCTTTTTTCTTCGGGGCGGATTGCAGCTTGGCGGGCTCCTCGGCCGCACCATTATTGCTGGCCCCGGCACTGGCCTGCATGACCGGTTCGAATTGCAGGTGGAAACCGACCGAGGGATCATGGAAGCGATTGACCGCCGAATAGGGGACTTTCAGATATTTCGGGATGCCGCCGAATTTCAGCGTGACTTCGAAATAATCCTCTTCCGGATGCAGATCCCAGAACTGGTGTTCCAGAACGATGGTCATTTCCTCCGGGTAGCGCTCGCGCAGGCTTTCATCGATATCGACGCCCGCACCTTCGGTTTTGAAACTTATATAGAAGTGGTGGGCCCCCGGCAGACCCTCCGGCCCGGCCGCGCGAATCAGTGCTTCGCGGATGACGCCTCTTAAGGCTTCCTGCGCCATCAGATCGTAGCGCATAAGATCAGTCGCCACGATGAACTCCCCCTTAGAACCGCTGATCGAAGGGTAGCCAAGCCGGACAGTCCGTCAACGAAGACTCTGATGCCGCACTGCTATTTTCTGCGAATGCGCTAGTTTGAGCCACACCATGAAAAGGGGTTGATCATCCATGACCGGCGAAACCGCCTTCATACCGCCGATGCCGCCGCGCCAGAGCCGCCCCCTGGGCCTCCTGAAAACCGCGCAGGTTCTGCGCAATTCGCCGGTGGAAATCCTGCCCCGCGAAGCCTTCCAGTTCACACGGATTTCCGCGCCATTTCTGGGGCGCACGGTTCACACGCTCTCGGGACCTGAGGAAATGAAGGCGGTCTTGCAGGACGATCCCGAGGCCTGGCGCAAATCGCCGCTGATCCAGCGCATGCTCCGCCCCATTCTCGGCGATGCGATCCTGACCGCTCATGGAGACTGGTGGAAGACACAGCGCAAGATCATGCAGCCCGGTTTTGTGCGCCAGCGCATCCTTGATCTCGTGCCGGCCATGTCGGAGGCCGCCGCGGCCGCGGCGGAGACGCTGGCCGGTCAGCCGGACGGCAGCGATATCACCCCGGCCCTCAATCGCGCCGCTCTCAGCGTCATTGAACGGGCCCTGTTCACCGAGGCCAATGATTTCGATCGCGGCCAGATCCGTGAGGCCATCGAGCTGGTCTTTTCCGAAACCGGGCGCACCCGCTTCACCGATCTTCTGCCGCTACCGGAAAAGACACCCCGCATTCTCGGCCCGAAAGCGCGAGGCGCGCGGAAAACCCTGCGCAATGCGGTCACGGCTGAAATCGCGGCGCGGCGAAGCGCAGCCGCCCCGCGCCAGGACATTCTTCAGCTCATGCTGGATGCGCAGGCCGATACGGGCGAGGCCGCCCTGACCGATATCGACGTCCGCGACAATGTCCTCAGCCTGGTGATTGCCGGACATGAAACCACCGCCATCGCCATTGGCTGGGCGCTTCACATTCTTGCCTGCCGGCCGGACTGGCAGGAAAAGGTCAGGGCAGAAGCCGCCAGCGTGTCCGGCGGGGCCTTCACGGCGGATGACGTGTCCCGCCTCGTTTTCACACGGCAGATCATCGACGAGACACTGCGCCTTTACCCGCCGGCACCGCTGGTCGGACGCCAGGCCATTCGCGATACGCAGATCTGCGAGCGGTCGGTGAAAAAGGGGGATGTGGCGATCATCGCTTTCTACGCGCTGCACCGGCACCACCGCTATTGGGGCAATCCCGATGCATTCGATCCCGAACGCTTCAGCCGCGAGAACCGGCCCACAGACCCGTGGCTGTTCAAGCCTTTCGGCGGCGGGCCGCGCGCCTGTGTTGGCTCGGTGTTTGCCCTGACCGAGGCGGTGATCATCCTCGCCACGCTGGTGCGGGATCTGGACGTCAGCGTGCCGGACGGCTTTGTGCCGCGCCCGGTGATGACGGTCACATTGCGGCCGGAAGACGGGCTGCCGCTGGGGGTGAAAAGGAGATAAGTGGGGGCTTCTGTTGCCAGGCGCCCCCGGACCCCGCCTGAGCTTGCTATGGGCTCAGGACTTTAAAGCGAGATACTCGCACCGCATTACGCGGCGAGAGCGACCTCTTCAGCATAGTTGTCGTTTGCAACTACTAAGATGGGCATTTAACGGTACCCAAGCGAACGAAAGTTACGTCTTTAGCTGCCTGTCGATCCTGATCAGCCCCATGAAAACCGGCACGTTAGCGAAGCGCCGGGAGAAATTGGTGGAGCTGCCGGGAATCGCACCCGGGTCCAGTTCAGTTATTACACGCACCATTTATCGTCATAGCTGGCGAACCAGCAAAACTAATATAGGCATGATTGACGTGAATTTGAAGTGAAGACCGCCGTGAGGGGCTAGATTGCGGTGAAAAGGATCAGGCCAAGGGCGACAAAAACGGCCGCTGTGACATATCCGAGAAGCAAGGGAATGAGCCGCAAGGCCCCTCCGAGCCAGCTCGAACCATAGAACCCGCGATCAAAAACCAGGATCATGCCCGCCATAAGCAGGACCGTCGTAACGGCCAGCCCGATGCCGGCCCAGAGAGGAAGGGGCAGGTAGATCGCGGAAATGATGATCGCCGCAAAGGGCAATAACAGCGCCGCATGGAAATAGAGCGCATGAACGGCATGCTCTATCAGCCGGCGTCGCGGATGAAGAACCGCGCTCAACAGGGCGAAGACGAAGACCATCAGGATCATGGCCTGGCTGGCCGCGGCGGCCGCCCTTTCCTCCACCACATCGGGATTGTTCATGGCGAAGGCGACCAGATCGAGGACAGGGGCTGATATCCCGTTTTCAGAAGCGTCCTGCAGGATATCTTCTTGCGCATCCGCCCCCAGAATGACCGGCGCGCCCTCCCGGGGCGGCTGGAACAGTGTGATAATCAGCCCTGCCTAGCCGGCGTCATCCGCTGTGATATTGACCGCGACGATACGAATGCCCGAGATCGCCATGGCTGCGAAGAACACAAGGCTGACAATCAGATAGAGCCGGATGGGCGGAGTGTAGCTGCGCCGCCTTCCATCCACGAATTCCCGCGCCACCCGTCCGGGCCGCGAGAACAGCTGCCGGAACGTACTGAGCAGACGGCCATCCCAGGTAAAAACGCCATCCAGCGCCTCGGTGAACAGACCTATGACCGGCCGTTTCAGTTCGGCACGCGATTGCCCGCATTGCGGACAATATTCACCTGTCAGAGACGTGCCGCAATTGGCACAAGTCTCCGCCGCTATGCGTGAGTTGGAATCAGCCCCTGTCATGTCGGCGGGCAGGATAGCCCGCCCGCCGCTTCATGACGAGTAAAAGCCCTACATAGGCCCGGTCATGCAGAAGACGTTCAATTTGTTTCCATCGGGGTCCCGGAAATATCCCGCGTAGAAATTGTCCGACCGCGCACCGGCCGGGCCTTCATCCTGCGCGCCCAGCTCCATCGCCAGTTTATAGATTTCATCGACCTTTTCCGGGCTGTCGACCATGAGCGCCGCCATGACGCCATTGCCGACTGTCGCCGGATTGCCGTCAAACGGCTTGGTCAGGCCGATGCCGGCCCCGCCGCCCGGCTTGCCCCAAGCAATGAAGGTATCGAATTCCATCATCCGCCCGACGCCGAGCGCGCCGCAGATCCGGTCATAGAATGCCGCCGCTTTCGGCAGGTCATTGGTTCCCAGTGTGACATATCCAAGCATTTCAATGTTCCCTCTATGTTCTGATCAGATCAATCTATCGTAAAGCCGCAGACTTGCAAGCGGAGATCGAACATGCCGGGGTCAGCCGGAGCGCAACTGGGTCTGAAAGCGGGACACAATTTCAACCAGGAAAACCGGAACGAGGTGTCCCACAAGACCAACAGTCCACCAGATCGTGGCCCACTTCATCACAAAAGCGCCCATCGACAGATTGATGGCCATGAACACCACCATTCCCATCAGGAAGCCGACAAGGTGGATCAGGAAAGAAAGCCGCAGAGCGGCCGACGCCTTTGAATTCCGCCGCTGGACGATCTCTTCGGCTTCGGCCTCGGGATCAACACACAAGGCAATCGCTTCGACATTGAAAGCGGCGGCAATGGCCATCAGCGACTCGCGTGAAGCCTGTTCGCCATTCTCTATGCGTTGGACTGTCCGGATGCCGACCCCGGCGAGTTCCGCCAGATGCTCCTGCGACCAGTGCCGCTCTTCACGCCAGCGCTTGATTTTTGCCGAGTCCGTTTTGAAAGCCATCTCATTCTCCTTGCTATGAGTTTTTAATCAGACGGGTCGGAAAAGCCAGAAATCAGTCGTGCCCACCACGCCAGCACGGCGACAGTGACACGCCAGACGCCCGCCAGATGCCGGTGGCGGAGGCGTCTCGGATGCGTTTTCGGGAGGCTGCGATAATCTGTGGATAGCCCGGCGAATCCGGGTGCGATCATTTCACGCGAATCGTTAGAGTATGATCTCGAAAGGATCGCGCCATGGCCAATGCAGAACGTCTGGACCAGTTTCATCCTGGCCGCTCCGGCGGTTCGGAGGTCGAGAATGCCTATCTCGATCTGCTGGAGGATATTCTGCGCAATGGCGAGCGGCAGGATGACCGTACGGGCGTCGGCACACTGTCGGTTTTTGGCCGTCAATTGCGCTGTGACCTGTCAAAGGGCTTTCCGCTCCTGACCACCAAGACAGTGCATTTCAAATCCATAGCCATCGAGCTGTTCTGGTTTCTGCGCGGCGACACGAATATCCGCTGGCTGCAGGACCGCGGTGTGAAGATCTGGGATGAATGGGCCGACGAGAACGGTGATCTCGGCCCGGTCTATGGCAAGCAATGGCGCCGCTGGGCCGGGCCGGACGGCACCGAGATCGACCAGCTCACCAATATCATCGAGCAGATTCGGAACAATCCGGCGTCACGCCGCCTGATTGTTTCCGGCTGGAATCCGGCGGACGTGCCCAATATGGCGCTGCCGCCCTGTCACACGCTCTATCAGTTCAACGTCTCGAACGGAAAACTCTCCTGCCAGCTCTATCAGCGTTCGGCAGACATGTTCCTCGGCGTGCCGTTCAACATCGCCTCCTATGCGCTCTTGACCCATCTGGTGGCGCAGGTCTGTGATCTGGAAGTCGGCGACTACATCCACACTTTCGGCGATGCCCATATCTATACCAATCATATGGATCAGGTGCGCGAACAACTCTCCCGCACACCGCGCGCCCTGCCGAAATTGGCGGTCAATCCGGACAAGAAGGACCTGTTCGCGTTCGAATACGAAGACGTCGCGATTGAGGGGTATGACCCGCATCCGCGCATTTCCGCGCCGGTGGCGGTTTGAACAGCGCCAGCGAAACGCCGCCTGCTGTGCCCGCACTCAGCGACCGGGAATTGGACCGGCTCTGGGAGCTGGCCCTGCATGAAGAGCGCGTGCTCAATGAGCGCTCCGGCTATTTCCTGATTGCGCACGCCATGCTGCTCGTATTCGCCGTTACGGCGATCGAGTATCTCCACATTTTTGCGGTCATGGCCTGCATCCTGATCGGCGCGATCATGTCGGTCCTCTGGCTGGTGGTGAATGCGCGCCAGCTGCAGGAAATGCGCACAGCGGCAGGGATCGTTCGCGACAAGCTGCCCGGCTATGTCGCCTATCGGAACGCCATTCCGTCCAAAGGAATCCGCAAATTCGGCCCTGGCGCCTTTGCTTATGGCATTCCGCTCGCCGTGGCAGGCATCTGGCTGATGTTTGCCCTGGAGCGCATCTGGGGGCTGGCTTGGCCCGCGTAAGCCTCGTCGTCGCGGCCGCGAAAAACGGCGTCATTGGTGCCGATGGCGATCTGCCCTGGCGGTTGAAGACGGATCTCGCCCTGTTCAGGAAAAACACGCTGGGCAAGCCGGTCATCATGGGCCGCAAGACCTGGGAAAGCCTGCCCTTCAGGCCCTTGCCGAAACGCCTCAATATTGTTGTCACGCGTGACCCCGGCTATACTGCCGAAGGTGCCGTCGTGGCTGGCAATCCCGGCGCGGCCCTCGCCGAAGCCCGCAAACAGGCGCAGCTGGATGGTGCTAGCGAGGTCTGTATCATCGGAGGCGCGCAGATATATGCGGCAACCCGGCAGCTGGCCGACCGCATTTATCTGACCGAAGTGGACGCCGCGCCGGAGGGCGATGCCCGTCTGGCCCCTTTTGATCCGGCGGAGTGGCAGGAAGTTTACCGAGAAGCCTTCGCGGCGGGCGAAAATGACGATCACGCCTGCACCTTCCGGATTCTCGAGCGGCGGTAAGGGGGACGCGCAGCACACCCGTTCCGCTTGAAACGCAAGGCAAAGGCGTCCACATACACGCGCAAGACTGACCTTTAACGGAGGAATGCTCCTAAATGCCCTGGAATGATAATGCAGGTGGAGGCGGCGGTGGCCCTTGGGGCTCCGGCGGCAATGGCGACAGGAACCGGAATAATCCCTGGGGACAGAATGGCGGCGGCGGTGGTGGCCGCGGCGGTCAGGAACCCCCGGACCTCGATGAACTCGTCGGCAAGCTTCAGAACGGATTGCGCGGCCTTTTTGGCGGCAGTGGCGGGTCTGGCGGCTCCGGTGGAGGAAAGTCGGGCGGCAAGGGCAGCGGCTTTTTTGGTGCCATCATCATTGCGGCGACCGTGGGTTTCGGCGTGATTATCTGGCCGGGTCAAGCCGTCTATCAGGTGCAACCATCGGAAGTCGGTGTGGTCATGCGCTTTGGTGAGTATGTGCGCACCGCACCGCCGGGCCTGAATCTGAAAATGCCGTGGCCGATCGAAAGCGTCGAGATGCCAAATGTCACGGAAACCCGTACCATCGCCATCGGCAATAACAATATTGCCGAAAGCCAGATGCTGACCCGGGACGAGAACATTGTCGACATCGCGTTCGAGGTTCAGTGGCGCGTAGATACGGCGAACATTGATGATTTCGTCTTCAATGTCCGCGATCCGGAAGCGGCGGTCCGGGCTGTTGCCGAAAGTGCGATGCGTGAAGTGGCCGGAACCTCTGACCTGGTGCCGATCATCACCACGGCCCGTGCTGAAGTCTCGCAGCGCACCCGTCAGGTCATGCAGGAAACGCTGGATGAGTATGAAGCTGGCATCCAGGTACTGCAGGTCAACCTCGAACGATCCCAGGCGCCGCAATCCGTCATTGACGCTTTCCGCGACGTCGACTCCGCGGCACAGGATGCCGAGCGGGCGCGTCTGAACGCCACCGCGCACGCCAACCGGGTCATTCCGGAAGCCCGCGGCACCGCTGCTCAGACCATCCAGGCGGCAACGGCGTACCGGGACTCGGTGATTGCCGAAGCCCAGGGTGATGCCGACCGCTTCGTGGCGATCTATAATGAATATGCGACCGCGCCGGACGTCACCCGCCGCCGCATGTATCTGGAAACCATGGAACGTGTGCTCGGTAATTCCGAGCTGATCATCCTCGACGAGCAGGGTGGAGCGGTTCCGTATCTGCCGCTTGACCAGCTTGGCCGTAACCGTACGCAGGGAGGTCAGTAATGGGCCGTCTGATATCCACACTGATCATCGTGATCGCCATCGGCGGTGCCATCGTGCTGTCCCAGAGCGTGTTTGTCGTCAATGAGCGCCAGAGTGCACTGATCCTGCAATTCGGTAACCCGGTCGGAGTCGTCAATGAAATGGGCGCTGACAATGCCGGTCTGCATTTCAAGATGCCGTTTGTCACTCAGGTCATCTATTTCGACAAACGCAATATCGAATTCGATATGCAGCCGGAAGAAATCCAGGCGGCAGATCAGGAACGTCTCGTTGTGGATGCCTTCCTGCGTTACCGGATTTCTGATCCCTTGCGCTTCTATCAGACCGTTCGCGATGAACGGGGTGTCCGTGGCCGTCTGCGGTCCATCATGAATGACAGTTTACGCGGCGTGATCGCGTCTATCCCGTCAGAGGATGTGATTTCCGGACAACGCTCCGAATTGATGGAGCGGGTGCAATCGGCCGTGGAAGCCCAGGTGCGGACCCAGGATCTGGGCATCGACGTCATCGATGTGCGTATCCTCCGGGCTGATTTGCCGGCCACCATTGCCGAACGTGTCTTCCAGCGCATGCGCTCGGAACGTGAACAGCAAGCGGCCGGTATCCGGGCGCAAGGTGAGCAGGTGGCACAGGAAATCCGCGCCGAAGCCGACCGCGATGCCCGCATTATCGAGGCCGAAGCCCGCGCCGATGCCCAGCGTCTCCGGGGTGAGGGTGATGCGCAACGGAATGCGATTTACGCGGAAGCGTATAATCGTGATCCGGAATTCTTCGCCTTTTACCGCTCCATGCTGGCCTATGAAGAAGCCATCCAGAGCGGCACGCCGATCATTGTTCCGCCGGACTCGGAATTCTTCGAGTATTTCAGCGCGGAGAACGGGGACAATTAGAGCGCGGTCATGCTGATCTACATCCTTCTGGGTGTGGGGCTGGCGCTGGCGGTGGAAGGCTTTGTCTATGCCGCCGCTCCGGACGCCATGAAACGCATGATGGCGGAAGTCCTGAACAGCCCGGCCGGTGCCTTGCGCATCGCCGGGCTTCTTGCTTTGGCAGTGGGCGTGGCGCTTGTCGCCCTGGCGCGTCATCTCGGCGCCGCATGACGTCCTGCACATAATCCTGACGAATTCGTCAGTCACCTTGCCCCGTGCCGCACTTCGCGGCATGACTGTGCCGCAACTGACCCTTCAGGAGACCTGTATGCGTTACCTCGCCGTGTTTCTGTCGCTCATCCTTCTGGCCGGCGCGGCGCTGGCGCAGAGCTTTCCGTCTGAAGGCTTTGCGGACCTGAATGACCGTCTTGCACCGGCCGTGGTCAATATTTCCTCCGCCCAGCGTCTGGGCGACAGCGAGGGCAATCTGCCGGACTTCCCGGAAGGTTCGCCGCTCGAGCGATTCAATGAATTCTTCGGGGATGCGCCACGCATCGCCAATTCATTGGGTTCCGGCTTCATTATCGATCCCAGCGGCACCGTTGTGACCAATAATCATGTCATCGAGAACGGGGATGAAATAGAGGTCACGCTGGCGGACGGCCGGACCCTGCCGACCACCCTGATTGGCCGTGATCCGGTGACCGATCTCGCCGTGCTGCAGATCCAGTCGGCGAACGAGAATTTTCCATATGTTGCCTTTGGCGATTCCGATACGGCCCGGGTCGGCGACTGGGTCATCGCCATCGGCAATCCTTTCGGGCTCGGCGGCTCTCTGACAGCCGGCGTGGTGTCAGCGCGCGGCCGCGATGTCGGTGGGCGGTATGACGATTACATACAGTCTGATGTGGCCATCAATACGGGCAATTCCGGCGGCCCGCTATTCAATCTCGACGGTGATGTCATCGGCGTGAACACGCTGATCTATTCGCCGACAGGGGCCAGTGTCGGTATCAGCTTTTCCATTCCGTCCGCTATTGTCGAGCGTGTCGTCGGGCAGTTGATCGAATTTGGCGAAACCCGCCGCGGCTGGCTGGGTCTCAGCGTTCAGAATGTCGATTCCGACCTGGCCGAGAGTCTCGGTCTGGCCTCACCGCGCGGTGCGCTGGTCAGCCGCATCGTCCCGGATGGACCGGCAGCAGACGCCGGTCTGCGGGAGGGCGATCTCGTGCTTCGCTATGACTCATTTGATGTCGCCGATGACCGCATGTTCTCCCGGCTTGTGGCGGAAACCGAAGTCGGGCGTCAGGTCCGCATGCAGATTCAGCGGCGCGGCCAGCCACTGACCGTCATCGCGACCGTGAGGCAATTGACCGAGGAACGCCCCGAAGACCGGACGGTCCGCCCGGCACCCGCTGTGGACTCCGGCGAGACCGTGATGTTCGGGCTGACCATGGCCGAACTGGACACGGCTTCGCGCCGGCGCTTCAGGGTGCATCCCGATGCCGAGGGGGTTCTGATCGTAGCGGTTGATCCGCTCAGTGATGCGGCCGCCAAGGCACGCCCGGGCGATGTTATCACCGAAATTGCCTACACGCCGGTCGAGACGCTGGCCGAGGCCGTCAGCGTGCTCAGCGGGTTTGAGGACGGGGAGGTGGCATTATTCCAGCTCAACCGCGGCGGCCAATTCGTTTTCCAGTCCATCCGCCGGTGAACACAGGCGCGCCACCCGTCATATTGCTGGCCGGACCGACTGCCTCCGGAAAGACCGCGCTGGCGGTGCGGCTGGCCCGCGTCCTGGACGGCGAGATCATCAATGCGGATTCCATGCAGATCTATGCCGATCTGGACATCTTGTCGGCACGCCCGGGCCTGGACGAGCAGGGCGGTATTCCGCACCATCTGTTCGGAACGGTCGATGCGGCAGAACGGGCCTCGACCGGATGGTGGGCAGCGGCCGCCATGGACCGGATCGCAGCCATTCGCAGCCGGGGCCGTCGGCCCATTATCGTGGGCGGCACCGGCCTCTATTTCAATGCGCTGGTCAAGGGCCTCGCCGCCATGCCGGAGATATCTGACCATACGCGCCAGTCCGCTGACGACATAGAGGCTCAGGGCGCAGACGCCTTGCGCGAACAGGCGCTAGCCTTCGATCCGGAAGCGGCCGGGCGGATCAAGCCGGCCGATTTGCAAAGACTCCGCCGTGTGGTCGAGATCGGCCTCGAGACCGGCCAGCCGATATCGGCTTTCCAGGCAAATACAGTGCCCTTGCTGCCCGCAGGCGGCTGGACCGGGCTCGTCATGGAACCGGACCGGCAATGGCTCTATCAGCATATCGAGGCCCGCTTTGACGCAATGATGGAACGGGGCGCGCTGGACGAGGTTCGCCGCCTTGCGGCGCGCGGGCTGGACCATACCCTGCCCGCCATGAAGGCGCTCGGCGTGCCACCCCTGATCTCCCTGCTGGCAGGCGCAATGGACGAGCCGGCGGCCATTGCCCAAGCCAAGCAGGACACACGGCGCTATGCCAAACGGCAAATGACATGGTTCCGCAACCAGATGCTGCAATGGCACCGGCTTGCCGGCCCGCCCGCTCCGATATCTGACGAAGACGTGATTTCCCGCCTGTGTCCGTCCGGCGGATAATCCGGTCCTCGAAAAACGGAGAAGCGTTTGAGCCTGTCTTTGATTTCAGCCAGCGTGTTGGCGCTCTCGGCGATGCAGTCTGCCGATCAGGCCGTTGTGGGGGCGATGCAGGCGGATCGCGATTTTGCGGCCTATGCCGCAGAGCACGGTATCGCCGAAGGGTTTCGCTATTACGCGACCGCGGATGCGCGTCTGATCCAGCCGAATATTGATGACATTGTCGGGCCGGATGCGATCTTTGCGTCCCGCGAGGGCGCAGCCGGTTTGCTGCACTGGGAGCCGCGCGGCGGCTATGCCGGGGAGGCTGGCGATTTCGCGGTCACCTATGGTGACTGGAGCTATCATCCGGATGGTGACCGCGCCTCTGAACCGGCTGCAACCGGTAATTATGTGTCGGCCTGGCGGCTCGAGGCTGAGGGCTGGCGCTATGTCCTCGACACCGGCGTCACCAACCGGCCGGCTGAATCCGGCACCGGAGAATAGCCCTGATTGCTTGCCACGGGGCGGTAATTGACTAGGTTTGCGCGGTTGCAACATCAACGGAGCGCGAGTCGATGGCATTCAAGCCGGTCAAGGAACGGCCATACGGGGATCCCAAGTCAGTGGTTGCGGCGCTGTTCGAGGAAGCGGGCGGCGTTCCGGCGGTCATGGAGTTGCTGGAATTGTCCCGCACTCGCGTCTATGCGCTCGCCGATCCGGATGCCACCAACGAGATTTCCTATTCCCGTGTTGCCCGGCTGACGGAAGCCACCGGTGCCACATCCGCGGCCAAGGACCTCGCCTATCTGGCGGGGGGCATTTTCATGCCTCTGGACCAGTCGGATGATGACAACTGGCTGTCTCTGGCCGGGGAAGCCAGCCGTAAGCACGCGCGCAATATTACGGCGCTGATGGATTCCCTCAGCGAGACAGAGCGCTCGCCGGGCGAAATCGACGAGCAGGAGGCCCGCGAAATCCTGAAAGTGCTGGACCAGCAACTGGCCGTACTGGCCCGCCAGCGTTCGAAACTGGCGCGTATCGCCAATGGCGAGCGCGATCCGGCTGCGCGCCTCAGCGGCGATAAGGATTGATCCAGTTTTTGGGCGTGATATGGGGGTCCGCGAAATAGCCGGGCCGCCCACGCAATGAAGCGCTTTCTACATTTCATTCTGAATATGGACGTCCGGGCGCAACGCGCGGTCGTGGTGTCGCTTGGCCTGCTGGTCTCGGTCGCCATGGTGTTCTTGTTCGGCCGCCTGTTTCTGGATGCCAGCACCGAAAATCTCGGCCAGGTGTTCGAGGCGGCGGCCAGCCAGTGGTATGCGCTGCCGCTCACCATCATCATCTACATCATCCTGTCCTTTTTCGGTGCGCCGCAATTTGTGTTGATGGCGGCCACCATGCTGGCCTTCGGTCCGGTCTATGGCTTTGCCTATGCCTGGATCGCGACCGCCTGCTCGGCCTCTGTCAATTTCTGGATGGGACGCAGCTTCGGGGCCGGCCTGCTGGAACGGTTTGGCGGTGAATGGATGAATCGGGCTGCCGGATTTGTCGGCCGCAACGGGCTCATTGCCAGCGCGTTGGTCCGCATCGTGCCGTCAGGCCCCTTTATTGTCGTCAATATGGCCTTTGGCGCGTCGAAAACCCCTTACTGGGCGTTTATTCTGGGAGCGATGCTGGGGACGGCGCCCAAAATCCTTGTCGTTGGCCTGACCGGACAAAGCCTTCTGACCGCGCTGTCGGGCGAAAACCTGCTTTATGCCGCCGGGCTTTTGCTCCTCGCGCTCGGCGTCTGGCTCACCATAATGCTGGCGGCACGCCGCCGTTTGCCGGCGCATGAGGAAACCGACGAAGAGACTTGACCTGTGGCTGCATTGCCGCGCTTGCATTCCGCGCTGCACCATCGCACAAGGGTATTTCTTGAAAATTTGATCGCCTGACAGGTGATCGCAACATGAACGCGCGCCCATGTTCAATAGTCTCTTCGGACTGCTCTCTGCAGATATTGCCATCGACCTCGGAACGGCCAACACACTTGTCTATGTCAAGGGCAGGGGTGTGGTGCTGAACGAGCCGTCGGTGGTCGCCTACAAGATCGAAAAAGGCCGAAAACACGTCCAGGCGGTCGGCGCGGAAGCCAAGATGATGCTGGGCAAGACGCCCGGCAATGTTGAAGCCATCCGCCCGATGCGGGACGGTGTGATCGCCGATTTCGATGTCGCCGAAGAGATGATCCGCTATTTCGTCCGCAAGGTGCACAACCGGCAGAGCTTCGTGTCGCCGCAGGTCGTCATCTGCGTGCCATCCGGGGCCACCGCAGTTGAGCGCCGTGCGATTCATGAATCGGCCCGGCTGGCCGGAGCCCGCAAGGTCTATCTGATAGATGAGCCAATGGCTGCGGCTGTGGGGGCAGGGCTTCCGATCGACGAGCCGACCGGCTCCATGATCGTCGATATCGGCGGCGGCACCACAGAAGTGGCCGTGATGTCCCTGTCGGGCATCGTCTATTCGCGCTCCGTGCGGGTTGGCGGCGACAAGATGGATGAAGCCATCATCAATTATATCCGCCGTTCGGCGAACCTGCTGATCGGCGAAACCTCGGCCGAGCGCATCAAGAAGGAAATTGGGTCCGCCATGCCGCCGCCGAAGGGCGAGGGGCTGTCCCTTGAAATCAAGGGCCGCGATCTGATGAATGGCGTGCCGCGTGAAATCGCCGTCACCGAAGCCATGATTGCCGATGCCCTGTCCGAACCCGTGGAACAGATTGTCGAGGCCGTCAAACAGGCCCTGGAGGCGACCCCGCCCGAACTGGCCGCGGACATCGTCGACAAGGGCATTGTCCTGACCGGCGGCGGCGCGCTGCTGCGCAATCTGGATACCGAATTGCGCGAGCGCACAGGTCTTCCGGTCAGCCTGGCAGACGAGCCCCTGTCCTGTGTGGTGATGGGCTGCGGGAAAGCGGTAGAAAACCTTAGGCTTTGGCGGCCTATCCTGTCCGAAGCAGTATAGCCCCGGGCACCAGTCAAAAGGAGTGTCGCCTTGGCGATCGGCGGATCTTCCAGGCGCAATGATGAAAGCGGAGTCCGCTTTTCGCGCACCTTTACGGTGGCGCTCTTTCTCATATCCATTGTTCTGATTGCGTTTGACCGGCCGCAAGCGCGCTCGCCTGCGCTTGCCAGCCTCAGGGCCGGGATCACCGATCTGTCGGCTCCGGTACTCGACCTGGCCGCGGCACCGGTCCGCGGCCTCAGCAATATCGGCCCCTACTGGCGCAATCAGGCGCGCCTGGCCGAGGAAAATGCCGACCTCCGCCAGCGTCTGAACGAGACCCGGTACTGGCGCGATCTGGCCTTGCAATTGCGGGATCAGCGTGAAGTCTACGAGCAGGCCCTGAATGTGGAATCTCCAGCCACACAGAATCGCATCGGTGCCTGGACGCTGGGCGACCCGGACGGTCCCTTTGTGCAGTCGCGCCTGATCGGGGCCGGAACCCGCCAGGGCGTTGGTTCCGGAGACCCCGTCCTCAATGTCTATGGCCTGATCGGCCGTGTGGTGGAAACCGGCAATGTGTCGTCCCGCGTGCTGCTCTTGACCGACCTCAATAGCCGCATTCCGGTCATGGCGGACCGCTCGAATGCCCGGGCCGTCCTGGTCGGAGATAATTCGGAATATCCGCGCCTCGACTTTCTGACGCGCAATGCCGACCTCGAGGATGGTGACCGGATCGTGACCTCGGGAGATGATGGCATCATGCCGCGCGGCCTGCCGGTCGGTCAGGCGCAACGTGACCGGCAGGGGCGCTGGCGCGTCCGCCTGTATTCCGATCAGGCCCCGGTTGATTTTGTCTGGGTGTTCCCGTTTGAACCGGTTTTGCCGCCGGAACCTGACAGGCCTGCGGAAGAGGAAATGCCCGTGGCGGATGCAACGGCAGACGCCGGCGATGCCGGGGGGCTGCCAGCACCGGCGAGTGCCGAGGAAACCTCCGCCGGAGGTGAGCCATGAGATCGCCAGTGGATACGCGGCCGCCCTATGGCCTGATGGTGTGGACCGTGATCAGCCTGATCCTGGCGCTGGCTTTCTACGCCGCACCGCTCCGCATCGCGAACGGGCCGGATCTGATGCCGATGTTGCCGCTGATGACCTTGTTCATCTGGTCGACCGTCAGGCCGCGTTTCATCCCGCCCATTGTGATTTTCGTTGTCGGTATCCTGAATGATGTGCTGACCGGCGGCGTGCTCGGCGTCTGGGCGCTGGCCTATCTGGTCTCGCTGACGATTGCGCGGTCACGCGACGAGGATGGCCCGACCCGAGAATTCGGTCCGGTCTGGGTCCGATTCCTGGTCGTCCTCGCTATTGCCATTCCCGTCGCCTGGGCTGCCGGCAGCCTGGCCATCGGGCAACCGGCACCAGTCCGGCCCCTGTTGATCGAAGGCGTTGCCTCCGCCTTGATGTTCCCCCTGTTTGCCGTGATCTTTGTCCGCCGCCGCAGCTTGCGCGGCACGTTCGGGTCCTGATGTCATGAAGTCGGATCGCCAAGAACAGCAGCTGAAATTTACCCGCCGCGCCCTGATGATGGGAGCGGGCGGAGCAGCTGTGTTTACCGCGCTCGGGGCCCGCCTCTATCAGCTCCAGGTGATCGAGACCGAGCGCTATCGCGTCCTGTCGGAAGACAACCAGTTCAACTTCCTGCTGACCCCGCCCTCCCGCGGCCGCATTCTGGATCGCTTTGGCGTTCCGGTTGCGGATAACCGGGACAGCTATCGTGTGGTGATGATCCCCGAGCAGGCCGGCGATGTGGAAGAGGCGCTCGGCCGCCTGGGCAATATTATCGAGATCACGCCAGAGCAACGCGAGCGGATATTGCGCAATGTCCAGCGCGCCCCGCGTTTCCGCCCGGTCACGATCCGGGACGATCTCGATTGGGGCAATTTCGCCGCCATCAATCTGCAAACCCCGGACCTTCCCGGCATTATTCCGGAAGTCGCCGAAATCCGCGATTACCCTTCAGGCCCGGCCTTCGCCCATATCCTTGGTTATGTCCAGCCCGCCCCGGAAGCCGATGCCGGAGATGATCCGCTGCTTCGCCATCCCGGTTTCCGGATCGGGCGCACGGGGGCGGAAGCCGCCCGCGAGGACACGCTGCGCGGGTCTGCAGGTTCGCTCAAGGTCGAGGTCAATGCCTTCGGGCGGGTCATCCGCGAATTGCCCGAACAGTCCAACCCCGCAACGCCGGGTGAAGATGTCCGCCTGACCATTGATGCCGATATTCAGCGCTTTGCCTATGAGCGCCTGGATGGCGAGAGTGCCGCCGTCGTGGCCATGGACGTGGAAAGCGGCGACCTCCTGGCGCTGGCCTCCACGCCGGGCTTTGATCCGAATCTGTTCGTCACCGGCATTTCGCAAACCGATTTCAACGCGCTCAACCAGAATGAATACCGCCCGCTCTACAACAAGGCGCTGCAGGGTACCTATCCGCCCGCCTCGACCTTCAAGGCGGTTGTGGCGCTGGCAGCGCTCGAGGCCGGTGTCGTCAACACGACAGAGCGCGTAACCTGCACAGGCAGCATACAGCTGGGAAATCGCGAGTTTCACTGCTGGCGCCGTCAGGGCCATGGCCGGGTCAATCTCCGCGATGCCGTGAAGACCTCCTGCGATGTGTTCTTCTACGAGATGGCGCAACGCCTTGGCATTGACCGGCTTGCCAGCGCGGCACGCCAGTTCGGCCTCGGTTCTGCGCCCGAAATCGGCCTTGCCGGTGTTTCGCGAGGCATTGTGCCCGACGAGCAGTGGAAGCTCTCGCGCTATGGCCAGCGCTGGTCGCAGGGCGAAACGCTGATCACGGCGATCGGGCAGGGCTTCATGCTGGCCTCTCCGCTGCAGATGGCGGTGATGACGGCGCGTCTCGCTTCCGGCCGGTCCGTCAGCCCGCGCCTCTATCTCGATCAACCGGCGGACCAGGGCCAGGAGCTGGTTCAGGATCCCGCCCATCTGGATATTGTCCGCGATGCCCTGCGCGCCGTCGTGCACGAACCGGGCGGCACCTCGTATTACACGCTTGGCGGCCTGGGCGTTGAGGGTGTGGAAATGGCCGGCAAGACCGGATCGGCCCAGGTCTATTCCATCTCTGCCGCAGAGCGAGAAGCCGGCGTCCGCACACAGGATGAATTGCCCTGGCGCCTGCGCGATCATGGCATGTTCGTCTGTTATGCGCCTGCAGACCGCCCCCGCTATGCGGTCGCCACCGTGGTCGAGCATGGCGGTGGCGGATCCCGGGCGGCCGCCCGCCCCGCCCGTGATGTCCTGCGCCTGCTGATCGAACGCGATCCGTCGGCGGCCGGACCCTTTGTGCAGAATTCAACCGGGAGCCAGCCGACCTGATGGCCGTCTTTCGCGAAACTGTCCCGCGCACCTTCCAGGAAAAGCTGTTCGAGCTGAACTGGAGCGTTGTGCTCCTGCTTCTCCTGCTCGGTGCGGTGGGCGTGGGCATGCTGTATTCGGCGGCCGAGGGAGCCTGGAATCCCTGGGCCAGCCGCCATTTCATCCGCTTCCTTCTCGGCATCGCCATCATGCTGGTGGTCGCGCTCTTTCCCCCCCGCTTCTGGATGGGCATGGCCTATCCGATCTATCTCGGCGCGCTCTCTCTGCTGGTGGGGGTCGAGTTTTTCGGTGAAAGCGTCAACGGCGCTCAGCGCTGGCTCGATATCGGCCCGGTCCGGATGCAGCCCTCTGAAATCATGAAGATCGCGGTGGTGCTGGCACTGGCACGCTTTTATCACGACCTGCCACCGGAAAAGATCAATTCAGCTTTCGGCCTGCTGGTGCCGGCTTTCCTGATCGGCGCACCCGCAGCACTGATCCTGCATCAGCCTGATCTGGGCACAGCGCTTCTGGTGCTGGTAACCGGCGCGGCGCTTGTTTTCCTGGCCGGGCTGAGCTGGCGCATCATCATTGGCGGTGCCATTGCCGCGGCCTTCATCATCCCCGCATTCCTGCGCTTCGGGCTGGAGGACTATCAGCGGCGGCGGATTTTCACCTTTCTGAATCCGGAAGCCGATCCGCTGGGGGCGGGCTATCATATCCTGCAGTCAAAGATCGCGCTGGGTTCCGGCGGCCTGACCGGGCGGGGATTTGTGGAAGGTACGCAGACCCAGCTCAATTTCCTGCCGGAAAAGCAGACCGATTTCATCTTCACCATTCTGGGTGAGGAATTCGGCCTTGTGGGAGGACTGGCCGTGATCGGAATCTATGCTCTGGTCCTGGCCAATACCGTCGCCATTGCTGCAGAGTGCAAGTCAACTTTCCTGCGCCTCACCGTGATGGGAATCGCCACTACATTCGCCCTCTATGTCTTCATCAATATCGGCATGGTGACCGGCCTGTTGCCGGTCGTCGGCGTGCCTCTGCCGCTCATCTCCTATGGCGGCACGGTGATGATGGCGGTGCTCTTCGGATTCGGTCTGATTCTGGGGGCCCACATTCATCGCAATGCCGAACCGCCGCGCGGCGCGGGCCTTTTCGGATAACGGCTAGAAATTCTTGACCCTTGCGTCAGGATGGGGAAGGGTCCGCGCCGGTTCAGGCGGGGATTTCCGCTGCATTTCTGGGGAGAATTGCCATGGCCGCTGCGGCTCATGCACACTGGTCGTCACGTTTTGGATTCCTGATGGCGGCCATTGGCTCGTCCGTCGGGCTGGGAAATTTCTGGCGCTTTCCGTACACGGCCGGTGAAAATGGCGGCGCCGCCTTCATCCTCATCTATCTCGCCTGTATCCTTCTGATCGGCTTCCCGATCCTGATGGCAGAATTGTCTGTGGGCCGTTACGGCCAGAAAAGCGCGATTGGTTCTGTCCAGAAAGTAGCCATGGACAATGGCTCCTCGCGGCTCTGGGCGGTCACCGGTATTGTCGGTCTGATTGGCGGCATTCTGGTACTCTGTTTCTATTCGGTCGTGGCCGGCTGGGTGGCCGCATATATCTTCAAGATGTTCTCGGGCGAGTTTGCCGGCCAGGCTCCGGAAGTGGTCGAGGCGGCGTTCGGAACCTTCTCTGCCGACAGTTATAACGTACTCGGCTGGCATACCGCATTCATGGTGCTGACCGTGCTTGTCGTGGCGCAGGGCGTGACCGGCGGTATTGAACGCGCCGCATCCATCCTGATGCCGATCTTCTTCACCATGTTGCTGGGCATGGTTGTTTATGCCGGAATTGCGGGCGATATGGGGGCCGCCATTGGCTACCTCTTTGCCGTCGATTTCTCTGAAGTGAATGGCCAGACTTTCCTCGAGGCGGTCGGGCAGGCCTTTTTCTCCATCGGCCTGGGTTCCGCCATCATGATCACTTATGGTTCCTATCTCGACAAGAACGCCAATATTGGTCAGTCAGCGGGTATAATTTCCGCCGCGGATTCAGGCGTTGCGCTGATTGCCGGCCTTGCAATTTTCCCCTTCGTCTTTGCCTTCTCCATCGAGCCGGCATCCGGTCCGGGGCTCTTCTTCCAGGCACTGCCGGCGGCGTTCGCCCAGATGCCGGGCGGCAATATTGTCGGCGGTGCCTTCTTCATCCTGGCCCTGATTGCAGCGCTGACATCGTCGATCTCGCTTCTGCAAGCCGTCGTCGCCTGGATCGAGGAAAACTCCAGCTTCCACAGGAGCACGATCGCCTGGATATTTGGCGGCTTTATCTGGCTGGTGGGTGCAGGCGTGGCCTTCTCCTTCCCATTCTTTGATCTGCTTGACTTCCTGTCGAGCTCCATCGCCCTGCCGCTCGCCGGCTTGCTGATGGCGATCTTCATGGGCTGGGTTGTGGACCGCAAAATCGCGCACGCCCAATTGTCACACGCATCCCCGCTGCTTTTCGGATTTTTCCGTTTCGTGCTGCGGTTCTTTGCCCCCATTGCTCTGACCCTGATTCTCATCCTGGGTCTGGACGCCAAATTCGGTTGGGGCCTCTCGGTCTTTCTGTTCGGCAGCTAGCCAAACCGCTGGGCAATATCATCGGTGGCGCGCACCAGCGCGTCCACCGTCCCCGGCTCACCGGCTGAATGCCCGGCATCGGAGACAAACTCCAGCCGGGCATTTCCATTCCAGGCCTTGGCAATGGTCCAGGCCGCTGCCGGCGGCGTGATCACATCATAGCGCCCCTGCGCGATATAGCCGGGAATGTGCCGGATGCGGTCCATGTTTTCGAGTAACTGGTTCTCGCCTTCGAAAAAACCCCGGTTCACGAAATAATGGGTTTCGATCCGTGAAATGGCGTCCGCCCGTGCCGGGTTGCTGCGTGATGAGGGTTCCGGAGAGGCAAAGGAAATCAGGAAATTCTCCCAGTCGGCCCAGGCGATGGCATCCTCCAGCCGGGCCTCGCCCCCGTCCTGCATCAGCCGGGCGTGATAGGCAGCCAGAACATCCTGTTTTTCGTTCTCATCAAGGCGGGAAACAAGATCGGCCCAGGCATCGGGAAAAATCCGGTTGGCGCCATCGCGATAGAACCAGTCGAGCTCGGCCTGCGTGCACAGAAAAACGCCGCGCAGGATCAGGGCCATGGCACGGTCCGGATGGGTCTGGGCGTAGGCCAGCGACAGGGTCGATCCCCAGGAGCCACCGAAGACCACCCATTGCGTGATACCGAGCGCTTCACGAATGGCTTCAATGTCTTTCACCAGATCCCATGTCGTGTTGTTTTCCAGCGAGGCATGAGGCGTCGAACGCCCGCAGCCGCGCTGATCGAACAGGACAATCCGGTATTTGTCCGGGTCAAAAAACCGCCGCATCATCGGGCTTGCGCCGCCACCGGGCCCGCCGTGCAAGGCAATCACCGGCAGGCCGTCTTCCCGCCCGCATTCCTCGACATAAAGACTGTGCCCTCCGGACACATCGAGGCGGAAATGACGATAGGGTTCGATGGGCGGGAACAGGGCGCGGCGGGAAGCGTTTTTTTGCAAAGGGCTAACCTCTGTGATTTACCTTGATTGACAGGGTGTTCTTGCCGCAGAGTAACGGCGGGGCAAGGGCTGACAATGGTTTGTTGGCCACAGGGGCGCACATTCTGCCGCTGCAGCAATATGGGTTGTGTACATGATGTTTCGTACCGGATTGATTTGCGCCTGCCTCATGGGCCTGTCTGCGTGCGTTGCAACCCCCTCTGGGCCGGCGGGATTTGTCTCCGGTGACCGGCAATTGCCTCAAGCCCAACTGGATTTGCGTCAGAATGCGGCCGCCCTGGACGCCAGATTTCATGAGGCCGGATGGGTGGCGGAAGCTCATGGCGCTGCGGTGCAACGCCTGACGGGAATGCTGATGTTCGGCCGGGGCAATTCTGATCGCCCGACTCCCGTGGAAATCTACTATGAGGCGGCCGGGCTTAATGATGCCGGTCCTGACATGATCATCGAAACCGCCCGCCGCGATCTCTCGGAGGCGTCGACCCTGACCTATAATCTGGCGCGCGACGGCGAAACCGTTGCAGAAGCCGGCGGCCTGACCGCCAACAGCCTCAGTGATGATCTGGGCGCGCTGGAATATGCGCTGACCGATGTCCGTCAGGCCCTGGCCCTTTTCCGGACCCTCAATGAGGCGGGTGACGGACAACTGGACTCCGAAATCGGATCTCTGGAACTGGCCTCCGAGCGGCTCGGCAATGCCGCGGATGGCCTGATGTCGCGCCGCCGCGAATTGCGCAACGCGACAGGCAGCTGACCGCGCCATGAATCCCGAAGACGTCAAAGGGTTTCTCCACCCTGATGAAGGCGCTGCGCTGACGCGCTATGCGGTCGGCACGGGCCGGTTGGGTCCGTTTCTCGAGATCGGCGGATATTGCGGCAAGTCGGCGCTTTATCTGGGCACCGCCGCCCGCGAGGCCGGCACGCTGTTGTTTTCCATCGATCATCACCGCGGCTCCGAGGAGCACCAGCCGGGCGAGGAATATTTCGATCCGGAGCTTTATGACGACATTGCCGGGGCGGTGGACACGCTGCCGGTTTTCCGCCGGACCATTCATGCTGCCGGGCTGGAAGATCATGTCATTGCGCTGGTTGGGAAATCCGCCGCGATCGCACCTTACTGGTCAACGCCACTGGGCTTTGTTTTCATAGATGGCGGACATTCCATGCCGGCCGCACAGGCCGATTATGATGGCTGGGCCCCGAAAGTCGCACCGGGCGGTTTCCTCGCCATCCACGATGTTTTTCTGGATCCCGCAGAGGGCGGACGCCCGCCTTATGAAATCTGGAAACAGGCGGTTGAGTCCGGCGATTTCGAGCCGGTCGAACGGATCAGGACGCTGGAGGTGTTGCGCCGCGCCGGGCCGGACTGACCGCCTTGAGCGGCGTCACCAGAAGATCAGAGCCGGGCGAGAGATGCTCGATCGCATCGGCTGCCAGAATGACCGCGGCGGAGGTCCACGCTGGACGCTCGTAAGGCCAGAGGATTTCTTCTTCGAATTGCCAGCCCATCCAGTATCCGCCGGACCGGGCGGCCAGCGGCGCCAGATCGGTAATCAGCTTGCGCGCCTTGCCGGTCCAGCCCACCGCCTGGCAGGCGAGGGCCAGCTCGGCCGTTTCGGCGGCCGTGACCCAGGGTTCATCAGCGACACAGCGCGAGCCCAGCCCCTCGACCACATAGCGTGACCAGCCCGCCTCCAGCCGCCGCTGCGATTCCTCGCGCGAATGAACGCCGGACAGCACCGGATAATACCAGTCCATGGCATAGCGCCGCCGGTCGGTGGATTTGCGGTCAAACCGCCAGTCCTTGTCGTGCAGCGCTTCGGCAAGCCGTGCGCGCGCTTCTGTCAGGTCCCGAAGCTCGCCGGCCAGGGCGGTTTCGAGCCGGATGGCACATTCCAGGCTCTTGTAGAGGCAGGCATTGCCTGCGCGCAGCGAATCCACATTGTCGAGGGCTTCCCCCGCATCAGGCTTGCGCCAGACGATATCGCCTTCCGGTGTCTGGCAGGAAAGGACGAAGTCCATCGCCCGCCGGACGGGCCCGGCATAGCGGTCCAGCCAGCCGGGTTCATTCAGGGCGAGGGCGCTGCGCAAGACGGTGACCGCCGCATAGCCGGTGAAATTCGTGTCCCGTGCGGTCGCCGGCTTGTCGACGACGAGCCGCCGGTTGGTCTCGTCCAGCGGCACGCCTGCGCCCAGCTCGCCGGTCCAGCCGCCATCGGCTTCCTGGCGGTCAAACAGGGCTTCCAGCGCGCGCGCGCAGCTGTCTTTCCGGCCTGCCACGGCCAGCGCCATTGCGCTCTCGCCGTGATTCCAGGGATCCCAGAGCCCGGCATCAATCCAGGGGATGGCACCGTCCGGCTGTTGCAGGGCTTCGATCCGGCCGGCGGCAGCCGAAAGGTTTATGATCTGGCTCATACCGGTTTCACAAAATACATGACGAGGCTCTTTCCCATGACCGGATTGAGCAGGCGTTCGAGCGTGCGGGTGATCCAGGGCGCTTCGAGCAAATCCCATTCCAGAAACCGCCGGTAGGCGTTGACCAGTCCATGGTCGTTGCGGATGTCCCAGACCGCGCATTGTAGCCACCAGTACGGGCTGTGCAGCGCATGCGCCCAGTGATGCGCGGTCTTGCGCAGGCCGCTCCGCCGAGCCGTGGCATGCAATTGATCATGCCGGAAAATGCGGACATGCCCGCCGGGCGTTGACCGGTAACCGCTGGACAGTTTCCAGCAAATCCATTCCGGCCAGTAGCGCGGCACGGACAGGGCGACGCGTCCGCCCGGCTTTGTCACGCGGGTGATCTCGGCCATCGCCGTGTCCGGATCGTCAACATGTTCCAGCACTTCCGAGCAGATGACGGCATCGAAGGAATCGTCGGGAAAGGGCAGGCGCTGGGCATTGCCGGCCGCCAGTGTGCCGACCCGCAGCGGAGACTCGTCGGGGGGCGGAAGATCAGCAAAGCTTTTCAGTGTCGCCATCACATCCGCTTCGGAAAGGTCCAGCCCGATGACATGCACCGGCGCATCATGCCAGTAGAGCGCATGCGTATGACGGCCGCGGCCGCAGCCGAGATCCAGAACCCGGTCGCCATCGCGCAGGTCCAGACGTTTGAAATCAATGGTCAGCACGCAGCAATCGCTTTCTCGTAAAGCGCGCTCGCGGCGAGAGCGTGATTGCGCCAGCAAAACACAGAACGGGCCCGGCGGGCACCGGCCTCGCTCATTTCGCGCGCCATGTCGGGTTGGTTCAGGACCGCCCGGACCGCTGTCTCCAGGGCCACGGCATCCCCGGCCGGCACAATACTGCCGGCCTCGCCCACCACTTCCGGCAAGGCTCCGCCATCGCTGGCAACGACGGGCGCGCCGCAGGCCATCGCTTCGGCGGCCGGGAATCCGAACCCCTCGAACCGGGCCGGGCAGACCACGACGCTGGCGCGGCGATAAAGATCGGCGATCTCCTCGCGGCTGACGCCGGATCGCGCGCTGACCCGGTCCAGCAGCCCTGCCTCCTGGAGAATTCGCTTTGCTCGTCCTTCCCGCAGCTGGCCGATCAGCTCCAGCTTCAGCGACGGGAATTGCTGTGCCAGCGGCACGAAGGCCTGCATCAGGACATCCAGCCCCTTGATCGGCACGTCGGCGCTGGCGGTGGCCGCAATCAGCCGCGTTTCCCGGCGTGTGCCGGCTTCCGGGCAGAAAACATCATGGTCAATCCCGTTGAAACTGACCACTGCCCGCCCGGCCTGCATGCCGTAATGCTCGGAATGGCTGTCGCGCGCCGCGTCTGAAACCGCCAGCAGATGCGGCAATTGCCGCACGGTTTTCGCCTGCTGGCCGGTAAAGCCATACCAGCGGCGGGTGAGCAGTTTTTCCCACCATCTGGAAACGCCATCGACGGCAAAGCCGCGATCAATCGCCACCGGATGGTGGATCGTGGCCACCACCGGCAGGGTGCGCGAAATACCGATAAAGGGCGGCATCAGGGTCTGGTTGTCGTGCAGGACATCGAACCGCCCGGCCTGACCCTTCAGCCAGGCCTGCAGGCGGTAGCTGAAGGCCAGCAATTCGCCAAAGGCGCCGGTATTGTGCGCCAGCCATTCCGACCGGTCAGCCTTCGACAGCAGGTGCGCCGGACGCAGCGCCAGAAAGGCGTTTTTTTCCTCGAACAGGTTGAGGGCCGGAAATTCGACCAGCTCAACGCCTTCCGGCACATCCGGATAGGGCGGGCCGGATGCAATGGTCACGTGATGCCCGAGATCGCGCAGGCCGATGGCGAGTTCGCGCAGATAAACCCCCTGTCCGCCGACATGGGGATGCGACCGGTAGCCGGTCAGCAGAACCCGGCGCGGATGCAATGCCAGCGTTTCGCCTTCCGGCCGTCCGGCCAGTGGCGATTCCGGTGCAATATCGGCAAGAGCTCGGTCCATGAACACTGTTCACCTTTTCGGGTTGGCGAACCTAGCCGCGCTTTGCTGCACTGCAAAGCCGCGATTGCAACGGACTTTCCATTTGAATGCAGACAGGGTATCGCCGCGCCCATGAACGGGCGGATCATTCATCCGGCGGGGGTCCGCTTTGCGGCGCATTATGGCGCATTCTACTTCGCATTCGGTGCCTTTCTGCCCTATCTGCCGGTCTGGCTGGAATCCCGCGGACTCTCGCCCGAACTGATCGGGATTGCCCTTGCCGGCAGCATGATCGGCCGCACGGTACTGGCACCCCTGGGGGCCAGCTGGATGGACGGATCCAGCCGCCGCCGCGATGCCGTGGTCGGCTTTGCCTGGGCGGGGCTGGCAGGCTTCCTCCTGATGGCTCCCTTCCGTGATGTCGTGCTTCTGACAATCGTTTCGGCTTTGGCCGGGGCGATTTTCAGCGGACAGATCCCCCTGGTCGACGCCTTTGCCTCATGGTCGTCACGCAAGGAAGGGTTTGCATTCGGCCCGGTCCGGGCCGTGGGCTCGGCCACTTTCATCCTGGCCAATCTGGCGGCGGGCGCGCTGATCGGGCAATTCGGCGGCGAGGCCGCACTGGTCTGGATGACTGCAGGCGCGGCGCTGACCGTGGCCACCGCGCATTTCCTGCCCGTCGGCGAGCGCGTCAAACCGGCCGCCGGAACGGAGCGCGCGCCTCTGCGCCTGCTCCTGTCCCGGCCTTTTATCCTGGCCCTGGCCGCTTCGGCGCTGATCCAGAGCAGCCATGCATTCTATTACGCGTTTTCCGCCATCAGCTGGCAGGCAGACGGCATCGCCCCGCAGACCGTCGGCGCCCTCTGGTCGACCGGCGTTCTGGCGGAGATTGTCTTTCTGACCCTGTCGGCGCGGCATCTGTCCCGCTTGCAGCCCGCACATTTGATGATGATCGCGGCAGGTGCAGCCATCGTGCGATGGTCGTTGACCGCTTTTTCGCCGCCTTTGGCGCTGCTTTTCATCCTGCAGGTTACACACGCCCTGACCTTTGCCGCAGCCTATCTGGGGTTTCTCAGATTCGCCGCAGATCATGCGCCTGACGGGCTCCAGGCCAGCACACAGGCGGCCAATTCGGCTTTGTCGGGCGGCATTGCGCTTGCAGTAATGAGTGCGGCCTCCGGGCTCATCTATGACCATTTTGCAGGGACAGGCTTTGCGTTCATGGCGATCCCGGCGGTCCTGGGCGGAATCTGCGCCTGGCAACTGTTGCGCGTCCGCACTCCCTAAGCCGGACTGAATCAACTAAGACTGGCGCGGAAGGGGTCAGATCAATGCCATCGGGAAGTGCCGCAGACATCAATGTCCGGGAGGAAGGACAGAGAATTGTCGTCGAACCCGTCGGCGACTGGGTCGTTCATACCATCGCGTCCATCTACTCCGAGGTCGAGCGTCTCGAGTCCGGATATGATGCCGGCCTGATTGTCATCGACCTTGGCCGCCTCGGCAGAATTGATACGTCCGGCGCCTTTCTGCTGGGACGGATTGTGCATCAATGCGGCACACCTAATGCAGACTGGCACTATCGCGGCGATCACCCGACAGCACGGCGGCTGATAGGTGAAATTCTGGAGCGTGTCATTGACTGCGATCCTGACCTTCCCGAGGAGCGCTATGGCTTCGTCCGGGCTTTCGAACGCATCGGTAAGGGTCTGGAAGCCTTTGGTACTGAAACTCTTGAGACATTCGCATTTTTTGGCCGCACGCTGACAACGTTTTTCTCGCTGCTTATGCGGCCGCACCGCTTCCGGGTGACGCCTACTGTCTATGTGATGGAAGAGGCGGGCGTGAATGCGCTGCCCATCGTTGCCGTCCTGACCTTCTTCATCGGTGCGGTGGTGGCCTTCATGGGAGCGAACCTGCTCGAAACATTCGGTGCATCGGTATTCACGGTCGAACTGGTGGGTATTGCGGTGCTGCGCGAATTCGGCGTGCTGATCACGGCGATCATGCTGGCAGGGCGCTCGGATTCGGCGTTCACGGCAGCGATCGGCTCGATGAAAATGCAACAGGAAATCGATGCCATGAACAGATTTACCGCGTCGCTCTTGATGATTTTCGCGAGCCTGGTCAGTAGCGGGGTTTGCGAGGAAATT
>WGNH01000028.1 GCA_016124665.1 Alphaproteobacteria bacterium | reverse complement strand
GCGAAGAGGGGGATCGCATTCGCGGCCTCGATGCCGGGGCCGACGATTATATCGTCAAGCCGTTTTCACCCGCCGAGCTGATCGCGCGCATTCGCGCCATCTTCCGCCGTTTCCGCCCGGCGCTTTCGGAAAAAACCCTTTCCTTCGCGGGCATCGCGATGGATGTGTCGGGCCATAAAGTCACCCGCAATAATATGGAAATCCATCTAAGCCCTACGGAATTCTCGCTCCTGCGCTATTTGCTTGAGCATCCCGGCCGCGTGTTCTCGCGCGAGCAGTTGCTCGACGCGGTGTGGGGCCACGATATCTACGTCGAGCTGCGCACGGTGGACGTGCATGTGCGCCGCCTGCGCAAGGGCCTTGATTATGACGGCAAGCAGCCGGATCTAATCCGCACCGTGCGCTCCGCCGGTTATGCGCTCGAAGAAAATCCCGAGGGCGAATCATTCGGTGAACCGCTGGATGTCGCGGAAGATAAATAGCTAAAGAAGCTTCAATAGTTCGCCGCGCGAAAGCTTGTAATCGCTTTCTTCCCACAGTGCCTCCAGTTTCTTAAGGTCCCGGCCCAGCTCCGCGTTTTCTTCTTTTCCCATCGCCAGCAAATCATGACCGGTTACGGGGAATTCCGGCGGACTCCAGCCGTCGGCAAGCTTCAGCATATCGGCGTAGTGCGCGGCGTCTTCGGCTCCTGCGGCGGCCATCAGCGCGAGCTGTGTGTAAGGCGTGATACCTAGGGCGCGTAAGGTTTTTTTCTGCGCGCACACATCGCCTGTAAGGCTTTCCATCTGCGGCAGCCAGTGATGCAGCCGCGCGATGATCTCGCGCGTGGCGTTGGCGAGCTTCCAGCGCGCGGCCACCGCCTCCAGCTGCTCAGGCGGTAAAAGCAGGGCGAGTTTCGTTTCCGGCTCGGCCTGCGCGCGCAATGTTTGTTCCATTTCCGGCAATCGTTCCAGCGCCGGCATGCCGTGTGTTTCGGGAATGAGTCTGGCCAGAATGCCGCAATCGCGCATCAGGCACAGCGCATACAGGGGATTGTCCGCCGCAAGCAGCTTAAACATCTCATGCTGGATGCGCTCGCCGGAAATCTGGTCCAGCCCTTCGGCATGCGCGCGGCAGGCGGCAAGCGCTTGCGTATCCGGCGCGTGCCTGCCGTACTGCGCGAAAAAGCGGAAAAAGCGCAGGATGCGCAGGTAGTCCTCGCGGACGCGTTCGCCCGCATCGCCGATAAACCGCACGCGCCCTGCCTTGGCATCCCCGGCGCCGTCCGTATAATCGAAAAGCTCGCCCCCGCTCGTGAGGAAAAGCGCGTTCATCGTGAAATCGCGGCGCTTCGCATCCGCTTCCCAGTCATCGGTGAACGCCACCTCGGCATGCCGTCCGTCGCAGGCGGTATCGCGCCGCAGCGTGGTGATCTCGAACCGACGGCGGTTTATAGCTGCGGTGACGGTGCCGTGCTTGAGCCCGGTGGGAATGACCGTGATCCCGGCCGCTTTAAGCAGCGCCATGACCTGCTCAGGCTTATGGGTGGTGGCCAGGTCTATATCTTCGGCGCTGCGGCCCAGAACGGCATCGCGCACGCAGCCGCCGACGAAGCGCACGTCGCCCGGCGCGGCTTTAAAGGCGCGCACCAGCGCCTGCGTTTCCGGCCAGTGCAGCCAGTCGGGCGAGAGGGTGAGGCTCATGGTACGACGCGCCCCGGGACGAGTACGCCATTTTCCATATGAGGCGGCTGGTAGTCGCCTTTCTGCGGCTCTGTCATCATTGCGACGGATACGAAGCACGCAAAGCCGGTGCCAAGGCTCAAAAGCACGATCCAGAACCACGGGCCATCACGGAAACGCGGCGGCGTCTGGCCCGATTTCAGCGCCTTGCGCCGGGTATAGGCATGCCAGATGAGATAGACCAGCAACGGAATCAGCACCGGCCAGAAACGAAAAAGAAAAAGTCCCATAACGGCTCCTTTACAAAGGTAAACGTATCCGCACGCGCAGGCCGGCCTTCGGCGAGGTATCGAGCGTGATGCTCCCGCCATGCGCCTGCGCAATGTCGCGTGCGATGGTAAGGCCGAGTCCCACCCCGGCCGATTTCAGGTTGCGCGAGGCATCCAGGCGGCTGAACGGGCGGAATACTTCCTCGCGCTTCTCCTGTGGTATGCCTTCGCCTTCGTCATCCACCAGAATCTCGCAGTAATTCACTGATTTCACAAGGCTTACCTCGCAGCGCTTACCGTAACGCAGCGCGTTATCGATCACGTTATGCAGCATGCGGCGGAAGGCGCTGACTTTAATAGCCGCCTGAACCGGCGCGCGAGCGGCAAGTCGGACATCCGCCTTAAGCCGCCGGTAATCTTCCACCACATCGGCAAGCAGTGCGTCAAGCGCCGTCTGGGACGCTTCCTCGCCGCCTTCGCCGCGCACGAAATCGAGATATTCCTGGATCATATGCTCCATCTGCTGCACGTCGTCCTTAAGCTCGCGCGCGGCATCGGAATCGGCGAGCATGGCAAGCTGTAGCTTCATGCGCGTCAGCGGCGTGCGCAGGTCGTGCGAGATGCTGGCGAGCATTTCCGTGCGCGTGCGCACCTGCCGGAAGATACGCTCTTTCATCACGATGAAGGCGCGGGCCGCCTTGCGCACTTCCCTGGCGCCTCCCGGCCTGAAATCCGGTGAATCCATTCCGCGCCCGAAATCATCCGCCGCTTCCGCCAGCCGGTTGATGGGGCGTATCTGGTTGCGCAGGAACAAGACGGCGATAATAAGGAATAGCACCGAAACTCCCATCATCCAGCTCAGGTAAATGATGGTGGTACGGCTTTCCAGCCGCTTCACCGTCACAAGCAGGCGCAGCGTGTAATCGTCAAACGCGATGCGTACTTCGATCAGCGCATCGTCCGAGATGCGGCGTACCGTGAAAGGCGCATGAAGCAGCGATGCGAGCCGCGCCCGGAACTCAGGGAAATCCTGACTTGCAAAACTGCCGGAAAAGGCATTTGCCGGTTCGCGGAACACGGCGATGCCGGTGGCCATCTCGAAGTCGGCGATCATGCGCGTGTGGTATTCGGGGGGCATGGTACGAAGCTGGGAGGTGAGGAACACCATTTCCCCGGAAAGCGCGTGGCTCATGTAGCGCGTCACATTGTCCCAGTGGCGGCTGAAAAAAATGTAAGCCATCACCATCTGTATCAGCACCGTGGGCAGCACCAATATGAGAAGCGCGCGCCCGAACAGGCCTTTGGGCAAAATATTTTTTCCGATCACGTCGCGGCTCCGTTTTTAGTGTAGAGCACATAGCCTGCGCCGCGCACGGTTTGCAGATGCATAGGCCTGCCTTCGCTCTCCTCGATTTTTTTGCGCAGGCGCGTGATTTGCACATCGACGCTGCGCTCGCTGGCCGCGCCGGGTATCGCCTGTGCGAGCTTCTCACGCGAAACCGGGTCGCCTGCCGCCGCTGCCAGCAGCCTGAGCATGGCAACCTCATTGGACGTCAGGTAGATAGTTTCTTCGCCGCGCATGAGCTGGCCGGTTGTCAAATCGAAGTTAAAGGGGCCGAACATGATGTTGCGCTTCGCTTCGCGCCCTGACGCGCTGCGTCTGAGTAGCGCCTGAAGCCGCAACACCAGCTCTTTCGGCTCGAACGGTTTGGGCAGGTAATCATCGGCTCCGGTTTCAAGCCCCTTGATGCGGTCCTGCGCTTCGCCCATGGCGGAGAGCATCAGAACCGGCGGGCGGTGTCCTTCATCCAGCGAAGCGAGCAGTTCCAGGCCGGATTCCCTGGGCATCATGACATCGAGCACCAGCGCATCGAAGATGAACCAGGCAAGCTTGCGGCGCGCGTCTTCCGCGCTGGCCACGGCCGTCACCATGAAGCCCTGCTCGCTTAGAAACTTGCCCAGCAAGGTGCGCAATCGATCATCGTCGTCAATGACCAGAATATGTGGGATGTGTTCATTCATGGTTTCGCCTGCGGCGCAATAATACATAAAACGCGCCTGATCCGCCATGCCGTGTTTTCGCCGTATCGAACGCCAGTATATACGGGCGCACGGCGTCCTCGGCGAGCCATCCCGGAAGCGCGGCTTTCAGCACGCCGCGCGGCGCATCGCCCGCATCGCCGCCGAACGTGCCTTTACCTGTGATGATAAGCAGGAAGCGGCTTTCGGCAAGCGCATGGTGCTGGATGAATGCGATGACCCGGGCGCGTGCTTCTTCCGTCCTGTCGCCATGCAGGTCGAGCCGTCCGTCGATCGGCATCTCGCCCTTGCGGAACCGCTCCTGCGTGCGTTTGTCGATACCATCATAATGTCCCGCGGAAAGTTCGGGCAGCCGGTACATGGCGGCGGTTGGCGGCGGCAGGGATTCACCGGGGGTTTTGGGTTTCGGCGCCGGTTTGGTTTTTTTCTCGGGAACGCGCGCGCGCTTTTTAAGGGGTTTTGCCTCGCCGGCAAGCTGATCCCACAGCAATTTTTCATCCGGGGTCAGTGGCCGGTCGGGATCTTTGTGGCGCATGGCTAGCCGTCCGTCCGCAATTGTGCGGCGACTTCCCTGGGCACGAGTAAATTGTAACGGCCTTTCGATTTCATATATCCCGCATAATATTCAGCCGTATCGCCCGCACCGAAAAATATATCGCCGCGCACCGGGCCGCGTATCGCCCCGCCTGTATCCTGCGCCACCATCAGCCGCGAAAAGGGCATGGGTGGGCGCTGCGGTTCGCCCGCCAGTTCCGTTTCGAGAAACAGCGGCAGGCCGTAGGGAATATAGCGGCTATCGACCGCAAGCGAGCGGTATGGCGTCAGCGGCACGCCCACCGAGCCGATCGGCCCCGCCCCTTCGACGAGGCGGAAAAACACATAAGAAGGATTGCGCGCCATCATCGGGAAGGCCTGCTCGCGATTCATGTAAAGCCATTGGCGTATGCTGAAGAAATGGATGCCGTCTTCCGGCAGCAGTTTTTCCTCGCGCATGATTTTGCCGAGCGCCACATAGGGGTGATTATTTTTTCCGGCATAACCCACACGCATTTCCCTGCCGTCCATGAAGCGCACGCGCCCGCTGCCCTGAATCTGGAGGAAAAACAGCATCACCGGATCATCGACCCACATCAGCTCCAGCCCGCGCCCTGAAAGCGCGCCGCGCTCGATTTCGTCACGGCTCAGATAGGGCGTTCCTTCCCTGATATCGGGTGGCAGGGCGTAGACGGGATACCGGAAATCGCCGTGGCGATGCGGCGAGCCGTACAGCAGCGGCTCATAATAGCCGGTAAAAAGCCCTTCCTCCCTGCCGTTATTATTGATGCGAAACGGGATGAAGCGCCGCTCGAAGAACGCGCGCGCCGCCTGCGGGTTTCCTTGGGCCGAAACCGCCTCGGCGCACAGCGACCGCCACACGCCCTGCGTAATGGCAATGCCGCTTGTCTTCGCCCGTACCTCCGGTTTTTTCGCCTGGGTTTCGCAGGAAACCAAAAACACGCCCAGCGCTTCGGCGTGATTCTCCTCCTGCCAGCCGGGAAGATCGGAAAAGCTGGCCTCGCGCGCGCCGAATTTATCTTCAGGCTTAAAGAGGGCGCAACCCGCCAGCAGCAGGATGAGCCCTGCGCTTGCGGTATGACGCAGCGCCTGCCGGAAACGCGGCCTCACGTTTCGATGATCTTCCAGTTGGGATTTTTCGACATGACGTCGCGCTCGAACACCCATTCGCTTTCCACATGCTCGGTATCGGAGGCATCGCCCTCGATGATCTCGCCTTGCGGGTTGCGCACCAGCACGATCTGCTCGCTGACGAACTTCACGGTGATGCGCGCCATATTGCCCGCCAGCATCGCGTCGGTGATCTCGCGGGAGAGTACGGCCACAAGGGTCGTTTCGGTTTTATTTTCCTGCCGCTCGCGCGCTTCCAGCTCGCGGTTGAAATCGCCGTACACGGAATCGGCAAGCAGCATTTTAAGCGTGTCGCGGTCGCCTTTGGCGAAGGCGTCGAACACCATTTCAAACGCCATTTTCGCACCCTCGACAAACTGCGTGACGCTGAACTGCGGTTCTTTCGCTTTGATGTCGTTTAAGGACTGCACTATGGAAGGGCTGACAACCGCGTTCAGATACGGATCGGTCTCTTCTTTGATTTTCGGCGCTTTGAGGAGTTTATCCTGCGGCCGCACCACCGTATCCCTGCGCTCTTCGGGCGGCGTTTCTTTCTTCTGGAAGAACTGCGGGTTGTCATGGCCGGTTTTTTGTCCCAGCACATGGCGAAGCCGCAGCAGGATAAAGCCTGCAATCAGGGCGATGATGACGATATCTGCATAGGGAATGCCTTCGGACATGGTGTGTCTTGCCTTCTTGTGAATTATTTAATGACCGCGTGTCGTTTTTTGTATATACGCACCATAGCGAAAGTTTACCAGTGAAGGAATAAAAAATAATGACACAGGAACAATCCGCCGCCGCAGGCGCGCCGAGCTTTACCGTGAAGGGCCAGTACATCAAGGACCTGTCGTTTGAAAATCCCCATGCGCCGCAAAGCCTCATGGCGGCTGGCGTGAAACCGGCCATCGAGGTGAATGTCGATCTCAAGGCGCAAAAATTACAGGACAATGTGTATGAGATGACGCTGCACCTCGCGGCGCGTGCCAATGCCGAGGGCAACACGCTGTTTCTGGCCGAGCTGGCCTATGCCGGCATCTTCCAGATCGCCAATATTCCGGCGGAGCGCCTGGAGCAGGTGATACTGGTCGATTGCCCGTTTGTGCTGTTCCCGTTTGCCCGCCGGGTGATCGCCGATGTCACGCGGGACGGCGGCTTTCCCCCGCTGATGCTTGATCCGATCGATTTTCAGGCGCTTTATATTCAAAATAATAATAAAAAAGAAGCGGTTAACTCATAGGCCCCGCCATCTGTGGCAATTGCGCATCAGTTGCCGCTAAATCTGGCGATACGGTATAAACGGCGCGCTAATGATGCCTTGTAATTAATTGAATATTAAATGTTTTTTGGCATGTTTAGGTGGGCCGGGCGCAGGCAAATTAGGGTTTGCGTTTGGCCGTTTTTTCTATTAACGTTCCGATTCATATAGTTATTCCTTAAGCTTAACTGTTGTAACCAATAAAAAGGATGGGATGCTCATGACCAATTTTAAAAAAGCCTGCATGCTGGCTACAGCTTGCGTAATGCTTGCTCCGGCGGCTGTACTGGCTTCTAGCCATGCCAATGATGTCGTTAAAGACATGCGCGGCAATGTTATAATGAATACGTTTGGCAACTGCGTGGAAACCAAGTGGGAAGCTTCAACGAACGAATGCCTCGGTGCAACCGTTTATTCGCGCATTTCCAAAGAGCAGCGCACGGTGTATTTCGATTTCAATAAATCGACCCTGAACGCCCGCGAAAAATCGAAGCTCGATGCTTTGGCTAAAACGATCGCCGCTTCCAAGGAAGTGGAACATGTTGATATCGTAGGTTATGCTGACATGATCGGCACCTCGAGCTACAACCAGCAGCTTTCGATGCGCCGCGCTAATACGGTGAAATCCTACCTCGCTTCGCGTGGTCTTAAAACCCGTAAGGCCCGCGTGGAAGCAATGGGCGATAAAGCGCCTGTGACCCAGTGTGATTCCAATCTGCCGCGTGAAGAGCTGATCGCTTGCCTCGCTGCTGATCGTCGCGTGGAAGTAGAGCTGAACGTAAGAAAATAATCTTGCGTCACGCTTGAATTTAAAAAGGCCTCCCTTTCCGGGAGGCCTTTTTTTTATGTAGTGCGGGCGGGCAATGCGTCGGGCGTCGCTCCGCGTGAAGGCAGGATAACCGCCTAAGCGCGATGTTCCTGCCATGCAGGCAGCGGCAAGGAGTCGTGCCTTATCAAAACAGATGCCCCGATTTGTTCGCCTTGGCGTCCAGATAGGCCTGGTTATGTGCTCCCGGCCTGATGGCGAGCGGGATGCGCTCGCTTACCTCGATGCCGCATGACGTAAGCGCCTCGATCTTGCGTGGATTGTTGGTTAGCAGGCGAATTCGGCTGACGCCCAGTTTTTTTAGAATCGATGCCGCCAGCGTGAAATCACGCTCATCTTCATCAAAACCCAGCATGAGATTGGCGGTATAGGTGTCGAAGCCGCGCTCCTGGAGCGCATAGGCGCGCAGTTTGTTAGTCAGTCCGATGCCGCGGCCTTCCTGGTGCAGATACAGCAGGATGCCGCCGCCCTGGCTGGCCATGACGGAAACCGCATCGCGCAGCTGGCTGCCGCAATCGCAGCGGAGGCTTTCGAGTATATCGCCGGTCACGCAGGAGGAATGCAGTCGCACCATGGGATTTTCCGATGTCTCCGGCGAGCCTATCAGGAGCGCCAGATGCGTCGATACGCCGTCTTTCATGCGGTAGCTGATGATGCGCGTATCTTCCGCCCCGGCGATCGGAAGGCGCGCGCGCGCGGTTTCCACCGCCGCGCCATCCATGCGCGAGAAATAAGATTGAAGCGTTTCATAGGAAAGGGCCGGCATATCCGGTGCCCCGGCGTCCGGCGCCATTAAAAGGGCGGGCATGAGTGAAGCAAGCTTGGCGAGCGCAAGCAGCAGCCGTTCGGCGGGACTGGCCGCCTGAACCGGCAGCGCGGGTGGCGTGCTGTCTGCCAGCGGGTCGAACAGGGCGCGGATGTATGCAGGCTCCAGTCCGGTTACGTCCATGCGCACGGCATCGTCCGTCGTATCGTGGCCCATGCTTCGGGCGCGTGCGCCGGTAATCAAGAGGCGTAATTCGCCGGCGGCGGGCAGGGTATCGCCCATATGCTCGGCCGGGAAGAGGCGAAAAGCGTCTCCATCGGTAAAGCGTATGGGCATGCCGCGGCGCAGCTCATCCACAAAGCGGGGTAGTGAAACAGGGTCATAATTTTTCAAAAACGTCATTTTCTTGCGTTTTTTACCCCTTAATTTTTCAAAACGTTGCAAAATTTGCTAAGCTATACTACACAGGCGGCCTGTATGTTAAGGAAATTCTATGATTCTGATCGTGAGCCCCAGCAAGGATTTCAGCGAGGTTGTCGCGGGTGGCGTTCGCCGTGCGCTGGGATTGGAGTGCATGATCTGCGAGACATTACCTAACATATTGGATAAAAATATAAAAATCATAGTATCAGACCGGGAGATGGAATGCGCCGCCACGCTCGTGGTGCCTGATGTTATTCCTTTTCGATTCAATATGTTACTGGATAAAATCTCCCATGCCCTGCGCGGCATTGCGCAGGCGGATGAAGTAACGCTTTGTAATAATTATATTTTATCGAATCGAAGCAAGACGCTGCGTCATGGGTTTTCCGGCCGGGCCGTCTCGCTTACCGATAAGGAAATTCAGCTGCTTAAGGCGCTGCATCTGGCGGGGCGGGAAGGAATGGAAAAAAACAGGTTACTCAATGAGATATGGGGCATTGCAGCGGACGTCAACACCCATACGCTGGAGACGCATTTATACCGTCTGCGCACCAAGCTGCGTGAGTTGTCCGGGGCCGAAAATGCTATTGATGCGAACGCGGGAAAATATACATTAAACTTATGAATAATAAAATAAATCTTATAGGATTGACGCGTGAGGAACTTGCCGGTTTGCTGGTTCAGAACGGTTTTGAGAAGTACCGCGCCGGCCAGATATGGCAATGGATGTATGTCAAAGGCGCTACCGATTTTGCGCAGATGACCAGCATCGCAAAGCCGCAGCAGCAAAGGCTTTCCGAGCTTTTTACCCTGGCGCGCCCGCATATTGCCAAAGACCTGGTGTCATTCGATAAAACGCGCAAATGGCTATTGGAATTTCCCGATAAAAACCGCGTGGAAACCGTGTTCATTCCTGAGGAAGACCGCGGCGCGCTGTGCGTGTCCTCACAGGTAGGCTGCACGCTTTCCTGCTCATTCTGCCATACCGGAACCATGAAGCTCGTGCGCAATTTAACTGCCGGCGAAATCATTGCGCAAACGCTGGTTGCCCGCGATGGCCTTGGTGAGTGGGGCAAAGCCAGGGATAGTGGCCTTTTTACCAATATCGTCATGATGGGCATGGGCGAGCCGCTGTATAATTACGATCAGGTATCGCGCGCGCTTACTATCATTATGGACGGCGAAGGCATCGCCATCTCCAAGCGGCGTATCACGCTTTCGACTTCCGGCGTGGTGCCGATGATCAAGCGCTGCGGCGAGGAGCTGGGGGTGAATCTTGCCATCTCGCTGCACGCCGTGCGCGACGAGCTGCGAGACGAGCTGGTGCCGCTGAATAAAAAATATCCTATCGCCGAGCTTTTGCAGGCCTGCCGCGACTATCCGGCGGCGAGTAACGCGCGGCGCATCACCTTTGAATATGTGATGCTGAAGGGCGTGAACGACTCCGATGCCGATGCGCATGAATTATGCCGCCTGCTTAAGGGCATCCACGCGAAAGTGAACCTGATTCCGTGGAATCCCTGGCCGGGCGCGAAATACGAGACGTCGAGCAATAACCGCATTCACGCATTTGCCAAGATTGTCAATGACGCAGGTTATTCTTCGCCGGTGCGCGCCACGCGCGGGCAGGACATCCTCGCCGCCTGCGGCCAGCTTAAATCCGACTCCGAGCGCAAAAAGGGCGAGAAGGTGTGGCTCGGGCAGACGCCCCCCTAACACCCCTTCCGGACCATTATATTCCGTCATACGATGCGTGTTACTGAGGATGAAACATGCATGCATTCGGTGAATTATCCGTAAAACTACATGCCCGCACGCTTACGCTCAGGCCAAGCTTCGCCGCGCTGTATGCGATTGAATGCACCGCCGGGATGCCACTTCCGGCCCTGCTTGAAACGCTTGATACGCCAGCTATACGCCTTATCATCAGCGAAGGGCTGAAAGCGGCAGGCGGGAAAAAACCTTATGGCCTTCGGTGGCCTTCCCTGCATTTCGCCGCCCGTACGTTTTTGCTGCATGGCATGGGCTATGTGCAGGAACCCGGAGTCGAAATTGCCGCGGAAACAACGCCGGAAACCGTGTTAACCGCGAAGCCTTCATCGGGATTTACCCCGCTTGACTGGCACGCGCTTTATCAGACCGCGACCGTTACGCTTTCGCGGAGCGCCGACGAATTCTGGCGCATGACCATGACCGAGCTGATGCTGCAATGCGCGGCCATTGCCGAAGCACAAGGGTTCGCCCCGGCAAGCGGCGGCGCACCGGCCACCAAACGCGATTTGGCAGATATGCAAAAACGTTTTCCGGATGTGAAAAGCGCGGCGTAGAGGGTTGGAAATAACCTTCCGGGACAAGCCATTAGGTGCTAATAACGAATATATGAGAAAAATCGGCGCATATCTTTTCTTGTTCACCTTCCTTGTACTTGCCGCATGTGCACCTGAGCCGTGGGGAACCAAGTGGGATAGGTTTATTGATCAGGAAGGTGTTACCGTTGAAATTAGAGAAGACACACGAGTCATCTCTTTACCTAACGGAATAAGAGTCATTGAAACCCGTAATAATGGCAAAGTTACAAGCAGCGCTACTGACGATAGCGGCTATGGCGCTGTTTTATGCAACTGGGATATATTTGTGCATTTACATAACTATTTGGATATGTGCTTCCCCAAAAAATACATCAGACATAAAGCACGCATGTCCAAAGCCATTGATAAGATCAACGATTTTATCATCGCTAATAGTATGGAACCTGTAACTAAAGAAATGCTTACAACGGCAGCAAAAAAACGCGGGCGGAATAAAATGGATTGTAAGAGTAAGTCTCTAGAAAATATAGCGCAGCGTTTTTTAGAACTCCCAGAGGATGAGTTTTTTTCTGGAGTTGAAGAGCTTCTGTCTGTGCCACGCCCACCCTTATATGATCCCTGTCTTTAATATACACGAGTTGTAATCAACAAAGGATAATCTATGCCCGGAAGAATATTCATTGAATCTAAACCCGCAGACCGTGGGTTTTTTGGACAGATGCACCTTTATCTTGTTTTTCGTAATCAAGATGGAAAAGAATATGTTATCCGTGGCGGTGCCGAGGATGAATCTGCCTCTGGAATGATAACAGGATTATTTGATAGCTCCGATTCTATTGTCATAGAAGCAGGTACGAAGATGGAAGCATCTAAGGATTATCGCGATCCTAACAATTTTCCCTCAAATCGTTCACGCATCGATATTACCGATAAATTAGGTGGGCGAGACCCGGAAGCGGTCTGGGAATCTTGGAAGGGTGTAGCTAATGATATCAAAAATAAATCAACAAGTTATGAATTGCTAGGTGGTACCAATAGCAACTCAACCGTAGGGGCAATACTTAAATCAGACGGTATTGATATCAACAATGTGCGCCCTGGAAGACTCGAAAATTACCCCGGTATAGAACCAGAAAATATTGATCGTTTGCTACCTCCTGGATTGGTACCGGGTACATTAGTAAATGACCCTAATGCGCCACTGCCCTGGCTACAACAGCCCTCAAGCGGTGATTCCTCTTCGCTAGGTTCCAGCATCGGTGATTTTTTTTCCTCCATCGGCTCCGGGGTCAGCGGGGCGTTCTCCAGCATCGGCGGAGCGCTGACGGCGGGGCTGAACGCGGCGATCACCAGCCTGCCGCAGGCGGCGATGACGGCGCTGGCCGCGCGGTTCGGCGGGGGCGGGGCGACG
>WGNH01000034.1 GCA_016124665.1 Alphaproteobacteria bacterium | reverse complement strand
CGGGTGGGGCCCGCCGTTCAGCGGTCGGCGTTCTGGCCGGCGTGTTGCTGACGAATGCCAACCTGTCGACCTATGAGACGTCGGGTGTCGATATCGGAATTGATTATTCCGGTCCGACCTTCGACATCTTCGAGACGACGGCGCAATTCGTGGCCGGTCTGGACATCACCTATCTGGAAAGCTTTGCCTTCCAGGTGCTTCCGGGTGGTGCCGTGTCGGAATATGCAGGCCGTTTTGCCCAGGACCCGTTCACGGGCACGCCGGCGGCCTTCCCGGAAATCTCTGCCCTGCTGCGTCTGGGTGTGGTTTCGGATAACTGGCAGTTCAACTATGTTGGCCGCTATATCGACGAAGTCGATGACTTCTCGTCGAACCCGGCCAATCTGTCGAACACGGCAGAGCGTGTGATGTATCATGACATCCAGGCTGCTTACGACTTTGTCGACAGCGGTGTTGGCCTGACCTTCGGTGTGCGCAATCTCGCTGACGAGGCGCCGCCCTATGTCTCCAACAATGACGACATGAACACGCTTCAGCAGACCTATGACACGGCTGGCCGTTACTTCTACGGCCGGGTCACGATCCGCCGCTAGGCAGATCACAACGGAGTAATACGCAGCACTCAGAGGTTGGCATCCGGGACTTTGGTGAGTTCTCGGTTCCGGACGCCGGCCTCGCCCTCCGAAAACAGTGTTATGCGTATGCTGGGCGGGCCTTCGGGCCCGCCTTTTTTTTATCCGGATGTCAACTCTGCCAGGATTTCGGCCCGGTGTTCATCCAGCCGCGGCGAAGGAGTGTCGAGCGCGAGTTTGCTGCCGGTAAAGGTGATGGGTGTCCGGACCCCCGGCACACCGTCGACAAGGATGGCCATTTCGCGCGCAATCGTCTGGGGGTCGTTGAAGACTTCTGCGAGGGTGTTGATCGGGCCGGCTGGAATGGTGTGATCCTCGCACGCTTGCAGAAGATCGGCACGTGACCATTTGCGTGTCTGCTCCGCGATCAGCGGGACGAGCCGGGCGCGATGCTCGACCCGGCCGGAATTCGTTGCAAACTCCGGCGCGCGTCCGGCTTCGAGGTCGAGCAGTTCGACCAGCCGCTGATACTGACCATCATTGCCGACCGCGATGATCAGATATCCGTCCGTAACCGGAAACGCCTGATAGGGCACGATGTTGGGATGGGCCGGACCCATGCGGCGCGGGCTTTTCTTCGTCACCAGATAATTCATGGCCTGATTGGAGAGGACACCAGTCAGGCAATCCATCAGCGCCATATCAATATGGCGGCCCTTGCCGGTTGTCCCGCGTGCGGCCAGAGCCGCCTGAATGGCGATCACCCCGTAGAGGCCGGTCAACAGATCGGCGATGGCAATGCCGATTTTCTGTGGCGCGCCATCGGCTTCACCGGTCAGATCCATCAGGCCGGACATGCCCTGGATGATAAAGTCGTATCCGCCATAGTCAGCATAGGGTCCGGTGTGGCCGAAGCCGGTCACCGAGCAATAGACAAGCCGTGGATTGAGGGCGCTGAGTGTCGCATAATCAAGCCCGTACTTGGCCAAACCGCCATGTTTGAAATTCTCGACCAACACGTCGGACCGCGCCGCCAGCTTGCGGACGAGTTCGCGGCCTTCTTCCGTCCGGAAGTCGGCCGTGATCGAGCGCTTGCCGCGGTTGCAGGCATGATAATAGGCAGCAGCCCGCTCGCCCTTGTGGTCAATCCAGGGCGGACCCCATTGCCGCGTATCATCGCCTTGCGGGGCTTCGACCTTGATCACGTCGGCCCCCAGATCGGCCAGTGTCTGCCCGATCCACGGACCGGCCAGAACACGGGCCAGTTCCAGAACCTTGAGGCCTTTCAGGGGAGGTTCGGTCATCTGAGTCTAGTCTCCCTGTCGTGCAGTCTTACGGGCCACGGCGGTCTGCCAGATCATGATCAGGGGAAGAGCGAGCTCGATCCCAATGCCGGCCACCATTTCCGGTGCTGGCGCGCCGACCTTAAGGAAGGAATACAGCCGCGCCAGACCGCCCAGAAAGATTGCCAGCGTGACAAGGCGAAACAGCCAGACATGACGGTCGATATTGGGAATGAACCACCAGATGATGGCGGCAAACCCGATATAGAGGCCCGAGAGATAGCGGAACTGACTGTCGATCTCCGGTGTCACATCGCCCGGCGGCATGAGGCCTGCCGCCCCGAAGAAGACGCCGGTAATCCCGAAATACAGTGGGGCGAGGCTGAAGACAGCGAGGAAAATCTGAAGTCCGCGTTTCATGTCTGGTCCTTTTCTGACCGATTGAAATCCGGCGTACGTTTTTCGAGGAAAGCACGATAGCCCTCGGCGAAATCGGCGCTGTCGAACGCCTGACGGAAGAGCGCCCGGCTTTCGGGCGTGTCATTCCTGACCCCTCCGGCGATCTGGCCGAGGATCAGCTTGAGGCCATGCAGGCTTTCCACAGAGCGTGAGGCGATCATATCCGCCATTTCCCCGACCTTGCCCCCGAGCGTCTCTGCCGGGAAGCAGGCATTGATGAGGCCGGTCGCGGCCGCTTCATCTGCCGTCAGATGACGGGCAGAAAACAGCATGTCGCGGGCGACAGCCTGGCCGACCGCATCGACCAGCCGCCGCGTATCATTCAGCGGGTAGAGCAGGCCGAGCTTGGCCGGCGTGATCCCGAATCTGGCTCCATGGGCCGCGTAACGAAGATCGCAGGCCAGCGCGAGTCCGCATCCTGCGCCGATACACGCCCCCTCGATCCGGGCGATGGTGGGCAGCGGAAAGGCGGCGAGCGCATCCAGGGCTGCAGCCACTTCCTGCGAAAAAGCATCGGCGCTTTCCGGCGTGGCATAGATATCGGCAAATTCCGCAATGTCGGCTCCGGAAGCAAAACTTCCGCCTTCCCCCCGTACAACCAGCACACGGAGTGCGCCATCGGCCCTGGCCTCATCCAGAAGCCCGGGCAGAGCCTGCCACATGGCCCGGGTCAGCGCATTGCGCTTGGCGGGGCGGTTGATGACCAGTTCACCCGTCTGCCCGTTGCGGCGAAAAAAGAGCGGCTGGTCCATGGTCCCCGCCGATCAGTAGTCGCCACTTGGGGGCGTGATCATACGGGAAAAGAAGACCGCATTCATGAACATCCGCTCTGTACCCCGAAAGGTTGCGCGGAAGTTGGGATTGTCGGCGAATAAGACAACCGCACCGCGGCCCATACGTTGAGCGACGACCGCCGGTGTTCCGCCGATTTCCTCACGCCGCCGCTCCGAGGCATAGCCGGAAAGCAGCGGATCGTCAGCATAGCGGACGACGACGGCAAACGGATCCTCCTCCGGCCATTCCAGCGTCTCCACCATGTTGCGGTGCAGGGCGATAAAGCGATCCGGATAGCCAAACCCGATCGGGTGGGTTGGATCAAGATCGCCTTCGAAAATGGCGCCGCCGATAATGTGTTCGGCATCATCCACGGAGAGATCGGCATAATTGCGCCGGTCCGGTCCGCTTTCATCGTCCGTGTCTTCCCCGCTGCCCTCCTCGTCCGGATCGACGCCAAGGAAGACGGACTGCGCCATCAGCGCGGCCTGGCGGCTGGCGATGATCACACCGCCATCCTCGCGCACCCATTGGCGGACACGTTCAGCGTCGCTTTCTGACAGGCGGGTATTGCCGCCCCCGACAATCACCAGATGCGTATAGCGCGACCAGTCGAGACCGCCGAGTTCGTCCTTGCGGCGCAAAGTGACCGGTATGTGCATGCGGTAATCGAGCTGGTGCCAGACCTCGCCGGCGTCATAGGAGGACAGGCCATCGTCAAACAGGACAAGTACATGTGGCTGATCCACGGAACGGAAACCACGGCTATCGCCCAGATCGGGCGTATTGCCTGGCGTTGATCCGGACACCACAGCATGAACGGATACACCATCGTCGCGGGCCGCTTCGGCAACCAGCTCGTAAATCCGGCCGGTGGAGACATCCTGGCCCACCAGCGGCACAAAGACGGCCCCCGGACCGAATGATTGCGGCCCGCCCGTGACCGGAATGGTCACATCTTCAGTGGCGATGCGGACGCGGACCTCATGGTCGAGCAGGCGATACAGGCTGCGCGGAGCATAATAGTCCGACCAGCGCAGGACATAACCATAGCTGGAGCGCTGAGGCGGCGCAGAACCGGGATTGCGGGGCACAACCGCTTCGCCAATCAGGTTTGCGGAAAAAGCCCGGCCCAGAGCGGCGTATTCGAGATCGTAAGCCAGCGGCAGGGTCCAGCCGGAGACGTCGTAGAAGATGTTTTCCTCGAATTCGGTGACGCGATCGAACAGGCTGCGGATCATGGTGTATTGTGGTTGATCCAGCCGGACAATCATGGCCTCGCCTGCGCGGTAGTCGCGGCCCCCGGCACTGACATCACGCGCCAGCGCATTCACTGTTATGTCATGCCGGTCCAGCAGATCGACGAAATGGTTGAGCCGTTCCGGATCCCCTTCGGCCGTGAAGACATAGGCACGGTCGGCATCACGTGCCGCCCGGGCTGCGGCCTCAGCGAAGAACTGGCGCTGATAGTCCGCGATGGCCTGCCGCTGCGCCAGTGCGCCTTCTATTGTGGTCAGGCTGGTGCGGAAATGCGTACGCACATTCTCGGCATGGCGGACCAGACCGCGATCGGCTTCGATCAAACCGCCGCGCGCGGCTCCGATTTCAAACAGAATGCCGAGTGACCCATTGACCTGCGGATAGGTTGACCCCTTGCCGACATAGAAATTGTCGAAGCCTTCCGCGGAGGTATAGAGCCGCGCCTCACTGTCGAGAAACCGGACATGGTATTGGGCAATTCCCTCGGTGAGTTCACGCGCGCGCTCGGGAATCAGCGGGTTGCGGCGCAGCGGCTCGCCCGGATGGAAATAGAAAGTGGCTTCGGTCTGCATTTCGTGGAAATCCGCAGAGACCTGCGGCTTCCAGCGATGCCATTGTTCCAGCCAGGCTTGGCTTTCCGGCTGGGTCTGGAGCAGCCATTGGCGGTTCAGGTCAAACCAGTAGTGATTGGTGCGCGCTTCGGTCCAGAGTCTGTGCTGTTCGTGGCCGGGGTCGGTGACCGGGACTTCCGACCCGAATGTCTCGACATGGTTGACGCGGCGGGAATGACCATCCGGATTGAAAACCGCGGTTATCAGAATGACGCTGTTGGCCAGCGTTTCCTCAATGTCTGCCCCCTGAGCTGCCGCGAGATGGTAGAGTGTGGGAATGGCGGCATCCATGCCGGCACTTTCCGCGCCGTGGACGCCGTAATTCAGCCAGATGATGGCGGGTCCGTTTGCTGCAGCCGATTGCGGGCTCAGCGAGGCCAGGTGCTGCTGGCGTATATCCTCGATGCGGGCGTGATTGTCCGGTGCCGTGACGGTGAAGAAGAGAATCGGTCGATGTTCATGGGAATAGCCGATGGTCTCGACAGAAATGCGGTCTGATTGCCCGGCGATTTCGGTCAGATAGGCGACCATGGCCTCATGCCGTACCGGGCGGTCGCCAACACCGAAACCGAGCCGGTCTTCAGGTGCGGGAATCGATTCGTCATAGGTGACGCCCTCGACCTGGAAATAGGAAATCGGATCGGCCAATGCCGTCCCGCCGAGGCCCAGGATGGCACATATTGCCAGTAGATATTTCTGCATGATTCGTCCCCGCTCTGATGTTGTCAGACTTATCGCGCGGTCAGCGCGAAGCCAATTCATTGGAAAAGATCCGTTGTGCCCTGCCGCCGATGCGCGTCAATAATTCATAGGCCGAAAGCCCGGCTGATGCCGCCTGGTCGTCCACTGTCAGATCCGGGCCATATATTTGCGCAGGTTCATGGACCAGGCTTTCCGGATCCGAGTGTGCTGAAATATCGGCAACAAGGGAATCCATCGATATGCGGCCGATAATGGGCGCTTTGATGCCGCCGAGCCAGATATGCCCCCGGTTTGACAGACAACGCGGCACGCCATCCGCATATCCGGCGCCAATGGTTGCAGAAAAACCGCCGGACTTTGCGCTATGCGTGCCGCCATAGCCGAAGCTTTCGCCGTCGGAAAAGCGCCGGACCTGCAGTACAGGCGCCTCAAAGCGGTAGGGGGTGGCCAGACCTATCCGCCTGTCAGAGACAGGTTGCGCGCCATAAAGCGCAAGACCCGGACGTGCGACGTCAAACCGGTATTCCGGTCCCAGAAAACATCCGGCCGAATTCGCGAAGGATTTCGCGATATCGCCGAACGCGGCGGCACGTTGGGTAAAACGGGTCAGCTGGGCCGCGTTTTCCGCCCGCTGTGGCTCGTCAGCGCAGGCAGGGTGGCTCATCAGGTGGACCAGGTTGAGGCCGTCATTTTTCAATTCCAGAACCGCCGCGTCATGGGAAGCTGGCAGGCCCAACCGGTTCATCCCGGTATCCAGATGCAAGCCAGCAGGTGCGCCCCCGGCCGCGCGCGCCCAGTGACGTGTTTCTTCCAGCGTATTCAAAACCGGAATGATGCCGGCTTTCAAAAAGGCATCAACCGGATAGAGACCCGTCCCATTCAGCGTAAACACCGTGCCGTCTGCCTGATGGATTTCAGGTGCCAGCTCGAGCGCTTCGGAAAGGTGTGCGAAAAAGAATGTACGGCAGCCTTCTGCCAGCAATCTGCGGCCAATCGCGTCCGCGCCGAGGCCATAGGCATTGGCTTTTATGACTGCAGCGCATTCTGCCGGAGCCACTGTTTCCTGCAACAGGCGATAATTGGCGGCAATGGCATCCAGATCAATGATGAGGCGGGGTTGCGCAGACATTTGCCAAGTGTTTCAGGCTGCACAGCGGCAAGCAATCGGCAAATCCACCCGGGATGTAAATTCCCGGGCGTGGCAGGCCGTCTGCAAGCCGGTCCGGTCTGCTTCAGGTAAAGGCCTGTATGCCGGTCTGGGCCCGTCCGAGGATGAGCGCATGGATGTCGTGCGTCCCCTCATAGGTGTTCACGGTTTCCAGATTCACGGCGTGGCGCAGGACATGATATTCCTCGGCGATACCATTGCCGCCGTGGATGTCCCGGGCCTCCCGGGCAATCGCGAGGGCCTTGCCGCAATTATTGCGCTTCATCAGGGAGATGGTTTCCGGGATCCACGCGCCTTCATCGAGCTGCCGGCCCAGCCGCCAGGCGCCCATCAGACCGAGCGAGATTTCGGTCTGCATGTCGGCGAGCTTCTTCTGGACAAGCTGGGTGCCGGCAATCGGCTTGCCGAAGACGACACGCTCCAGCGCGTATTCCCGGGCCGCATGCCAGCAAAAGGTTGCGGCGCCCATGGCGCCCCAGGCAATGCCATAGCGCGCCTTGTTGAGACAGGAGAATGGGCCGCGCAGGCCTTTTACATCCGGCATCAGTGCGTCTTCACCGACCTTGCAATCACTCAGAGTGATCGAGCCGGTGATGGAGGCGCGAAGGCTCATCTTGCCGTCAATCTTCGGCGTGTCGAAACCGGGCGTCCCGCGCTCGACGATGAAACCGCGGATGGCGCCATCCAGCTTGGCCCAGACGACGGCGATATCGGCGATCGGCGAATTGGTGATCCACATTTTCGAACCGTTGAGGATGTAGCCATCCGCAACTTTCGTCGCCGTGGTGCGCATGGCACCCGGATCGGATCCGCCATCCGGCTCGGTCAGGCCGAAACAGCCAACCCATTCGCCGGTGGCCAGTTTGGGCAGATATTTCCGCTTCTGTGCCTCGGAGCCGAAAGCGTAGATCGGATACATGACCAGCGATGACTGGACCGACATGGCCGAGCGATAACCGGAATCCACTTTTTCGACTTCATGCGCGATCAGGCCGTAAGCAACATGGTTGAGCCCGGCCCCGCCATATTCCTCCGGCAGGGTGGCGCCCAGAAGTCCCAGCTCGCCCATTTCGGTCATGATGTTGCGGTCGAATTTTTCCTCGCGGGCCGCATCAATGACGCGCGGCATCAGTTTTTCCTGCGCATAGCCCCGCGCGGTTTCCTGAACCATGCGCTCTTCCTCCGTCAGGAGGCCGGTCAGATCCAGCGGGTCTTCCCAGTTGAAACTCTTGGCATCGACGGTCTGGTGCGTGTTCATGGCAGTCGTCCTGTATTCGTCCGGAATATGGAGTGTCTGATGGCATTTTCACGCGCAGGCGTCCATTGGCGAGGGCACTATTCGCATCGGGAATGCCGCGCTAGGGTCGGCGCAGGGGAGACACCATGAGCACCGATACGCTGATCATTGTTGCGACACTCATTGTCTACAAGCTGGCGCTGATCGGCATTGGCCTGTGGGCGTCGCGGCGCAACAGGACCGAGGATGATTTCTTCCTGGGTGGTCGCGGTCTCGGGGCCTGGGTGGCCGGGCTCTCCTATGCCGCGTCGACCTCGTCTGCGTGGGTGCTTCTGGGCTTTACCGGCTTCGTTTACACCAACGGTCTCAGCGCGCTCTGGATGGTGCCGGGTATTCTGGGTGGATATGTCGTGGTGTGGCAGGTCTTTGGACAACGCCTCCGGGAAGAGACGGCGGCCCGGAATCACATGACGCTGACCGACTTCATGACCGCCGAAACCGGCGGGAGCATGAAAACCGTGATCGCCATGACCAGCGCGATCCTGATCATCTTCTGTTTCATCTTCTATATCGCCGCCCAGTTCGGCGCGGCGGGGGCCGCATTTGAAACCCAGCTCAACCTGCCGCATTTCGAGAGCATTCTGATCGGCGCGGCGGTCATCCTTATCTATGCCCTGCTGGGCGGGTTCTGGGCGGTCAGCGTGACCGATATGCTGCAGGGCGCATTGATGGCTCTGGTCGCAATTCTGTTGCCCGCTGCCGCACTGATCGCGGCCGGTGGTCCGGGCGGTGTGTGGGAGACGCTCGGCGCGTCGGCTCCCGAGGGCTATCTGTCCTGGACCGGGCCGCATGCCGGCTTCATCTTCATCGGGTTCGTGCTCGGCATTGCCGCGATCGGACTGGGGCCGTTTGGCCAGCCGCACCTCATCGCCCGGTTAATGGCGGTCAGGAATGAAGTGGCGCGCAAGCAGGGTTTCCGGATCGCCATCGGCTGGGCCGTGATTGTCTATACTGGCATGATTACACTGGCCTTATCCGGGCGGGCGCTGACGGGCGGGATAGCAGACGGTGAAAGCCTGCTCTATCTGCTGGCGGGCGATCTCTTCCCGGCGATGATTGCCGGGCTGATCATCGCTGCAGTGTTGTCAGCGGTGATGTCGACGGTGGATTCACTGCTGGTTGCGACCTCGGCGGCGGTGGCTCACGACATGGGCGTGGCGCGCCAGTTTCCCGGCCGTGAAGTGCTGATCTCGCGTATCGTCATGGCGGTGCTGGTCGCCCTGGCGGTCGTGTTGGCTCTGGCTTTGCCGGCGACCATATTCAGCCGGGTCCTGTTCGCCTGGTCGGCACTCGGAGCCGCGTTCGGACCGGTGGTTCTTGTCCGGGTCTTCAAGCGGGAACCAGCCGGATGGGCGATTCTGGCCGCCATTCTCTCCGGTTTTGCGATGACGGTTTTCTTCTATCTTGCCGGTCAGATCGGTGGCAGCAGCTGGGCCGGAATGCTGGCGCGTTTGCCGGGCGATCCGTTCGAGCGCCTTGTGCCGTGGGTGTTGCCGCTCATCCTGCTGGCCGCAGGGTCGCGTGCCACGCGTCCGGCCAATAAAACCACGATTGCGCCATGAGTTGCCGGAAAACCGGACTTCGCCTACACATGGATTGATGGCGGATCCTGTTGCCCTTCTCGAGACGGTTGGCTTGCGTATCACGCAGCCACGAATCCAGATTGCCCGCATGCTGTTTGCAGACGGGCAGGACCGGCATGTCACAGCTGAAAATGTCCACGAACAGCTGGCAAGCGAGGGTGTGACGATCGCGCTGGCGACCGTCTACAACACGCTGGGCCATTTCGTGGATGCGGGCCTGCTGCGGCCAATTTCCTCCAGCCGGTCGGATGCAACGCTGTTCGATACCAACACAGGCCCACATCACCATTTTCTGAACGAGACGACGGGGAAACTGACCGATATTCCTGCGGGCGCCATTCCGCTGGATCTGCTGCCGCAACCGGCTGATGGCAGCGAAATTGTTTCCTGCGAGCTGGTGATCCGAACCCGCTCCAAATGAGAATAATTCTCATATTTTAGAATGATTCTAAAATGTTGACTTCGCCTGAGGGGCGATTAGGTTCGGCCTCATATTCATGCCGGATATCCGGTCCACAGGGAGGAAGATCATGTCGCTCAAGGGTTCGAAGACCGAGGAAAACCTCAAGGAAGCATTTGCCGGTGAAAGCCAGGCCAACCGCCGCTATCTCTATTTCGCGCAAAAGGCCGACATTGAAGGCTATAACGATGTGGCATCGGTTTTCCGATCCACAGCGGAAGGCGAAACCGGCCACGCACACGGCCATCTCGAATATCTCGAAGAAGTCGGTGATCCGGCCACGGGTGAGCCGATCGGCAATACCGAGGCCAATCTGAAATCCGCGATTGCCGGCGAAACGCACGAATACACTGATATGTATCCGGGTATGGCGCGCACGGCCCGCGAAGAAGGCTTTGACGAAATCGCTGACTGGTTCGAGACGCTGGCCAAGGCCGAGCGCTCTCACGCCGGAAAATTCCAGAAAACGCTGGACGAACTGGCCAGCTAGGCCACCATTCCGACAGGAATACAATGCGCCCGGGCTGGCCAGACGGCGGGCTCGGGCGTTCTTATTCGGGGCAGGCCGGGGAGGCATGGGCTTGAGCGAGACACCGACAAAACCGCGCGAAGGATCTCTGGATGCACCGGTCCGGCATCCGGTCGACTGGCAGAACCCGGATTTCTACGATGAAGAAAAATTCGATGCCGAATTCCGGCGTCAGGCAGAAGTCTGTAATTCCTGCCGGCGTTGCTTCAATCTGTGCGACAGCTTCCCGACACTTTTCGATGCGGTCGATGAATCAGAGAATTTCGAAGTCGACGATCTGACCGCCAATGACATCAAGGCCACGGTCGATGGCTGCACGCTTTGTGACATGTGCTTCCTGACCAAATGCCCCTATGTGCCGCCGCATGAATTCAATATCGATTTCCCCCATCTGATGCTGCGCTATCGTGCCATTCAGCAGAAAAAGGGCGAGATCCCGTTTGCCGACAATCAGCTGGTCAAGACCGACCGCAATGGCACGCTGGCCCGCCCCGTCGCCGGCGTCGTCAACTGGGCGACCGACCGGAAGAACAAAGGCGTTCGCACGCTGATCAATACGCTGGGTGATATCAGTCCGGACGCCGAGCTGCCGAAATTCAATACCCGCACGCTGACCAGCCGGGCGAAAGCCAAGCGCGAGATCAACGCCGACGCGCCCGCTTACGGCAAGCGCAAGGTCGCGGTCTATGCGACCTGTTTCGGCGAATACAACAAGCCGGAAATAGGAGAGGCGACCCTCGGCGTGTTGGCAAAGAATGGTATCGACGCAAAGGTTGTCTATCCCGGATGCTGCGGCATGCCCGAGCTGGAACAGGGCAATCTGGGAAAAGTCGCGGCCAATGCCCGCAAGGTTGCCAAAGCGCTGCGCCCGCTGGTCGATGACGGCTATACGATCATGGGGCTGGTGCCGTCCTGCTCACTCATGTTGAAATTCGAGTGGCCGCTCATTCTCCCGGAGGATGACGATGTAAAGGCGCTGGCGGCCGCGACAATGGATTTTGATCAACTGATCGTCGATGTGGCCAAAACCGAAGGGCTTGCCGAAGGGCTCAAGCCGCTCAAGGGCGGTATAACGCTGCACCTTTCCTGTCATTCACGCGCCCAGAATATCGGCCAGAAATCGACCGAGCTCCTGAAGATGATTCCCAACACCGAGCTCAATGTCATCGAGCGGTGCTCGGGACATGGGGGCACGTGGGGCATCAAGAAGGCCAATCACGACACGGCCATCAAGGTGGGAACGCCGGTTTTCCGCCAGGCACTCGACCATCACAATACCTTCGTGTCGTCGACCTGCCCGCTCTCCTGCGATCACATCAAGACCGGGATCAATACGATTCAGTCTGATTCCGCCCCCGCACGGACCTGGCATCCGATTGAAATCTTTGCGAAAGCTTACGGACTCTAGAAGGACCAGAATGATGGGAAATGTCGTCAATCTCTCCGAAGCCCGGCACAGGACGGAAGTGAAGGCCAGCGACCTCATGGACATGGCCGAGTATGGCAAGGTCCGTAAACAGAAACGCGCCGAGCTGGTACCGCACAAGAAATCGCGCCGCGTACCCATCGGGCCGCATGCGACCTTCTATTTCGAGAGCTATGAGACCATGTGGCTGCAGATCCATGAGATGCTCTATATTGAAAAGGGAGGTCCGGAACAGATTCCCGACGAGCTGGCAGCCTATAACCCGTTGATCCCGAAAGGCCGCGACCTGTCAGCGACCCTGATGTTCGAGATCGATGATGAAAAACTGCGTAAGCGCGTGCTCGGCCGGCTGGGCGGTGTCGAGGAGACCATTTTCCTCAAATTCGGGGATTACGAGATTCAGGCCCGCGCGGAAACCGATGTCGACCGGACGACGGCCGATGGCAAGGCTTCCTCTGTCCAGTTCATCCATTTCGATTTCAGCGATGAACAGGCCGCCGTTTTCAAGGGATTTGAGGGGGAAGTCATGCTGGGAATCCGGCATGAGAATTATCCCCATATGACGATGCTCCCGGCTGAAACCAGGGCCACTCTGGCGGCTGACCTGGTCTAGCCAAAACCAGTTCAGGCCTCCCCATTTTCCGCTTTGTGTGATTGTCTGGCGCAGACGGTTTCGGGGAGGCTTCGGTCCATGAAAATTGCCTGCATTGGAGGCGGCCCTGCGGGGCTTTATTTCGCGATTGCGATGAAGTTGCGGGACCCGTTCTGCGAGATCGATATCTATGAGCGCAATGCGCCGGGCGATACGTTCGGCTGGGGCGTGGTCTTCTCCGATCAGACGATGGCCAATCTGTCGGCAACCGACCCGCAAAGTGCCAAATCCATCGCCGATTCGCTGGCGCACTGGGACGATATCGATGTCCATTTCAAAGGCACGGTCGAGAGCTCGGGCGGCCACGGATTCTGCGGCATTGGCCGCAAGCGCCTCTTGAGCATCCTGCAGGAAAGAGCGGCCGAACTCGGCGTCAACCTTCATTTTGAAGCCGAGATCGATCCGGCGAACCTGCCCCCTGCGGATATCGTGATTGCGGCGGACGGGATCAATTCCCGCATCCGCGAGCAATATGCCGATGTGTTCAAACCTGACATTGATGTGCGGGCCAACAAATTTGTCTGGCTTGGCACGAAGAAGGTTTTTGATGCCTTCACCTTTGCCTTCAAGGAAACCGAACATGGCTGGGTATGGGCGCATGCCTACCGTTTTGATGATGATCTCTCGACCTTCATTGTCGAATGTTCGGAAGAAACCTGGCGCGGGCTGGGTTTTGACCAGATGGATCAGGACGAGACCTGCCGGGCCTGTGAGGCCCTGTTTGCGGACCAGCTCAATGGCAACGCCCTGATGAGCAATGCGCGGCATCTGCGCGGCTCAGCCTGGCTCAATTTCCGGCGTGTCCTGTGTGAAAGCTGGACGCACAAGAATATCATCCTGCTCGGCGATGCAGCCCATACGGCGCATTTTTCCATCGGCTCCGGCACCAAGCTGGCGTTCGAGGATGCGATCATGCTGGCCGAGGTGCTGACCTCTACGACCAAGCCGGTCGAGGAGGGGCTGAAAGACTATCAGGACGTGCGCACGGTCGAAGTGCTGAAGCTGCAATCGGCGGCCCGCAATTCGACCGAATGGTTCGAAACGCTGGAGCGCTATCTCGATTTCGAACCGATCCAGTTTGCCTATTCACTGCTGACTCGCTCGCAGCGCATCAGTCATGAAAACCTGCGCGAACGCGATCCGAAATGGATGGCGCGAATGGAGGACTGGTTTGCGAAGAAGCACGGCGTATCGGTGCGGCCGCCGATGTTCGTGCCCTATGCCCTGCGCGGGATGGAGCTCAAGAACCGCGTCGTGGTTTCGCCGATGTGCATGTATTCGAGCGAGGACGGGCTGATCAATGATTTCCATTTCGTCCATTATGGATCGCGCGCCATGGGCGGGGCCGGACTGATCTATACCGAAATGACAAATGTTGCTGCCGATGCGCGGATTTCACCGGGGTGCGCCGGTATCTATACGGATGAGCATGTCGCGGCCTGGAAGCGGGTTGTCGATCATGTGCATGCCAATAATGCAAAGATGGCCATCCAGATCGGGCATGCGGGCCGCAAGGGCGCTACGAAGCTGTCCTGGGAAGGCAATAACGAGCCGCTTGAACATGGCAACTGGGAGCTGATCGGGCCGTCACCCATTCCCTGGTCGGAGAAGAACCAGATTCCGCGCGAGATGACCCGCAAGGATATGGACCGGGTGAAGGATGAATTCGTCACTGCGACGAAGCGGGCGCTGGAGGCCGGATTCGACATGGTCGAGATGCATGGCGCGCATGGCTATCTCTTCTCCTCCTTCATCACGCCGGTTTCGAACCAACGCACAGACGAATATGGCGGCTCGCTTGAAAACCGGCTGCGCTATCCGCTGGAAGTGTTCGCCGCCATGCGCGCGGTTTGGCCGGCGGACCGGCCGATGGCCGTACGCCTGTCGGCAACGGACTGGGTGGGTGCAGACGGCATTACCCCGGACGATACGGTGCAGGTGGCAGAGGCCTTTGCCAAGGCTGGTGCCGATCTGATCGATGTTTCTGCGGGGCAGACAACGCCGGCGGGCGAGCCTGTCTATGGCCGCATGTTCCAGACGCCGTTTTCCGATCAGATCCGCAATACCTTGCATTGTTCAACCATGGCGGTCGGCAATATCTATGAGGTCGATCACGTCAATTCGATTCTCGCTGCGGGCCGGGCCGATCTGGTGGCGCTGGCGCGGCCCCATCTCTCCGATCCCTACTGGACGCTGCGCGCGGCGGCGGAGCTAGGCTATCGTGGTGTGGACGTTCCGAACCAGTATATTGCCGGTCATGTGCAGCTGGCGCGCAACCTGAAACGTGCCGCGGAAATGCAGGAGATGAAGGTATGAATCCCGCCACGCACAATCCGGAACATTTCCTGTGGTCGTTTGATAATGGCGTCGGGACGATAACGCTGAACCGCCCGGAGAAAAAGAATCCACTCACCTTCGAGAGCTATGCCGAGCTGCGTGATTTCTTCCGTGCGCTGGTTTATGCGCCGGACGTCAAGGCCATCATCCTGACCGGCTCTGGCGGGAATTTCTGTTCCGGCGGCGATGTGCGGGAGATCATCGGGCCGCTGACCGAAATGGACATGCCGCAACTCCTGAAATTCACCCGGATGACCGGTGATCTGGTGAAGGCCATCCGGCATTGCCCGCAACCGGTCATTGCCGCGGTCGACGGGGTCTGTGTCGGGGCCGGGGCGATCCTTGCCATGGCATCGGACCTGCGCGTCGCCACACCGGACGCCAAGACCGCCTTCCTGTTCAACCGGGTGGGACTGGCCGGATGTGATATGGGGGCGTGTGCGATTCTGCCCCGCATTATCGGGCAGGGACGGGCCAGCGAATTGCTCTTCTTCGGCCGTTCCATGAACGCTGAAGAGGGCGAACGCTGGGGTTTCTGGAATGCGCTGGTGGCTGCTGATGAATTGATGGACGAGGCCGGGAAGTGGGCTGAGCGGATTGCCGCCGGACCGACTTTTGCCAATGGGATCACCAAGGCCCAGCTGAATGCGGAATGGGATATGGGGATCGATCAGGCGATCGAGGCTGAAGCGCAGGCACAGGCGATCTGTATGCAGACCGAGGATTTCCGCCGTGCCTACCGCGCCTTCATCGCGAAGGAAAAGCCCGTCTTCGAGGGAAATTGACCATGGCGGACCGGACGTTTCTGGACTGGCCCTTCTTCGAGGATCGGCATCGCGATCTGGCTCATGCCGCCCGCGGCTGGTGTGCTGCAGAGATCGGGACACGCGGCTTTTCCGAACATACCGATATTGATGAGGATTGCCGGATGCTGGCCCGGAAAATGGGTGAGGCTGGCTGGCTGAAAAACTGCGTGCCCGGCGAATACGGCGGAACCAACGCGACACTGGATGTCCGTTCGCTCTGCATTATGCGCGAGACGCTGGGCTATCATTCGGGGCTCGCCGATTTCATCTTCGCCATGCAAGGGCTGGGGTCGGGAACGATTTCGCTGTTCGGCTCTCATGAGCAGAAAGACGAGTGGTTGCCGAAAGTCGCGTCCGGCGAGACGCTGGCCGCTTTTGCCCTGACCGAACCGGCAGCAGGATCGGACGTTGCCTCGCTGGCCATGAGTGCGATACGCGATAGCGATAGCTACATTCTCAATGGCGAAAAGACCTATATTTCCAATGGCGGGATTGCCGGTTTCTATGTTGTCTTTGCCCGGACCGGCGAGGCGGGTGCGCGTGGTATTTCCGCCTTTATCGTACCAGCGGATACGCCCGGCCTGTCGGTTGCCGAACGGATCGAGGTGATCGCCCCGCACCCGCTGGCGCGGCTGAAATTCGAGGATTGCCGCATCCCGGCCTCGGCGCTGATCGGGGAGGAAAATGCCGGGTTCAAATATGCGATGGGAACGCTGGATGTGTTCCGCTCTACAGTCGCTGCGGCTGCGCTGGGCTTTGCCCGGCGGGCGATGGATGAAGCCCGGTTGCGGGCGCAGTCGCGAGAGTTGTTCGGTGCCACGTTGTCCGACATGCCGGTCGTGCAATCGCAACTGGCCGAGATGGCGATTGATATCGATGCCAGCGCCTTGCTGATCTATCGCGGGGCCTGGATGAAAGATTCAGGCGTTGGCCGGATATCGCGCGAAGCGGCGATGTCCAAATTCTACGCGACGGAAACTGCACAACAGACCATCGACAAGGCGGTACAGATATTTGGCGGGCAGGGCGTCACCAAAGGCTCTGTTCCGGAAGCGCTCTATCGCGATATTCGTGCCCTGCGCATCTATGAGGGTGCGTCGGAAGTGCAAAAACTGATCATTGCCCGCCACATCCTGTCGGAGGAGTTGTCATGAAAGTGCTCCAGCCGGAGAGCTGGCCGCGCCCGAAAGGGTATTCCAATGGAATCGAGGCGACGGGACGGCAGATCTTTGTTGCCGGCCAGATCGGTTGGGACGAGACAGAGGCGATCGTCTCGGATGATTTCGCCGATCAGTTCGAACAGGTCCTGAAAAACACGCTCGCGGTGCTGGCTGAAGCCGGGGCCGGGCCGGAGCATATTGTCCGCATGACGGGCTATATCACCGACCGGCAGGCCTATCTGGATGCCGCGCCGAAACTTGGCGCGATCTGGAAAAAGCTGATGGGGAAAAATTATCCTGTCATGGCCTTTGTTATCGTCGCCGGGCTCATTGAGCCGCGTGCGCTGATCGAGATCGAGACGACAGCGGTGATGCCGGACTAAACCCGCTCCAGCACCATGGCCGCGCCCTGGCCGACACCGACACAGAGGGTGACGAGGGCATAGCGCCCGCCCGTTTCCTTCAATCGATGTGCGGCTGTGAGCACGAGCCGAGCACCGCTCATGCCGAGGGGATGACCCAGAGCAATCGCTCCGCCCCAGGCATTCAATCGCTGATCATCATCGGCGATGTTCCAGCTGCGCGTGCAGGCCAGAACCTGTGCCGCGAACGCCTCGTTGAGCTCGATCACGTCCATGTCGCTCAGAGTCAGACCCGCCAGCGCAAGCGCCTTCTCGGTTGCCGGAACCGGGCCGATGCCCATAGTGCGCGGCGGCACACCTGCCGTGGCATAGGAAACGATCCGCGCGAGTGGTTCGAGGCCGATCCTCTTGCCTGCGGCTTCATCCCCTATGATCAGAGCTGCCGATCCGTCATTCACACCCGACGCATTCCCGGCGGTCACGCTGCCACCCTCCCGGAAAGCGGCGGGCAGTTTCGCAAGACTCTCCGAGGTGACGTCCGGGCGCGGGTGTTCATCCTCGCTGACGATAACCGGATCACCCTTGCGCCGGGGTATGGCGACTGGCGTAATCTGATCTTCAAGCTGAGGTGCGGCTGCACTTGCCAATGCTTGCGACCGGGCGGCAAACGCGTCCTGGTCCTCACGGGAAATGCTGAATTCTTCCGCCAGATTTTCGGCGGTTTCCCCCATGGAGTCGACACCGTAGAGCCGCTCGATCCCGGGATTCACAAAGCGCCAGCCGATCGTTGTGTCTTCCAGCTTCGCCGAGCGCGAAAAACCGGCATCGGCCTTGGCCATGACAAAAGGCGCGCGCGTCATGCTCTCCACGCCGCCGGCAACAGCGCATGATAGCCCGCCACTCCGTATGCGGAATGAAGCCTGGGCCACAGCTTCGAGCCCGCTGGCGCAGAGCCGGTTCACAGTCACACCGGGCACGGTCTCGCCAAGACCCGACAGCAGCACGGCCATCCGTGCGACATTGCGATTGTCCTCACCGGCCTGATTGGCGCAGCCGAGGACGACCTCCTGGACGACTTCCGGCAGCTCCGGATGGCGTTCTGCCAAAGCCCAGATCGGTATGGCGGCAAGGTCATCCGTGCGGACAGATGACAAGCCTCCGGCATATTTGCCGATGGGCGTTCGCAGGCCAGTGTAGAGAAAAGCTTCCGTCATGGGGGTGTCCTCGTGCACAATAACCGCAATCACAGCGCGGCGACTCGAAGCGAGACTAAACAGCTGCGCGGCAAATGGGGAGAGATGCCATGCCGATGGCACCATCAGGCTATGCGGACGGATTCGCGCGTGACAGCCTGCCAGCGGAAAGTGACTGGCCGGAATTCCGTTTTGACACTCCAGCTGTTGATTATCCTGAACGTCTGAACGCTGCCGCGGAATTGCTCGACGGTGCCATCGCAAAGGGTTGGGGGGACCGGATTGCGGTCTATTCCGAAGCGCAGACGCTAACTTATGCCGAGCTGGCGGCCGAGGCGAACCGGCTGGCCCATGTGCTTGTGGATGATCTCGATCTGGTCAGCGGCGAGCGTGTTCTGATCCACGGTCCCAATTCCATCGACATGATGGTGGCCTGGTATGGCGTTCTGAAGGCGGGCGGGATTGCGGTGATGACCATGCCGTTGCTGCGCGAGCCCGAGATCACGAAAATCGTCCAGAAAGCCCGGATTCGTCTCGCCTTGTGCGCCGCTCCTCTGAAAGACGCGGTTGAAAAATCGAAGGCAAAGAGCAGCGGCCTGGAGCGTATCGCCCTGACCGGAGACGGTGAAGAGGTTGCATCGCTGATGGCGGGCAAGAACGATGTATTTGATGCCTGTGACACAGCGGCGGACGATATTGCTTTGCTGGCCTTTACCTCGGGAACGACGGGCGAGCCGAAAGCCTGCGCACATTTCCATCGCAGCGTGCTGGCGATGGCCGATACGTTCGGGGCAATGCTTGATCCGAAAGAGGGCGATATCTATGCGGGCACGCCACCTTTTGCCTTCACGTTCGGTCTCGGCGCATTTGTCGTATTTCCGGCGCGGGCGGGTATAGCGGTCGCCCTGCCGCCGAAACCCGGCTTTGAGGCGTTATGCGAAACGATTCAGCGCTTTGGTGTGACGCATACCTTCACCGCTCCGACGGGTTACAGAGCCATGCTTACGCTGAAAGACGCCTATGATCTGTCTTCGCTGCGCAGCGGTGTCTCGGCAGGCGAGCATTTGCCGGAAGCGACCTGGCGGGCGTGGAAGGATGCCACCGGTGTCCGTCTCGTTGACGGAATAGGTGCCACCGAAATGATCCATATTTTTATCTCGGCCGCCGGGCGGGATATCCGGCCCGGTGCGACCGGAAAGGCCGTTCCCGGGTATGAGGCATGTGTCATTGGCGAGGACGGTGAACCCGTACCGGATGGCGAGATCGGAAAACTTGCCGTGCGGGGTCCGACGGGCTGTCTCTATCTCGCGGATGACCGGCAAAAAACATATGTCAGGAATGGCTGGAATATTACCGGCGACCTCTATCGCCGCGATCCGGATGGATATTTCTGGTATGTCAGCCGGGCCGATGATCTGATCGTGGCCTCCGGCTATAATATCGCCGGGCCAGAGGTTGAGCAGGCCTTATTGATGCACGAGGCCGTGGCCGAATGTGCGGTCGTTGGTCAGGCCTGCGACAACCGCGGTACCATTGTCGCCGCGCATGTCGTTCTGAAACAACCGCTTCTCGCGGGCGAAGAGATGGCAAAGGAGCTGCAGGATTTCGTCAAGCTGACCATTGCGCCGTACAAATATCCGCGGGCGATTCATTTCACTGATGCCCTGCCGAAAACCCAGACCGGCAAGATTCAACGTTTCCGGCTGCGAACCTAATCGTATTCTGTCCGCCAGCGCAGCGCGATGGACGCCTGGGTGTCACCGGTCAGACGTGAGAGCAGCGTGAAGTCCGGAGTCAGCGTCCATTCGAGGCGCGCAGACGATAGCGCCGAGCCGCTGCTTTCCAGTTCCAGATAGACATCATCGGTCAATTGCTGGCCCCCGGTAATGACGATCTCGCCATTTTCACCGGCCGCAAAGTCCAGCCGGTCGAGCCCGGCTGCGCGCCGTAAACCGCCGACAATGCCAAACAGGTTCTGGCCGGAGAGCTGGGCGGCAATTGTTGCGGTTTCCAGCGGGCTCAACTGGCCGGAATTGCGGTCAAACAACAGACGCGCGAGAATTTCGTCTTCCGGCAGGGCGGGTTGGCTCGAAAGAGTCAATTGCGGTGCCGAAACGGGTCCGGAAATACGGGCATCAACCGTCAAGCCTTCCCGCTGGTGCCGGGCCAGCAAGCTTATTTCCGCCGAACTGACGGGGCCGGAAAGCGCGACCCGCCCTTCCTGGAAGCGGAAAGCCCGATTGAGCAGGAAGGCCCGCCCGTTGACGAGAATGGCATCGCCATTGATATGCGGTGCGGATGGACTGCCTGTGACATGCCAGCTGCCGCGCCACTCCGTCGAGAACGCTTCACCCGAAACAAAAATACTGTCATCGGCACGAACGCGTATATCATGCGTGACCGGAATGCGGCGCGCCGGTTGCCCATTTGTGCCATCGGGCCGGTTGATCTCGGTGACCTCGATTTCTGAAAAGGACGGCGCAGAGGCTTCCGGCGGGCGGGCATTGACGCGGTCGAGCATGACATCTCCGGTAATGTCTATCCCGTTCCGCGACAGCATCACATCAGACGTGCCAGAGGCAATAACGGACAGATCCGGGCGTTGCACGGCATTGAACCCGGAAAATTCGGCGCGCGCCGATGCTTCCCAGCCATTCTGACCCAATCCGCCTTCTCCTGAAACACTGAGCTCGCCGCCGGCAGGGCCCGTTGCGGTAAACTGCTCAATCCGAAAGCGGTCATTGTCCCATCGGGCGATTGCCTCGACATTCTCGATAGCCACGCCCAGTTCTTCAGAGACATAACGGCCGTCAGAAATGATTGTCTCGCCACGCAATTCCGGACGGAAAATGGTTCCGGACACGGCGAGATCCGCGCTAACTCTTCCGGCGAGCTGGCGGGAATCGGCGATGACCAGCGCCAGCAGTGGTTCGATGGCACCGGACATTGTCATCGTGCCGGACAGCGGCGCATCACTGCCCAGTTCCCGGAGATCGCCAATGGTGCCAGTCCGGACCAGGTCCGCTTCGCCCGTCAGGTCCGCTCCTGTGACCGTGATTGCCAGATCCAGATTGTTGCCGAGCCGCCCGGTAAGGCCCAGATCAACAGCTCCGCTTTCCGCAAAGCGGCGGACAATTAGCTGGGTGGCACTGGCTTCCAGCGTCCCTGTCCAACGCCGGTCTGCGTACCCGAGGGCCAGATCAAGATCGATATTACCATCCAGCGCTGGAAGGGCCGCCGCCGTGGCGACGATGCCGGCAGGCAGATCCCTGATGGCGACCTGCAATTGCTCTTCTGCTGTCCAGATGATGCGCGTCTCGCCGCCGCCCGTGGTCAAATATCCGGTCAGGGAGGGCGTGTCTCCGCTGAACCGATATATGACCGGCTCGGACGTCGAGATCGCGATACCGGCCCAGTCGGCTGTCAAACGGGTTGCGACCTGATCTTCCGTCACTCTTGCCTCGGCCGAGAGGCTGAACGGGTCGCGGAACGCGCCGTCCGCTTCCACTGTGATCGCAATATCGCCAGAGCGGTTGGAAGCTGTCAGATCGACCCGGCTGAGCTCGCCACTCGGAAAAAGCCAGTCACGGCCAGCCACGGAAGCGGTGAAACCTTCGTCATCGAGCCGGGCATCACCGGTAAAGCCGAAACGGTCCAATTGTCCCTGGTCCAGGGTCAGCATTACTGTGCCGCTGCTGCGGAGCGCTGTACCGGTGGCTTGCAGGTCGCCATGGCCGGACCGGGTCTCCAACTGCCAGTCCGCGGTCTGCTGGTCCGGATTATAGGCAAAGTCCAGGCCAAGGCGCGGTTCGGCGAAAGACTGCCCGGCCAGTTCGAAGCGCGGCGTGGAAATGACAGCATTTCCCGTAGCGTTCTGGCCTTCCCCCTCTATTTCGAGCGCGATGGCTGCGCCGCCGCCAATGACGGCATTGGCCAGGGCAAGGTCAGTGTTGACTGCTGCGTCCAGAGCGGCGGTCCAGCTCTCTCCTGCGCCGCTGGCCTCACCCCGGAGGACGGTTTCTGTGCTCTCCAGGCCCAGATTTCCGATTTGCCAGGCGGTATAATCGCTGGTTATGCGAAAGGATGCCTCGGCATCGTTCAACAGCGCGGCCAATGTCTCCTGCCGCCATTGAATGTTTCCGCCATGAAGTTCTGCGCCGAGCGCCAACCGGTTGCGCGAAAGGTGTTCAATACGCAGATTTGCCGTTGATGTGCCGGATGCCTGATCGGTCAAAGCGCCAATGTCGAGCAGAGCCAGCCGGGCATCGCCAGCCAGCACCCAGCCGTCCGGATCGAGTTGCACATCGCCGGTCACTTCCAACAGATCCGACGTCAGATTCAGTGCTTCGAAGACATAGAGGCCGTCATTCTGCCGGATTTCCGCCGAGAGGCCGGCCCACGGCAGTGAATCGATTTGCGGATTGTCCGGCAGCGTGATCTGAGAGGCTGTCAGGTCCGCAAAGATGGCGTTTTCACCTTCGCTCCGCGTGAACAGGAGCGCACCGCCAATTTCCCTGATGGCCGTTCCGCCTGCACGGATATCGCCAGCCCGGAGAAGACCGTCTGCTGTGATGCCAGAGGCATAATCAACCGTTCCTGACCATTCTGCCTGTCCAACCGCGACGCTGTCTCCGGCCAGCGTCTGCCAGATCGGCTGTGACAGTTCGAGGCTGGCGGTAACGCGTTGCGGCCCTTCCGGCGTCATGTTGACCTGCCAGCCTTCGCCTTCTGCATCTACAAGGACCGGACGGAATGGCGAGAGCGTGCCCTGGACACGGATGCGGGCCTGCGGGTCGACTGGCAGGCTGCGGATGGTTTCAAAAACGCTTCCATCTGCATCTATGCGTGAGGTCCAGCGTTCTTCCTGCCAGTCAAAAGCGGCACTGGCGGCTTCTTCGCCAGCCAGTGTCAAACGGGCTTCACCTGTCCCCTGATTCAGGTCGCCGGTCATCCGGCCTGTCAGCCGGGCATCGCGCCCATCCAGATCCAGCAGTGCAGCAATCGGCCCGTTGCCGGAAACAAATGCATCGGCTTCGCCTTCGATCCCGCCTTCGTCTGTCCATGTGATTTCGCCGGAGACTCGGTCTCCCTCGACATCAGTGCGGACAATATCGACCGCCAGGCGGCCTCTGTCGCGAATCCGCCCCTCGCCTTCAATCGAGAAGACTGCAGCTTCGCCGAGAACGCTTTCACCGAGCGCGAACTGCCGGATGTTGATGGTGCCTGCCCTGACGGACGGCAAGCTGCCACTTCCGCCAGATGAGGGGGCCAGCACAGGCCGGCGGCTCAATTCAATCTGTGCCGCAATAATCCGGTCAATGCTGATTTCGCCTCCAAGAAGCGCCAGAGAATTCCAGCGGAGCGCAACTGTCTCGGCGGTTAGGAAAACCCCTTCGGAGTCGCTCACAGATATGCGTTCGACCCGGGGATTGCCCAGTATGTTGCCGCTCAAGCCCTCGATATCGAGCACCAGTCCGCGGGGCAAATCGCGTTCATCGGCAAAATGCATCACCGCCCAGCGGCCCGCCGGTCCGGAGGCAGCCCAGATCAGACCCAGCAGGAGGGTGAGCACTACTCCCAGCGCTATCAGGGAACGGATCAGCCAGCGTTTCAGCAAGGGGCGGTCTGAAAGGGTCAAAAGGCTTGCCCGATACTGATATAGACGTGGACAGGATCTTCACCGGAGCGGCGGTCCAGCGGTGTTGCCAGATCGAAACGAACCGGGGCGAAGTCGAAATAATAGCGAAGGCCGAGGCCGATTCCGGTGCGCAGATTATCAAATTCGGGTGCCTGGTTTGCGCCTGCGAAAGCTGTATCAACAAAAGCGACTGCACCCCACCTGCCTTCGCCGCGCCAGCGCAATTCAGTATTCAGTTCGGTCACCGAAAGCCCCCCAGCAGGTGCGCCATCAGGGCCGAGTGGCGACAGTGTTTGATATTCAAACCCACGCGCAGAACCGCCCCCGCCTGCATAAAAGCGCTGGTCTGCTGCAATGTCGGTAGCCGATGCCCCGATGATTGAACCAAGGCGGATGCGCGCTGCAGCGGTTAAGTGGCGCGATAAAGGGTAATAAGTACTGGTGCGGATTTCTGTCTGGAAATAAGCGGCTTCTGCATCGCCAAAACTGTATCCAGGATTGACGATCAAGGCTGCCTGGACACCGGACTGCGGATCAAGCGGGTTATCCCGCTGGTCGAAAGCAAGTGCGGAAGACAACCGCAGGGAATTGATATCCCGCTCGCCCGAGGCATCTGTCACACGGGAAATGTCAGCGAGCGCCCCCAGGCGCAAATCGAGATATTCATTCAGCTCCCGGAAAAGCGTGACTCCGGCGATGAATTCATTCTGCTGGAATGCGTCCGTGTCTTCAGATTTAAGCCCGGTGCTCAGTGCCAGCCGCTGATCAATCCGCCGCCAATATGGTATGGACAATTCAGCCTCAATTGACTGAACGAGCGTCGCAAGTTCGCCAGTGAAGCTTAGGGTTTCGTCTCCGCCAAACAGGTTTCGCCGCGACCAGGAGGCGCCGATTCCTGCGCCTTCGGTCGTCGACAGGCGTATTGTGGCTTCAATAGCATGGCGTGGCGCCGGTGTGAGTGCGACATTCACCACTCGAATGTCATCTCCGTTCTCCGGCGGGCCGAGACTGACAAGGGCGCTGCGTACGCTGGTGAGTCCCTCAAGGCGGCTCTCGAACGCATTAAGCCCGGACAGGCGGGCGGGGGTGCCAGATTCGAACGTGGCCAGCCTTTGGACGAAGGCGGGACGCCAACCCCGGGTCTGAAGCTGGACATTTCCATAACGGGTGAAGGGTCCGGTGCGGAAGTGATAGCGCACATCCCCCACCTGCCGCGCATGATCAACCACAACATCACGGGGCAGTGCTTCGGCTTCAGGCCAGCCTTCATTTTCCAGAGCTGCCCGGGCCGCTGCCTCTGCTCCCAGCACCCATTCGGCGGTCAGTGCATTGTCTGCGGGGCGCTCAATGGCATTGCGGGCAATGGCGTTGGCAGCGCCCGAACCGGTTTCGACCGATATATCATCCAGTGCAAATTGTGCTCCTGTGGTAATGCGGAGCAAAGGCAGGCCTGTCTCATCCACCTCACCCATAATCTCGGCGGCGTAATATCCCTGCGCCCGAAGGAAGCGGGAAGCCCGATCCTGAGCTGTGCGCAGCTCTCTCCGGATCGCAATTTCGTTGCTCGGAGGCGCTTTTGACGTGCCGAGGATTTCATAGATTCTTTCCTCAAGCGCTGCATCGCCGATGCCTTGCAGACGTGCCAGCGGCTCCTCGCTGAAAACGGGAGGTGCCAACGCCACAAGAATTGTCAGTACGAGTCTCAATATTCGCATATCAGTCCAGCCAAGTGACTCTTTTCAAGCTTTTCCAGCCTACAAGGCGCAGCCCCGCAAGAATACTTCCGGCTCGTAGTTATAATGTGTGGCGGGAATTTGTTGATCTCTGCCAACTTCGATCAATTCAGGCGTTCTGGCGGCGATACGTCCGGTATGTCTTTTTCACGCTGTAACTGGATCGCGAAAATGAAAACACCCGGCACGATGTCCGGGTGTTTCAAAAATGGTAGCGGCCGGCAAGGCCTGATCCCGCAGGACGGGGGTCATTCAGACCCCGCCGCCGCTACTCTGCGCTATAACGGTGTTGATCAGACACCGTCATCCCGGGCTGCCAGCTCGACGCTGCCAACCGAGGCTGTTGCCCGCTCATGCACGGCCGCAAGTGCCGGGTTGTCGAATTGCTCTACAACGGCTGCAAGGACCTGAATGTGGCAGGTTTCCAGTTGCGGCGCGTCCACAAGATCGGCGCAATAGTCAAGAACCGCAGTGTCCAGCCGCTCATACAATTGCGCGACACTCTGTGTGTTTTCGAGGTCAGAGGCGTTAGCCGCAAACTGGAATATTTCGCCTGCGCCGAAAGCCGGAGCGGCCAGTAAGCCTGCGGTGGCGATTGCGAGGATTGTCTTTTTCATTTCGGGCCTCCCCTGATTATGTCGGAACCGTTATGTTTGTGTCACCGGTTTGTCATATATTTGTAAACGATTTGAATACGGACTAAAAGTGGATTTTTGTGACAATGGCAGATCCGATTATAATATTATATAAATCAATAGGATATGGTTCTAATAGTGAGGCTTCTTGCTTTATGACCCGTTCCTGAACTGGTGAATTCCGGACAAATTCCGGCTTGAATCTTTCTGGTTTGTCCACAGTGCGGAGTCGATTGCCAGGCTTGCCGCTTGCTTTAATGTGATCGTTAAAGCCCCGCCCCGGAAAGGGGCGGGCAAAGGGGAGCGTTCATGACCGATCAAGCTGTGGCTGGCGCTGTGCGCCTGCAAAGCCCGGGCTATGCCCGATATGTCATTCTGGCCCTGTTTGTGGTCTACACTTTCAACTTTATTGATCGCCAGATCGTGGCGGTCATGCAGGAGCCGATCAAGGCTTATTTCGGGCTTTCCGATTTGCAGCTGGGTCTGCTGACCGGTCCGGCTTTTGCTCTGCTCTATGCCGTGTTGGGCTTGCCGATTGCTTTTCTGGCGGACCGTTGGAACCGGGTGTCGATCATCTCCATATCGCTGGCGGTCTGGAGCGCGTTTACCGCGTTGTTCGGACTGGTGAACTCCTATCTCATGCTGTTCCTGATGCGGGTCGGTGTCGGGATCGGTGAAGCCGGGTGTTCACCGCCCGCTCACTCGCTCATTTCTGACTATGTACCGCCTCGCAAACGCGCCGGTGCACTCTCTGTCTATTCGCTGGGCATTCCTATCGGATCGGTGCTGGGCATTCTCATTACAGCAATCCTTTACCGCTGGGTGGCCGATCATTACGAAGCCCATGGCGCGCCTGAATATCTTGCGGTCATCGGCGCAGATGTTGCCTGGCGTGTTCCCTTTCTTCTGATTGGCATTCCGGGCGTTATCCTCGCCATCATTTTGAAGTTGACTGTCAAGGAACCTCCGCGAGGCCGCTTCGACGGTGCCGCGCAGGATGGCAGCCAGTCCTCGCTGGGAGATGTTGTCCGGGCGCTCTCGAAAAAGCCGTCTTTCTGGTACCTTGCTTTCGCTGCCGCCATTGCGTCGCTCGTGGGCTATGGCCTCTTTCCATGGCTGTTGAGCTATTTCATACGCATCTCGCTGGCGGCCGGCGTGGCTCCGCAGGATGCGCTGGCGAACGCAGCAATTCCCTATTCCTTTGTTATCGGCGGTGGCGGGTTCATCGGCACGCTGGCAGGGGGATATCTGACAGACAGGTTTTCAGGAAAATGGCTGGGGGCTTATACGGCCATCCCGGGTACGGCCCTGCTGATTTCATTGCCACTCTATTTTGTTTCGCTCTCCATCCCGCCCAACTGGATGGCTTTCCTGCTTCTGGGTGTCGCCAGCGCGCTGGGATCGATGTGGTATGGTCCGGTCTGGGCAGTCGCGCAAAACCTTGTGAAGCCTTCGATGCGGGCCATGGCACCCGCTGTGCTATTATTCATCATCAACATTATCGGGTTGGGGATGGGGCCACCGGCTGTGGGAGCGCTCAGTGACTATTTCCGGGAAGCCTACGGTGACCAGGCTTTACGTTATGCCATTATGGCGATTGCCGGAATGATTGTTCCTGCGGCGGCACTATTCCTGCTTGCATCAAGATCCGTGGCCAGAGACTGGGAGGCAGGCGAATGAAAATATCCGGCAAACTCTTGATATGCCTCGCGGGCAGTCTGATCATGTTCTCCGTTTCCGACGCTTCAGCCCAGCAGGCGTTTTCTACCGGGCCGGCAATCGAGGATTTCGGACCTGTGGCCGACATTCCCGGCGCACAAGCCCTGTCGGCCGATACACGATTACGTGTGGTGTTCGATACAGCAATGCCTGCTGAAAACGGCGAATTGAACCGGACACTCGTATCCGCGGCGCGGTTTCTGAACATGCATGCGCGAGCCGGTCTTGATCCCGAAAATATCGAGCTGGCCATTGTCGTACACGGGCGTGCGGTTCGCGATGTTGCGGATGTGGACGGGGGGCAATCCGGTATCAATGAAGCGCTTATCGCGGCACTCACCGGGCACGGGGTCGAGATTTTTGTCTGTGGCCAGTCGGCGGCCCATTATGGTGTTGAGGCAGAAAATCTTCTGCCAGGAGTCACCCTGTCGCTTTCGGCGATGACGGCACATGCGCTTTTGCAACAGGATGGCTACACACTGAACCCGTTCTGACGACTGCAAAATTTCACCCACACACGGCCCGGCTTCCGTATAAGCTGCACATTCTGAACTGCTGGAGGAGCGGGGGCTCTTTTGCTGACAATAACAACCAAGTTGCTGATTGATGTCCTGATTGCGCTCGGGGCATTTGCGGGCGGCTGGTTTCTGGCCTCACCCGGCAGTCTGCCTTCTGGCGGTTACGGGGCCTGGCTGGCAAACGGGCTGGTTTTTGCCGCCCTGATCATCATTGCTCAACTGCCGGCACGTGTTTACCGGCATTCATGGCGTTATGTGTCCCCGCCCGACCTGCTAAGGATTGTCCAGGTTGCCCTGTTCGCAACACTGGGACTGGTGGCCATCAATTATCTGATTTTCCGTCAGGCCATGGGGTCTGGCGAGTTTTACGGTTTTGCCTGGATGCTGGCGACGGGCGGAATGATGCTGGTCCGGTCCGCTGTACGCGCGGCGCGGGAGCAAAGATTGTCGGAATTGCTTCTGCCGTTTCCGGTCAAGCCCATCCACGCCGGCAAGCCCCGCATGATTCTGATAGGGACACCTGCGGATGTGGAAGCGACGCTGCGCGAGGTGAGTGACCGGGCTGACTTTGGCTATGAGCCGGTTGGCATTGTCCTTGATGAAGACAGCCTTTCCGGGCAGGGCATAAGAGGCATTCGTGTGCTGGGCAGCACAAAAGTCCTGGAAGCGATCGCCGATGCGCAGACAGATGGCGCTGAAAGCGATATTGCATTGGTGTTCACTGCGCCCCCGACCTCGCTCAAGGGCATTGACCGGGCGGCAATCGCGCGTTTGCGCAAGCGTGACTTCCGAATCCTGACCCTGCCGCGTACAGCCGAATTGTCGGAGAGCGACCATCGCCGTGTCAGGCTGCGCAAGCTGAAACTGGAAGACTTGTTGTCGCGCCCGCCGGTCACCCTGCCGCTTGAACCCTTGCGTACCGGATTCCGCGGAAGGCGGGTGATGGTAACAGGAGCGGGGGGCACTATCGGCGCCGAGCTTTGCCGCCAGGCGGCGGCTCTGGGCTGTTCCGAGCTTGTGATGCTAGATTTCGCAGAGACCCCGCTCTTTAATATCGACCGGCAGATTTCCGAGCGTTTTACATCTGTCAAACGCCGCGTTTTGTTGCGCGATATACGGGATGGTGAGGCGATACGAGAGGTGATCGACGCAACCCGGCCACAGGTCATTTTTCATGCTGCCGCCCTCAAGCATGTTTCGTTGATGGAAGATCATCCGAGGCAGGCTGTCGAAACCAATGTCCTTGGTACTGCAAATGTCGCTCGCGCAGCCCGCGAGTTCGGTGTTGCTCAAATGGTACTGATCTCGACAGACAAGGCCGTTGGCCCAGTTAATGTAATGGGGGCTGCAAAGCGGCTTGCCGAGGCGATTGTCCACGCCATGGCTGAGGAAGCCGAAGGACCAACACGCTTTGGCGTCGTGCGGTTCGGCAATGTGCTGGGTTCAAATGGTTCGGTGGTTCCGATTTTCCGATCCCAGATTGAGGCTGGCGGTCCGGTGACGATTACACATCCGGATATGGAGCGGTATTTCATGACTGTGCCGGAGGCCGTTCAGCTGGTCCTCCATGCCACGCTTGAAGCGGCGAAGAATGGCGGTGACCCTGCAGTTTATGTGCTGGATATGGGAGAGCCGGTCAAAATCATGGATATGGCACAGCGCCTGATCGAATTATGCGCGCCTTCAGGCTCGGAATCCGACATTGAAATTGAAGTTACGGGTTTGCGCCCGGGCGAAAAAATCCGCGAATCCCTGATCGACGCCGGTGAGGAGCTCATTTCGGCGATGGATGGACTGCAAAAAGTCAGACCGAATCCGGCAAGCCGCTATGCATGGCCGGATGTTGAAAGCCTCATCGAATTTTCGCAGACTCACAGTGCTGTAGAGCTTTCCGACCGCATTCGTTCAGACGTCGGACGAATGCGTGAAGGTTGAATGCCGTAAAAAAGCAACAAAAAGTTGAATTATTTAACATTTGTTTGTTTACGGATGTTCCATTTGAGCTTGTCAATTATCGGGAAAAGCGCACATATTTTGGCATCCTGAAACCCAGATCGACGATCGTGTCTGAAATGTCCGGAAGGTAAAATGAATGACTCCTGACGATTCCATCATTGCCCGCTCTGAAGCGATTTTGAAGAATTGGCGCACGCTGGACTGGGCCAGTGTTTTCTCGGCGATAATCTATCCGGCCCTTGGTGTTCTGGCGCTGTTGACCGCCATCATTACCGGACTCGTTTTTGAAGGTGTGACCCTGCACTGGTGGTATGCCCCTCTGGCTATCGGCGCGACAGGCATGGCCATCTTCATCTGCAATATGGGCATTGGGCCCCTTCACAGGGTCCTTCAACACCGCGCAGGTCAACTGGCCGTGCCGGCGCAGATCATGGTGATGGTCAATTGTATTATTGCGATGCAAGGCCGGATGAAGGACTGGGTGAATTATCATACCCAGCATCATCACTGGGCTGACCGTGCCGGCGATCCGCATAACCCGCATGAGAGCAAGCTATGGGCCTGGGTTGGCTGGTTAATGTGGCGTGACGAGGCGGATCTCGAGCGCCCGACGGCGCGTTGGCTGGACCGTTACTCTGTGGTTCGGTTCCACGACAAGCACTTCCTTTGGCTATATCTGATCGCTCACCTTCTGGTGCCACTAGCTGCGTATGCGATTACATTCATGTTGGGCGGACCGCTTGTGCTTATCGCAATTCTTCACGCATCTCTTGTGATTGGCCGAGCCATCCAGTTTCATGCGACCACGCTCGGCGTCAATGTATTCGGCCATCTGAATACGCCGAAATGGTTTGATTATTTGCTTGCCTTCCTGACGGGCGGTGAAGCGCTCCATGGGCACCACCATGAGTTTCCGCGTAGCGCCCTGCACTTGCCCAAGCGGGGCCTATGGAACCGGATTGTCGATTATAATGGCACGGCTCTGCTGATCATGAACAAGCTGAAACTGGCCAGAGACCTCAAGATTGCTCCGCAATTCCTGCCAGCGCCTGTACCGGTTAGTCGTTAGGCAACCTGTTTCCGGGCCGCAATGTGCGGCAGGAATACTGTAAAGGTCGAACCGCCTTGCGGCCGGGTATCCACCGATATCCGGCCGTTTTGCCGATCGACAGCCTGACGGACAACTGCCAGACCGATCCCGGCACCCTCATATTCACCGCGCGGGTGCAACCGGCGGAATGGTTCGAAGATCTGGGTGGCAAATTTGGGGTCGAAGCCAATCCCGTTATCCGTGACCGAAATTGACCAGCCTTCGGTCGTGCTCTCCATTTTGATGCTGATTTCAGGTGCCTGAAGAGACCGGTATTTGATGGCGTTTGAGAGAAGATTTTGCAGGATCTGTGTCAGCAGGAAGCGGTCGGCAAATATCTCGTCTTCACCCGTCACGGTAATCCTGGATTCTGTTTGTGAAATCCGTGTTGATAGCCGGGCTTCAATTTCTTCAATCAAGGACCTCAGTGACAACCGCTCCGGCTTGACCGGACGGATTTCCAGCTGGGAATATTCGAGAAGGTCATCGATCAGTTTTTGCATCCGTGATGCGGCGTCGGCCAGAAATTCCAGACACCTGACCCCGTCAGCATCCATCTGTCCAGCATAGCGGTTCCGGAGCATGCCTGCAAAAGCGGTGATTTTCCTCAAAGGCTCTTGCAGATCATGAGAGGCGATCGTCGCAAAGCGATCCAGTTCCCGGTTCGAGCGCTCCAGATCGCGATAGGCTTTGCGCAGTTGGGTAACATCCGTGACAACGCCATAGCCCACACGCTCGCCAGTTTCCGGGTGGGTTTCGAGATAGGCATTCATCAATCCGTCGACCACTTCGCCATTCTTTTTGCGATATTGCAGAGCGACGTCTTTGGCCCGGCCGTTGAGCATAAAATCCGGAAGGGCATGATTCATGGCGTAAATCCGTGATTCTTCCGTCAGGAATTCCACAGATGGACGGCCGATCACCTCATCGCGTGTATAGCCCATATGGCTGAGCCAATAGGCGCTGACATCTGTCACGATCCCGTTGGAATCAATCTGGTGCAGCATGGCCGGTGTGTTTCTGAAAATGGTCTCGAAGCGATTGCGCTCTGCTTCCAGCCGTTCATGCAGTCTGATCGTCTCGGTTTCGTCCTTGATGATGCCGTTGGCGACCAGACCCCGGCCATCTTCCGAATATCGTGTGACGCCGCCAATTGAACGGATCCAGCGCCAATCGCCATTCTTGTCTTTCAGCCGATAGGCGACATTGACCTCATTTGTCCGGCCTTCGGCCATATCGATTGTCTTGCGGATAACATTGCCGACGTCCTCGCGATGCAATAGCGAACACCAATAGGCACCGGTAAACTCTTCATTGGGCGTCCGGAGCCTCACATGACGTGCCAGCGGTCCGCTCAGCCGGCAAACATTGTTGACGAGATCAAAACGCCAGGCACCGAGATCTGCCGCTTCCAGCGCCGCTGACAGATATGTCCCCGTTTCTGCATGCCGGAATTCAAGCGCCTTGTGCTGTGACACATCCGTCAAAAGGCCCGCTGCGATTAGGGGGTTTCCGCTGGCATCCCGCCGGATGAGGCGTCCCGTGTCGATAACGAACACTTCTGATCCATCAAGCGATTGAAATACGAGGTCAGCCCGGCCCTCTCCACTTGCGAGTATGTCCGCGATCAGGGCATCACAAAATTGTTGGCTATCGCCGGTAAGGCGGCTTTTCCATTTCTCCAGGCTCATGGTCAGTTTTCCGTCCGCCGCACCGAAAACCGAGCGCGCCAACGGTCCCGCGACTTCAATTTCGCCGGCGGCAATATTAAGCCGCCACGCGGTCTCACGGCTGGATTCCAGAGCATCCAGATAGATCCGATCCGCCTCCGATGTGACTCTTTGATGAATTTGTTCGCGCGTGACGTCCCGCACGATCGCCATAAAGCCGGTGATGCGACCATTCTCATCGCGCAAGGGGAGGCCGACGGTCTCGCAGATGATTTCGCGGCCGTCCTTGCGGGCGTAGGACTGTATATATGGCTTTGAAATGAAGCGGCTGGAGGCCTCGTCCCGGACTTTCCATATCTGGTCGAACGCAGCCTTGTCAGGATAGAAGGTTTCTACAGACCGGCCGATGAGCTCCTCGCGGGAATAACCCATCAGTTTCACAAAAGCCGGATTGATGTCCAGAACTTCACGATTTGCGCCGGTCACTATCACCGCATCCGGGGATGTCTCGAACAAAGATTCCAGCGCGGCGGTGATTGGACGAATGCTCATCTGTCATTTCCCTGGCGAATCGCAGAACAGGATACGTAATCCCCACCAATTCGTAACCTTCTTCGCATTGCTGTTACCGGCCTGATGTGAATGCTGGCCAAAATGGTCGCGGGCTTTATCCTCGCACCGTTGGCATAACCAAGGATGTTCCCTCGTGACGCAGCAGCCCAGCACAGATTCCGGCCCCATTCTCTCGGTAGAGGATCTGGCGGTGACGTTTTCAACGCCGGATGGCGCGGTCGAAGCCGTCAAGGGTATCAATCTCCATATCAATCCCGGCGAATGTCTGGCAGTTGTGGGCGAGTCAGGGTCTGGCAAAAGCCAGACCTTTCTGTCCGCCATGGGTTTGTTGGCTTCCAATGGACGCGCGACCGGATCAATCCGGTATCGCGGTACCGAAATCCTGAATCTACGTCCGGGCAAGCTCAACCGTATTCGCGGCAAGTCGATGACGATGATCTTCCAGGATCCTCTGACTTCACTGACCCCGCATATGCGCGTCGGCGACCAGATGCGTGAAGTCCTCAAGAAACACATGAATCTTCAGGGCGCAGCTGCAGACAAGCGGGCACTGGACTGGCTGGAACGTGTGCGTATACCGGAGCCCAAGAGCCGTCTGAAACAGTATCCGCATGAGCTGTCGGGCGGCATGCGGCAGCGTGTGATGATCGCCATGTCGATGCTGTGCGAGCCAGACCTGTTGATTGCCGACGAGCCGACAACGGCCCTGGATGTGACCGTACAGGCCCAGGTGCTGGACATCATGGATGATCTGAAGCGTGAAACCGGTGCCGCTATCGCGCTCATCACCCATGATATGGGCGTGGTGGCGCGTATGGCGGACCGCGTCGAAGTGATGCGGCACGGAGTTTATGTCGAAAGCGGCTCTGTGGACCAGATTTTCCACAATCCCGGGAATGGCTATACGCGCATGCTGCTGGATGCGATGCCGCGTATCGATCAGCCCGACAAGCTCGGCCATGTGGCCTTGCCCACTTATGAAGAGACCGCCGGTGCCGCCCCGATGCTGGAAGTGGATGATGTGAAGGTCCACTTCCCGATCAATGTCGGTGGCGGTTTGATCCCGAAACGCAAGCCTTTGAAAGCCGTTGATGGCGTCAGTTTCGATTTGCGCAAGGGGGAGACGCTGGGTGTGGTGGGTGAATCCGGTTGCGGAAAATCAACTCTGGCGCGCGCTGTGCTCCAACTTGTTCCGGCGACTTCCGGAACGGTGTCTTGGCTGGGCAAAAATCTGACGTCGATCAGCAAGAACAAACTGCGGAAAACCCGCCGCGACCTCCAGATTGTTTTTCAGGATCCACTGGCGTCGCTGGACCCGCGCATGACAGTTGGATCGTCGATTGCGGAGCCGCTGCTGACCTATGAGCGTCAGCTGAGCCGGTCACAACGGCAGGACCGGGTCCGGAACATGATGGAAAAGGTTGGGCTCGATCCGGATATGATCAATCGCTACCCTCACGAATTGTCCGGTGGCCAGAACCAGCGCGTCGGCATTGCCCGCGCCATGATCCTGAGTCCGAAACTGGTGATCTGTGATGAAGCTGTCTCTGCTCTGGATGTGTCCATCCAGGCGCAGATTATCAAATTGCTGATTGATCTCCAGAAAGAGATGGATCTGTCGATGATTTTCATCTCCCACGACCTGTCGGTTGTGCGCGAAGTCTCGCACCGGGTCATGGTGCTCTATCTGGGGCGCGTGGTGGAGCTGGCCGACCGCAAGGCGATCTATGATGATGCCCGCCACCCCTATACACAGGCGCTGATTTCGGCTGTCCCCATTCCCGATCCCGATGTTGAAAAATCCCGGAAGCGGTTGAAGCTGGAGGGAGATTTGCCGTCACCGATGGACCCGAGGGCGCAATTGCGTTTCCTCAAATCGCGGCTTGTTGACGATCCGGATGCCGAGCAATACCGGCCACAGCTTCAGGAAGTATCGCCGGGGCATTTTGTCGCCGAACATGATCCGATCGAAACGGTTCTCGCGACCGACTAGGCTGAGCGGTATTCTGACGTATATTTTATTAAGTGAAATGCGGCGGGGCCTGTAGGGTCCGGCCCAAAGGCAATTTTCCGGAAGGATATAACATGTTCCCAGATATTCGCGTGCTGCGCCGTCCGGCAATTGCGGTTATTGCCGGACTGGCGATGGCGGTGATGCCTGCAGTGGCTGCTTCCGCATTGCAGGGCGACGGTTTTGCGCAGGACAGAAGCGATATTCCAGCGGACCCCGGCGTCCGGTATGGCCAGCTGGAGAATGGATTGCGTTACGCGATCATGGTGAATGATACGCCTCCGGATACTGCTTCGATCCGTTTGGCGTTCAATGCCGGCTCCATGGTCGAGGAAGATGATCAGCGCGGGCTTGCCCACTTCATCGAACACATGGCTTTCAACGGCACCCTGAACGTGCCTGAAGGCGAAATGGTCGCCTTGCTGGAGCGCTATGGCCTGCAATTCGGCCCTGACACCAATGCAGGAACCAATCGCGAATATGTCGTCTATCAGCTGGACATGCCGGAGGTCGATGACGAAACGGTCGATACCGGCCTGTTTATCATGCGCGAGACGGCGTCGAACATGTCGCTGGATATCGAAGCGATTGACCGGGAGCGCGATATCATCCTGTCCGAAGAGAGGGTCCGGAATACGCCTGTCCGGCGCTGGAGTAATGCGCTTATGGAGTTTCGCTATCCTGATTCCCTGGTGGCCCGGCGAGATGCCATCGGCATTCCGGAGGTCATCCGGACAGCGCCGCGCGAAGCCTTTACGCGCTATTATGACGCCTATTACACGCCTGACCGTGCGATGCTGGTTATCGTCGGTGACATTGATGCCGACCGGGTTGAAGCCGAGATCGCGGAAACCTTTGCTGACTGGTCACCATCGGAATCGGAGCAAGCACCTCCTCTGGCCGGGGTTGTTGATACAGACCGCGGGTTCGAAACCGGATATTTCCACGATCCTGAATTTTTCACAGTTTTGACGGTGGAATCCGTACAGCCCGACACAATTGAAGCCGATACGGTCGCGAGCCGCTTTGACGGGCTCCTGGATTCGCTGGCGACGTCGATCGTGTCGCGCCGCTTTTCAACGATTATCAATACCGGCACATCGCCGCTGCTTCAGGGCGGTGCCGGCTATTCAACAGATGAGTACGGTTTTGCGGCGCGAGCCAATATCCTGGCCGTTGCCCAGCCGGACCGCTGGGAAGAAGGTCTCGCCCTCGTCGAGCAGGAATTGCGCCGGGCGCTGGAACACGGCTTCACCCAAGCGGAGCTGGACGAGCAGCTCACCAATCTGCGGACGGCCCTCGAAACCGCGGCGGAACAGGCCGGCACACGTGCCTCATCCTCGCTTTCGGATGCTCTGTGGGGCTCCTGGCGGTACAATCAGGTCTTCAGCCACCCTGCCGATACGCTGGCACGGTATAATGGTTTGGAAGACAACATCATGCTTGAAGCCGTTAATGCGGCCTTCCGTGAGCAATGGGCCGGAAACGGGCCGCTGGTTTTCCTGGCGACTTCGCTCGAGATTGATGATGCCGAAGCGCGCATTGCCGCAGTCTGGAATGAGAGCGCACAGACAGACGTCGAAGCGATGGAAGAGGCGGAACTGGCAGCCTGGGCGTATGAGGATTTTGGCGCTCCGGGTGAAATTGCCGCGCGGACCGAAATCGCGGATCTGGGCGTTACACGTCTGGTCTTCGAAAATGGTGTACGGGTCTCACTCAAGCCAACCGACTTCGAAAATGATGTCATCCGGATCAACATGACTTTCGGCCGGGGCGATATCGAACCCCGTGAGGTGGCGGTTGTGGATACCGTTGCCAGTAGCGTGTTCACATCCGGTGGCCTGGAAGCGCATTCCTTTGACGACCTGTCCCGTATTCTGGCCGGCCGCAATGTCGGAGGCGGATTCGGCGTGGGAGCCGGCTCTTTCACGATGTCGGCAACTACGACACCGGCTGATCTCGGCCTGCAATTCCAGCTCTTGGCGGCCTATATGACAGCGCCGGGCTACCGGCCGGAAAGCCTTGCGCAATTCCAGGCGTCATTGCCGGAGCTGCGCCGTAATCTGGGTTCCACCCCTGCGGGGATACGCTCCCGGGATGTTGCCCGTATGCTGCGTTCTGGCGATCCGCGCTATGGTTTTCCGACAGAGGCAGAAACCGGTGCCGTCGATCTGGACGATGTCCGTGCCTTTCTGACGCCGGCGCTGCAAAATGCGCCGATCGAGATCACTGTCGTTGGCGATTTTGAAGAACAAGCTGTTATTGATGCGATTGCGGGTACGATCGGTGCCTTGCCGGCACGGGCCGATGACTGGCCGGATTATCCGGAAAACCGCATTCTGGAGTTCCCGGAGCCTACCGATGATCCGATCCGCCTTACCCATAATGGCGGGGATGATCAGGCGCTGGTCAATGTCTACTGGCCCACCACGGATGACAGTGACATCCGTACATCACGGGTGATCCGTCTGATGCGTGCGGTCATGGCGCTCAAACTGACGGAGCGATTGCGCGAAGGGGAGGCCTTCACCTATTCGGCCTCGTCATCGAATGTCGAAAGTTTCCATCATCCCGAGTATGGCTATCTCTATGTGGGTGCCGATATCCGGGTGGAGAATATCGATCCGGTCTATGAGGCGATCGGGCAGATCGCAGCTGATATGGCCAATGGCGAAATTACGGATGACGAGCTCTTGCGCGCGAGACGGCCGCTTCTGGAGCAGATCCAGAACGCGTTCGAGAGCAATCCGGCATGGCTGGGCTGGTTGTCTCAATCATTCGAATATCCCGAACGGCTTGACCGCATCCGGACGATTACTGACGACTATTCGGATATCACTTTGGAAGAGATTGTGACCGCTGCGCGCACCTATCTGGTTGATGAGACGGCTTACCGCGTGACCATCCTTCCGGCTTCGGCTGAATAGCTTGCTTTGTAGGACTGTCACAGAGATATGCATCGCGGTTACCACGAGGATGTCGTAGTATCGCGCGTATCGCTATTTCGCGGGAGATCTGGATGTTTCGGGTTCTGGTTTTCATAATCCTGTCGGGAGCGCTGTTCTCTGCGCCGGCGCTCGCCACAAACCGGATGATTGTGGCGTCTGTCGAGGTGGAGGCGACGCCGGCAGAAATCTGGGAGATGTGGACGACAGAGGAGGGCCTGGCCTTCTTTGCCCCGGCTGCCAGAATCGATCTGCGGCCCGGTGGCGATTATGAAGTCTATTTCCTGCCCGATGCACCGGAAGGTCAGCGGGGTTCGGAAGGGACAAGCGTGCTGGGATTCCAGGAAAACCGGATGCTGACCATTACATGGGCCATGCCCCCTTACATGCCGGAGGTGCGGCCGCATCTGACGCCACTGACCATCGAAATCATGCCGGTGTCTGACACCCTGACGTCTGTGACCCTCACGCATACCGGATGGGGCGAGGGCGGCGAATGGGACGAGGCCTATGCCTATTTCCAGCAGAACTGGCCACTGGTCCTGACGGCGATGTCAGAGGCATTGACCGATCGTGCCGAATAGGATGCGATGGCCACCCAAATAGACATCAAGACTGTCTCCGGAGTCCGTCATGCGTTTTGCTGCCCTCGTATCGCTTGCCATGCTGACCGCTTGCACAAGCGCGCCATCCGAACCTCCTGTGCCATCGGATCCCTCTGACCCTGCGTCGATTGTGGCGGCGGCACGCCAATGTGATCCGGCTGATTTTGAAGGCATGGATATGCCAGACATCGGGCGTCCTCAATTCGAGGGGACTCCCAGCCAGGCCGAGCGCAATCAGCTGGAAGGCGCGCTTTATCTTGAACAGATGAGTTTTCAGCCATGCGTCTATGCGCTGCCATCAGGCCTGCAATTCCGTATCCTGCGGGCCGCCGGTGAGGAGGGGCTGACTCCGGACGGCGGCGAAATCGTCCGTGTTCATTATCAAGGCACGAGCATTGATGGCGAAGAGTTTGACTCGTCCTATTCCCGCGGCGCGCCGGCTGAATTTCCATCGGACCGGCTGATCCGCGGCTGGGTCGAGGCATTGGGCCTGATGCGGACCGGTGAGGAGTGGGAGCTCTTCATACCGGCCGAGCTCGGCTACGGCGCGCGTGGAACGCCCGGCGGCCCGATCGGTCCGGAACAGACTTTGTATTTCCGGATGGAACTGATCTGCTTGCCGGGCCGCGAAGACGGCAACTGTGGCGATTAACGCGACAGACGCAGATTGACGAGATCGCCTGCGATCAGCTCGAAAGCATCGCGCAAGGCGTCATTTGACGGGCTGTCGAAATAGAGGCTGGGATGGGAGGCGCAATCGCGCATCATGTCCCGCGTCGAAGCCGAGCTGACCTGGAAGGTGATGGTATACACGCGGATGCCCTGTTCCCGGGCATAGGCGCAGGCTGCGGCCGTTCGCTCGTCCAGGGCATTGCCGAGAGCCCACGAGCTGGACGTGATGAGACCAAGCCGTCCCTCGCGGATATAGCCGTAGCCGGAATAATCCGAGTAATTGATGTTGCCGCGTCCGTTGATGACATTCTCGCCGTCGGTGAGGATCACCATGGCCTTGATATTCTCGTCATCATCATAGGCATTTCCCTCGGTAAAGGGTTCTTGCGGAGAAAGTACGCGGACGCCCCAGCTGATGCCGATCGGGATATTCGTGGTGCCACTGGCGATCATGTCGCCAATGGCGTTATCAATCACCGATCGGCTCCGGGTCAGCGGTGTGATCGGACGGGCCGTGCAGCCCCAGTTGGATGCCGCCCCGGATGGATTCACACCTGCATATTTATAGGAGTTCATCAGGCGGAAAAGCTGGTTTGAACTGCCCGTCCCGTCCGACATGTAACTGTTGCTGTAACCCGAATAATAGCTGGGTTCGTCCGGGGCAAAATAGGGCAGGAAAAGTGTATCCGGATCCCCGGGCGATGGCGGAACATCCTCGATATCCAGTGGAATATCGCGTGCTTCCACGCAACCATCCCAGCTTTCATACTGCATGGAATCAATCACGTCCCAGCGATTGAAGTCCGGATAGAAATTGTTGGAGTGGTTCGGCGCGATCCCGTCCGGGTCCAGCCACCAGGCCCGCTCAAATTGGCGGCCGACATTCACAGTCGATGAGAAAGGCACGAGGCCGATCTCGAGCATGTCCGGATCATCGGCATTGTCGTGCAGGATGTCGGTGAGCATCAGGGCGGCATCGCGCAGGGCGCTGATCTTCGAGCCCGACATGGAACCGGTATTGTCGAGCACCATGACGAGCTCGAGCGCCGTGCGGGCGCGGCGGACTTCCGTCACCCAGTCGACGGTCAGATGATCAATGCCGATCAGCCCGAGAAACGCCGTCTGAACCCGCGATGTGCCGGAGAGAATGACGATATTATTGGTGTCATCGATCTCGACATTGACGGGTCCAAGATCACCGATCTCGTAGGAAGGGTAATTGGCCGCGACGATCGCCTGTGCCAGCGACACAGCATCCTGCGGCAACAGGCTGGGTGAGGACCCGACAGCGAGTGCGGCTGCGTCCAGGGATTCTGCAAGGCGCGCCCGGGCATTCATTGCCTGATTGAAGTCCACCGCTCCGCCCCCCATCACGACGATCGGCACGAGCATGAGCGAAAACAGCATGGCGACATTGCCGCCTGCATCACGGCCAAACGTCCTGAGCCCTGAAAGCTGCATTGCAGGTCATCCCTGTTTCAACGGGAAACAGGAATCCGCAAATTAAAACCCCGCGCACGGACTTCCTGTGCGCGGGGTTAAAAATCGGTCGCCATATCGTCTCTGATTTAGCGCGAAATCCGCAGGTTAGCGAGGTCGCCGGCGATCACCTCGAAGGCATCTTCAAGCGCTTCATTCGACGGGCTGTCGAAATAGAGGCTGGGGTGAGACGCACAATCGCGCATCATGTTCTGCGTCGCGGTATTCCGCACCTGGAATGTAATCGTGTAAATGCGGATACCCTGATCGCGAGCATATTGGCAGGCTGCCAGGGTGCGTTCATCCAGCGCATCCGACAGGCGGTTGCTCGACGAGGTGCGGATGCCCAACCGGCCATCAGCAATGTAGCCATAGGCATTATATCGCGACATGAGTGCGGAATTGTGCCCGCTGAGGACATTGTCGCCATCGGTCAGGATCACCATCGCCTTGATGGTTTCGCGATCGTCATAGGCGGTGCCTTCGGTAAACGGTTCCTGCGGTGAAATCAGGCGGATACCCCAGCCAATGCCGTTGGGAATATTGGTGTTTCCGCTTGCGCCCATCGCGGAAATGGCATTCTCCACCGTGCGGCGGTCATTGGTCATCGGCGTGACCGGTGTCGTGGTACAGCCATCATTGGGCCCGCCGCGGGACGGGCGGCCATTGTCGTATTTGATAAAGTTCCTGAGCCGCTCAAACAGGCCGGCATTTCCGATCCCATCGTTGAGGTAACTATTGTAGAAATTGCCATTGTCCGGCTCGTCCGGCGCAAAAAAGGGCAGGAACAGGGTTTCCGGATTGGCCCGGCTGGGCGGTACGTCCTCGATGTCCAGGGGCACAGCCCGCGCTTCGACACACCCTGCCCAGCTGGTATTGCGCAACTGATCAAAAAATTCCCACGCATTGGGCACGACGGTTTCTGTTGTGCAAGTCTGACGGCCGCCCCGCCCCCGGCCCCGTCCTCGTCCCCGGCCACCGCTTTCCGTACAGGTTTCGATTTCCTGTGCGCCACCCGCCCATTGCGCATGCAGCGGGCTTTCGGCATCGGGATCCAGCCACCAGGCGCGCTCGAATTGTGTTCCGACATTCACTGTGGCGGCAAAGGGTACCAGTCCGATCCGGACATCGTCGGGCTCCTGCGCGCCGTCAAACAGGATGTCGGTGAGAAGGGCGGCAGCATCCCGCAGGGACCGGATTTTGGAGCCACCCATGGATCCGGTATTGTCGAGCACCATGACGAGTTCGAGATTCTGCTGGGCGCGGCGGACCTCGCTGGTCCAGTCCACATTGATATAGTCCATGCCCATGATGCCGAGGAGTGTGGTCTCGACCCGAGACTGACCTGAAATCTGCACGATGCCATTGTCGTCATCAATGCTCACCGAGATCGAGTGCACGCTGCCGATTTCGCGCGCCGGATAGTTGGCCTCAATATAGTCAAGCGCCATCTGTTCGGCCTGACCGCGGGACAGGTTGGGTTGTGAGCCGACGGCAAGCGCAGCGGCATCCAGCGCTTCGGCGAGCCGTCCGCGGGCATTCATGGCCTGTGCAAAATCGACCGCACCGCCGCCCATAACGGAAATCGGCATCAGGGCGATTGCGAAAACCGTAGCGACATTGCCGCCGGACGACCGGAGGAAGTGTGCGAATTTCGAAATAATTCCGCTCATTGTCACAGGCCTTTATTCACCATTCCTGAGCGGAAAGTGCCTGAAACGTCTTAAAATCACGTGGAAAGAAAGGGTTTCCCGAACCTTAAGGGCGGGCTAGGGAGATGGACCCTGAAGGATGGACTTTCGTGACCACTCACACTCTTGACTCCGTTAAGGCCTGCCTGGCTGATCTGATCGGGATCGCGACCGTCTCCCGTGACAGCAATCTGAAACTCATCGACTATATCGAGGCCCGCCTCTCAGCCCTCGGTGCGGTTTGCCACCGGACGGTGGATGCCTCCGGCACAAAAGCCAATCTGCATGCCGTGCTCGGGCCAGAGGTGGATGGTGGCGTGGTCCTGTCCGGCCATACCGATGTCGTTCCCGTCGATGGGCAGGATTGGTCTACCGACCCCTTTGTGATGACCGAGGCCGATGGCCGTCTGTACGGACGCGGTACGTGCGACATGAAGGGCTTTATCGCCTGCTGCCTGGTTCTGGCGCAGGATTATGCGCGCCAGGCGTTGAAGCGCCCGGTCCATTTCGCGTTTTCCTATGATGAAGAAGTCGGGTGCCTGGGCGCGCCGGACATGATCCGTGAAATGACCGCGAACGGCCCGCAGCCCGCGATTGCCATTATCGGCGAACCGACCGGTATGAAAGTGGTGACCGGGCATAAGGGCCTTTATTCGGTGCGCGTGGAAATCGAGGGCCTGGAAGCACATTCCTCCAAGGTCGAGGACGGGGCTTGCGCTGTCACACATGCTGTCCCGCTGATGCAATATCTGGTCGATCAGGCCGAAACCTGGCGGCAAGCGGCTCCGGCAGAGAGCCCGTTTGACCCGCCCTATGGCACGATCACGATCGGTCAGATGGAAGGCGGGACGGCAACAAACATCCTGGCCCGCAAGGCCTGGTTTGAAAGTCTTATGCGGCCTGCCCCGTGGGATGATGCCCGCGCCGCTGGCGAGGCCTTGCGGGAGAAAGCGGCCGAGGTGCAAGCCCGGATGCGGCGTTATGCGCTCGGCGCCCGGGTCGATGTAATCCAGCGATCGGATGCGCCGCCGCTCCGGCCCGAAGAGAACGGCGCGGCTGAAGAGCTGGCACGCCGTTTGACAGGTGATAATGCCCGGCGCTTTGTGGCGTTCGGAACCGAAGCCGGATTATTCCAGACAGCAGGCCTGTCGACTGTGGTGTGCGGCCCTGGCTATATCGAGCAGGCGCACAAAGCTGACGAATTCGTGGAGCTGAGCCAGCTGGAGGCGTGTATCGGTTTTCTCACCCGCCTCTCGGCATGGCTGACGGAATGATGCACTATGTATGAACGTTCCGAACCGCTACATGTGTTGACCGGGCCGCCGGAAGGGGAAGGCCGGGGCATTTTCGTTTTCGGAGCGCCGCGTGGCGGCACATCAATGGTGGCAGGGACCCTGCGGATTCTGGGTGCCGATATGGGCGCGCGGCAAGGTGTCGGGAATAATGAGGATCTTGATATTCAGGAAGCCCGGGGCAGTGTTACGGAATTGGCGGATCCGCACAGCGGAGCTTTCCGGACGGCCCTGTCACGGATGCGGCCGCTGATCGAAGGGCGGGCAGCAGCCGGCACGGCCTGGGGCTGGAAGGATCCGCACGGCGTGCTCTATGCGGGGCAGGTGCAGGATTTGCTGCCTGCACCCCGGCTGATATGTGTTTTCCGGGATCCGCAGGCGGCGGCAGAGCGGGTGCATTTACTGACGCAGAAACCGCTTCTGACGGCAATGGAAGAAACGCTGACGCTCTATCAGCTTTGCCGCAATTATCTGGAGCGTTGCACGCTTCCCGCTGCACTCGTCAGCTATGAAAAATCACTGGTCAGGCCGGAGCGCTTTGTCGAACAGCTGATCGATTTTTGCGGCCTCAGTCCCACGGGCACGCAAACAGAAGCGGCGATTGCCTTCTGCTATCCCGAGCGCGGGCATGGCAGCCCGAATGATCCGGGCTGGCCGCGTCAGGGTGCGCTTTAGGATACCGCTTTCAGCTTGGCGTCTTTCTGCGCGGCTTCGCGGTCCTTGTTCCAGTAGGAAACGGACGGCACTTTCGACAGATCGCAGCGATCCTTGTATTTACGTGCAATTCCCGTGACTTCGTCCATCAACCCGGCTTCCAGCGTGATCGGATTGAGGCCGAGTTTCAGGAAAGTGGCATTCTCCACATGAAGGTCGTTCTCGTCGGCTTCATTGCGGGGATTGGGCAGATTGGCAATCTCTGCACCGGTCAGATTGGCGATCATGTCGGCCAGCTCTCGGACCCGGTGCGTTTCGGTCATCTGGTTCATGATGTGCACCCTATCACCGGTTTTCGGACGGTTTTTCAGTGCCAGCTCAATGCAATGCACAGTGTCCTGGATATGGATGAAGGCGCGGGTCTGGCCACCCGTGCCATGAACGGTCAGCGGGTGTCCGATCGCAGCCTGCATCAGGAAGCGGTTCAGCACGGTTCCATAGTCGCCATCATAGTCGAAGCGGTTGATCAGCCGCTCGTCCTTGCGGGTCTCCTCGGTCTGTGTTCCCCACACGATCCCCTGATGAAGGTCCGTAATCTTGAGCCCGTCATTCTTGTTGTAGAAGTGGAAGAAGAGCGCATCCTGCGTCTTCGTCATGTGATAGATGGACCCCGGATTGGCCGGGTAGAGGATTTCGGTGTCGATCAGGCCCTGTGGCGTTTCAATCTTCACATTGAGATAGCCTTCGGGAATCTTCATGCCGGCTGTGCCGTACCCGTAAACTCCCATCGTGCCGAGATGGACGAGATGGATGTCGAGGCCGGACTCGACTATAGCGGCGAGAACATCATTGGTGGCGTTCAGATTATTGTCGACCGTGTAACGCTTGTGTCTGGCCGATTTCATCGAATAGGGCGCGGCACGCTGTTCGGCAAAATGAACAATGGAGTCGGGCTTTTCTTTGAGGATGAGGTCGAGCAGTTCCTGATAATCCTTGCCAACATTCAGATCGACAAAGCGGATATCCTTTCCCGAAACCTCTTTCCAGGCGGCGAGACGAACACTCATGGGCTGGATCGGTGTCAGACTGTCGACTTCCAGCTCGATGTCGATCTTGCGGCGCGACAGATTGTCGACAATGACCACATCATGGCCGAGATTGGAAAGGTGGAGGGCGGTTGGCCAACCGCAAAAACCGTCGCCACCGAGAACGATCACCTTCATAATGGACACCTGCGCTGTAATAATGAATTCCGGATTGGCCAGCCTTGTCGCAAGGTGAAGCCCTGATGACAAGGCTTTGCTGCTCTAGACACGCAGATAGTATATATCCCGTTGTTTGCCAGCAGGAGCCTCCATTTGCCAGAATTTGAACGTTTCGGACCCTTCGAGGATGCGTTTCTGATCGAGCCCCGGCGGTTCGACGATGAGAGAGGCTGGTTCGAAGAGGTCTGGAACGCACAACGGTTTCAGTTTCTTACTGGCGTCAAAACCGGGTTCGTACAGGATAATGCCTCGCGATCCAGAGCTGCGGGCACTGTGCGCGGCCTTCATTTTCAGGCTCCACCGATGGCGCAAGCCAAGCTCGTAAGGTGCCCGCGCGGTGCCATTTATGATGTGATTGTCGATATCCGGCATGGTTCACCGACCTTCGGGCAATGGGCCGGGGCGAGCCTGACAGAGGAAAACGGATTGCAGCTCTGGGTGCCTCGCGGCTTTGCGCACGGATTTGCCACGATCGAGCTGGAAAGCGAAATCGCCTACAAGGTCGATAATCCGTATTCCGCCGAGCACGATGGCGGTATTTTCTGGAATGACCCTGCGATTGGCATTCGCTGGCCGTTTGATACAGCGACTGCGGTGGTGTCTGCGAAGGATCGCGATGCACCAAAACTGGCAGAGATGCCAAAGCTGTTCGAGTACAAGCCATGAAGATTCTGGTGATCGGTTCGACGGGGCAGGTGGCCAGTGCATTGGCGCGAGAGGCCGGGACTCATGAGGTTGTCCGTATCGGCCGGCCGCAGATTGATCTCGCTCATCCGGCTGGGATTGCCGATATCATCGGCCAGATATCGCCTGATGCCATCATCAATGCGGCCGCCTATACCGCCGTGGACCGCGCCGAGGATGATATCGAGGCCGCGCGGGCCCTGAACGAGACCGGTCCGGCAGCGCTGGCACGGGCCGCGGAAGCGCGCGGCGTCCCCTTCCTGCATCTCTCGACCGATTATGTCTTCAATGGGTTGGGCGGTGCGCCCTACGCGGAGACTGCCGCGACCGCCCCGCTGAACATTTACGGCCAGACCAAGGCTGACGGCGAAAAAGCGGTGATGGCCGTCAATCCGGATGCGCTGATTGTCCGGACGAGTTGGGTCTATTCTCATGAAGGTACAAACTTTGTGCGCACCATGTTGCAGCTGGCGGCCGGGCGTGATTCCCTGAATGTCGTTGATGACCAGACCGGCCGCCCGACCGAAGCCCATGCGCTGGCCGATGCCCTGCTGGAACTGGTGGAGCATTTACGTGGCGGGGCGGCAGGAGGGTTGTTGCATGTCGCCAATTCCGGGGAGGCGAGCTGGAAAGATCTCGCGGAAGCGACGATTTCGGGAGCGGGGCTCTCCACGCCTGTCACCGGTATTCCCACCAGCGCCTATCCGACGCGCGCGCGCCGCCCGGGCGATACGCGCCTTGATCTGTCCAGATCGCAGGCCGTCTATGGCATCACCCTGCCGGACTGGCAGGAGTCGCTGGAAAGATGCCTTGAAATGATGGGTGTGAGTGGACGCCGCGTCTAAGAGCAGGTAAACGGCGCGCGACTCTGTTTCAGGCGGGCCTGCACGGCTCGCACCGACCTGCTAGAGAGGAATTTTCGCATGGCTGTACGGGTTGCTATTACGGGATTTGGCCGCATCGGCCGGCTGGCATTGCGCGCGGTTCTGGAGGAAAAGCGCTGGGACGAAATCGAAGTCGTTGCCATCAACGATTCCTCGACCCCGGAAACCAATGCCCACCTGCTGACCTATGACAGCGTTCATGGCCGCTATCCGGGAAAGATTACCGTCGGTGATGACTGGATAGATGCAGGGTTCGGCAAAATCCGGAAAGTCTCGAACCGTGATCCCGCGCAATTGCCCTGGGGTGATATGGGCGTTGATCTGGTGCTGGAATGCACAGGCAAGTTCAATTCCAAGGAAGCGTCGATGGCGCACATCGAAGGCTCGGGCGCCAAGAAAGTGCTTTGCTCTGCTCCGGCCAAGAATGCCGACAAGACCATCGTGTATGGCGTGAACCATGATCAATTGTCTGCTGATGATCTGGTGGTCTCGAACGCGTCCTGCACCACGAATGGTCTCGCGCCGGTCGCGAAGGTACTGAACGACGCTGTCGGTATCGAGCGCGGCCATGTCACCACGATCCATGCCTATACCGGCGACCAGCCGACGCTGGACCGGAACCACAAGGATCTGCATCGTGCACGGGCGGCGGCGATGTCGATGGTGCCGACCTCGACCGGCGCGGCCAAAGCCGTCGGACTGGTGCTGCCGGAACTGGCGGGCAAGCTTGACGGGGCAGCGGTTCGCGTGCCGACGCCGAATGTCTCGCTGATCGATCTGGTTTTTGTGCCGTCGAAGGCAACCAGTGCCGAAGAGATCAACGCCGCCATCCGCGCCGCGGCCGATGGTCCGATGAAGGGCATTCTTGGCTATGATGATATTCCGCTGGTCTCGATCGACTATAACCATGACAATCGTTCCTCTATCGTCGCCATTGACAAGACCAATGTGATCGATGGCCGTCTGGCGCGGGTCATGACCTGGTATGATAATGAGTGGGGCTTTGCCTGCCGTATGATTGATACGGCCGTGGCCATGGGCCGGTTCCTCTAAGCTGCCGGATACAAGGGATTTGTGATGGGATTGCGCCGGATCGAAGACGCGGACGTGAAAGACAGGCGGGTTCTGGTCCGTGTGGATTTCAATGTGCCCATGAAGGATGGCGTGGTCACGGATGCGACCCGGCTGATGGCGGCGATGCCGACCATCAGCTATCTGAAATCGGCCGGTGCGAAAGTGGTCCTGCTGGCGCATTTCGGGCGGCCCAAGGGGCAGCGGCTCGCTGAAGCCTCGCTTCTGCCTGTGGTCGCGCCGCTGGCTGACATGCTGGCTGCGCCGGTTGAATTTGCAGAGGATTGCATTGGCCCCGTTGCCGAGGCGGCCGTCGCAGCGCTGAAGCCGGGCGGTGTATTGCTCTTGGAAAACACCCGCTTTCATGCCGGTGAGGAAAAGAATGATCCGGATTTCGCCGTCGAACTGGCAAAGCTCGGCGATATCTATGTGAATGATGCTTTCTCGGCCGCCCATCGGGCGCATGGCTCGACGGCGGGCGTAGCGGCGCATCTGCCGGCCTATGCCGGGCATGCCCTGCAGCGGGAGCTCGACCATCTTTCGCAGGCGCTGAAGGATCCCCGGCGTCCGGTCATCGCCCTTGTCGGCGGGGCCAAGGTCTCGACCAAGATCGACCTTCTGGAGAACCTTGTCAGCAAGGTTGACCGGTTGTTTGTGGGCGGGGCGATGGCCAATACCTTCCTGGCGGCGCAGGGGCATGATGTCGGAAAGAGCCTCTGTGAAGCGGACTTTGCCGATACCGCCCGCGCCATTCTGGAGGCCGCCCGCAAACATGGCTGCGAGATGATCCTGCCGGCCGATCTGGTCTGTGCGCGGGAATTTGCTGCCAATCCGGACACGGTGACCGTCCCGGTGGATGATATTCCCGCTGACATGATGGCGCTTGATTGCGGACCGGCGACCGTGGATGCGCTTGCCGATACGATTGATACCTGCCGGACCCTGATCTGGAATGGCCCGCTGGGCGCGTTTGAAACACCCCCCTTCAACACGTCCACTGTCGAGGTCGCCAGATATGTTGGCCAGCGCGCCCGTGCGAACAAGTTGATTGCGGTCGGCGGAGGCGGTGATACTGTCGCGGCGCTCAACCAGGCAGGCGTGGCGGGTGATTTCACCTTTGTTTCCACCGCGGGTGGCGCTTTCCTTGAATGGATGGAAGGCAAGGCCTTGCCGGGCGTGGAAGCGGTCACCGATTAACGCTAGACTTTTCACACTTTCTGATCTGCTGGGGACAAGACGATGGATCTCGAACAACTCAACGACATTGCCATTCAGATGGTGGCGCACGGCAAGGGCATTCTGGCGGCGGATGAATCCACCGGCACGATCAAGAAGCGCTTTGACACGATCGGCCTGACCTCGACCGAGGACAGCCGCCGTGACTGGCGTGAAATGCTGTTCCGCACGCAGCCGGCGATGAATGAGCATATCTCCGGCGTCATCCTCTATGACGAGACCCTGCGCCAGAAAGCGGCCGACGGCACACCGCTGGCGAAGCTGATCGCGGATGCGGGCGCGGTCCCGGGCATCAAGGTCGATACGGGTGCCAAGGATCTGGCCGGTGCGCCGGGTGAGAAAATCACCGAGGGCCTGGATGGCCTGCGAGATCGCCTGAATGAATATTACGAGCTGGGTGCGCGCTTTGCGAAATGGCGCGCGGTGATCGAAATGGGCCGCGAGGGCGATGACAGCATGCCCTCGCCCTATTGCGTGGATGTGAACATGCACGCGCTCGCCCGCTATGCCGCCCTGTGCCAGGAAGCGGGCATTGTGCCGATTGTCGAGCCGGAAGTCATGATGGATGGCGATCACTCCATCGAGCGCTGCTATGAAGTCACCGAATACGGGCTGAAAAAGCTCTATGAGGAGCTTTATGCCCAGGGCGTTCAGCTGGAAGGCACAATCCTGAAGCCGAACATGATCATTGCGGGCAAGAAATGCCCGGATCAGGCCAGTGTCGAGGATGTGGCCGATCTGACCGTCCAGTGCCTGTCCAATTGCGTGCCGTCGGCGGTGCCGGGCATTGCTTTCCTCTCGGGTGGCCAGTCGGACGAAGACGCGACCGCGCATCTCAATGCCATGAATGCGGCTTATGATCTGCCGTGGGCGCTGACCTTCTCCTATGGCCGCGCGCTGCAAGCGGCTCCGCTGAAAGCGTGGAAGGGCAAGGATGTTGCCGCCGGACAAAAGGCCTTCAATCACCGGGCCCGGATGAATGGCTTGGCGTCGATCGGCGAATGGACGCCCGAACTGGAAAAACAGGGCTGATGCCACGCCCGCCAGCTCGCCCGCCGGCGGATTGGCCGGAGTGTTGGAAATTGCGGGGATAAAACCGGAATCGGCGTTTTGTCTCCTACTACAACTCCGGCTCCAGTTCCGGGGCGCTGACGGGCGGATAAGCGTGTCTGGCAAAGCGATTCCGGTCATGTCATGGCTCCAGTTCTGGCCCCGGCCGGACTCCGGCGAGTCTCCAGCTGACTCCGGTTTTCCGGGTTTATCCCCGTAATTTCCGGAAACGGCGCAACGGGCCTGCCCGGGCGCGCAGGCCCGAATGCGTGCAGGGAGTGTAAGCGGAACAGGGCCGGCGGGGATAAGGGCTCCTGCCCGAAACGACGCTCTGTGAAGCACTGGTTTCAAAAATCGTGACCGAGTTTCAATGATGCCCGAATACGAGGTGCCGGGCAGGCGTCACAAGGGCTTGGTCTAGCGGAGCCATTGTTGCACAGGCCGGAATGAAAAACTTTCAGCGTTAGCGCTACAAAGTAGCTGGCTTTGAATAATCGTCTCGCAAATTCGAATCCTAACAGCACCTCCGCCAGGGCTGTCGGATTTGATGCAATCGCCCAGTTCTCCTATGGGTATGCTACGGATGGTTGGTCTGGCGGCTTCAACGCATTGGCCGATGACCTTGCCAGCAACGGTTTGGAGAGGGCTGCCAGACGATTTGGAGGACCGATTGCCAGAAGCATTCCAGATTCAATCGGTCAAGGCGAGATGGCCTTGGCGCTTGCCGATGCACCTCCGGAATGGCGATCGTGTCCCGGCGCTCACTAGAAAGAGAGAGCTATGAAAGATCGTAGTTGGTGGGGTTGGGTTAAAATCGTTGTCCTGTCGTCTTGGGTGGCGTCTGCTTTTTTTCTATACCTCCCTAATCTGGCGAGCGGATTTTCTATTGTCCCGTTTCAATGGGCATTTTGGTGGTTTATTGCCAGCAATGTTGCCATGGTCGCTTTTGTGATAATCACACAGATTCGTATATGGCTTTATCGTCGATCCCACAAAGTTGTCATTGATCCACGCGAAGCGATGTTGGCCCGCTTCCTGAGAGCTTTCTCTCATATTTTGTGGGTGCCCCTAGTTGTGATGTTTGTCTTGATGGTTTTTTTCATGCTTTTCTGACGCGGCAACGCCACCGGCACCGTGAGCTGGTCCCGGAAAATCGGACAGGTCGCAAAGGTGTTCCCGGCCCTATTTGAGGGATAAGAAATGGCGAAACGCCGGAAGTTTACCGATCAGTTCAAGGCGAAGTTTGCGCTTGCGGCGCGGCACGCACCAATTGTTATGATGAACCCCTTAGAATGCCGCCTATTAGGGCCGGTCGAATGGAGCGTATAAGCCAACAATCAGGCGGTGTTAATTCAGACGGTATACGTGTCGAGACCGGACCGGCTCAAAAAATTTCGGGGACTTACAGATGATGAGATATTTATTTCCATTGGTAATTCTGGGTCTCTTTGGTTGTTCGGTGGGTGATCCAGAAATATCGGTTGATGTTTTTGAAGGCGTTGGCGAGGGAGTTGTCTCGCTTCATGGGTATATCGTTCACCAAGATGGACAATTTTTTATTGAACCTTTTTCAACAAGAGGGAGCGAAAATACAATTTTGATCGAGCTCAATTTTGCCGAGGACACCTTGTCTTGCCTAGATACTTTGCCTTCTGGAGAAGGTGTTCTCGTCGCCTATTATTCGAACGGACAATTTGATGGGTTTGAATCTTTTGGATCTATATTAAATATGCACCGTGAGATGTCAGACGAACCCATGATCGGTTGTTGGGCTGACTAATTTGCTTTGACGCGCGTAACCGCATGCGCGGGGACAGGAAATCCGCTGGTGCGCCGTGAGAGCAATGATCTGTCCACCCGCCACACCGGGCAGGCGGAAAGCGCTGGCGATACCGCCGAGGCCTGATCCGGATATGGGAAATATTTGTATTAGCGCATGAATACGACTGAACCACCAGTATAGCGCGGTGCGCAGGGCTGCTTGCTGCCATACAGACTTAACCCTAGGCTTGATCGCATGAGCCTGCACAACAGCTGAAGCCTGATCGCTGCCCATGTCCTTTCTTGTCCCGGCCACCGCTTTTCTGGCCGCTGCCATGCTTGCTGCAGGCGATAGCGCCGAGCAGATCATCATCATCGGCGAAGCCCTGGAGGCGGCGCCGATCCAGTCGGCGCAGCAGGAACTGGAAGCCGGCCGGATCGAGGCACGCGGGGCGATTTCGCTGTCCGAAGCCCTTGATCTGGCCAGCTCTGCCAATGTCACCACGAATTCCCGCGGCGAAACCCTAGTCTATCTGCGCAATGCCGGTGAGCGGCAATTGGCAATCCTGTTTGACGGGGCCGCCCTGAACATCCCCTGGGATAACCGGTTGAGCCTTGATCTCGTGCCGGCACAGGCCATTGGCAGGATCATTGTGACACCCGGCACCCTGTCCTTGCGTTATGGCGTCAACAGCGCAGGCGGGGCGATCGAGCTGATCCCCGCCACCGCCGGCAGCCTTGGCCCGCGCCGCGAGGTCTCGGCCATGACCGGCAGTGGCGGGCTGCGCAGCGTGTCGGGTCTCTGGCTCTCCGGTGATGGCCCGGTTCAGATGACGGCCGCTGCCGAACGCATCGCACGCGACGGGTTGACCCGTCCGGAGGGCGGCGGCCTGCAGGACAATACGGATCTGGAGCGGAACAGTGTCCTGCTCCGGGCCGCCTGGGATGGAGAAGAGGCCGGTCAGTTGAGCGTTGGCCTGATGCATGTCGACAGCGCCTTCGGGATTGCGCCCGCCCGTTTCGACCGGCCGTCACAGGGCAGGTCCCGATACTGGCGCTATCCTGAAAACAGCCAGACCCTGCTGGTTGTCCGGGGCGCGCGGACGGTGGGACGGTTCGACGTCGAGGGCAGCGTCTGGCGGCAGCAGGCGAACCAGACCATTGCCAGCTATGATTCCGCCCGATACGACCGGCTGGAGGACACGCAACACGGACGCGACCGGACGACGGGGCTCCGCCTGCAATCTGCGGCTGGTCTCTGGGGCGGTACATTGCACCTGAGCCTCAATGCGCTGGGCTCCCGGCACGACGAAACGGCCACACGTTTTGATGCGGCCGGCCAGCCGGGCGTGCCGGACCGGAGCCGCTTTTCCGATCTGCGCACCAGCTATGCCGCTGAATTCTCCGGCCGGTCCGGTACGTTTGGCTATGTCTTCGGTGTTGGCCGGGACCGCCTTGCGCCCGATGAAACCGGGGGGCGCCCCCCGGCGGACACATTCGCGGCCACCAATGCCCTGCTGGGTGTCAGCTGGCAGGCAAACGACCCGTGGCGTTTCCGGGCATCTGTCAGCCGCAAGCACCGCATGCCGACCCTGCGCGAATTGTATGGCGCCGCGCTCAACCGGTTTCTGCCCAATCCGGATCTGAGTCCGGAAACCGTGAATGTTGCCGAGCTGTCGGCCCGGTATACAGGCGAACGCCTGAGTTTCGAGGTTACGCCTTTCTACAACCGGGTCGAGGACACGCTGGACCAGCGCAATGTCACGGTGAACGGGCAAGGCATGCGCCAGCGGATCAATCTGGCCGGATCTGAAATCCTGGGTGTGGAGCTGCGTGGCGAGGCAATACTGACCGACCGGCTGCGCCTGGACGGGCATGTCCTCGCCAGCGAAGCCCGCCGCTTGCGGGAGCCGGGTGGGCCTTCCGGACTCTATCTCTCCGAGCGGCCGGAGCTGATCGGCCGTATAGCCCTCTCCTGGGAAAGTCTCGACGGCCTGGGCGCGACGGCAGAAATCGATCATCGCGGCCGGGCCTGGTCCCTGACGGATGAGGATGTCTTTGAGCCGCTGGCGCGTTCGACGGCACTGAATCTGGGTGTGAGCTGGGCACCGGAAGCCGCCGGTTGGCGGGCTTTCATCCGGGCCGAAAACGTGACGGATACCGAAATCGAACCCCAGTTCGGCCTGCCCGCGCCCGGACGCGAGATCCGCGCGGGGATCCGCCTGCAATTCGGTTGAGCTCAGGCACCGGCAAGCCGATTGCCCGGTTTAACACTGTGACTGACCCTCAGGCCTCACACGCTTCCGGCAGGCGTCCGCCATCTTCCAGCAAGGATTTGCCGGTGGCGTCGCACAGCGCGTCTATGCGGTAGCTGATGGCGTCTTCCCGCGGGCCGCCGGCATAGCGGGCGACCAGCAATACCTCGCCCGCCTGCGGCACGATACCCGTGCAGGCATAGACCTCGTCAAAATCCTCGCGCGCCTCGGCGCCCTGAGCGGTGACCGGGCCAAAGCCGGGCATGGCGGCCCAGGCCGCTTCGCAGGCTTCGTCAGCCATGGCGGCCCGTTCCTGCATAGAAAGTGTGATTGTGCCGGCGCTTGAAGCCGGACCGCTCAGAAAGAAAGAGGCCGCCCAGATCGCCAATCCGCCCAGGATCAGCATATTCAGAATACGCAGCATTCTTCTTGTCCTCCCCACCCGGCGGGCAAGGTCTCCGAAACTTAACGGTTTCGCAACCCCTTTCTCGTGCCGGGCGAGTGGCTTCGCTTCAGGCTTTCTTCGGGGCAAGGAAAGGGTTATGGGGCTCTTCATGACCTGCCAGCTCTATCTGATCACGCCGCCGCGCCTTGAGGCCGGTTTTGAAGACACGCTCGCCGGGGCGCTGGATGCCGGCGCGGTGGCGGCCTTGCAGCTGCGGCTGAAAGACCATCCGGTGGAGGAGATCAAACGCCTCGCGCCGCCGCTGATCCGGCTGGCGCAGGATCGCGGTGTGGCGGTGATCCTCAATGATGATCCGGAACTGGCCGTGGCGCTGGGCTGTGACGGCGTGCATGTCGGTCAGGGGGATGTGCCGGCGAAACAGGCGCGCGCCGCCATTGGCCCGAACCGCATGCTGGGCGTGACCTGTCACAATTCCCGCCATCTGGCGATGCAGGCGGGAGAGGCAGGCGCAGACTATGTGGCTTTCGGGGCCTTCTATCCGACATCGACCAAGGATGCGCCGACAGCCGCCGATCCGGAGATTCTGGAATGGTGGTCGGACCTGTTCGAACTGCCCTGTGTGGCCATTGGCGGCATCACGGTGGACAATGCGAGGCCGCTGATCGAAGCGGGGGCGGATTTCCTGGCCGTGTCCTCGGGTGTGTGGTCGCATGTGGACGGACCGGCCGCAGCCATTATAGCGTTCAATGCATTGATGCGGGGCGAGTAGACGAGGTTGACCATGGTCTGTCGCGTATTGGCCGCGCTGTTCTTATTCCTTCTGGCTGTGACCGGACAAGCGGCGGCGCAGGAGGATGTTCCGCCTGTGGAGCCAGCTGCGGATGACGCTGACGACGCGCCCGCGCCGCCCCTGCGGGGATTGCAGCTGATCGATGTCGACCGCCAGAATGACGCGCTTTCGATCGAGGGTGCGGACGCGGACACGCCGGTCACGGTCGCGCCCTCCGGTCAGAGCAGCGTGGCGGAGATATTCGACGAGGCGCAGCTGGCCTATGCGACCGGGGAATTTGAAACCGCCTTTCTTCATGCCCGCAGCGCGGCGTCCGGGGGTCATGCACGAGCGGCCACCCTGGCCGGTTTGCTGAACGAAAACGGACAGATTGAAGCGGCCAGTGATGCGCAGGCCGTGCGCTGGTATCGGCGTGCGGCGGATCAGAACGAAGCCGTGGCGCTCTACAGGCTTGGCCGTATGGCCGAGGCATCGCGCGGCAGCCTGCTTCCCAATGAGGCGCGCAACTATTTCCAGCGGGCCGCGCAGGCCGGAAATATAGAGGCGATGCTGGCCTATGCCCTGATCCTGAAAGCCTCACCCGTGCCGCAGGATGCGCCACTGGCGATGGAATGGGCCGAGCGGGCGGCCAGCCAGGGCGATGCTGAAGCCATGTTCCAGCTGGCACAGATGCACGATGTCTGGGCGCGCGGGCCGCAAAATCCCGCCGCCGCGCGCCGGTGGTATTTGCGCGCCGCCGAAGCCAATCATGCCGAGGCCGCCCTGCAGGCGGGTCTGATGGCCAATTCCGGCGAGGGTGGTGCTGAAGATGCTGCGCTGGCGTTCGATCTGATCCGGCAATCGGCAGAGGCCGGCTTTGCGCCCGCCATGGGGCAATATGGCCTGATGCTGCATGCCGGCGGGCCGGACCGGGCCCCCGATCCGGTGCTCGCGGCGGAATGGTTTGCGCAGGGCGCGGTCGGGGGGGATGCGGAATCCCGGTATCTCTACGCGCTCGCCCTGGCGACCGGCGACGGCGTCGATCGTGACCTGGTCCGGTCCTATTACTGGACGCTGATGGCCGAGTACGAAATGGATGGCTCGCTGTCGGCCAACACCGACCGGACCCGGCTTCAGGCCCAGCTGGAAAACCACCTTTCCCAAACAGAAGCTGAACAGATCCGGTCCGAAATTGCCGCATATCGGGCGCGATAACCCTGATTGGGTCCTTTTGATGCCTTGAGCCGCCGCCAGCCTGCTCCCTGTCAGACAACAACAGGGGAGGCTGACATGACCACTCATTTTGATACCGCTCTGGAACACATTCTCCAGTTTGAAGGCGGCTATGTGGACCATCCGTCCGATCCCGGCGGGGCCACCAATATGGGCATCACCATCGGCACGCTGGCCGAATGGCGCGGCACGCCGGTGACACGGGAGGATGTCCAGCATCTGACGCTCCAGGAAGCCGGCCAGATCTACAAGGCGCGATACTGGGATGCCTGCCGGTGCAGCGATATGCCGAAGGGGGTGGGATTCATCCTGTTTGATGCGGCCGTCAATCACGGGCCCTACCGCGCGACGCTTTTCCTGCAACAGGCCGCCGGTGTGACCGATGACGGCATTATCGGCCCGCAAACGCTGGGCGCGGTCAATGCCGCCGACGCCACAGCCCTGATCGAGGAATATGCGGCCCGGCGCATGCATTTCTACGGCAAGCTGTCGACCTTCTCCGTCTTCGGCCTTGGATGGTCGCGCCGCCTGATGAGCGCGGTCTCGCTCGCGATTCCGAAGCCGGACGCGGCTGGCTGGACCGATCCGCCACCGCCTTTCGACACGTCCGACCTTCCTGACACTTCAGCCAATGGAGCCTGGGTATGATCAACCGCAGACGCAATCAGGCCCGCGAGCTTCTGTTGCTGGCGGGATTCGATGACAGGATGGCGCGCCGCGTGCGCTCCGGTCATCAGGGCCAGCAGGTCCTGTCGCTGGCCGCAACCGCGACCGGCGAAGACGAGCCCGGCCAGATCGGGACTCGCCTGCTGGAAAGTCCGGAACTGCGTGAAGCCGTGCGCAATGTGATGCGCGAGGCGGACAGAAGGGACCGTTTCGGCACCGCCCGCCGCCGCGGACGCCGCAAGGGCTTCATCCTGGCACTGGCCTGGGTGGGCGCGGCAGTCCTCGCCGTCATGTTTCTGGGGCAGTTCTTCCCGGATATCGAGGCGCAATTACCGGCCTTCCTGCAAGGCGGGGCGAGCCGTGATGCCGCCATTGCGGCGCTGGGCGGGGCCAGCTTCATCGTCAAGGACGTGTTCGACTGGCTGTTTGGCGGCTACCGCCTGCCGGCCCGCGACGACCCCTAGGCTGACAGTGCTTGCCGCCTGCCGCGCTGCCTGATAGGACGCGCGCAACTTTCCGGCCTCCGCCTGTTGCGGGCGGGGGCCGGTTTTCATCGTGAAGACAGCGAACGGGATGATCGTCCATGAAGATCAACGGGAATGAAGTGAAGCCGGGCATGGTGCTGCAGCATCAGGATACGCTCTGGACGGTTGTGAAGGCTGATGCGGTCAAACCCGGCAAGGGCGGCGCATTTGCACAGGTCGAGATGAAGAACATCCTCGACGGCCGCAAGCTGAATGAGCGTTTTCGCGCCGCCGACAAGGTGGAGCGCGTGCGTCTGGAGCAGAAGGACTTCCAGTTCCTGTTCAAGGACGACACGATGGCGACCTTCATGGATCAGGAAAATTACGAGCAGATCGAATTGCAGATAGATTTCGTCGGCGAGGAGACCGCCTCCTATCTGACCGATGGCATGACCGTGGTGCTGGAATTCTACGAGGACCGGCCCATCGGCCTGACCCTGCCGCAATTTGTCGAGCTGGAAATTGCCGATACCGAGCCGGTGGTCAAAGGCCAGACCGCGGCCAATTCCTACAAGCCGGCGGTGCTGTCGAATGGTGTGCGCACCGCTGTTCCGCCTTTCGTCGGCGTCGGTGAGCGGGTGATCATTTCCACCGAAGACGGCAGCTATCAGAAGCGGGCTGACTAGTGGGACGCGTCACCGCCCTTATGGAAGTCATGCAGAATGCGGCTCGCAAGGCAGGCCGCGGACTGGCGCGCGATTTCGGCGAAGTG
>WGNH01000001.1 GCA_016124665.1 Alphaproteobacteria bacterium | reverse complement strand
TGGAGCGCTATCAGGGCGTGGTGGCGCTGGAAGGCGAGCGCCTGGGCCAGTGCGCCGAACGCTATTTCGAACAATCCGAACAGACCCCGACCCGCATCCGGCTGGCGGTCGGCGAAAATGTACAGACGGGCGGACAATCCATCTGGCGCGGCGGCGGGGCCATATTGCAGCAGATCGCCGGCGACGCGGCCCGCGGTGACGCGTCCGAAGACTGGGATCATTGCCGGGCCCTGTTTGAAACCATCGCCGATGACGAGCTGATCGACCCCGACATTTCCGCAGCCACCCTCGTCTATCGCCTTTTCCATGAAGACGGAGCGCGCCTGTTCGAGCCGAGACGCCTGGCAAAGCACTGCCCTTGCAACCGGGAAAGGCTGGCGGAAATCCTCGCGCGCTTTTCCGCTGAGGATCAGGCGGAAATGGAAAAGGACGGCCGGATCGGCATGACCTGCGAATATTGCAACCGCCTGTTCGAATTCAGCCCCGGAGAGATCGGCACCGCCTCCGGCTCATGACTGCCAGAAGCGCGGCGTGAACAGGATCAGCACGGTCAGCACTTCCAGCCGTCCGATCAGCATGTTCGCCGACATCACCCATTTGGCGGCATCGGGCAGCGGCTGGAATGTGCCTGCCGGACCAATGATGTCGCCCAGACCCGGCCCGACATTGGCCAGCGTTGTTGCCGCGCCGGACAAGGCTGTTGTGGTGTCCAGCCCCATCGCCGCCAGCACGGCCGCCGACACTGTGAACACGGCAATAAAGGCAAACAGGAATCCCAGCACCGAATAGACCAGCTCCGGAGAGACCGGACGCCCGCCATAGCGCAACGGCGTAATGGCGCGCGGATGCGCCAGCGATATGATGTGCTGCCGCATGGCCAGAAGCGCGATCTGGTAGCGGAAAATCTTGACCGAACAGGTCGTGGAACCGGCACAGCCGCCGGCAAACATCAGCACGAAGAAGCCGGCCGTCGCCGGGGCGCCCCAGATGCCGAAATCCGCCGTCGCATAGCCTGTGCCGGTGATCACGGAAATGGTGTTGAAGGCGGCCGTACGAATACCCGCGCCCGGCGCATAGAGGTCGGCCGCAATGACAAAGGCCGACATGGCCGCAATCGCTGCAATAATTACGGTGAAGAATCCCCGCACCTGCGGGTCGCGCCAGAGGGCGGACGGGTGCCCCCTCACCAGCATCAGATAGGCCACGAAAGGCAGTGACGCCAGGAGCATGAAAACCATGGCGACATAATCGGATCCGCCTTCCGTGAACGCCCCCATGGAGGCATCGCGGGTGGAAAATCCCGCTGTGGCCACAGTCGTCATGGCGTGCGCGATGGCATCGAACGCCCCCATGCCGGTCACGCCATAGGCCATGGCGCAAGCCGCCGTCAGCGACAGATAGATGAGCGAGACAGCAGCGGCGATCTCGGCGGCGCGCGGCAGGACTTTTTCCGAGGAATTGTCCGAGGATTCGAGCTTGAACAGCTGCATGCCGCCCACGCCCAGAAGCGGCCAGATCGCCATCGCCGTCACGATAATCCCGATACCGCCAATCCATTGCAGGATGGCGCGCCACATCAGGAAGCCCGGCGGCCGCGCGTCCAGTCCCGACACGACGGTCGCGCCGGTCGTGGTCAGACCCGAGATCACTTCGAACATCGAATCGGTCCAGCCCAGCTCATGACCGCCAAACCGCAGCGGCAGGGCGGCAAAGAAGGCCATCACCACCCAGGAGCCGGCCGTCACCAGAAACGCCGAACGCGTGGTCAGGTTACGATCATCCGGCCGCACCGCCAGCGCCACGGCCAGGCCGAGAAACACGCCAGATCCGGCCGACCAGAAAAACGCCGTTGCACTATCGGTGGCGCCGGCATTGAGGTCCATGAAAGCGGGAATCAGTTTCGCTGCCGACAGGCTGGCCACCAGGATACCCAGCACGAACAGCACGGTGCGGACCGACGAACTCATCAGAGGGGCTCCGGCCGTTTAATGGATCGCCGTCCGCTCATACGGGCTGTCGAGCGAGAAGGCCGGAACGATTGCATCAAACTGTCCGCCTCCGGCACAGGCCATCCCGAAACTGCCGCGCATGAAACCGGAGGGCGTTTTCAGCGGCGCGCCGGATGTATAGGAGAAACGCTGTCCCGGCTCCAATACCGGCTGTTCGCCCACCACGCCGGGGCCCCGCACGGTTTCCACCCGGCCGGAAGCATCGGTGATCAGCCAGTGCCGCGAGATCAGCTGTACCGTCTCCTCGCCGCGATTCTCGATCTCGATCGTATAGGACCAGAGATAGCGCCCGGCATCCGGATCGGATTGCGCCTGCAGGAATTCCGGCTCGACCCGCACGACGACGCCGCGGGTTTCGCATTCATACCGGCTGATTTCATGCGTTCTGGTCATGCCGCAATGATCTCCCCGAATGCCGCCGGGCTCAAGCCCCGCATTCCGCTCTTTCTCGCAATCGCATTATCCCCTAACCAGTAGATATTGTCCTGCGCAGATGGATAGTTTGATGAGCATAGCCGGTATTCTGCCCGATACGGAAATTTCCGCCCTCGCCGGACAGGGCGGCATTGCTGCGCCCTCCCCCTTCGTGGAAAATCAGGTTCAGCCCGCCAGCCTTGATCTGCGGCTGGGCCGGACCGCCTACCGCCTGCGCGCCAGCTTCCTGCCGGGACAATCGCGCACCGTTGCCGACGTGCTCGACAGCGGCCTGGTCATGCACACGCTCGACCTGACCGCCGGGGCGGTGCTGGAAACCGGCTGTGTCTATCTCGTGCCGCTGATGGAAAGCCTGGATCTGCCGCCAGAAATCAGCGCCGCCATGAATCCCAAGAGCTCCACCGGGCGGATTGATGTTTTCACCCGCGTCATCGCCGATCATGCCACCGCCTTTGATTCCGCGCCCGCCGGCTATGCCGGCCCGCTCTATGTCGAGATCTCGCCGCGCACTTTTTCCATCCTCGCCCGGCCCGGAGACCGCCTGGTGCAGGCCCGCTTCCGCCGCGGCCTGCGGCAGGCGACGCGCGAAATCACCGTCTCGGTCGATCTGGAAGGGATTGGCGGCCGCATCGGCTATCGCGCGCGCCGCCATTCCGGCCTCATCGATCTGGCAAAAATCGGCCAGCATGATCCGCGCGATTTCTGGGAAGAGATCGATGTGCGTCAGGGCCGCATGATCCTCGATCCCGGTGAATTCTATATCCTCGCCTCGCGCGAACCGGTCATCATCCCGCTCGATGAGGCCGCCGAAATGGCCCCGATTGCCCCGGAGATCGGCGAGTTCCGTGCCCATTATGCCGGCTTTTTCGATCCCGGTTTCGGCGTCGCCGAAGCGGGCGGCACCGGCGGGCGCGCCGTGCTGGAAGTGCGCGGCCGCGACGTGCCCTTTTTCCTCGAACATGGCCAGGCCGCCGCCCGCCTCGTCTATGAACCGATGACCGCCCGCCCGGCCCGGCCCTATGGCATGCAGGGGTCCAACTACCAGGCACAGAAACTCAAGCTGGCGAAATATTTTTCGGGGTGAGGCCGGGTCAGGGGCTGACGGCGCGCATGCCGCTTGCCCTCCCCATCCGCCGGGATAGAATTGGCGCGGCGCGCGGGTGTAGCTCAATGGCAGAGCAGAAGCTTCCCAAGCTTACGACGAGGGTTCGATTCCCTTCACCCGCTCCAGTGCGCCCAGCACCTCCCGGACAAGGTCGGCCGCGGCGAAGGGTTTCTCGATCAGCCCGGTAAAGCCGGCCGCCTTATAGCGCGTATCCCGCTCGACACTTCCATCTGCAGTCAGGGCGATGACCGGCCCGTCAAAGCCGGACGCGCGCAGCGTTTCACACGCCGCAATCCCGTCAATCCCGGGCATTTTGATATCCAGAAGGATCAGGTCGAAGGTCTGCGCCTGCGCCGCCGCAAGGGCTGCCTCACCATCAGCGACAGCCCGCACCGCACCATACGGGCTCAAAAGCCGCGACAGCGTGGCGCGCATCAGATCATTGTCATCGGCAATCAGGAGACGGGGCATGGCGCGGTTCTAGGCCGACTTGCCCGGAATGCAAATGTCCGTTCGGAAGATACCGGGTCCGGCCTTCATGGCTGCTGCAAACATGGTTCTAAAGGCCGCCATTGATCATGCCACGCGAACTTCGGGTTTTACATTCTCGCTTGCATTGATGGCTTTAATCACGGGCAGCAGTTTGCCGAGCCCCGGATTGCCTTTCGGTCCGAGCATCCGCATCAGGCTTTTGCTGGAGGTGCCGGTCATTTCTTCCAGCCTTGCAAAGCCGATGGACGCATTGACGAAATCGCGCAGCAATGCCTTGCCGGTGTCGGCATCACCGCCGAGAAGCGCGTTGAGCGCTTCTTCATAGAGCGCCTTGCGGAAATCCGCATCCCGGTCCGCACGGGCCTTGACCGTCTCTTTGAAGCTTCGTGTCAGTGCCATCATCCTCACCATCTGTTGCGCGTGACCACCGTCATGATCGCCTCCTCAGGAAGAAGCCGGATATCATGACCCGCGCGATTTCCTCTCTCGATATTCCGACCAGAGCAACTTCGCCCGGCTGATATCCTTTTGCTGCCGGCGCTTCGTGCCTCCACACAGCAGAATGACAAGCGTCCCGGCATCTTCGCCAAAATATACGCGCAATCCAGGACCCCAGTTGATCCGCAATTCAGTGACGCCCTCACCGATACTCTTGAGATCCCCGAGACCTCTTTCAAGACGCGTGACCGCCGTCGCCACCTTCGCCGCCGTTCGGGCATCGAGGCCGTCAAACCAGTCTTCAAACCAGCAACGCCCTCCTGCGTCTTCATAGACCTCGATTTGCCGTGTTGCCGCAGGCTTTACCATATTGGTATCATATATGTTACCAAACAATCAAGCAGAAGCGTCGAAAAGTATCTGCGAAAGCCGTTTTATCCACATGCCGCAACAGGGCAAATCAGGGTTGCACGGCAAACGGATGTATCCGCCTACGCAAAGGCTGCGGCGCGGCAGCCTTGGCTCAATTATATGGACTGGCTTGCCGGGCCGAAGTCCGCAACGGCGTTTCGAACCCGCAAGGGTTCGCAAGCGCGACGGCGCGCCAGCCGGTCAGGCTGCCCCATCGGAGGCATGAGCGAAGCGAATTGCCGCGAGATAAACAGATGGCGCACCGGGGAAGATTCGAACTCCCGACCCCCAGATTCGTAGTCTGGTGCTCTATCCAACTGAGCTACCGGTGCAGACCGCCCGAGGACCGGCATCCAGCCCCGGGAAGGCGCGGAAACTAGCCGCGCGATTTGGCAATAGCAAGAGGCCTTACCGGTCTTTTTCAGGCGCTGTTGCGGGCGTCTTGCCGCCGTAGAATTCGGCCTGTTCCCGGAACAGATCGCGATATGGACCGGGCGTGGCGGCAAGCGCCTCCGGCGTGCCGGACTGGACGATCCGGCCCTTTTCCAGCACCACGATCCGGTCGCACCAGCGCAAGGTCGACAGGCGGTGGCTGATCACGATCAGCGTGCCGGGCCGGCCGCGCAGACCACGCACGAAATCGGCCTCTGCGGCCGGGTCGAGCGCGGCGGTCGGCTCATCCAGAATGAGGATGTCCGCACCCTCGCGCAACATTGCCCGGGCCAGCGCCAGCCTCTGCCATTGCCCGCCGGACAATTCCCGTCCGTCGAGGAACTGGCGCGACAGCTTCGTGTCGAGCCCCTCCGGCAGATCGGCAATCACCGGCCCCGCCAGCCCGGCATCCACGGCGCGTTCCAGACGCGCCCGGTCCGCCACCCGCAAGCCCTCGCCCATGGCGATATTCTCGCCGGCCGTCAGGCTGTAGCGTTGCGAGGGCTGGAAGACGGCCGCGGTGCGTGCGAACAGCGCCGCCGGATCCCAGTCCTTCGTGTCCAGCCCGTCCAGCATCACTTGGCCCGATTGCGGCAGGTAGAGCCCGGTCAAAAGCTTGACGAGCGTGGATTTTCCCGAGCCATTGGCCCCCACAATGCCGAGCTTCTCCCCGGTCGGAATGGCCAGGGAGACCGCGGTCAGGGCGGGCCGTTTGCCGTTGGGATAGGCAAAGTGGACATCGTCCAGCACATAGCCCTGCCCCGGCGCCGGCCCGGCCTGCGCCCCGCCCCGTTCCTGTCCGCTTTCCCGGCCGAGCAGCGCATAGAGATTGGAGACATAGAGCAGGTCTTCATACCCGCCGCTGAGCGTTGCCAGCAGGGTGGTGACCGTGTTCTGCCCCTGTTTCAGGACGGCCGCATACATCGTCATCTGGCCCAGCGTCAGCGCCCCCATGACGGTCGCCCACACCACCCAGGCCTTGCCGCCGAGAAAGAAGGCCGAACTGACCATCAGCAACAGCACGCCGAATGTTGTGCGCCGTGTCTGCAGCGCCTGGTCCTCGCCGAACAGCCAGCGGAACAGGCCGGTATAGCGGGTACGGATCGCCGGGCTGGACACCGCGTGCAGGCGCTCGATGGCGGCGCTGTCGCTGGTCATCAGGCCTTCCAGATAATTGCGCCGGCGCATTTCCGGTGTCCGGCCGGTATAGAAGCGGAAGGCGGAGCCGGCAAAGCCCAGCTCGCTCAGAAACAGGGGCACTCCGCCCGCGATGATGATCAGCACGGCCAGCGGCGAGAAGGTCCACAGCACAATTGCCAGCGAGACGAGGGTCAGCCCGTGCTGGCCGCTTTCGATGATCCGGTTGGCCAGATTATAGGGCCGCGCACTGGCATGCTGGCGCGCCAGCAGGATCTGCTGCTGCACGTCCGGGCGCTCGATGGTTTCCAGATCAAACCGGCTGGTCTTGTCGAAAATTTTCGTGCTGACCGCAAAGCCCAGCTCGGCATGCAGCAGGCGTTTGAGGTGAACCAGAATCCGGCGCAGCGCCATGGCCGCCCCCAGCACACCGGCCTCGGCCGCCACCCAGATCAGGGCCATCTGCCGGTCGGCCGCCGACTGGCTCTCCATCGCGGCAAGGACCGTATCGACAATCAGCTTGGCCAGATACGCCGCCAGCGCCGGCACCAGCGCCACAAGCGCCGTCATCACGGCAATGATCAGGGTCAGGCGCGGTGCGGTGGCCCAGACCAGGGCCAGTGTCCGGCCGGCAAAGCCCAGCGACTGACCAGGGCCGGGCGGCTCGATGTCACTGAAAGGCGAATCCGTCTGGGCCATGACAGGCGGCCTCTACTCCGCCACTTTCGCGGCAATCCGGGCCGCTTCCACACGCTGCGACATGATATTGCCCTTGTGAGGGAAAGGCTCGGCCGGTTTGGGCACGCCCATGAAGGGCGCCAGCTTTTCAAACCCGTCCCCCTCGCACACATTCAGGATCAGCAGATCGTCCGGCCGGTCCCTGAAATAGGCCTTCACTTCGGCCACGTGCTTTTCATAGACCCAGACAAAGCGGTCCGGCTGGAAATTGTAGCAGCCAAAGACGGCCGCCCGCAAAAGCTGGCGCATCAGGAGATGGGTCTCCTCGTCCGGATCATCCGTGTGCTTGAAGGCCGGGCGGTTGAACCAGTGATTCTGGCAGGAGCGCAGCCAGCTTTCCCGGTCCCGGACGGTGAGGATGAATTTCGATCCCGGATATTGCTGGTCCAGCTGCTGATAATAGGGCACCGTCGTGATGTCGGTCAGCCCGTCATGATATTTCAGCAGGGTCAGATCATACTGGCCATAGGCGAGTTCGGTATAGGTATCGTCATCGATCGGATAGTGCGACGTATCCCATCCGAGCATCTGCAGCCCGGCCGTCAGCGACCGCGTCCCGGTGCGTGACAGGCCCAGACCGAAGACTTTCGGCTTCTCGGCAGCCGACCCGTAGACATGGCGCTGGTCATTCCGCTCCAGCCAGCTTTCCAGATCCGCCATTGTGAAGGGATCTTTCTCCTCAATCCCCAGCCGGGCCAGCTCGCGTTCGGCATGTTGCGGCAGGTTCTCGATGAAGGCGTGAGTTTCCGCGGCGCCGGCATTTTTCGAGACATGTTCGCGCGCATAACGCACGGCATGCTGGGCGATCACGAAATCATCGACCGGGCCGGACACATCCGGCCAGTGCTTCATCGCCGAGGACAGGCGCTTGAACTGGACTTTCTCCCGGCTGCGCAATTCGCGCAGCGCATATTTCATGAAGACGTGGCGGTAATACTGGAAATAGTCGTGCAGGATATCGAAATTGCGGAATTGCTTGCTCATCCGCAACGGCTTCATGGCCAGATTGCGCAGGCGCGATTCCGGCCGCAGGACATATTTCAGATCATCCAGCGGCGGCTCGATGGCCGCCATGGCGCGAACGAGATCGATCCGCGTGATATGCACGCCGCAATGCAGGCGACCGCGGAAGCGGTCGGTGACATAGGCATCGACATAGGCGGCATCGGTCTGCTCGATAAACTCGCGCATCTCCTCGAGGATCAGGCAGTCCGCATCCAGATAGACGACATAATCGCAGTCATGATCAATGCGCAGCATCTGGTTCACGCATTCGGTGAAAGGCCGCACATCATCAATGATGTGCACTGTATCCGGGCGGATATGCTTTTTCGCCAGCGCCAGCGAGACATCCCGCGTGCGTTCGTCGATTTGGCGGAAAACCAGATCAATCTTCGTCATTTAAGTCTCTTCTTCCCAGGCCATGTCGGCATTGAAGCCGCCAGCCATGTCATTGAACAGCGCCAGATGCGGCGCAGACATTTCGGTTTTCCAGCGAAGGTCCAGCTTTATGCCGCCGGAATGCTTCGCGTAATAATCATGTGTGCGCGGTGTCAGCTTGAGGATGGCGTCCGGATCGTTCGCGACCTTGCCGCGCGCGGCCACAAACTGGGTGCCGGTATTGCCGCCCAGCGGGTGCGATTCGCCGTCATTGAAGGCCAGCATCTCTGCCCGGAAAGGCAGGCCTGCAACCTCGCAAATCTGCCGGATGACCGCCTCGGGCCGGGTCGCCAGCTCTTCATAGCGCACCACGGTTTTCGGCCCTTCATAGGCCGAAAACACCTCCCGGCTGTCGGTGATCTGATCCATCCAGGACCGGATCTGTCCGGCGGCATCGCGCTCGGGATATTTGCGGAAACGTGAGTTGAGAACCGCGCGGCCATCGCGTTGCAGGAAAATCAGCGCGCCCGCATCCCCGGCCGCGGTCAACTCATCCGAACGCGCCCGTATCCAGGCCGCATTCTTGGTGGAATCGACAATGATGCGGGCACCGGTATGGGCCGCCACCTGCCGGTAAAGCGGCCGGCTCTGATCCCAGTGGAAGCCTGACCAGACCGGACAGGCTTCGCCGCACACCTTGCAGGCGCGCTTGCGCAGCGGCTTGTTCAGATCGTGGAGATAGCGGATTTTCGCGCCCTCCCCGACATAGAAAGCGCCTTCGGCCCGGCCAAGGATCAATCCCAGCAGGGTCGATCCGGAATGACCGGCACCGCAAATCATCACGCCCGTTATGGGCGATCCATTTTCCATTTTACAGTCTGCCTGTCCCGATTGGCATTCCGGACGGTTGAAGCCCGTTCCGTATGCCTATCCCCTCGCATCGCTTTAATGCCGCTAATGCGGGGTCGGACGCAAGCAAATAGCGCGGCATTCCTGCCGCGCTACTGCCAGTTTCTGCTGTTGTCATATGCCTGACGGAACTATTGCGTCCTCACAGCCACACTGGTGGCACCGCGAGCGTCAGCGCCTTCGTTGAAGCGGACAAAAACGCGGTTCTGGGCCGGGTCATTGTCAATCGCCTGACCGTTTCCGCGAACGAAGACACCGAATGTGGCCGTGCCATTGGCCCCGACATTCACTTGTGCCATGGCGGCTCTCGGCGAAGTGCAGGCACCGGTTCCGGGATCGGTCGGACACACTTCGATATTCTGTATCGCCAGTGTTCGTCCGCCTGTGTCGGCCGTCACATCGATCGTACCGGCCGCGCCGACATTCGATATCGCGACGGCAAACACGCCGACGAAATTGCCGCTCGTCGGGACTTCAACGCGCCCCGGCGTACCCGAAGTGGCGAGCGCAATAATGTCCGGAACCGGCGTCGGCGAGGAGCTGAAGATCAGCGAATTCAGGCCCAGCGTATACTCACCGGAGCGGCGATTGCTGCAGAAGGCCTCGATGAACAGATGGGTTTCGTCATTGACCGTTGTGGTACCATCATTCTGGCCGGCATTATCATTGAAATCCGTGGCGCTCGTTACCGAGAATACGAAATTCTGGGCACCGCCGGCCGCAATATCTGCCGGCGTATTGGCCGTGCCGGTCAAGGCATTGGCTGATGTCGTTGTCTGATAGGAAAACTGCGCAGGTGTGGCCCCGGCCAGGCGCAGGCCGCAACCGGTTGCCGTGGAACCGGTCGCAGCCGGATTGATAATTGTTGCAAAGGCCGTGGCTGCGGTTCCGTTCTGGACCGACCGCGTGATCGGCAGGACCGAGGACACCACCCGGGGCGCTTCAGCGCGGAAATTTATGACATTCCGGCCTTCTTCTCTGGCGGCTCGCGCAACATCTGCCGGATCCGGGTCATCGAAGGGACGTCCACAGGCAGAATTATCATTGGGCGGACAGCGCATCAGCTCGGGATTTGAAAAGAAAAACGCTGTGGTCTCGCCGCCGATGCCGTTCGGTGACCCTTGCGGACATTGCTGTATCTGCTGGTCGGTAGACGGGTAGGTCATGATGGTGCCGAAATGACAATCGACCCGGTGACCATGTGCGAAGGAACGGACACCTCCACCCACCTGGCCTTCCTGCTCTACATTATGGACGAAACCCATATTGTGTCCGACTTCGTGGGCGAATGTCGCCGCACCGCATGAGGATTGCAGGTCCGGTGTCAGCCAGTCGGCCGTCACTGAATAACCGAACACGACCTCATCCGGCGAGAGCGTGCCGTTCGTGCCATTGGTCCAAGCGATGCCGCAGGAGACCTGATTGGGTAATGCGCGCTGCACAATGCCGACAAGGTCCGCGCCATAGGTGGCACCGGCGGTGCGCAAGGCGCTCAGGTCCTGGGTTTCAGGCGTATCCCCATTGGGATTGCCCGAAAGATTGTTGAGAGTGACGCCCTGATCAGCGTCATCCGTTGTCAGATTGACCGCGTCAAGATGGACAAGGCGGGCCCGCAAGCCCGTATCGCTGTCAACCAGCGCCTGATCGAGAACGGCCATCAGATACTGGACCCGTCCGCCGGTTGCCAGCCCCCACTGGTCTGAAAAGCTTTGCGAGTAGAAAATCGCGATATCGATAATACCGTTGGAGCCCACCGGCACGGCTTCCGCAATCTCTTCGGAGAAATCGAGTTCGCCGGCTTCGGCGAGCCGCGCCAGAACGAGCGGGTCGGGAATCATCATGTCATTTGCGCTGAAACGCGGACGCGCCGTGGCCGGCATCTGCATGATGCGGTGGCCATTACCATCCGGAATAATGTGCCAGATGCCGTCACCGGTCACGATCCGGCCAAAGGTATAGCCGTTGGTTTGCGTGATCAGGATGCGGCTGAGGAGACCTTCACCTGCAAGCCGGCCAACCCAGACCCGCGCGCCCATGGACTGGGTCGCCATGCGATCCAGTTCGGCCAGATAACCCGGCCCGAAATTGAGTGCGACCGTCTCACCCGGAGACATCCGCATGACGTCCGGCGACAACCCGTCGAACCGGATGATGTCAGGTCCGCCTTCAGAGGCGGAAAGAGTCTCGACATTGGTGAACATGTCCTGGCCATAGGCCGAAACGGACACGGCAATAGACACGGCTAAGCCGGCAAGAATTCTGTGCATGGATGTCCCCCGAAAGCACCGCAGACCGGCGCAGAAAAATCCACGCTAGCGGGGACGGAATGCGAAAGCCACAAAAATCAGTCCCTTGCGGCCATAAAAACGCCCCGTGCAATAGCCCGTGTCAGACAATCCGCCGCCAGCGAGCCCAGACGCGACAGAGTAAAGGCCGCCGGATCTGCCAGGGCGCGTTGTCCCGTCGACAGGGCAAACACCACATCGCCGTCAAACGGCGTGAAGACCGGGCGGATGGCGCGGGCAAATCCGGCCGAAGCCATCTGCGCCAGGCGTTTGGCATCTGCCGGGGTCAGAATGGCATCAGTTGCCACGACGGCGATTGTGGTGTTCGTGCCCGGTGCCGGGTTGAATTTGGCAGCGCCCCAGTCCTCGGCATCGAAATCCACGCCGGCCGGGAAAGGCGCACCACCGAATTCGCCGCCGATTTCGAACGGCGCAGCCCAGAAGGCGTCCGTCCCCGGTACCTTGACCGAACCAAAACAATTGACCGCCGCAATCGCCCCGATTGTATAGCCGTCATCCGTCACCACACTCGCCGACCCGGTCCCGCCCGGCAATGTTCCGGCACTGGTGCCATTTCCGGCTCCGGCCCGGCCCAGCCTGAAGGTCCGGTCCGCAGCCTGCACAGCCGCACGGCCCAACGCCGCATAGGGCGGAAGCTCACCCCAATGCTTGTCCCCGCCATTGGCGAGATCATAGAGGATCGCCGCCGGAACGACCGGCGAGACCGGCACATCCGGATTGGACATCAATTCAAATCCGCGCCGCTGTGCGCCGAGTACACCGGCGACACCGTCCGCCGCCGCCAGCCCGTAGGACGAACCGCCCGACAGTACGACCGCATCCACCGCCTCCACCAGCGTATGCGGCTGCAGCGCATCGGTTTCGCGTGTCCCCGGCCCGCCGCCGCGCACATCCACGCCGCAGACCGCCCGTTCATCCGGCAGGATCACCGTTACGCCCGTCCGCACGGCATCATCCTGCGCCTGCCCGACTTTCAGGCCGGGCACATCGGTGATCATGTTTTTCGGGCCGGAGTCTGCCATCATCAGGACTTTCGCTGTTTCTGCTTCGCGTTATGGTGCCATCGACTGGACCGGGAGCAAGTGTGTTGATCCGTATAATAAGCCTGACTCTGTTTGGCCTCGCCACCGCTGCCTGCTCTGCGCAGGAGGCCGAACCCGGCCAGGCCATGGTCGCCGCTGCCAATCCGCATGCTGTTGAAGCCGGGCTCGAAGCCTTGCGGGACGGTGGCAGCGCGATTGACGCCGCCATCGCCATCCAGACCACGCTTTCACTGGTCGAGCCGCAATCGAGCGGCATCGGCGGCGGGGCCTTTATGGTCTATTATGATGCCGGGACCGGCGAAACCATTGTCTATGATGGCCGCGAAACGGCTCCGGCAGCAACAACACCGGAACACTGGCTCGACGAGACGGGTACGCCCCTGCCCTTCCTCACCGCCTGGACCAGTGGCCGCGCCGTCGGCGTGCCCGGCGTCATCGCCATGCTGGCGCAGGCCCATGAAGATCATGGCCGCCGCGACTGGGCAGAGAATTTCACCTTTGCCGCCGGACTGGCGGAAGCCGGCTTCGAGATCAGCCCGCGGCTCCATTCCCTCATTCTGAGGACGGCGCAGATCCGCGATGTCTCGGCCTCGCCGGCCATGCAGGCCTATCTCTTCGATGAAGCCGGGGAGGCGCTTCCCGTGGGTCATGTCCTGACCAATTCGGATTATGCCGCCAGCCTGCGCCTCATCGCTGAGGACTGGCGCAATTTCTACGAGGGACCGCTGGCACAGGACATTATCGAGGCTGTTGCTGACGGACCTGTGCCGGGCGAAATGACGCTGGAGGATCTGGCCAATTACACGCCCGAAGTCCGCGAACCCGTCTGCCGCGGATACCGGACATACAATGTCTGTTCGGCCCCGCCGCCCTCATCCGGCGGGGTGTCGGTCAACCAGATCATGGGTATGCTTGAACCCTTCGACATGACCGCGACCGGCCCGGACACGGCCGAAGGCTGGCGCCGTTTCATAGAGGCCAGCCGCCTGGCCTATGCTGACCGCGACCGCTTCATCGCCGACACGGCCTTTGTCGATGTACCGGTCAGCGGCCTTCTGGCGGACGATTATATCGCCGCGCGCTCGGCCCTGATCGAGCGCGACACCGCCATCCCCACCATTCCGGCAGGCGAGCCGGATGTGCCCGGCACCAGTCATTTCGTGGTCGTCGATGCGGACGGCAATGTCGTCTCGATGACGGCCAGCGTGGAATTCCTGTTCGGCTCCAACCGCATGGCGGGCGGGTTTTTCCTGAACAACCAGCTGACCGATTTCAACTTCAATCCGTTGAACGCGGATGGCAGTCCGGCCGCCAATGCGGCTGCGGGCGGCAAGCGCCCGCGCTCCTCCATGTCGCCAACGATTGTGTTCGACACTGATGGTGAATTCGCACTGGCCACCGGATCGCCCGGCGGCACCTCCATCATCGCCTATGTCTCCAAGACACTCGTCGGCATGCTCGACTGGGGTCTGACACCGCAGGAGGCCATTGAATTGCCGAATGTCGTCGCCCGCGGCGATGTTGTCCGCGTCGAGGAAACCTTCCCGGCGGACATTGCCGATGCCTTGCGCGCCATGGGCTTCACCCTGGATGCCAACCGGACGGAAAACTCCGGCCTGCACATCATAAGGCGTCTGGACGATGGCACGCTCATCGGCGGTGCCGATCCGCGCCGCGAAGGCGTAGTGGGAGAACCCTAGGGTCAGGACCTGCTAGTCCGCCACCGGAAGCGTAACGGCAAACACCGTCCCGTCTTCACCCGTCCGCACCAGCACGATATCCCCGCCATGGGCGCGGGCGAGTTCGCGGGCCGTGGTCAGGCCCAGCCCGGTGCCTTCCCGGCGCGTCGATGAGGTAAAGGGCTGGAACAGGTTGTCGCGCGCCTTTTGCGGCAGGCCCGGCCCGGCATCGGCAATCTCGATCCGCATGTAACCGTCCTCCGCCCCGGCGCTCACCGACAGGCGGATATCGCCGCCCACCATCGTCATCGCCTGCAAGGCATTCCGGAACAGGTTCAGGAAGATCCGGTGCACATGATCGGGATCCGCCATGATCGCCGTGCCATCGGCAATCGCATTGACCCACTCGCCTTCACCTTCGGTCGCCATGGCATCCGCCGCGGCTTCATCCAGGGCGAGTTTCAGATTGAGCCGCATCGTCTGCGGCGGGCTTTCCTCGGCCTTGCCATATTGCAGAGTCGCTTCCGTCAGACGGATGCCGCGTCCGACGGCGCGCACCATGCGCGCGCCCATCTTGCGCACCCGTTCATCCTCGAACGAGACCAGCCGGTCGGAAACAAGTTGCGCAGATGCCAGCACATTGCGCAGATCATGATTGATCTTGGCCATGGCCGCGCCCAGTGCCGCCAGCCGCTCGCGTTGTTTCAGAGCCGCCCGCACATCTTCCTGCATAGCCGCCAGCGCCCTTTGCGCCTGGCCGATTTCGTCCTTGCGTGTATCCGGCACGATGGCGCGCCTGGGATCCATCGGGTCTTTCTGGAAACGCGCCATCGCCGCCGCCAGCTGCCGCATCGGGCGCACGAAGGCATAGAGCAAGGTCACATAAAGCAGGATCCCGGTGACCACGGCGATGAACAGGGAAAGCTGCAACAGGCCCACCGAATACTCCAGCAAGGCCGCTTTCAGCGGCGCTTCCGGCACGATGACGTCAATGATGTCATCCGGCCGCGCCTGCGGATTGGCGATGATGCGGATATAGCGTTCGTCGGTCACGGTGAAGGTGCGGGCGGCACTGCTGATCCGCATCGACCAGCTTTCGCGCCGCAGATCCGCTTCGATCAGAGGCGCATCAATCGGGCCGCCATAAAGCACCAGCTCGTTCCGGCCCTCGGTCACACGGGCCACCGCCACTGCATCGGAGGCTTCCAGCAATTCGCTCACCTCCATATCGCCCAGCGTCCCGCCCCGGGCGACATCGGCGGCCAGCGCGGCAATGAAGGCGGTCTCGGCCTGGTCCGACAGCCAGTTGGTGCGGAATTGCGCGGCCAGCGGCAGAAAGATCAGCATCTGCGCCAGCATGACAAAGCCCAGCGTGAACAGCAGAAGACGGCCGGGCAGGCTTTCAACGGTTGCCCGGCAGACACCGATCACGACATTCCGGAGTCGTTGCGCGGCACGAAGGGGAGGTGAGAGCTTTGTCATATCATTCGCCGTACAAGCCGATAGCCCACACCGGGCCGCTGAACAAGCAAGGCTTACGCTCTTGACGGCCCCGGATCGCTCGCGTATTCACCGCGCCTCTTGAGATTTGCCCATGTAATGGAGCGCGCCCGTGAAACGTACTTTCCAACCGTCCCAGCTCGTCCGCAGCCGCCGGCACGGATTCCGCGCGCGTATGGCCACCAAAGCCGGCCGTCAGGTTCTGGCCCGCCGCCGCGCCAAAGGCCGCAAGCGGCTGTCGGCCTGATCGCCACACGCGATACGGAAATGAAGATATCCCGCCTGCGCGTCAGGCGGGATTTTCTGTATGTGGCGCAAGGCCGCAAGGCGGTCCGGTCCAGCGTCGTCATCCAGGCTCGCGAGGGACGCTGTCCGCCCGGTGAAATCCGGGCCGGATTCACTGCCACACGCAAGATCGGCAATGCGGTGGTCCGCAACCGCGCAAAACGCCGCCTGAAAGAAGCGGCAAGGCTGCTATTGCCCCTCCACGGAGAGGCTGGAAACGACTATGTGTTCATCGCCCGTGTGACGACCTCATCCCGGGCATGGCCGCGCCTGCTTGACGATGTGCAATCGGCGCTGCAAACCCTCGCCCGCCCGGCCTCGGGCGATACAGACGACTAAAGCGGATCGGGACACCCTCTCATGGGCGATAATCGCAATATCATCCTCGCCATCGTGATTTCGGCGGCCATTCTGATTCCCTATCAGATTTTCGTCCTCGGTCCGATGAATGAGCGCCAGCAGGCTGCGCGCCTCGCAGAGCAATCCACGGCCGTACAGACGGAAATGACGGACCTTGCGGCGAGTTCGAACGCTGCGGCAGAGGATGCCGCCGCCCCCGCCGAGGAACAGCGCATCGAGATTGTCAGCGAAGCCGTCACCGGATCCCTGTCCCTGACCGGCACACGGATCGATGAGCTGCGCCTGCAACGCTATGATACCGAGGTCGACGACGAGACGCCGGTCGAATTCCTGCATCGCCGCGATGGCCCGAACGCCTTCTATGCCCAGGATGGCTGGCAGGCTCTGGGTTCCGGCCCGACCGATGCGCCCGGCTTCAATGCCAGCTGGACGCTGGTCTCCGGCAATCAGCTGACACCGGAAACCCCGGTCGTGCTGGAATACCGGGGCAATGACGGCCTCGTTTTCCGCCGCACGATTTCGCTGGACGACGACTATATGTTCACCTTCGCCGACGAGATCGAGAACACGTCGGGTCAGACCGCCAGCCTGTCGCGTTTCGCGCGTGTGCGCCGCGACGGAGAGCCGCCGGCCCCCTGGTCCCCCTTCTTCATTCTGCATGAAGGCCCGATCGGCGTGGTGGGCACCAATATTCTCGATGAGAAATACCGCTCCATGAATCCCGGCGACGAAACCGCCCGCTCCGGAACGGGCGGCTGGATGGGCATTACCGACAAATACTGGATGGCCGCCGTCATTCCCGATCAGTCCATGGAATTCGAAGGCTCGATGCGCCTGATCGCACGCCAGGGCGATGACACCTTCCAGTCCGGCTATGTGACCCAGCCGGTCGAACTCGCACCGGGCGCAACACTGAGCACCACGGCGCACATCTTCGCCGGCGCCAAGCGCGTCGATCTCTTGCAGGCCTATGAGGAAAATCTGGGCATTTCCCGTTTCGACATGGCCGTCGACTGGGGCATGTTCTGGTTCCTGACCCGCCCCTATTTCTGGCTGCTGCACACCCTGTCCGGCTTCCTCGGCGGCATCGGCTTCGCCATTCTGGCGGTGACGGTTCTGGTCAAGATCCTGTTCTTCCCGCTCACCAACCGCGCCTATGTGTCGATGGCGAAGATGAAGAACCTGCAGCCGAAAATGCAGGAAATCCGCGAGAAATACGCGGATGACAAACAGAAACAGCAACAGGAAACCATCGCGCTCTATCAACGCGAGAAGGTCAATCCGCTGGCCGGCTGTCTACCCATATTGTTCCAGATTCCGGTTTTCTATGCGCTCTACAAGACCCTGTTCGTGACCCTGGAAATGCGCCATGAGCCGTTTCCGGGCTGGGTTCAGGATCTGGCCGCGCCGGATCCGACAAATGTCTGGAACCTGTTCGGCCTCCTGCCCTATGATCCGTCCGGCATCTGGCTGATCGGTGGCGCGCTCGCAATTGGCGCCTGGCCGATCCTGATGGGCATCACCATGTGGGCGCAGCAATCCCTGAACCCGCCGCCGCCGGACAAGATGCAGGCGCGCATCTTCGCCTTCCTACCGATCGTGTTCACCTTCGTCCTTGCGCAATTTGCGGTCGGCCTGGTGATCTACTGGGCCTGGAACAACTTCCTGTCCGTCGTCCAGCAATACGTCATCATGCGGCGTCAGGGGGTGGAAACCCAGCTCGACAAGCTGATCAAGTCCCTGCGCAATCGCGGCGGAGAAGCAAGCTGACCGCCGAGCCCGGCAGCTCCGGCTCCGGGCGCGGACGAGCGCTCTTCGCCCGCCCCTGCGAGTTTATCAAGGGCGCGGTGGATCTCGCCGGCCTGCCGCCCGCCGATACGCCCGAAATCGCTTTCTGGGGCCGCTCGAATGTCGGCAAGTCCAGCCTGATCAATGCGCTGACCAACCGCAAACAACTGGCGCGCTCCTCCGGTGAACCGGGCCGGACGCGCGAGCTCAACTTCTTTGATCTGGGCGGCGCCATCCGCATGGTGGACCTGCCGGGCTACGGGTTTGCCAAGGCCCCGAAGAAGACGGCGCAGGTCTGGACAAAGCTGACAGAAGCCTTTCTCAGGGGCCGCCCCAATCTCAAGCGCGTCTATCTTCTGATCGATGCCCGCCACGGACTGAAGCCTGCCGACGAAACCATGATGGACGGGCTGGACGAAGCAGCGGTGAGCTACCAGATCATCCTCACCAAGGCGGACAAGCTGAAACCCGCGGAGTTGACCGCCATGGAGGAGGTCACGTTGAAACAGATTGCCAAACGTCCCGCCGCCTTCCCGGAAATCATCCGGACGTCGTCGACAAAAAAATCCGGCCTGGATGATCTTCGCGATGCGATTGCCGCGTTTACGCCGGAATTTTCCGGATAAGGTAGAGCGATGATGTTTCGCGCCCTTCTCTTTCTGGCTCTGCTGTTGCCCGCTGTGCCCGCACAGGCGGCGGATATCTGCAATGAGACCAGCTTCATTGTCGAAGCCGCCCTCGGCTGGGCCACGCCGCAGCGCGACATCGCGGTGGAGGGCTGGACCCGCATCCGCCCCGGAGAATGTGTTGAAGCCGGGCCGTCGATTGACCCGGAAAGCGAGGACCCGCTGTTATTCTATGCCCGTTCGACAGCAGCCTATCTGGGCGGCGTGCGTGAATGGGGCGGACAGCTCGACCTCTGTGTCGGCGCGTCCGATTTTGCCGTTGAAGCCGTCAGCGATTGCGACGCTCTGGGTCTCGACCGCCGGGGGTTTGATGTCCTGCGCGGCGAACACCGCTTCCGCACCGTTCTGGTCGAACCTGCCGATTTTGGCGAGGACGCTCAGGAAGCCGGAATCCAGCGGCTCCTGCGCGATGCCGGCTATGAAATCCGCCTCATTGACGGTCTGGATGGCCGCCGCACGACCCGCGCGATTGCCGCTTTTGTCCAGGCCGAAGGCCTGCCCCGGACGCCGCCGCGGCCGGAACTGATCGACGCTCTGGAAGCCGCCGCAATCCGCCGTAATGCCGAGGCCGGCCTGGTCGTCTGCAACGAGACCGAAGGACGGATTGCGGTCGCACTGGGCCGTCAGCGCGAATCCGTCTGGGAAGCCCGAGGCTGGTGGCGGCTGGACGCCGGAGGCTGCGCCCGCCTGATTGCCGACCATCTGTCCACGGCCAATGCCTGGTTCTATGCCGAACGCACGGGCGGAACTGGCGGCCGGCTCCAGGGCGGCACCGAAAACTTCTGTTATTCGCCCTCCCGTTTTGTTGCCGAAGGCCGTACCGAATGTGCCGGCCGCGGCTATTCCACGGCCCCCTTCCGGCAGATCCCGGACCCTGTGGACGGCACCAGCCGCGTCGAGCTGACAATTGCCGATTTCAGGGTGCCGGCGCAGCAGCCCGCTCCGGAGGACCCCGGACAATGAGCCCGCCCGACCTTTCACACATATCGACCTGGGTCTTTGATCTGGACAATACGCTCTACCCGTCCGACGCCGACGTCATGTCACAGGTCGATCGCCGGATGACGGAATTTGTCGCGCGTGAGCTGAACCTGACACACGAGGATGCCCGCAAGGTGCAGAAGGACTACTGGCGCGAATACGGCACCACGCTGAACGGGCTGATGGCGAATGGCCAGGTGCGCAATGGCCGCGACTTTCTCGACTTCGTCCATGACATCGATCACAGCGTGATCACCCCCGATCCGCAGCTGGCCGCGCATATCCGCGCCCTGCCGGGACGGCGCTATGTCTATACCAACGGCTCGATGAAACACGCGGAAAACATCTGCCATCATCTCGGCCTGTCGGACTGTTTTAATGACATGTTCGATGTCGAGGCGGCGGACTTCCAGCCCAAGCCGCACCGGTCCGGCTTCGACCTTTTCACGTCGCGCTTTGACGTGAAAGCACCCGAAAGCGCGTTTTTCGAGGACTCGATCCGCAACCTCAAGACCGCGCACGAGCTGGGCTGGACCACGATTCTGGTGCGCGCCAGGCCGGGTCCGCGCGACGAGGAAAGTGCCGGACCGGAGGATCACCCGGACCATGTCCATTTTGCCGTGGATTGCCTGAAAACCTTCCTCTCCACCGCGAAAACGAAAGACAAAGCCGCATGACCGATCTCGCCGCCCTCGAAACCGTCATCAACACCGCCTGGGACAAACGCGATGATCCCGGCGCCCTGACAGACAATGTCCGCGACGCCGTTTCACAAGCCATCGGTCTGCTGGATGCCGGCAAGGCAAGGGTGGCGGAAAAATCCGGCGGCAGCTGGGTGGTCAATCAATGGCTCAAGAAGGCGGTATTGCTCTCCTTCCGCCTCAATCCGATGGGCGTGATCGGAGGCGGCATTGGCGGCGCGAAATGGTGGGACAAGGTCCCGTCCAAATTCGAGGGCTGGGGTGAGGCCGAGTTCAGGGCCGCCGGTTTCCGCGCCGTCCCGCCCTGTGCCGTGCGCCGCGGCGCCTTCATCGCGCCCGGAGCCGTGCTGATGCCCTCCTACGTCAATATCGGCGCTTATGTCGGCGAAGGCGCCATGGTCGACACCTGGGCCAGTATCGGCTCCTGCGCCCAGATCGGAAAGAATGTGCATGTCTCCGCCGGGGCGGGCATTGGCGGCGTGCTGGAGCCTTTGCAGGCCAATCCGACCATCATCGAGGATGGCGCCTTCATCGGCGCGCGCTCTGAGGTGGTCGAGGGCGTCATCGTCCGCGAGGGCGCCGTGCTGGCCATGGGCGTCTTCATTTCCGGCTCGACCAAGATCGTCGATCGCGCCACCGGTAAAGTCACTTATGGCGAAGTCCCGCCCTATGCGGTGGTGGCCCCCGGCACTTTGCCCGATCCCAAGGGCGGCCCATCCCTTGCCTGCGCCGTCATCGTCAAGACCGTGGACGAACGCACCCGTGCCAAGACAGCGATCAATGAGCTTCTGAGGGACTGAAATGACCGACCCCCTCCCGCTCGCCCAGGCGCTGATCCGCGCGCCTTCCGTTACCCCGAAAGACGAAGGCGTGATGGACGTGCTGCAGGGCGCGCTGGAGGCGGTCGGCTTTGCGGCACGGCGCTATCCGTTTGACGAGGTCGACAATCTCTATGCCCGGCTGGGCTCGGACGGTCCGGTGCTCGGTTTTGCCGGCCATGTCGATGTGGTGCCGCCCGGCGACGCGGCGAGCTGGACCAATGGCCCGTTCGAGGCCCGCATCGAGGAGGGCGTGCTCTGGGGCCGCGGCGCCGCCGACATGAAGGGCGCACTCGCCGCCATGGTGGCCGCTGTGGCGCAGGTGAAGGCCGCGCACGACATTCCCGGCTCCATCGTCTTCCTGATCACCGGCGATGAAGAGGGTCCGGCCGTCAACGGCACAAAACGCCTGATGGCAGCCCTGCACGACGCGGGCGAGCGCTTCGATCACGTCCTTGTTGGTGAACCGACCAATCCGCACCGTCTGGGCGAGACCATCAAGGTCGGCCGCCGCGGCAGCCTCAATGGCGTGATCCGCGTCATCGGCCGCCAGGGCCATGTCGCCTATCCGGAACTGGCCGACAATCCGGTGCCCAAACTCCTGGAATTGCTGAACGATCTGACCGCTCGGGTGCTGGATGATGGCACACCGCATTTCCAGAAAAGCAATCTGGAAGTCACCTCCATTGATGTCGGCAATGAACCGCACAATGTCATTCCCGGCGAAGCCCGCGCCAAATTCAATATCCGCTTCAACACGGCGCATACGGGCGATGAGCTCAAACGCTGGATCGAGTCCGAGGCCAAGGCGGCCGGCGTCGGCTTTGAAGGCCGGATCGAGCTGGATCTGACGGTCACCGGCGAAGCCTTTCTGTCCACGCCGGATCATTTCACCAGCGCCCTGAAAGCCGCGATCGAGGCCGAGACCGGCCTGACACCGGCCCTGACAACGGGCGGCGGAACTTCCGATGCGCGCTTTATCCGCCATTATGCGCAGGTCGCCGAATTCGGCCTGGTCGGCGCCACCATGCACCAGGTGGATGAGCGCGTGGACACACGCGACATCGAAACCCTGACCCGTATCTATGCCCGGCTGATCAGAGCCTATTTCGGACTGCCCGCATGATCCGCCTGATGTATGAGGCCTATTCGGGATTGAAGGCTGTCCTTCACGCCATGGCCTTTCGCGATGACTGGGAGCGTCATCTGAATCTGAGTGCCGGCGGATTTGTCCGCAGCTTCAGTGCCGCGCTGTTCGTTCTGCCGGTCTTCTGGTTCATCCTGCAAGGCACGACGCGGCTCTTTACCGAGCTGTCACCGGGTTTCGAGAACAGCTATACCGGCAGTGATTTCGCCATTGATCTGGTGCGGATCTGGCTGGTCTTTCCGGTCCTGGCCGCGCTGCTGACGCGCATTGCCGGGGTCAAGCACCGCTTTGTGCACTGGGTAATCCTGCACAACTGGGCGGTGCTCTTTCTTTTCCTGATGCAGGGACTGATCTTCCTGTTCTATCTGGCCGGGCTTTCCAGCGCGTCAGTGTCCTACAGCCTGCTGACCAGCTTTTATCTGATCTTCCGCTTCTTCCTGCACGCCCGGATCGCGGTCGCCGCGCTGGGCCTGCCGGCCGGGCTCGGCATCGTCATGGGGCTCATCCCCGTCATTGTCGATTTCGCCCTCATCGAGCTGGTGCGCTAATAGTTCACCCGCTCGAGATAAAGACCATCGGCGGGCGCGACTGGCCCGCAAGCCGCCCGGTCGCGGGCTTTCAGCACCTGCACCAGATCCGCCGCAGTCCATTTGCCGCGCCCGATCTCGACCAGTGACCCGGTGATCGAGCGCACCTGGCGGTGCAGGAAGGACAGCGCCGAGCAGGTCAGCTCCACCTCGTCCGCCACCCGGCGCACCGAAATCCGGTCGAGTGTCTTCACCGGTGACTTTGCCTGGCACTGCACATCGCGGAAGGTGGAAAAATCATGTTCCCCCACCAGGCACTGCGCCGCGGCGTGCATGGCGTCGGCATCCAGCTTCACCGGCACGCGCCAGACCTTGCCCCGGTCCAGCGTCAGCGGCGGACGGCGGTCGATGATGCGATAGATGTAATGCCGCCGTGTGGCCGAAAACCGGGCGTGGAAATCCGTGTCCACTTCCACGCAGTCCAGCACCGCAACCGGGTCGGGGCGCAGATGCTGGTTGATGGCATCGCGCACCGTGTCCGGGCGCAAATCCTTCACCAGATCCAGATGCGCCACCTGTCCCAGCGCGTGGACGCCGCTATCGGTCCGGCCCGCGCCGATAACCTCGACGGGCGCACCATTCAGCTTCGCCGCCGCACGCTGCAGACTGCCCTGCACGCTGGGGCCGTGATCCTGCCACTGCCAGCCCATGAAGGGGCCGCCATCATATTCGATTGTCAGCTTGTAGCGGGGCATCAGCTCAGCACGGTGCCGGCCGGCAGGGCACGCCCGCGCAGGAAATCGTCCGCGTCCATGGCGGCCCGGCCCTCGCGCTGCAGGCGGGTCAGGCGCACCGCCCCCTCGCCGCACGCAATCAGCAGCCGGTCATCCAGCACCAGGCCCGGTTGGCCGTCACCCTCTTCGGCCTTCGCCATATGCACCTTTACACGGACCGCGCCCTTGTCCGCGGGCCATTCAAACCAGGCCCCGGGAAAGGGCGACAGGCCGCGGATCTGGTTGGCGACCGTCTCTGCCGGCTGGCGCCAGTCGATGCGCGCCTCCTCATTGCTGATTTTCTTCGCATAGGTCGCGCCGTCTTCCGCCTGCGGCACCGCTTCCAGCGAACCCCGCTCCAGCGCCGCCAGCGCCCGCGGCCACATCTGGGCACCCGTGGCCATCAGCCGGTCATGCAGGCTGCCCGCTGTATCAAACGGGAAGATGCGCACCGTTTCCGACAACAGGATGGGACCGGTATCGAGCCCCGCTTCCATCTGCATGATCTGCACGCCGGTGAGCTCGTCCCCGGCCATGATCGCCCGCTGTATCGGCGCAGCACCGCGCCAGCGTGGCAACAGCGAGGCATGGAGGTTGAGACAGCCCAGGCGCGGCACATCCAGAGCCGCCTGCGGCAGGATCTGTCCATAGGCTACGACGGCCGCCAGATCGGGATCCAGAGAGGCAAAATCCGCCAGCACATCCGGATCGCGGAAGCTCTCCGGCGTGTGCACGTCCAGCCCCAGCGTTTCCGCCAGTTCATGCACCGGCGTCTTGCGTTCTTCCCGGCCACGTCCCCGGCGGCGTGGTGGCTGGGTATAGACGCGCACCACCTCATGCCCCGCCGCGGCGATCTCGGCCAGCGAGGCGGCGGCGAAGTCCGGTGTTCCCATGAAGGCAAGGCGCAAGGTCATGGCCGCGTTTCAGCCAATCGCGCCGCCAAGATCAAGGACTATCCGCTGTCAGTCTTCAAATCCCCAGGGCGCTGGCGGGGCCTCGACCGGCGTGGACAGGTCGAACACGGCGCGGAATGTCCGCCCCGGACGGTCGAGCCCGTAGGTGAAACTCCCGTCCCCGATTTCCATCATCCAGGTATTCTGCGCGGAATCGGGAATGCCCTCAGCCACAAAGAGGTCACGGCTGAATTCATCGGCCGGAAATTCGATGCGAAGCCCTTCGACGAGCGCGCTGTCGCCGCCATATTGCGTCAGCACGTATTCCGACCCGTCCTCATGCCGGTGATCATGTTTCAGGCGGTAGCCATCCTCTGTGCGCGTCACCACCCAGGTCCGCGAGCGATCCTCGCCCACATGCAGGGGAATCCGGATCTCATCGTCCGAGCATTCGCGCACATGCATGACAAGGGTCTGCCCCACCCAATCCGCATCGCGCGGATCCTCGCTGTCGACCCGGCCTGCAAACGCTTGCCCGCAATAGGCCGTGAGCGCCTCGAACAGATCGGCCGGCGCTGCGGCCTCCGGCTCCTGTCCGCCGCCCATGGAACAGGCTGCAAGGACCGTGCTCGTGGCCACCGCAATGCCTGCCAGCGTCAGTTTTCCGGATACGCCACTCATCTTTCCTGATGTGCCACTCATAGTCATGTCTCCCAATTCCGTCCTGGTGACGAGTCCCGCCTCTATGTTTCAACGTATTGGCTCAATGCCCATTATGAAATCAGTGTCAGGAGACAGGATACCCGCACGAATGTCGAGCCATATGCGTGTGGGTTGCTGGTGCCGCACCGGTTTTCGTTCAGGGCTGCCAGACCGCGCGGGGCAATGCCATCACCAGACAGTCATCCTCGCCAAACCGGCGCTCGCCCACATCCACGAAGCCCAGCCGCCGGTAAAAACGGATCGCAGCGGTGTTGATGACCAGGGGATCGATCAGGATATTCGTGACAGCGGGACCGGCGAAACAGCGCGCGATGGCCAGCTTCATCATTTGCGTGCCATGGCCCCGGCCCAGATCAGCCTCTTCGCCGATCCAGATATCGATGGCGCGCTGGTTCGGGGCACAATCACCCCAGTAATGGCTTTCTTCCATATGCGGATCGATGATTTGCACCACACCGATGGCGCGCCCTCCGGCCTCTCCGATCAGAATGTCCAGCCAGTCCACATCCCGCGCAATCTGACCGGCCCAGTCCTCGCGCTCGTCTTCCGGCAAGAGTTGATCCGGATCATGCCCGGTACACCATTTCACATGTGACTTTTCATCCCACCGGGCCAGCAGGGCGGCATCACCCGGCACCGCCAGCCGCAGGATCAAGCTGCGTCGTCCTGATCGCGGAGTCTGGCCAGCTTCTTCACCTTCTGCACGGCGCGCTGGCGTTTCAGGCGCGAGAGATGGTCGATGAACAGCACGCCTTCGAGATGATCCATCTCATGCTGGATACAGACCGCAAACATGCCCTCGGCAATCTCGGTCTTCGGCTTGCCGTCATAGTCGAGATAATCAATGCGCACACGGTCCGGGCGTTCCACCTCGTCATAATAGGTCGGCACCGACAGGCAGCCCTCTTCATAGGGCAGCTTGTTGTCGGACGGGTCGGACAGGACCGGATTGACGAAATAGCGGGGATTGCGCTCCCCCCTGCCCCAGTCGAGATCCATGACGATGACGCGCTTGGGCACACCCACCTGGATGGCGGCGAGCCCGATTCCGTCGGCGGCATACATGGAATCCAGCATATCATCCATCAGCGAGCGAAGCTCCTCATCGACCTTGTCGACGGGCTTCGAAACCTCCTTGAGGATCGGATTCGGGACAGTGAGTATTTCGCGTACGGCCATGAGGGATTAAGTATGCGAGCCGGTGTGTTTCTTCAAGTCTCGTCTTTGTCCGGCGCGTCCAGCGCGGGCAAGGCCTCCTCGTCATCCGCCGCATCAAGATAGGACGCCGGCAGCGATTTCTTGGTCTGGGCCCCGAGGGATTTCAGCATTTCGGTCTGGCGGATGACATTGCCGCGCCCGGAGGACAGCCGGTTCTTTGCCGTCGACCAGGCGTCATGCGCCTGATCCAGCCTCTGTCCCACCGTGTCCAGCTCCTCCACAAAGCCCACCAGCTTGTCATAGAGCTGACCGGCCCGGTCGGCGATCTCGCGGGCATTCTGGTTCTGCCGGTCGATGGTCCACAGATTCTGCACCGTGCGCATCGCCATCATCAGATTGGTCGGCGTCGCGATCATGATATCGCGCTCCCAGGCAAAGCCGGCCAGATCCGGATCACTCTGGAACGCCAGGCTGGCCGCCCCCTCCAGCGGAATGAACATCAGCGTGAAACTGACCCCTTCATAGAGTTTTGGATAATTCTTCTCGTGCAGGCTCTTGATATGGGCGCGGATCGAGGCGAGGTGCTGTTTCAGCGCGGCCTCACGGTCATCATCGCTTTCCGCATTCACGCACATCTCGAAGGCTTTCAGACTGACCTTGGAATCGATCACCAGACGCTGACTGCCCGGCATGTCGACCACGACATCCGGCCGCAAGCGCGCGCCCTCCCCGTCAGTCTCTGTCTGCTGGGTGTGAAATTCCTGTCCCTCGCGCAAGCCCGCCTTTTCCAGGATGCTGGTCAGGATCAGCTCGCCCCAATCGCCCTGCATCTTGGACGAGGACCGCAGCGCATTGGCCAGATTGGTGGCATCCTCGGACATCTGTTGCGCGTCCTTGTGGAGAATCTGGACCATGCGGTCGAGCGCCGAGGTCTGTTCCACGCGCTTGTGCGAGTCGGTTTCCACCTTTTCGCGGAACTCCTTCAGCTGATCGCGCAGAGGATTGAGCATCTTGTCGAGCGATTCCTTGCTTGACTTGCTCAATTCCTCGCCGCTGGACTTCAGAATCTCGCTGGCCGTGACCTTGAACGTCTCCTTCAGCTGCTCGCGCGCCTTTTCCAGGTCGGCAAGCTTTTCGGCATGATGCCGCTCCGCCGATTGCAGCTCGCTTTCCAGCCGTGCAAACCGGGTTTCGGCCTTTTCCCGGGCCTCATTGGCATGCCGGAGCGCGGTTTCCGCTTCCGCCAGATCCTGCTCCAGCCGGTCCGCAATCGCCGCCTTGTTCCGGACCTCCGTCAGCTCCCGCTCCAGACGCAATTTCGCACGGTTTGCCGTGTGCCACAGCACGAGCAGACCCAGCGTGATCACCGGGGCAGACACAATCAGAATGGTCTCAAGGGTCAGCGCATCGAACATCGAATCATCCCGTCATATGAGGGACCAGCCTAATCCTTTGCCTGCCATGCCGAAACCGGCACTCTTCTTGCTTTTCTCCTCTCAAGAGAAAGAGGAGCAGGCCGAATGCGCGTGAAAAGCGTTTCGATACGGGACTTGAGCGACGCCGAACGCGGCCAGTGGCGGAGCTGGGCGTATCAGGACGGGCATCTGGTCAGCCCCTACCTGCTGCCCGAATTTGCACAGGCGGTTGACCGTGTACGGTCCGATGTCCGCATTGCGGTGATCGGCCAGGATTCAGAAACGATCGGCTATTTCGCCTATCACGCCCCGCGGCACTTTGCGTTGCGGCCAGTGGGCGCGCCCATGTCCGACTATCAGGGCATCATCGCAAGACCCGGCGCGGCCATCTGCCCGAAGGAATTCCTGACCCGGCTCGGGGCCGGTTTCATGGCCTATGAAAACTGGTGGAGCAACGCCGCTTGCCAGCCCGGCATCGCCCGTGAGCGCGATGGCTCCGTCGTGGTGGACCTGTCTGACGGACCGGACGCCTATTTCGCCGGACGGATGGCGGCACACAAATCCCAGTTCAAGAAAATCGACCGCCGCCTGCGCAATGCCGAGCGCGATTTCGGACCGGCAAGGCTGGTTGTCGGAGATGCTGGCGGTGCCCATTTCAACACGCTCGCCCGGTGGAAATCGGAGCAGTATAATGCCACCGGCAAGCTCGACATCTTCAATATCGGCTGGGCGCGGCAGCTTCTGGCCAATCTGAACACCTCAACGGACACCGGCTTTCAGGGCCTGACATTCGCCCTTTATTTCGGCGAAGAGCTGGCGGCGGTGGAATTCGGCCTGCGCGCCGGTGATGTCTATCATTCCTGGTTCCCGGCCTATGACGAGCGCTTTGCAAAAGTCTCGCCCGGCCTGCTTCTGCTGCATGAAATCTTCAAGGCCGCACCGGAGCTGGGCCTGTCTCGGGTCGATCTCGGCAAGGGCGGGGCCCACTACAAGACCTATTATGCCTCCTATGAAGTGCCGCTGGAGTCCGGCCGTCTCATCGCGCCCGGCTTTGCCGCGCTCGGACTGCACTCCTGGGATGTCGCGGAACAGTGTGCCAAAGTCCTGCCCGGAAAACTTGGTGAATTGCCGGCGCGGGCCCGCCGCCGCTGGGCACAGGTCAGCGCTTTCGAGCCCGATCTGGGGCCAAGGCTGAAGACCTTCGCGCGCGGCTTCCGGGCCCAGATTTCAGCCGCCTGACCGGAGAGCGGGGCTCAGGCCGGACGGCGGGATTTGAACGCCGCCGTCAGCGTGCCGTCGTCGAGATAATCGAGCTCGCCCCCCACCGGAACGCCGCGGGCAAGGCTGGTAATCTCCACGGCGAGACCTTCCAGCCGGTCGGACAGATAGTGCGCCGTGGTCTGGCCATCGACCGTCGCATTCAGCGCCAGCACGATTTCGGTCACCGCCGGATCGCCCGCCCGGTCAAGCAGCTTGCCGATATTGAGGTCATCGGGGCGCACGCCATCGAGCGGTGACAACACCCCGCCGAGCACGTGATAGCGCCCCTTGAAAGCGGCGGCACGCTCCAGTGCCCAGATATCGCCGACTGTCTCGACCACGCAGATCACCGCCGGATCGCGTCCCGGCGCCGCGCAAATGGCACACGGGTCGGAGACATCCAGATTTCCGCAGGTGGAACACGCCGTGATCTTGTCAGCGGCATCCGCCAGCGCATCGGCCAGAGGCCCCATCAGCGTCTCCCGCTTTTTAAGAAGATGCAGTGCCACACGCCGCGCCGAGCGTGGCCCCAGCCCCGGCAGCTTGGCCAACAGCGCGATCAGGCGTTCGATTTCAGGTCCGGCGGAATGGGTCGACATCCCTACTTGTTCATTCAATTCGTGGCCGGCTTCCATACAAAAAAGCACATCTGTTTTATGATTGGGCTATATGAATCCAAATTTTTGGCATATTTTTTGGATTCTCTGATTGAGCCGCAAAAGGAATTGGAAATGCGTCTGGACGACTTTCATTCCAATCCGTCGGGCCGGCTGGTCCCCACGATGGGCAAGCACAAGGCATTTGTGCCCGATCCGCTCCCCCCTGAACTGGACCTCACCGCCATTCTGCCGGAATACCAGAATGCCATGCTTGCAATCGGGGAACTGAATGGGGCGATAGAGCCCCTCGCCAACCCCGAACTCGTCATCCGGCCCATGCAGTTTCGCGAGGCCATAAGTTCTTCCGGCATGGAAGGCACCTATACCACTTTCGAGGACTTGTTGGTGTTTGATGCGGGCGGACCGGGTGAAAATCTGGCCGACACCAAGGAGGTGCATAATTATCTTGCGGCTTTGCGCGCCGCCGATGACCTTTTGGCGGAACTCCCCGTCTGCATCCGTTTGATTCAGGAATTGCACCGCCTGTTGCTCAGCGGGATCAAACAGAAGGCGCGGGGCGCGTCTATCGATCCGGGGCGCCTGAAGGAGCATCAGAATTTCATTGGCGGAACAAAGTCGAACCCGCGTTTCATTCCGCCGCCTCCGGCAGAAGCGAGAGTCTGTCTGGATTCGCTGGAAATGTTCATAAACCGGAATGACCGGCCGGGCATGGCCCTGATCGATACCGCACTTATTCATTATCAATTTGAAGCCATTCATCCGTTTCCGGATGGCAATGGCAGGGTCGGACGCATTCTGATCCCGGTATATCTAAAATCACTGGGCGTGATCAGCGGGCCGTATTTCTACATGAGTGAATATTTCGAGCGGAACAAGGATGCCTATATCGATCATATGTACGCTGTCAGCGCACGGTCCGCGTGGGACGAATGGGTCCGGTTTTTCCTCACTGGCGTCGAGGAGTCGTCCCGCACCGCCATCCGGACAGCGAAACAGCTCATATCGTGTGGCCAGAATCTGCGGGAGCAGATCAGACAGAAGAACGGCAAGTCAGCCATTCTGACTCAGATCATGGATGCCTTTCTGTCCCAGCCAGTGCTGACCGTTGCCGGACTGGTCGGCCGGCTCAGCCATTCGGACCAGACCATAAGAAACAATTTGAAATGGCTGGTCGCAAACGGGCTGGTCAGGGAAATCGGGACATCCCGTCCAAAACTGTTCGTCAGTCCGGATGTAATGGCTATTGTTTCCGGGCTCGAGGAATAACCCCTACCCCGGAAAGGAGAAGCCGGGCGGCAGCGGCAATCCGCCCGCCGCCTCTTTCATCACCCGCGCCTGGACCGCTTCGATCTTGCCCCGGGCATCCGCGAACGCCGCCTTGATCAGGTCCTCGACCACTTCCTTCTCGCTGGCGACCAGGATTGAGGGATCCAGTTCAATATCCCGGATATCGCCCTTGCCGGACAGTGTGATGCGGACGAGGCCGGCCCCGGATTCACCGGTTACACTTTCCGCGTCCAGCTTCTCCTGCGCCTCCTGCATTCGGCCCTGCAGTTCCTGCGCCTGCTTCATCAATCCCATCAGGTCTTTCATGACTGGCTCTTTGCGTTGTTTTCAGCGGCATCGTCCTCGATCCCGGCCGGACGTCTGACCTCGACGATCTCTGCGCCGGGGAAAACCCGCAGTGCCTGTTGCACCGCCGGGTCCCGGGAAACACGTTCCACATGTTCGCGCTCTTCGCGCTTCTGACGTTCGCGGATCGTCTCCCCGCCCCGGGAATCATGTGTCGGCAGGACGGCCCAGGTCACGCCGGTCCAGGCTTGCAGCCGCTTCGCCAGCCGCTGTGCGAGATCGGGCGGCGCATGCTCGGCGGGTTCAAACACGATCCGGCCCGGCTTGAACGACACCGGGCGGACAAAGCGGATGAGATCCGACCGCAGGGCCGCATCGGTGCGGTCCGTCATCGCTTCGACCATGTCGTCGAGCGAGGCCGGGGCATCCTTGATCCCAAGGAGGGGTGCGGCCTCATCTGAAGGGTCTTCAAAAAGCGTTGTTGGCGGGTCGGCCGCATCCTGCGCCACGGGTTCGGCAGCTGGCATATCGGCCGGCGCAGCCGGCTCAGGCTTTGGGGCGGAGGGCGCGGCCCCCTCTTCGCCGCGCAGAAGTTTCGCCGCATCTTCGGGCGATGGCAGGGAAACTGCAGAGCCCAGCCGCAAAAGCGTCATTTCCGCAGCGGTCAGCGGATCGGGGGCCCGCCGCACATCGTCCAGCCCGACCAGCAGGATTTTCCACAAGCGCGTCAGCTGCGCAATCGAGAGCGTTTCGGCGATCGATGCGAGGCGCTGAACGGTCTCCTTCGCTTCGGCGAGATCAGCATCCGGACCCGCGGCTTTCACCCGGGTCAGGGCATGCACATAGTCGAGACAATCGCGGGTAATAATGGCGGGATCGCCGCCGGAATCATAAAGCGAGGCAATCTCGGCCAGGGCTTTGGCGTGATCGCCGGCAAGCGCTGCTTCGAGCAGATCGAGTACCCGGGCCCGGTCGGCGAGCCCCAGCATGTCGCGGATCTGCAGCGCGGTGACCGGTCCGTCCGAGCCTTCGCCCTGGACAATTGCCTGATCGAGCAGGGACAGCGCATCGCGAACCGAGCCCTCGGCCGCACGGGCGATCAGGGCCAGCCCGTCAGCCTCCACCGATGCACCTTCTTTTTCACAGATACCCGACAGATGCCCGGCGAGGACTTCGCGGTCGACGCGTTTCAGGTCAAAGCGCTGGCACCGCGACAGGACGGTCACCGGCACTTTGCGGATTTCCGTGGTGGCAAAAATGAATTTGACGTGGGGCGGCGGCTCTTCCAGCGTCTTCAGAAGCGCATTGAAGGCCGAGTTCGACAGCATGTGCACTTCGTCGATCACATAGACCTTGTAGCGCGCCGAGACCGGCGCATAGCGGACGCCTTCAAGGATTTCGCGGATATCGCCGACACCCGTGCGCGAGGCGGCATCCATTTCCATCACATCGACATGGCCGCCCTTCTGGATGGCATCGCAATGCACACCGGGCGGATCGAGCGTGATGGACGGGCCGTCCACTTCATCGGTGAGATAATTCAGGGCCCGGGCGATCAGGCGCGCCGTGGTGGTTTTGCCAACGCCTCTGACCCCGGTCAGCATATAGGCATGGGCGATACGGCCGGATTTGAACGCATTGGTCAGCGTCCGCACCATGGCCTCCTGGCCGATCAGATCTTCAAAGCGGAGCGGGCGGTATTTCCGCGCCAGCACCTGATAGCCGGCATCATGCTCCGGAAGCCCGAGCCCCGGAGACGGCCCCGGATCGGTGTCCGTCTTGGGTTCGGGAGCGTCGTCCATGGCCACTTTCTGGGCTGATTCCGGAGATAAGTGGAAGACCGGACAGCGACCCGGAGCGAAACTCGTTACGGCTGCTTCCTTCCGGACCTGACCGGGTTGGCGAGGCGTCCGTCCGCGCCGGTCTTCCACTGACCAATATCGGATGTCGGAGGCCGCATGACAAGGCATGCGACTCAGCCCGGCCGCTTATGCCTGCGAGGCCAGATCCTGGCCAATCGCTGCCATTTGCAGAAAGCGCTCATGCGCATCCAGTGCTTCGATCAGGGCGAGATCGCCATTGCGGTCAACCAGCAGGTCGCGCCAGTAGCCGGCGATGCGCGCCTGGGTCTCCAGCCAGTCCCGGACGGCGATCTCCGTTGCGGCCCGTGCGCCGGCATCAGGCACCGGTGTCATGTATTGTAAGCGGCATTCAGCTGACATGTTTCCTCCCGGAGTGATTCACCTAACCCGGGAGCAAACTGCCCTAGTTGCGAATAATTCGCAACTGCAAATATGAGATCAGGACCGTCCCCAGCGCGCATTCCAGCCACGCTCGTCCACATGTACAAATGGCCCGTGCGCGGAGGTCGATCCGTATTCGCCAAGTCCGCCATGGAAATCCGTCCAGTCCGGGCGTTCCAGGATGCCGTCGATAAAGTCGTAGAGCGCAGCGGCATCACGGCGGTCGAGCACACCATCCCCGTTGAGATCATCCATGATCCCGTCATTGTCCTCGTCGATATAGATATCGGCAGCCCCGCCATAGACATGGCGGGAATACCGGCCATTGCCGATACCGGCATTATAGACCGGCGTGCGATATCCGCTCATCACGACAAAGCCGTCCGTACGCCAGCCATGCGCATTCACTTCTTCCAGCAAGCGTTCCAGCTTCAGCAATAACTGCTCGCGCACAATGGCATAACGCACCGGTCCGCCTTCCTGCTTGCACAGGAACTGGCCGAGGGTGAAATGCGGTGAAACCGGCAGGTCACGCAATTCCGGCGGCACTTCGATGAAGCCCTCCGGCGGCAGATAGGCGTCCTGTCCGCGATAGGGCTCTTGCGGGTATTGTCCGATGGCATAGCCTTGGAGCACACCCGCCTCGATCTCCGAGGCCGGCCGCAGGACAAAGGCATTCAGGCGGATCAGATTTCCGGCCATGTCCCGGATTTCGATGACATGATGACCCGGCGTGTCCGGGGCCTGCCAGACCGCATCGGTTAATGACAGCGTTTGCAGCCCGGCCCCTGCGGAGTAGCGCACGGCCGTGCTGGCCGAGAGCGGCACCTGTTCGCCCGGCATGACCAGCGTCGCGAAGGTCCGGTAATCGGCCTCGATGGCCTCGTTGATGAGCACGGAGAACCCGGCGCGTCCGGCATCAAAACCGCTGACGGCACGTGTCGCCGGATCAGGCGGGGCAAGCTCCGACATGTCCGCCGCCCGCGCCGGAAGCGAGAGCGCGGTCAGGGCGAGCCCCAGTGTTGCGAGTTGGATCATCTTCATAGGACCGGTCCATAGCCTCAATGATTGAAGGGTCTTTTCCATATAGGTCGTGCACCATGCGGACGGAACCATCTGCATCCGGAAAAGCGGTAAGATACAGAAAATGCACACGGATTTCTCCGGTAATATCGATCCGGACCTCCCGGCGGCGCTCGACAAGCGCCCCAATATCGGCCGCCTCCGCCGCGCCCGCATTGACCGCCCATTGGGCCAGCGCATCCGCGTCCCGCACCCGCACGCAGCCCGAAGACAGGGCGCGGGGCAATTCGTTGAACCGTTCCCGGCCCGGCGTATCATGCAGGAAAGTGCTGTGCGGATTGGGGAAGATCAGCTTCACAACACCGAGCGCATTCAGCGGCCCCGGTGCCTGCCGCAACCGGTAGGGAAAGCCCGCCGCATTAACGGTGGTCCAGTCAATCGCCGAGGCATCCACGACATTGCCTGCCCGGTCCAGCACCTGGAAACCGAGCCGCTCCACAGCGCCGGGATCCCGCCGGAATAGCGGCAATTCATCATTCACGGCGAGGCTGTGCGGCGTTTCCCACCACGGATTGACGATCACGTATTCCAGCCGCGCCGACAACACCGGCGAGGGACGCGACACACGGCCAACAATCACATCATGGCGGCGGACAGTATCGCCGTTTTCAACCACCCGGAGCGTGAAATCCGGGACATTGACGGCGATATACCGCTCTCCAAAGTCATCCGGCATCCAGCGCAAACGCTCCAGATTGGCGCGCAGCGTATCGGCGCGCTGCTGCGGGGTGCGATTGAGCCAGTCCAGCGTTGCTGGCCCGGCAATCCCGTCAGGCCGCAACCGCGCCAGCTGTTGGACATTGCGCACAGCCGTCTCGACATCGGTGCCGTATTCCGGCGGCATCCCGGCCGGCATGAAATCAAAGACGATGGAATCGACGGGAACGGCCGGCGAAAACGGCTGCAACCGCCCCAGCCGCACGAGACGTGCGCGCAACGCCCGCACATCCGCTCCGCTATCGCCCGGCTCCATGTGATCGCGCGCCGTGGTCACCGGCGGCCAGCCCTCTTCCACCTGCTTTAGCCAGAACAGGCGGGCGCGGATCAGCGCCTCATAGGCCGGAGTTTGCGGTTCGAAACGGACCAGCTCTCCGGCAACATCGCCGCTGGCCAGCGCGCGCGCCAGAGCCCCATCGATATCACCGCTCCGCGGCGCAAAGGGCCAGTTGCGTTCCACGGACAGTGGATCGATCCGGCCCGTCAGCAAATCCCGGGCAAAATCCCGGAAGGCGGATTCCGCCAGGCGGTCAATGTCCGGCGACGCAATTCCCGGGTCAGCACCAGCCAGGGTTTCGAAGTGATAATCCTCGGGCCGCAGACCCTGTCGATCCGCGTCAGCAATCGCATTGACGAGGCTTTCCAGCGCCCCGGACCTGTCCGGTCCGGTAAAGGCTGGCGATTGCGCCCAGACCGTCACCGGTAACAACAGGAACAGAAGGCAGAAAAACGGTTTCATCCGGCAATCATACGCCGGATATGGCCCCTTCGCCTACGGGCATCTTGCCGCGGCCAATTGGGTTATTGGCGCTCGAGACGGGTCTTGCCGGTGGCTTCGAATTTTCGCTGATCACCCTGTTCAACGGCGTCGAACCGGTGAAGATCAAAATGCGTGTCTGAAATATCAATCAGATTGAATCCGGCCGCCTCCTCCCGCGTACGCGAGGAAAAGGCGGTCGACACACCGACAAACCAGCTCGTCCGTGCGCCGGTGTCCACCGGGCAGGCAAAATGCTGATGCAGATGGCCGGTGAGAACGAGATCTGCGGTTTCAGCGATCTGCTGCGCGAAGCGCGGGGCGCGGCGGGTGCGTGCCCGGCCCCGGTTTTCCAGCGGTGACAGGATCGGGTGGTGGGCAGTGAGAATCCGGGTCCCGGCCGGGCTCTCGGACAGCGCCTTGATCGGCGCCGCCAGCTTGCGGCGGGAGATCACGCCCAGCGACCAGTCAAGCCGGAATTGCGCGCCGCGGGCCGAGTTGAAGCTCTCGATGTGAATATCGTTATCAGCAAAACGCGGCGTGGCATGGGCGGCCATCGCTGATTGCAGCCGCCGCCACGGACGGGTCAGGCGCGATGCAATATCCAGCAGCGGTGTATCGTGATTACCAGGTGTCAACACGACGGGCGGATCAATCGCGGCGAGAAAGTCCGCGGCAAGCGCAAATTCCCGGCGCGAGCCCGTCTGGGTCAGATCACCGGCAACCACGACCACATCCACACCCGCCTCCGGCAGGCGGGTCAGGAAATCGGCCACAAGAGACGGATCTTCATCACCGAAATGCAGGTCTGCAATGTGAGCCAGACGGGTCATGTGATGATGACTTCAACACACTTCCGGCCGAATTCAAGGGTCAGCGGGCTTTCCAGCGTAAGCGGCTCGCCATCCAGAATGACCGGCAGCGGCCGTGTGGACCGGATTTGCAGCTGCCGCGTCCGGGCCGTCCAGTTCCGTCCGGATTCATCCACACCCGGCAATGCCGCCATGGCCAGCCCGCTCAGGAGATCCGCAACATTCCTCATCCGCCCGCCGAACACCAGGAACCGGCCGTCAGACACCGGGGAATCGGGACAGGCAGCATAAATCGCGGTCGCCCGGCGCGGTGCGTCCTCGCCTTCAGCCTGCACCAGAAAGGGCTGCCGGAACATTGACCGCCAGCCCACCCGCAGCGAGGCGAGTGACCGTCCGACACGGCCCCACAAACCGAGCTTCCGGATATCCTCGCGGAATTTCACCAGAGCGGGAGACACGCCCACGGCAGCGGCAACGGCAAACACATGCCCGTTGGCATCGCCCAGCAGCAATGGCCGGACCGCCGCGGAAACCGACCGTTCGATAATGGTGTCGAGATTAATGGAGGCATGGACATGGCGCGCCAGAAGATTCGCTGTGCCGCAGGGCAAGATCAACACGGGCGTCACTCCTTCCTGCCCGGTCAGGGCGTTCAGGACCGCCTTGATCGATCCGTCTCCGCCCGCAATGGCCAGCGCATCTGCACACCCCGCCAGAGCGGCGGGACCGGGCGGATCGCCTTGTGCCAGATCGGTTTCGCCGGCCATCTCCCAGCCGGCGGCTTCCAGCTTGCGGCGGAGCACATCCAGTTCCAGCCCGCGCATAAATGCGCCGGATGAGGCATTATGGATCAGATGAAGACGCTGGCCTGCCATGCCCTTTGTCCTTTGCTGCACCGGAGTCGGTTCAACGGTTTACCCGGCGTCTGCTCTGCCACATACAGACGGCGTTCGCGAACGGGAAGTCATCCATGAACCCACTGCCGCCACTGGCCTTCTGTCTGTCGCCGCTGGATCGCGCCGAGGATATCCGCCGCGACGCGCAGGCGCTCGCCGCTCTGGAGAAACATAACGGCGCACATGCCCTCTTGTTCCTGAATGGCGATCCGGCACTTGATGGCCGTGCCCTGCTGCGCCGGCCCTTCTCCGAAACCGCCACCATGGCCCGGATCAATGCGCCGGTCCTGTTGGGGCTTGAGGACGGCAATCCGCTTTATGCGGTGGAACTCGATCCGGAGGCGGCCCTGCCCGGCGGCGTCGAAATCACCGACACACGCTCGGCAGCCATGCAGCTGGCCATCGGGGAGACGGGCATTCTGGCCCAGGCGCGCTCACTGATCGAATGGCGCCGGCGCCACCGTTTCTGCGCCAATTGCGGCACGCCAACGCTGGAGCTCGAAGCGGGCCGCAAGCGCGCCTGCCCGTCCTGCGCCACCGAACATTTTCCCCGCGTCGATCCGGTCGTCATCATGCTGGTGGTCAAGGATGACTGGTGCCTGCTGGGCCGCCAGCAACCCTGGCCGCCGCGCATGTGGTCGGCACTCGCAGGCTTCATGGAGCCGGGCGAGACGATCGCCGCGGCCTGCGCACGCGAGATCTGGGAAGAGGCCGGGATCCGGACCGACCCCGATTCCACACGTGTGGTCGCCGATCAGCCCTGGCCTTTTGCTTCGTCACTCATGATCGGCCTGATCATCGAAGCAGTATCAGTGGGCATCACCATTGATCGCCATGAGCTGGAAGAGGCGCGCTGGTTTTCACGGGACGAGGTCCGCAGCATGCTGGCTGGCACCCATCCCGACTTCGATCTGCCGCCGAAAATCGCGATTGCGCGACGCCTGCTTGAAGTCTGGGCGGCCTAGAGTCCTTTCACCGGTCGCAGGATCAGTGAAAAGACTCCGGTACGCCCTGTTCCGGCATCGCGGTACGCGGAACCCTGCCGGGAGTCAGGCCGGCACCCTAGGAACGGGCCCCGTCTTTTGACCACGTTTGATTGGCGAACGCCTTGTCGACCGGTGTGGTGGCAATATGGTTGGCATAATTGGAAAGCGTCTTGAAAGACGCCCCCAGAATGACCTCCAGCACATTGGCTTTGGTGAATCCTTCGGCGAGGAAAGCCTCGACCTCGGCCTCGCTGACCCACCCGCGTTTCTGAACGATGCTGCGGGTAAAACTGGCGAGCGCATTCTGCCGGGCATCCGGCAGCTCTGTCCCGTCCCGGAGCGCTTCCAGCGTGGCATCCTCCATCCCGGCACTCTTGGCGATCGTCGAATGCGCCGCCATGCAATACGGGCACTCATTGAGGCGATTGACCGTCAGCAGAATGACCTGTTGTTCGACCGGAGAAAAATCCGTTTTCTCGAATATGCCCGAGAGCGTGGCATAGGCTTCCAGCGCAGCAGGGGATTCCGCCAGCAAGCCCATCAGATTGGGGGTGAACCCGTATTTCTCGCCAACCTGGCCAAGCAGGGTCCTGGAATCTCCGGGTGCCGAGTCAACGGTGTGAATCTTGTAATCTGTCATAAAGGCCACCTTTCATTTTGCAGCTACAGAATGGCCGGAAAGAAACTCCGTCCGGCCCTGTGGACTCGCAAATGGGAAGGACGGCCCGAAATGAAATGACCGCGCTGATCACAGCGCGGTCACATTCATGCGAGCCGGCGGCGTGCCGGCAATAATTGGCCGGACCTAGCGGCCGCCACCAAAGCGGCGGACATAGGAAAGGCTCCACACATCGGCATCCGAAGAGTCGAAGTCGTGGTGCGTGTAGCCGGCGCGGAAACCATTCCGCTGGTCGAAGAAGACCTCGCCGCCCACGCCATAGGCCCAGCCATCCGTGTCGCTGGTCACCGAAACACCCGGAATGGAGGCTTCGGCGTCAGCGGTCGTATAGCCAGCGCGAATGAAAAGGTTGGCATTCTCGGAAACCGGAGCCCGTGCAATGCCGAACAGGCTGGCAGCATAGTTCAGTTCAACATCAACCGGCGTGGCCGCAATGATGACCGTATCATCGGTGACACCGATGTCGAGCTGGCCTTCAAATCCGAAATGGCGGGTGAATTCATAACCGCCGCGGAAGGTGACGGCTCCGACATCAACGGACTGTCCGCCATCGCTGATTTCGATCGCCGAATATCCGGCACTCCAGGTGAAGTCGCCATCATCGGCGAAGGAGACCGACGCCGCGGCGAGCGCGATTGCAGAGGCAGAAACAAGTGTGCGCAACATTTTTAAGTCCTTTCGAGGGAAGACAACGATTTCTATACAATCGACCACCGATTGTTGACAATGACATGTGTCCGGAAATTTCGTTCCGCAAGAGCTTCACATCATTTGTTACATATGTGGATTTATACGATGAATATTGACTGAATAATGGCATCGGTCCGGCCGGGTGCCGCCTCCTGCAGCCCGCGACGATGCGCCACTGGACGAAGCCGCCCCCGCCCGGTAAGTGACTGACAACATCAACTGGTTGATTGCCCGCAGGACGCATGGCAAACACCGCGAAATTATTCAGACTTCTCTGGGGACCAGCATGGGCGATCTTTTCTGGAACAAAGTAGCCGCTGTCATCATCGGCCTTGTATTGATGGTGATGGTGATCGGTGTGGTCGGGGATATCGTTTTCCCTGAGGAGCATGGCAGCGGCGACGAGGCCTCCCTGGCTTATCCTATTGACCTTGCAGCTGTTATGGGCGGCACCGGCGGCGCCGGACCGGTCGAGGAAGAAGTCGTTGACCTGGGAACGCTTCTGGCCAGCGCTGATGCTTCTGCGGGCGAACGCACCTTCCGCCGCTGTGTCTCCTGCCACAATGCCGCGCCGGGTGCCGGCAATCTCCAGGGCCCGAATCTCTGGGATGTCGTCAACCGCGATATCGGCTCCTATGACGGATTTTCATACTCCGCGGCCATGGCTGGCCTCGAAGGTGACTGGACTTACGAACAACTCGATCATTTCATTGCCAATCCGCGCGGCTGGCTCGACGGCACAGCGATGGCTTTTGCGGGCATCCGCAATGACGAGGATCGCGCCGACCTCCTCGCCTATCTCCAGACCCTTTCGGACAACCCGGTGCCCTTCCCGGCTCCCGCTCCGGCTGAAAGCGAAACTGATGACGCTGCCGGCGGCGATGATATGAACACCACAGATGACGGGATGACGGAAACCGCAGCGGATATCGAAGACCAGATCGAAGCACTGGAAGATGCCAGCGAGGCCGTGATCGGGGATCAGGCCGGTGATGGCGAAATGCCGGATGAAACTCCCGAAGAGGGCGGAAACTAGCCCTTTAACCGGATGACAGACGTGACAGGCGAGTCGTTGCTGACGGCTCGCCTTTCCGTTTCTGACACAGGCTCGATCACCGTCTGCAGGTAATGCGCATTGGCGTGAAGGATACGTGTTTCATCCACCATGATCCCGACATGTCCGGCCCAGAAAACAATATCACCCCGCTGACGCGGCGCTTCGGCCGGGATTGTGGCAAATCGTGTTGGCAGCTCGCTTTCCTGCATGTCGGTATCGCGCAATATGCGGATACCCGTCGCTTCCAGTGAGGTCTGCACCAGGCCGGAACAATCCAGCCCCAGGCTTTCCTTGCCGCCCCAGAGATAGGGAGAGCCGGAAAAGCGTTCCGCAACCGTGACATAATCCGGCTCGGCATGACCGGCCGGGACCAGATGACCTTCAAATACCCAGCCTGCCCCGCCCGCATCGACAAAGCGGCCACGCTTTTCCCCGGCATTGATCTTGGCATTCATCGACAACAGGCAATGCGGTGCCGATTTCAGATCGGGCCCGGAGAACAGATAGGTGCGCAGCGCCGAAACCCGGTGCGTCACCGGGCGCACAGGCGCGGACAGCGCCGCCATATCGATATAGCCGACATAGCCGTCATGGCGTGAAAAGCCCCACGCCCAGCCGTCGGCCTCGTCAAGCACGGCGAAGACCTCGCCAAACAGGGCCTGCGTATCCATCGGCCCGTCATCGCGGGGCACGCGGCGGATGGCGGCCACACCGGCTGTAACCTGCATGTCCACCGGCTCGGCATAGCGCTCGGCCTCGATCTGTCCTTTCAGGTGGGCGGCCGCCACATCGCCGCGGGCAGCCAGCAGTCTCGGATGCGTCATCCTATTTCCCGTACAGTGTTTTCAGGGCTTCCCAGGCCGCCCGCGAGCCCAGCATTTCACCGCCCGTGGGACGGCCGGGCCGGTCCTTGGGATTCCAGGCGAAAATGTCGAAATGGCACCAGCGGCGGCCGCCGGTAAACCGGCGCAGGAAAAGCGCCGCCGTGATCGATCCGGCAAAACCGCTATCGCCCATGTTTTTCAGATCGGAAATCGTGCCATCGAGCTGGCTGTCATAGCCATCCCATAGTGGCATCCGCCAGACAGGGTCGGCGACTTTCGCCGCTCCCGCGCACAACGCCTCACCAAAGGCCGTATCATCTGTATAGAAGGGTGCCAGATCCGGCCCCAGCGCCACACGCGCCGCACCGGTCAGCGTCGCAAAATCGAGGATCAGATCCGGTTCGTCCTCGACCGCCCGCGCCAGCGCATCCCCCAGCACCAGCCGCCCCTCGGCATCGGTATTGTCGATTTCCACCGTCAGACCCAGCCGCGAGGTGAGGATGTCACCCGGCCGGAACGCTCCGGCACTGATCGCGTTTTCGGCAGCCGCGACAAGCAGGTGGAGCCGCACCGGCAGCTGCGCATCCATGATCAGGCGGGCCAGCGCCATGGCATTGGCCGCTCCGCCCATATCCTTCTTCATCAGCCGCATGCCGGCCGACGCCTTGATGTCCAGCCCGCCGGAATCGAAGGTGATTCCCTTGCCGACAATAGCAAGGCGCGGATGGTCCGGATCCCCCCATTCCAGCTCGATCAGGCGCGGCGCACTGTGCGCGGCCCGTCCGACGGCATGCAACATGCCATAGCCTTGCTTCAGCAATTCGTCGCCGGCCGTGGTGCGGATATCGGCCTTGAACTCCCGCGCCAGGGCTTCCGCCGCAGCCTGCAGGGCGTCCGGGTCCATATCACCGGCCGGCGTATTGACGAGATCGCGCGCCAGCCAGATCGACCGCACGACCCGCTCCGCTTCCGCCGCATCCGCCCCGGCAATTGGTATCAGCCGGGCGGGCGCCCGGGCGGGCTTCTTGTAGCGGGAGAACTGATAGGCACCGGCCCCGAAGGCCACCATCGCCAGCGTCGGGTCGATTTCACCCAGATCGCCTTCCAGCGACCAGTCGCCTTCCGGAAGCTGTTTGGCGGCATCGCCCAGCGCAAAGGCGTCCGTTGCATTGCCCAGACCGATAAGGGCGTCAACGCCGGCAGTCTCAGGCATCGCAACAATCTGTCCGGCCTCGCCCTTGAAGCTGTTGGCTCTGGCAATGGCCCGTCCCGTCTCGTTCAGCGGCGCGGGCAAATCCCCGGCCAGGCTGGCCGCCACCACCAGCAGGCGGCGGGCCGAAGGAGAATTGGTCGGGAATATGTCGGTCACGGGCGCGGCTCCGGAAAATCTCTATGTGTTATCAAACCACCGGAACAGATTAACGTAATCTTGACCGGCGCGGCGAAGACTAATCCCCTGATTCTGGCGGTAAAGGACTTCGCCCATGCGGACCCTGACGAAATTTACCCTGATGGCATCAATCGCCATGCTGACGGCCTGCGCCACGGCGCGCACCGAACAGGAACAGGCCCTGGCCGAGGATCTCACCCAGCGCGCCTCCATTGTACCGGCCAGCGCCGCTGAACGGCAGGCGATCCGCAGCCAGGACCTGCTCACCCAGGCGGCATTCTGGGCGGAAGCCCATGAACTCAATCCCGGCGACCGCGAGGCCGCTGTCGAGCTCTCCCGCGTCCTGCGCAGTCTCGGCCAGACCCAGCGCGCCGCCACTGTGGCCCGGCAGGCCATGGCGCTCTTCCCGCAGGATACCGACCTCCAGCTGGCCTATGGCACCGCCCTCACCGAAGCCGGACGGGGCGCCGCCGCCATTGAATCCCTCACCCGCGTGAATACCGCCCGCCCCGGCAACTGGCAGGTTCTGAATATTCTCGGCGTCGCCTATGAGCAGGCCGGGCTGCGCCAGCAATCCCGGCAGAAATATACCGAAGCCCTGCAGCTGGCGCCCGGCGAGCCGGCCATCCTGTCCAATCTGGCACTATCCTATGCCTTTGATGGCGAGGCGGAACGCGCGGAAAGCCTGCTGCGCGAAGCCATGGCGAGTCCGACGGCCGCGGCCACCGTGCGTCAGAATCTGGCCCTGGTCATCGCCCTTCAGGGCCGCTTTGAAGAAGCCGAGGCCGTGGCCCGCGTCGATGTCAGCCCGCAGACGGCAGAAGCCAATATGGCCTATATCCGTGCCATGCTGACCACCGGACGCCGCTGGGATGCCATCCGCGACGACAGCGGCGCGCCTTAGGGCCTGTACTTATAAAGGTTTCGGGCGTGACGCGTAGCGGATCTTGTTCCTGACAAGGAGAGAGGACCGCCGTGGAGCACTCCTCCACAAGGGCGGCTCGACGCCGTCAGGGATGAAATCCGCCGCGCCTCTTCGAGGTATGGCGGAAATTGCTCACCATGGCGTCGCAGTCCCTCGAAAGGGGAACGGCCCTTTCAGCGGGCCTGCTCCTGATAGCGAACGATTTTCGCGCATATCACGCTCCAAACCCTTTAGGAGGACAGGCCCTAGTCCCGCTCAGATTTCCGTCGATCCCATGCCCGCCGGAAACGGTGGTGGCGGAATGTCATCCGGCTTTTCCTCGACACGCTTGAGCGGAAACAGCGCCTTCAGCGCCGGATCGACCAGCGTCGTGTCAAAGCGGAAATTCTCGGCATGATCCCGCAAGGCCGAAGGCGGGCGGCCATCCCGCGTATTCTCGATCGCCCGGTAGAGCGCAAAAAGCCGCAGATAGCCCTTGTCATCCCGCGACAGGCTGGTGTCGTCGAGCCGTTCGAACACCTTGATCAGCTGATTGAGGCCGTTTTTCGTCTTGCCGGCCGACAGATCCGTCAAGGCCAGCACCAGAGCCACTTTCCAGCCGGTTTCGGCAAACTCGATGCGTTTGGGGACCGCCGTCAGCTCGTCACGGGCACGCGCCACATCACCGCTGCCCAACGCCTTGAGCGCGGCTTCACTGGCGCGGCTGGCAATCACATTGGATTGGGCCCGTTCTTCGCTTTTTCTGCGGCCTAGCATGAGGTGTTTCTAGCATGCGAATAGAACTTGGCGAGCCTGAACGCCAGACAGGCGAAACCTACATCGACTGGTAGCGCATGATGGCGGGGCCGAGAATGACCACGAAAAGCACCGGCAGGAAGAAGACGATCATCGGAACCGTCAGCTTCGCCGGCAGGGCGGCTGCCTTTTTTTCGGCATTGGCGAGCCGCATATCGCGGTTTTCCTTCGCCATCACCCGCAAGGCCTGTCCCAGCGGGGTGCCATAGCGTTCCGCCTGGATAAGCGCTGTGGCCACAGCTTTGACGCCAGGATGATTGGTGCGCTTGGCCAGATTCTCGTACGCCGTCCGCCGGTCCTGGAGATAGGAGAGCTCCGCCGTGGTCAGCGACAATTCCTCGGCCAGCTCGATGGATTGCGCCCCGACCTCGCCGGACACTTTCTGGAACGCTGCCTCGATAGACATGCCCGCCTCGACGCAGATCAGCAACAGGTCCAGCCCGTCGGGAAAGGCCTGCATGATGGATTGCTGGCGCTTGGCCGCCGCATTGGTGAGATAGAGGTTCGGCGCATAATAACCGGAAATGCCGATACCGGCCGCCAGGCTCCAGCGCGTAATGGTCGGCAGGCCGAAATCATTGACGAAGAAGACATAGAGCGCAGCGCCGCCAAACAGCAGGATCGGGGCCGCCAGCCGGAAGAAATAGAAGGTCATGACCGGGCCATTGCCGCGGAAACCGGCCTGGGTCAGCTTGTCCTTGAGGTCCGGATCCTCGAACAGTTTCTGGAGATTGAGGCTTTCCACAATCGTCTTGGTAACGCCCCTGTTTTCCTTGCCGCGCAGCTTGGAGGCGTGGGCTTCCTCCATCGCTTCGCGTGATTTCCGGCGCAGCTCTTCCTTGCGGTTCTGAACACCCTTGATCCGCTTTTCCAGCTTGTTCTGGCCCATCATGGGGCCGGTCAGCGTCACCACGGTGGCAAAGACCGCGATCGCGGCGATCACCGACCACAAAAATTGCGGGTTAGTGATGAGGTCGGCAATGTCAGAAAAGCTCATCACCGCCCCCTAGTGCTTGAAGTTGATCATGCCGCGCATCATCAGGATGCCGAGCCCCATCCACAGCCCGCCGCCCAGCAGCATCAGCTGCCCCTTGGGTTCGACAAACATGGCAGTCATGTAGGACGGGGTGGTGAAATAGACGATCGCCAGAACACCCGGCGGCAAGGCCCCGATGATCATGGCCGAAGCCTTGGCCTCGGAGGACAGCGCGCTGATTTTCTCGCGCATCATCTTGCGGGCGCGCAGCACGGCGGACAGATTGCCCAGCGCTTCGGCCAGATTTCCGCCGGTCTTGGCCTGGATGGTCAGCACCGTGGCAAAGAAGTTGAGTTCCGGCAGCGGCATACGCTGCACCATTTTCTTGATCGCATCTTCCAGCGAGACGCCGACCGCCTGGGCCTCGACCAGCTTTGTGAATTCGGACGCCACCGGCTCGGCGGATTCGCGCGCAATCACCTTGATACATTCATTCAGCGGCAAGCCCGACTTGATGCCGCGCACAATAATGTCGAGCGCATTGGCAAACTCGCCGGTGAATTTCTTCTGCCGTCCGGCGCGGCGCATCCCCAGATACCAGCGCGGCAGGCCCAGCCCGGCGGCAATCGATAATCCGCCCGCAATCAGCAGGCTCTGCCCGGTGATCACCGCGCCGAGAAAAGCCAGCACCGCCAGCACACCGGACGCTATCCAGAAAGTCTTCGGCGAAAAACTGAAACCCGCCTGTTCGATCTGGGATTTCAGTGTCAGCGACTTTTTCTTGGCACTCTTCTGCTTGTCCTCGATCTCTTTCAGCGAATCCTGAACCTGCTTGCGCCGCTGGACGGTCTGGTCCGCCTGCTGCGTGCGGGATTTGCGCGGTCCGCTGCTGGTCACAACAGCCTTGCGGCGGGCCGCTTTCTGGCCATCGCCCATGGCTCCCGCCACGACCCATCCGACACTGCCAACGGCGATGAAGGCGGCAACGGCAGCGAACATCAGGGGCAGCTGGCCTTGCATGGTCTAGTCCTCCGCCGCGTCGAGCGCGGCCGCGAGTTCTCGCTCCAGGCCATAATAGCGGGCCCGGTCCCAGAAACGCGGCCGGGCAATACCGGTGGATTTGTGCTTGCCAAGGATCCGGCCTTCGGCGTCTTCCCCTTCCATCTCGTAGACGAAGAGGTCCTGGGTGATGATGACATCGCCTTCCATGCCCATCACTTCGGTAATATGCGTGATTTTCCGTGACCCATCGCGCATCCGCGAGGCCTGGATCACGACATCGATGGAACCGGAAATCATTTCCCGGATGGTTTTCGAGGGCAGGCTGTAGCCGCCCATGGTGATCATCGATTCCAGCCGTGACAGGCCTTCGCGCGGACTGTTGGCGTGTAGCGTGCCCATCGAGCCGTCATGACCGGTATTCATGGCCTGCAGGAGATCGAAGGCTTCCGGGCCGCGCACCTCGCCGACAATGATCCGTTCCGGGCGCATCCGCAGGCAGTTCTTGACCAGATCCCGCATCGTGACCTCGCCCGACCCTTCCAGGTTTTTCGGACGCGTCTCCAGGCGCACCACATGCGGCTGCTGCAATTGCAGTTCCGCGGCGTCCTCGCAGGTGATGATCCGCTCTTCCTCGCCGATGAAAGCGGTCAGGCAGTTGAGCAGCGTCGTTTTACCCGAACCGGTTCCGCCAGAGATCAGCACGTTACAGCGCGACGCTCCGATGATGGACAAAACCTTGGCCCCTTCCGGCGTGATCGAGCCGAAATCGACCAGGTCCTGCATCCGCAGCTTGTCTTTCTTGAACTTCCGGATGGTGAGGGTCGGGCCGTCCAGCGCCAGCGGCGGCGCGATGACATTCACCCGCGAGCCATCGGCGAGGCGGGCATCACAGATCGGGCTGGATTCATCCACCCGGCGGCCGACCTGGCTCACAATCCGCTGGCAGATATTCATCAACTGGCCATTATCCCGGAAGCGGATATTGGTCTTCTCCACCCGGCCGCTGACCTCGATGAACACATCACCCGCGCCATTGACCATGATGTCGGCAATATCATCGCGGGCCAGCAAGGGCTCCAGCGGACCATAGCCGAGCACGTCATTGCAGATGTCCTGGAGCAGGCGTTCCTGCTCGGCAATCGACATCGCGACATTCTTGATCGAGATGATCTCGGTGACGATGTCGCGGATTTCCTCCGCAGCGGTTTCATTGTCCAGCTGCGCCAGCGCACCAAGATCAATCGTGTCGATCAGCGCGTTGAAGATAGTGGTCTTGATCGCGTAATATTCGTCAGTGCGCTTTGAATCCGCCGTTGTGGCTACGGGCTTCACCTTCGGAGCCGGCTTCGGACCGATGGCTGCCGCGGGCTTGGCCGCCGGCTTGGGCGCAGCCGGAGCCTCGGCGCGGGCCGCAGGGCGGCTTTCAGGCGCAGCGGAAGCCGGCGCAGGGGCCGGCTTCGGTTCTGGTCTTTGCGCAATGGCGTCGCGCTTACCGAACATGGCTTACATCACTTTCCAAACAGGCCTCCGAAAAGACCTTTCTTTTGAGGTGCGGCAATCCGGCCGGACAGCAGCGCCGCCAGGTGCGAGAATCCTTCCGCGGCCTTCGATTTCGGATCGACCTCGGCAATCATCTGCCCGTCATTGGCCGCCTTGCCGAAGAGATGGGGCTCGAACGGCAGGACCAGGGCCGGCTGAACGCCCAGCGCCTCGGCGAAATCCTTGACCGGAATTTCCGGACGTTTGGCGATCCCCGCCATATTGACCACCACTTTCGGCGGTTCGTCATTCGGGCGCGAGGCGTGAATGAGATCGAACAGATTCTTGGCATTGCGCAGCGAGGCCAGCTCCGGTGTCACGGTCACCACGACCTGATCAGCAGCCAGAAGGGTGTGCTTCACCCACGGCGACCACGTATGCGGCAGATCCAGCGTGATGAAAGGCGCCTGACGCCGCACCTTGTCGAGCACGGTTTCATAGGCGTCCGGACCGAAATCCCAGTCCTTGTCCAGCGTTGCCGGAGCCGAGAACAGGGACAGGCGCTCCGTGCAGCGTACCAGAAGGCGGTCAAGCAGGGCATCATCCAGACGGTCCGGATCGGTCAGCGCATCGCCCAGCGTCTGGGCCGGATCCTGATTGAAATCGAGCCCCGCCGTACCGAAAGACAAATCCATATCGACCAGCACGCAGTCGGCTTGCGAATTCTCGGAAATGCACCACGCCGTATTGTGTGCGACCGTCGATGCGCCGACCCCGCCCTTGGCGCCGATAAAGGCAATCGTCTTGCCGGCAAACGGCGCTTCGGGGTCAAGATAGAGGCCGGAAATCGTGCGGATCAGGTGCAGCGGCGACATGGGCGGCACCAGATATTCACTGACACCGCGCTTCATCAGCTCGCGATAGAGCGAAATGTCATTGGCGGCACCGATGATGATGACCTTGGTGCCCGGATCACAACTGCCGGCGAGTTCTTCAAGCTGGTCAAACAGCCCCTGCCCGCGCATGCCGGTCTCGATGATCAGGAGATCCGGTGTCGACTGGGTGGCGAAGCGTTCAATGGCTGCCGGCAATCCGCCCAGCTCGACATCGACATGGGTCTTGGACAATCGCCGGTCATTGGCGGCATTGTGGACCAGCGCACCGCTTTCCGGTCGCTCGCAGAAAGCATGGATGGTGATGCGCGGAATCGGCTGGTCGGGAATATCTTCGTCGATCTCGCCTGAAAACGGATCAATCAGCTCCGGGGCAAAGACATCGGGCTCGAACGCGTCGAATTCGGCTTCCGGCTCGGTATAAGGGGTCCCGGCAGTATCTTCGGCCTCGTCCCACTCCTCACGCGGCGCTTCAACCGGCGTTTTGGGCGCTGCGGGCGCGGCCCGCGAACCGAACGGGCGTGTTTCTTCGGCCGGTTCGCTGAATCCGTCGAGATCGCCGAATTCCTCGAACCCTTCCTCACCCCCATCGCTCAGCAGGCGGCGCTCGACTTCTGCCGGATCGAGAAACGCGTCCTCGTCCAGGAAATCATCATCATATGTCTGTGGTTCAGCCATTATATCTATCCAGCTTTATTCAACCGCAGAGGAAACCGCGCCGCTTTCATCGTCGCGGCGCTGCGTGCCGGTGGGTTCTCCCCGGCGATAAGTATCAAGCACGGTCTGGCGGCGGACCCCGTCCGGCCCATCGGAACCGGTCGGCCCGGCCAGGTGATAGGGATCACCGACCATGGCGGCGCGGTTTTGCGCCATGAAACAGCCGAACCCGGCATAGGCCTGGTTATCGCGTTCGCGGACAAGATCATCCCAGCGCCGGTTTTCACACTCGGCCGGCATTTCCGCGACATAGTGCAGGAAGCTGACGATCAGCGGCGCATTGCCCATGCCGGACGCGTCATAGGGGCCTTCTTCCATGTATCGCGCGGAAACCCCTTGGGAATCGAGGAAAGCCCGCACTTCGCTCATTGCCGAACGGGCGGCCGCATCCTCGGCTCCGCCATGCGGATAGGAAACGACAATCGGCCCGTGGCCATTGGATTTGTAGTGGTCCACAAAAACCTGGAACATGCCCAGTTGCGACCACAGCAGGCCATCGGCTTCGGCATCGACCAGCAGATCCATGCGCGCGGTTTCCTGCACCGGACGTGCCTCGGGAAAGCCCATCAGATTGGTCGTTGTGGCCGTGGTCCCGCAGGCCGCCAGAAACAGGGCGGGGACAAGGGCCGTCAAAGCGTGTGTCATCTTCATCTTGCCATCTCCCCTATTCGATCATGAAGCCGACAGGACCGGTCCATGACCGGCCTTCGGTCTGCGCGCCCGGCACCGCATAGGCGCGGTTGATATTGCCGAGGAAAAGCGTTTCCAGCTCGCTGGTCCGGACATAGCCGTCCGCCGGCGTGGCGGCTTCATTCTGGTTGATCGGGTCCACCAGATAGGGTGTGACGATCACGACCAGTTCGGTTTCCCGGTTCTCGAAATCCCGGCTGCGGAACAGTGCGCCCAGGACTGACAGGTTCTGAAGACCGGGCACGCCGTCCAGATTCTGGCGTGTCTCTTCCTGGATCAGGCCGGCGAGTACGAGGCTGCCACCGGAGGGCAATTCCACCGTTGTTTCCGCGCGGTTCACATTCAGGCCCGGGATCTGGAGTCCGGCAACCGTGCCGATCACATTGCCCTGATCATCGGTCACATCCTGCGCACCCAGCTGCAAAGACCCCTGATTGGTCAGTTCGGATATCTCGGTCGATATCCGCAGCGAGATACGGCCCTCGGAGAGGACGACCGGCGTAAAGCCGAGCCCGACACCGAATTGCTTGTATTCCACGGTGATATTGCCATCGCGGTCACGGCCGACGGGCACCGGGAATTCACCCCCGGCGAGGAAATTGGCGGCTTCCCCGGAAATCGCGGTCAGATTCGGCTCCGCCAGCGTGCGCACCAGGCCGACACGTTCCAGCGCCTGGATCAGCGCCCCGGCGGTGCGGATATCTCCACCCCCGGTATTGGTATAGTCGAACTGACCCGAGACACCGCTGAGGGCCCGGCCCACCAGGGAAAATTCCTGCTCGGTCGCGACATTGAACGCAAAGTCATCCAGCTGACCGGCCGCCGACAGATTGATCCCGAGCTGGCGAACAATGGTGCGCTGCATCTCGACAATCCGCACAGACAGCATGACCTGTTCGCGGCCTTCAATCGCCAGCATGGACAGCACATTTTCCGGATTGTCCGTCCAGCGCTGCGCCAGCCGCAAGGCGGTGTCGGCCTCGGAGGCGCTGCGCACCGATCCGGACAGCACGATATGATCATTCATGGCTTCGGCCCTCACCCGGCGGTCGGGGAGGAAACGGTCCATGGCTTCCTGCAGGGCGCGCATGTCGCGCTCCACCCGGATATCCAGATCGAGGATCAGATTGCCCTCGGCATCAAAGAAAAACGCATTGGTCTGACCGATGGACTGACCCAGCAGATAGGCGCGGGTCGGCGTGCGGATCACGGCATCGGCCACTTCCGGATTGGTGACCAGCACATCCGCAGCATCGACGGGCAGATGGATGATCGCCGCCTTGCTGAGCGGGAGCTCAAGCACTTCCGATGCCGGACCATAACCCGCGCGGGTGATATAGACCTGCATGGTGGTCGACTCTGAAGCGGACTGTGCCAGCGCCGTACCGGCGGGAAGCAGGGTCACCATCACGAGTATGAGAGCGCGTAACATGTCCGGCCTCCTAGTTGTCACCGGCCGAGACCACACGGGCCTGACCATAGCGGTAGACAACCATCTGATCATCGTCGTGCAGCGGTTCGACGCTTTCCGGATCCGGGCGTGACAGGGCCGGATTGGGCTGGCGCGACACCAGGCGTGGCCCGCCCTCGCCATCGGAAAGGCTGCGAAGCGAGAGCGAGATTTCTCCGCGCGCAACCGCCAGGACGACCGCATTGGCCTGCTCCGGCGTCAGTTCCAGCGTCGCTGTTTCACCCAGAACCACACCTTCGGCATCCGGGTCATCACCAAAAGACTGGTCGATGGCCAGGATGCGCGCATTCTCGACAACGGTTTCGGCCACGAAGAAACGGCGGCGGGTCCCGCCCTCTTCCTCGGCTTCATAGGACACGATGACATCCACGCGGTCACCCGGAAGAATAAAGCCGCCTGCCCCCGTCTCCGCGCTGATCGGAACCGATGTGGCACGCATACCCGGCCCCAGAACCGCCGACATGAAGCCGGCCTCCCCGGCCTGCAATAGCTGGCGCGCCGAAACCGGCTCGCCTTCCGAGACCGCGCTGCGGACAACCGAGCCCGCAAAGCTTTCGGCGGCATCCGGATTGCGGTCTCTCAACACTTGCGACGGGTTGACGGCATCCTGCGGCCAGGCTTGCCAGTAAAGATCGCTCGCCTGGACGCGGGCGCCGATCGGCAGATCGCGGCGCGCCGCCAGAACTTCAACCGTTGCCGCCTCGACCACTTGTGGCTCGGTGGCCACCGGTTCGCTGGAAGACGACTGGTAGACAAAGTAGGCGGCAGCAGCAGCGGCCAGTGCAGCGGCGATCAGAACTATGATTCTTGCGGCGTTCATCGGCGCGAATCCCCTCGGGTTACGCGCTCATCTCACCTGTAATTTCCAAAAGGGGAGTTAAGATTCAAATGTCATTGCAACCTATTGGGAAGATTTCTTCACAAACCGCCAAATCAAAGCACGGCGAGCAGGAAGATCTGGCTCTCCGGCAGGGTCCACAAAGCGCCTGCAGCAAGGGCAATCCCGTAAGGTGCCGGCGCGCCATCGGCCAGCAAGGTCCCGGTCATCCAGCGCTGCGGTAATCCGGTGGCAGGCGCCGCGCGGCGCAGCATGATCAGCGCCACGGCCAGCAATCCGCCCATCAACGCCGCTTTTCCGAGGAAAATCATTGCATCCGGCCAGCCGAACCAGAGCGCCGCCACCGCCACCAGCTTGGCATCGCCACCGCCGATCCATCCCGGCGCAAACAGGGCCATTCCGATGAGCAGGGCCACCACGCCCACCAGGAGGTGAAGGCCGAAATCCATCCAGCCCAGGCCAAGCACGGCCGCGGCGAGCGGAAAGATCAGCGCCAGGGTGCCGCACAGCCAGTTCGGAATGGTGAAACTCATGGCATCGCGGGCCGCCGCCAGCAGCATGAAGAACACAAAGACCAATATAGTGAGCTGACCCGCCATCTCTTCACTCCGGATGATTTCTGATCTGTATAGCGCAACAGGCTTAACAATCGGTTGGTCCGGCTGGCCCGGGTCCGGAAAGCAAAAGGGGCCGCCCGCTGGGCAGCCCCTTGAATGCCTTGACGTTTGGCCGCGACTAGATCGCGTCGGCAACCGTCTGCATGTTGTCACGAACGCCGGTCCCCAGCGCCGTCACGGCACCGATAATGACCACGGCGATCAGGGCAGCGATCAGGCCATACTCGATAGCCGTTGCGCCGGATTCGTCTTTGAAAAAGCGAGATACGATTTGCATTGGGTCTACTCCCGTGTTGCTAGCCACACACATCCACTTCAAGGAGGCTTGTTTGTCCCGTCCTCTCTTGTCGTGTGCAATGAATAAACCACAGGAGCCTTTAAAAGAGGTGAATACTCATGATTAATTATGTACTAACAGAAATTGCTGTGTCTTATAGTTAACAGTCATTAAACAAAACAAGTGTAACTCAATTATGATCTTCGAACCATTCTGTTTAGAAAGTCTTCACGCGGACGCGCTCTTATAAGGGGTGAATGTGACACCTGTGGAGCACGCCCATGCGTAACGCCCTCACCGCCCTCGCCTGCCTTCTGATCGCCCCGGCCCTGGCCGCCGCCGACCAGATGCTGGAAGTCGAACATGCCGATGTTGTGCGTCTGCCATCCTCGGCCTCGACCGTGATCGTCGGCAATCCGGCCATCGCCGACGCCGTGATCCACGACCGCCGGACGCTGATCGTCACCGGACGCCTGTTCGGCCGCACCAATATCATCGCCATGGATCGCCAGGGCCGTGTGATTTTCGCCGAGGATTTTGTCGTCGGTCCGTCAACGTCAGGCCAGCTGGTACTGCAGCGCGGCACGGCCCGCACGACGATGACCTGCACCCCCAATTGCGCCGCAAGCCCCACGGTCGGCGATGACTCCGAGACGTTTGACACGCTGACCGGCCAGCAGAGCGCCCGCATCGGTATTGCCGGCGAAGCAGCGGCCATCACCGAGGATTCGCAAAGCCCGCGCGCACTCGAAGGCGGCCGCGAATAGGGCCGGTAGCGCCCTGTTAACCCTGCCTCTTCACGCGGGTTTAAGCGCTTGGCCCTTATAGAGAGAGCCTGATTTCCGGAGCCGGATCATGCGCAAGGCAGGCTTTTTCAAATCCTTCCGAAAAAATCGCGATGGCGCGACCGCCGTCGAGTTCGCGCTGATTGCCGGACCCTTCTTCTTTTTCCTGATGGCGCTGATCGAGGTTGCCGCCGTGTTTTTCGCCGGGACGGTGATCGAGAATGCGGTCCTCGAATCCGCCCGCCTGATCCGCACCGGCCAGCTCCAGGGCGGTGGCGGCGACGCCGCCAGCTTCCGCACTGCCGTCTGCGACCGCATCGAAGTGATTGCCGATTGCGACCAGATGGTTTTCGAGGTCGCGGTCTTCGAGGATTTTGACGACGTCAACCCGACCCCGCCTATCGCCGAGGATGGCACGCTGAACGGTGGCAATATGGGCTTCGACCCCGGCCGCGCGGGCGATATCGTCCTGGTGCGCGTCTATTACAGCTATCCGCTGATCCTGCCGGACATGTTCGGCTCGGTCGGAAACCTGCCGGACAATCGCCGGCTCATCCAGTCCTCCACCGTCTTCCGCAACGAGCCTTTCGATGATTAGGCCGGTGCGCCATTTCCTCCGCCGCCTGGCCGGCAATCGCGAGGGCGTTTCCGCCGTGGAATTCGCGCTGATCGCCCCGGTCATGGTGCTTTTGTATCTGGGCATGGTCGAGATCTCGATGGCCCTGTCGGTCGACCGCAAGGTCACCAATGCGGCCAGCGCCATCGCGGACCTTGTCGCCCAGGATGATGTCATTACCGATGACGAGATGGTCGATATCCTGAACGCCAGCGGTGCGATCATCGCGCCCTTTGACGTGGCCAATTTCTCCGTCCGCATCTCCAGTGTTTCGATGGACCTGACCGGCGATGTCGAAGTCGACTGGAGCGATGCGCGCGGCATGACCGCCCGCGCCCCGGGGTCCCAGCCCACCCTTCCGGCCGGTGTTCTGACCAATGGCCGCTCGGTGATCTGGGTGGAAGTGGCCTATGCCTATGAAGCCCCGTTCCGGGAAGTCACCGGCGATTTCAATATCGAGGAAGAATTCTTCCTGCGCCCGCGTCAGTCGCTGGTCGTCAGCCGCGACTGATCACAGCGCCGCCGCCCGCATTCCATCAAACAACGGATCGGCGACCGGCAAGGCGCGCCCGTCAATCTCCGAGACCGGCACAACGCCCATCACAGCATTGGTCACCCAGGCAAGATCGGCCTTCTCCAGCGCGCCGGGGCCGGCCTCGGTCTCGGCGGCCGGGAGGGCCTGGTCTTCCAGCCAGGACAGAACCTGCTGGCGCATCACCCCGTTGCGGATACCGCACGCCAGGGACGGCGTTTGCACCTGTCCGCCCGTGCGCCAGAACAGGTTGGCACAGTCACCGCCGGACACAAGCCCGCTTTCGGTCAGCAAGAGCGCCATGTCCGCATCCCGGCGTAGCGCCTCCCGCCGGGCTGCCAGATTGTCGGCATAGCTCAGCGTCTTGAACCGGGTTGAAAGACTGGAGGCCGACCGGCGGATGGCAGCGGTCGACAGGCGAAGCGTCTGCGGCACGTCCGGAAAGGGCGAGAATTGCAGATAGAGCGCTTCCTGCGGCACAGTCACAGGCGCAAGGCCGCGCCCGCCCGCACCCCGCGTGACCTGCACTTTTCCGATTGCCGCGTCCGGACCTGCTGCCAGCCTGGCCACCGCCCGCTCGATGTCGTCCCAGTCCGGCGGTGCGAGTTGAAGGGCGGCACACGCCGCATCGAGATTTCTATGATGAAGGCGGGAATGCCGGATGGATCCGTTCAGGATCCGGAAGGTCTCGAACACCCCGTCGCCGAGCTGGAAACCGCGATCCTCCAGCAGGCGCGCCGCCGCGCCGGCCGCTATCCAGCCATCCTGACCCCGCCGGAACATGCCTATCCTTTCAGCGCCGCTTCCAGCGCGCTCAGTTTTTGCAGCGTCTCTTCATACTCGGCCTGCGGATCGGAATCGATGGTAATGGCCCCGCCCGAGCGCGCCGTAACAAGCCAGTCAGCATCCGTCCGGATCAGGTCCAGCGTCCGGATCATGACATTGAAATCCATCGCCTGACCGCCCTCGCCAATCCATCCCAGCGCCCCGCAATAGGGTCCGCGCCTTTCCTGTTCAGCCGCCGCGATCAACTCCATCGCCCGGATTTTCGGCGCCCCGGTGATCGAGCCGGGCGGGAAGGCCGCAAGGATCAGATCCAGCGCATCCCGGCCGTCCTGCAACTGCCCTTCCACGGTCGAGACAAGATGATGCACATTGGCATAGCTTTCCACCGCATTGAGACGCGGCACCTTCACACTGCCGGGCGTACAGACGCGCGACAAATCATGCCGCACCAGATCGACAATCATCAGATTTTCCGCCCGGTCCTTGGCGCTGGCTTCCAGAGCTTCGGCTTCGGCCCTGTCTTCGACCGGATCAGCGCGGCGCGGCCGTGTGCCCTTGACCGGACGGCTCTCCACGCGTCCGTTTTCAAGCCGCAGGAAACGTTCGGGCGAATTGGTTACCACTACATGATTGCTAGCCGGCCGGAACCAGGCCGCGTGGGGCGCATCACTGCGCGCGATCAGGCGCAGAAATACTGCCCAGGGATCGCCCTGGAGCCGGCCCGAAAAGCCCTGCGAGAGATTGGCCTGATAGATGTCGCCGGCGCGGATATGGTCGATCAGCGTGCGGCAGGCCTCCAGATAGCGCGCCCGCGGCCAGTTGGCCGTAATCTGCGCACTTGCCGGTTTGGCCGGCGGATTGCCGATATGCAGCCCGGTTTTCAGCCGCGCGCGGCCTTCTTCATCGCCATGAAGCGTCAGCGTCCTGCCGTCCGGATCAAACACCGCCCAGGCCGGATAGACGCCGAGTTGCACCAGCGGAAACCATTTGTGCGGAGGCGGTAGCTTGGGTTCCAGGATGCTGCCGAATTCATAGGAAAACAGACCGGCCAGCTGATGTCCTGCCGCCAGCGCCGCGCGGGCTTGGGCCAGAAAGGCATCCAGATCATCGCCGGGCCGGAATTCCAGCCAGTCCGTCGCAAGGGCATAGAGCCGGGATTGTGATCTCTGCCCGCCATGCAGCAAAAGCGCGCCGTCCTGCATCCGGAAGACGGCAAAGGCTTTTTCAGGGTCGATCCAGTCCAGTTGTTCCGGGACTATGTCGCTCACGCCGCTATCAGATTGGCCCGGACCGCCTCGATTTCCGCTTCGGTCAGCCCCAGAACATCAGCAGCATAGCTTTCCGCGGAACCGATCTCGTCAAACGCCTCGTCGAGATAATCGGCTTCCACACCCAGAAAGACCCGCATCGACTCCTCGGGCACCTTGCGCCCATAGGTATCCTCGATCCGCTTGTGGATCAGCGGCACCAGCGCGTCGTAATCAACCGCCGTATTGGTCATCAGATAATCATCATAGATATCATCCTTTGACGCCCCCGCCAGCGACAGGGCCAGCGCACAAAAAAGCCCGGTACGGTCCTTTCCGGCGGCGCAATGGACAACAAAGCCTTCTTCGCTGCCATGCGTGGCCAGCTCGCGCAATCCGGCGGCGAAAACCTCCTGATTGCCCTTTTCGTTCGGAAGCCGGCGATAGGTGGCGCGCATAAAGGCGGCGACCCCGTCCGCACTCATATCGCCCGTGCGCAAAAACCGCATATGCGGCGGCTCGGCGTGGCCCGCGACATCCGATTGCAGGATGCGGAAGCCTTCGCCCCAGCTCGAGGGTTCATTGTCGCGTTCCCGCGGCCGGCGAAGATCGGCCACCACAGAGATTTTCAGCTCTTTCAGCCGCGCCCGGTCAGCTTCGGTGGCATTGTGAAAATGCCCTGACCGGTAGAGCCCGGAGCGGACGCGGCGGCCATCCAGCGCGGTATAATCACCGAAATGGCGGAAATTGCGGATACCTTCAAAGGGCAGAACACGGCTCATGCCAGTCTGCTATCGGAAGGGGAAACAAAGGGCAAGACGAAGCGTGAGAGATCACCGCGTTGTGTATCGGAATCAGCGCTCCGCAGTCCGGATTAGCCTTACCGGAATGGCGGTTCGTCAAAGCTGCGCAGCTTGCGCGAATGCAGCGCACTGGCTTCATTGCTGCGCAATATCTCGACAGTTTCAATCCCCGCCATCAGGTGTTCGGAGACGGATTTCTGATAGAAGAGATTGGCCGCGCCCGGCAGTTTCAGCTCGCCATGCAACGGCTTGTCGGAAACGCACAAAAGCGTCCCGTAAGGCACGCGCAGGCGGAAGCCATTGGCCGCTATCGTCGCCGATTCCATGTCCACCGCGATCGCCCGCGACTGGTTGATGCGCCGCGCTTCAGCGTGATAGCGCAGCTCCCAGTTCCGGTCGGCATAGGTCGCCACCGTACCGGTGCGCAGGCGGCGTTTGATATCGGCGCGGCTGTCGCCTGAGACGCGCTTGACGGCATCCGCCAGCGCAATCTGGATCTCGGCAATCGGCGGCACCGGGATTTCCAGCGGCAGATCCCGGTCCAGCACCCGATCATAGCGCAGATAGGCGTGGGCCAGCACATAATCGCCCAGGCGCTGGGAATGGCGCAGCCCGCCGCAATGGCCGATCATCAGCCAGCATTGCGGACGCAGTACGGCGAGGTGATCAGTAATGGTTTTCGCATTCGAGGGGCCAACACCGATATTGACCAGCGTAATGCCGCGGCCGCCCGGGGCTTTGAGATGATAGGCCGGCATCTGAAAACGCCGCCAGGGCGCGGCCTCGACATCGGCGCGGGCATTCCGGCTTGATCCGTCAACCTCGACGAAACCGGCCGCGGAAAACGACTCATATTCATTGTCTTCTTTCAGCTGCCCGATCGCCCAGGCCACGAACGCATCCACATAGCGGTGATAGTTCGTGAACAGGATGAATTGCTGGAAATCCTCATACGGGCTGCCGGTATAATGCTTCAGCCGCTGCAGCGAATAATCCACCCGCGGCGCATCAAACAGGGTCAGCGGTTTCGGCGCGCCGGGCTGCGGCGTGCGCTCGCCATTGGGCAGAGCATCGTCGATTCTCGCCAGATCCGCATAGGGAAAATTGCGCACCAGATCAGCAACAGATGCCGCATCCAGATCAAGATCCTCGGCCCCGTCCAGCACGGTCGAGAAGGCGATCTCGTCCGCTGACGGTCCGGTCTCGATGGTGATGTCATACTGGTCATCCAGCAGGGTCAGCTGCTCGATCAGATAATCCCGGAAAAGCTCCGGCTCGGTGATGGAGGTGGCATAAAGCCCGGGTTCGGAAAACTTGCCGAAGGCGCGGCTGACCGGCGGCGGCGAGCCTTCCGGCTCATAGCGGACGCGCAATTCGGGATAGGCAAAGGCCCCGGCCTCGCGGGCCTTCGCATCCGGCGCAATGCCCTTGTCCAGATAGGCACGCAGCGCCTCGCGCAGATTTTCAACGGACGTCCGGTGAAGGCCGGCCAGCCGGTCCACAGCTTCTGCCGGCGTTTTTGCGATTTCAAACGTTTTCATGGCCAGCTAATGCCGGAAACGGCAGGTGCGGGCAAGACGAATCCTACTCCGCTGGCAGATCGTTGGCGGTTTTCTGCTTTTGCCACTTGTCGAAATTCGACCACACGCCCTCTTCGCCATGCCATTCACCCTTGGTCGCGCCCTTGGAATATTCCGTCGCGCGCGCCTCGAAGAAATTGGCATGCTCCACCCCGTTGAGGATTTCCGTCAGCCAGGGCAGCGGGTGTTTCTCGATCCCGTAGATCGGCTCCAGCTTCAGCTGCCGCAGCCGCCAGTCGGCGATATAGCGGATATAGCGCTTGATATCGTCCGGCGTCATGCCCTCGACATCGCCCATCTCGAAGGCAAGATCGATGAATTTGTCTTCCAGCATCACGACATGCTTGCAATTGGCGACAATGTCGGCCTTGACCGCATCGGTCAGCGCGCCGGTCTCGTCTGCAAATTCGTGGAACATGCGGATCATGCCCTCGCAGTGCAGCGATTCATCGCGCACCGACCAGGAGACGATCTGCCCCATCCCCTTCATCTTGTTGAAGCGCGGGAAATTCATCAGCATGGCGAAGGAGGCAAACAGCTGCAGCCCTTCGGTGAACGCCCCGAACATGGCCAGCGTGCGCAGAATGTCCTCATTCGTCTCGACGCCGAATTCCTGCATGTAGTCATGCTTTGCCTTCATCGCCTCGTATTCCATGAAGGCGGAAAATTCCGAATCCGGCATGCCGATGGTTTCCAGGAGCAGCGCATAGGCGGCGATATGGATCGTCTCCATGTTCGAGAAGGCCGACAGCATCATCTTCACCTCGGTGGGTTTGAAGACGCGCGCATAGCGTTCCATGTAATTATCGTTCACTTCGACGTCCGACTGGGTGAAAAAGCGGAAGATCTGGGTCAGGAGGTTGCGTTCCTGGTCATTGAGCTTGGTCGCCCAGTCCTTGCAGTCCTCGCCCAGCGGCACCTCTTCCGGCATCCAGTGGACCTGCTGCTGCTTCTTCCAGAAATCGTGCGCCCACGGATAGCGGAACGGCTTGTAGGAATGACTGGAGGGCATGAGGCCTGGAAGATAAGCAGAATCGGACATGGATAACCCCGGAATGACTGTTAGAGCGACTCGCCCGGATGGCGGAGCCCTATCACTACATATTGGGGTTAAAGCGCCCTGAACGTCCAGTGCTGGTAGGCACACTCTTCACAAGAAAATGGCGGTCTGTGGAAAACTACCAGCGCCGGCTGAGCGAAAAGGCGGCGAAATCGTCGGCCGCATCATAATCGTCAATGCCGATCCGGGCATTACGTTCGCGGCGGACATAGGCAAAGGACAGGTCATTATCGCCCAGCCGCAGCGCCACACCGGCCTGCGCATCCCCGACAACCGCATAGGGTTCGAACGTCATCGCCCCCTGCATGTTGAAACCCTCGCGCGGATCATAGAGCAGGGCATGGCGCTCGGCTCCGGCGAAGAAATACCAGGACGGCCGGACGCCCTCATCCTGCAGATAGCGGCCAATGCGGACTTCGGCCCCGGCTCCGGCGCCCGAACCGTCCGGTCCGAAACTCAGACCCGCCCGCGGCTCGAAGGACAGGTCAAGCCCGTCCGCACCGCCTGGCGAATCAAACCGGGTGACATAATCGACCGCCACCGATGACCGGGTTTCCCGGACCGGTCGCACAATGGCCGAATCAACATCCGATTCGGCATCAAACAGACGATTGGCCCTTGACGGCAGTGCCGGATCAAACACCCGGACCTCGATCCGGGAGGCGTCATCCAGCTGACTGACCGATGCGGAATAGCCGGAAAAGGCGGTCAGCGCGCCGATGTTCAGCCCGGTCTCGCTCAGCACGCCGGAAGCCACAATTGCGGCATTATTGGTGTCGGCAAACGGATTTTCCGCCGCTTCATTCATGAGAGGCGTCCGGATGGCGAGATCGACATCGAAAATCGCCGGAGAGCGGCCGGCATCCTGCGCCATGGCCGTAGCTGCGGTTCCGAGAACCGCCAGCAGGGCCAGTGCAGAAATTCCGTCAATGCGCGTCACAGACTGTCTCCGGCATATTCGTCTCGTGCCAGATTAGCACGGTTCAGGACACCATATACTGGAATACGCGTTAAAAACGGCTTTCCTTCCGCTTATGGTGAAGGATATTTTGAAAGCGTGACTCGAAACCCACATGCTGCGGTGCAACAAAAAAGGGCGGCTCTATGGCCGCCCTTTTCCGTATTGATTTTGCCTACTGACAGGCGAGGCATTCCTCGTAATCGGTCTTGGCCGCCTCGATCATTGAGGATTCGGCGTCCGTCTTGTCGGCCGATCCGGCATAGGAGGCCCGCTGGATCGATTTCGACCGGCAGTAATAGAGCGATTTCACGCCCTTCTCCCACGCCGTCCAGTGCAGCATGTGCAAGTCCCATTTGTCGACATCACCGGGCAGGAAAATGTTGAGGGATTGCGACTGGCAGACATAGGGGGTCCGGTCCGCCGCATGCTCGATCACCCAGCGCTGGTCAATCTCGAAAGCGGTCTTGAACAGGTCTTTCTCGTTCTGGTCCAGGCAATCGAGATGCTGGACCGAGCCTTCATGCTCCAGGATCGAGATCCAGACCTCTTCGGTATCCATGCCTTTTGCCTGCAGGACTTTTGTCAATTGCGGGTTTTTCACCGAGAAGGATCCTGACAGGGTCTTGTGGACGTAGAAATTGGCCGGGATCGGCTCGATGCCCGCGGACGTACCGCCGCAAATGATCGAAATCGACGCGGTCGGTGCAATCGCCAGCTTGTGCGAGAAGCGCGCCTTCACGCCGGCTTCCTCGGCATCCGGACAGGCCCCGCGTTCCTCCGCCAGCCGCACCGACGCCTTGTCGGCTTCCTGGCGGATATGCCGGAACATTTTCAGATTCCACGACTTGGCCATCGGCGATTCAAACGGCGCATTCATGGCTTGCAGGAAAGAGTGAAAACCCATCAGGCCCAGACCCACAGAGCGCTCGCGTTGGGCGGAATAGACCGCCCGCGCCATCTCGTCCGGCGCGCGCTCGATGAAGTCTTCCAGAACATTGTCGAGGAAGCGGAATATATCCTCGATAAAGCGCGGATCATCTTTCCACTCGAGGAATTTCTCGGCATTGAGCGAGGACAGGCAACACACCGCCGTGCGGTCGCGGCCATGCTTGTCGACACCGGTCGGCAGCATGATTTCCGCGCACAGATTGGACTGGCGGACTTTCAGTCCCTGCTTTTTCTGATGCGCCGGCAGCGCTTCATTCACCGTATCGGAGAAGATGATATAGGGCTCGCCGGTCTGCAGCCGCAGATCAAGGATTTTCTGCCAGATCTTGCGGGCGGATACCGAACGGACCACCTCGCCCGTGCGCGGGGACTTCAGCTCGTACTCGTCATCCCTGCGGACTGCATCCATGAAGGCGTCGGTGACATTGAGGCCGTGGTGCAGGTTCAGGCTCTTGCGGTTGAAATCGCCCGACGGTTTGCGGATTTCGAGGAATTCCTCGATTTCCGGGTGGTGAACATCAAGATAGACGGCGGCCGAACCGCGGCGCAGCGAACCCTGGGAAATGGCGAGGGTCAGCGAATCCATCACCCGGATAAAGGGAATGATGCCGGAGGTCTGTCCATTCTGGCCGATTTTCTCGCCGATCGAGCGGACTTCGCCCCAATAGGTGCCGATACCGCCGCCATTCGATGCCAGCCAGACATTCTCGTTCCAGGTGTTGACGATGTCATTCAGGGAATCGCCAACCGTGTTCAGGAAGCAGGAGATCGGCAGACCCCGGGTGGCGCCGCCATTCGACAGGACCGGCGTCGCCGGCATGAACCACAAATTCGAGATATAGTCATAAAGACGCTGGGCATGGTCGGTGTCGTCGGCATAGGCTTTCGCCACACGCGCGAACATGTCCTGATAGGATTCCCCCGGCAGGAGATAACGATCCACCAGCGTCTTCTTGCCGAAATCGGTCAGCAAGGCGTCGCGCGACGGGTCGATCTCGACCTGCTTGACCAGTTTCAGATCCGGTTTCTGGGCGCGGGGCTTGCCCGGGCGCAATGTCTCTTCCGGGTTGGTTTCCATCGGATTCTTGGCCAATGCTGCAGCGTCATAAGGCGTCATTTTTAACTCGTCTCCCCCCGGAAATCAGAGCGCAGCTTGCCGGTCGCGCGGAACGCGCGCGTTCGCGCCGCTGCTCTGAAAATCCCATGATGGTGTGTCCGCTGTCTCAGCCGACCCAACATATAGTGCTCAAGACAGCCGCCATGGTCAACACGGATAATGGTCCGAAAACGGATTTTTTGGTTAACGAACCGCTAATGCCCTGTGCTCACTGACAAACTCCGGTAATGCTTTTTACAGTAGGGTTTTTTGACCCCCTGAAACGTCAAAGACTTAGCAATTCCGGATCGCCGCCCTGTGCCGAAATGTTAACGGTGACCGTCCGCTCTGTGGCAAAACGCGGCACATAATTCGGCCCGCCCGCCTTCGGCCCGGTGCCGGACAGCCCCTCTCCGCCAAAGGGCTGCACGCCGACAATCGCACCGGTGATATTCCGGTTCACATAGACATTGCCTGCCGGCACCGCCTCCATGATTTCCTCGTGGAAACGGGACAGGCGCGAATGAATGCCCAGCGTCAGCCCATAGCCTTTTGCCGCCAGCTCGGCCGCCAGCCGGCCGGCATCCTTGCGCTTGTAGCGGACGATATGGAGAATCGGTCCGAAGATCTCCCGTTCCATCAGGTCCAGCGATGGCAGCTCGATCATGGCCGGTGCGAAGAAATGCCCGTCCGCCGCCAGCGGGCCGGGATTGGCCTGCTTCAGCACTTTCGCATTCACCCGCATGCGGGTCATGTGCTGGTCGAGCACGCCCTTGGCCTCCTCGTCGATCACCGGACCGACATCGGTGAAGGCATCCGCCGGGTCGCCCAGCGCCAACACATCCATCGCCCCCATCAGCCCTTCGATGAAGGAATCCGCCGTGTCTTCCGGCAGGAAAAGAATGCGCAGGGCCGAACAGCGCTGGCCCGCAGAGCCAAAGGCCGACACGATGACATCGTCGATGACCTGTTCCTTCAGGGCCGAGGTATCGACAAACATGCCGTTCAACCCGCCGGTCTCGGCGATGAAGGGCACGATCGGCCCGTCCTTTTCCGACAGCGACTTGTTGATGATGCGGGCGACTTCCGTCGAACCGGTAAAACACACTCCGCCCGTGCGCGGATCATTGACCAGCGCAGCACCGGCGCGGCCATCGCCGGTAATCAGATGCAGCACATCTTTCGGCAGGCCGGCCTTCTGGAACAGCTTGACCGCTTCACACGCAATCAGCGGTGTCTGTTCGGCCGGCTTGGCGACCACGGCATGCCCGGCCGCCAGCGCTGCGGCCAGCTGTCCGGTAAAAATCGCCAGCGGGAAATTCCACGGGCTGATACAGACAAACACGCCGCGCCCGCGCAATTCGAGATGATTGGTCTCGCCCGCCGGTCCCGGCAGGCGGACCGGGCCGGCAAAGCGCGTCTCGGCCTCGTTCGCGTAATAGCGGCAGAAATCCACCGCTTCGCGCACTTCGGCCACACCATCGGCCAGCGTCTTGCCGCCCTCGCGGGTCATGACCGCGATCAGACGGTCGGTATCCGCCTCCAGCGCATCACCCATGGCGCGCAGGATTTCAGCACGCTTCGGTCCGCCGAGCCTGTCCCAGCCGCGCTGTACCTCCTGCGCCGACTCGAAAGCCGTCTCGATCAGCTCGTCATCGGCATTGCTGATGATCGACACCAGCTCGTGCTGGTTGATCGGGCTGGCATGTTTGAACGGATCGGTCTTGTACATCTTGCCATTGACGATAGGCCCGGCGGGCAGAGGCAATTTCTCGTCCAGCTCTGCCTGGACTATCGCCAGACGTTTGCGGACCACAGCCTGGCTCAGATCCACACCGGCGGAATTGGCGCGGTGTTCGCCATACAGCCGCGGCGGCGTCGGAATGAAGGGATGCCGGTCGATAATGTCCGCCCCGTCAAACGGACCGCTGGCCACGTCCTCGGCCGGCACATCCTTGTCGAGGAAGGAGTGCACGAAGGAGGTATTGGCCCCGTTCTCCAGAAGCCGCCGTACCAGATAGGGCAGCAGGTCTTCATGACTGCCCACAGGCGCATAAATGCGTACCGGATTGCCGCCATAGGCTGCCTCGGCCGCCTTGTAGAGCGGCTCGCCCATGCCGTGCAGGCGCTGGAATTCATAGCGCTCGACGCCGGCTTTCTGCGCCAGCAGGCGCACCGCGCACAGGGTGAAGGCATTATGCGTGGCGAACTGGGAATAGATTGCGTCCGGCGCGGTCAGCATCAGTTTCGCGCAGGCCAGATAATTGAGGTCGGTCGCCGGCTTGGTCGACCAGACCGGGAAATCCGGCCAGCCCATCTGCTGGGCAAACTTGATCTCGGTATCCCAATAGGCGCCCTTCACCAGACGCACGAGGAAACGCCGCCCGGTTTCGCGGCCCAGCGCGATCACCGTTTCGATGACCGCTTCGCAGCGCTTCTGATAGGCCTGGATGGCAAGGCCCAGCCCGTCCCATCCGGCCAGCGAGGGTTCGCGCGCCAGGCGTTCGAGAATCTTCAGCGAGATGATCAGCCGGTCGGTTTCTTCGGCATCAAGGCAGAGCCCGATATTGACGGCTTTTGCCGCTTCGGCCTGCTCCAGAACCAGCGGATAGAGCTCTTCGAAGACCGCTTTTTCCTTCACCGCATGATAGCGCGGATGCAGGGCCGAGAGCTTGACGGAGACACCGTCCACCAGCTCGATCGGACCGTCGCCCCGATTTTTGCCGACCGCCGCAATGGCTTCCAGATAGCGGGAATGATAGCGCGCCGCATCGTCATGCGTGCGGGCCCCCTCGCCCAGCGTGTCGAAGGAGTGCAGGCGGCCTTCCGTCCTGTGGCCGCGCTTTATGGCGGCATTGATCGTGCGGCCCAGCACGAATTGCTCGCCCAGGATCTTCATCGCCTGCATCGTCGCTGCGCGGATCACTGGCTCGCCCAGGCGCTGGGTCAGGCGCTTCATATAGACACCGGGATTCTTCTTGGCCTCGCGGTCCACACCGACCACCGATCCGGTCAGCATCAGACCCAGGGTCGAGGCATTGACCAGCCAGTGTTCCGACTTGCCGACATGCCCGCCCCATTCGCCGGAACTGATCCGCTCGGCGATCAGCTTGTCCACCGTCTCGGCATCCGGCACCCGCAGCAGCGCTTCGGCCAGGCACATCAGCGCCAGGCCTTCCTTGTTGGACAGGCCGAATTCCTGCAGGAAGGATTCCATCAGCCCGGCAACCTTGGTCGAGGCACGGGCGCGCTCCACCAGATCAATGGCCTGTTTGCGGGCTTCCGCACGATCAGCCTCGTCAAAGCCGATCTTGCCGGCCAGCGCGCGCGCCGCTTCTGATTCGTCAGCAAATTTGAGCGCGTCGATCCGGTCCCAGTCGAGACGGATGGGGGCGGTATCAGGCATGGCAAATCTCCGCAGCGGCCAGACCACAATCCCGGTCCATTCACCATGCAAGCGGCCTGCTGGCAAGAGGCTGAAACGCCTCTTCGCCATGTGCGTATTATGGTTTATGGAGGTCGGTATGAGCGAAGATCTGAACGATTTTGAGCCGGACGAGGAGATCGAGGCCGGCTTCGAGGACAAGCCCAAGCGCATCATGCTGGTCACCGACGCATGGGAGCCGCAGGTCAATGGCGTTGTCCGCACCCTCACCCGCACCACAGAGGAGTGCCGGGCCATGGGCCATGAGGTGGAAGTCATCCATCCCGGCCTCGGCTACAAGACCTGGCCCCTGCCCACCTATCCGGAAATCCAGCTGGCGCTCGGGGCCCGCAAGGATATCGAGGAGCGCTTCAAGGCGTTCGAGCCGGAAGCCATTCACATCTCGACCGAGGGCACGCTGGGCATGGCCGCACGCGCTGTCTGCCTGAAATGGAAGCTGCCCTTCACCACCAGCTACCACACCAAATTCCCCGAATATGTGCATGCCCGCTTCCCCTTCATTCCGCTGTCGGCGGGCTATGCCTTCATGCGCTGGTTCCATAATGCCGGGGGCCGGCTGATGGTCGCCACGCCCTCCATGCGCGATGATCTGGCGGCGCGCGGTTTCAAGAACATCACGCCCTGGGCCCGCGGCGTGGATACTGTGCTCTTCAATCCCGATAAACGCGGGATTGATGGCGGCGTCTATCAGGAGCTGGAAGGACCGATCTGGGTCTATGTCGGCCGTGTCTCGGTGGAAAAGAATATCGAGGCTTTCCTCGATTGCGAGCTGCCCGGCACCAAGGTCGTCATCGGCCCCGGCCCGCAACTCGACCAGTTACGCAAGGAATACCCGGACATCCAGTTCCTCGGACCCAGATATGGCGACGAACTCGCCCGTTATTTCGCCGACGCAGACGTTTTCGTCTTCCCCAGCCTGACCGACACATTCGGTCTGGTGATCCTGGAATCCATGGCCTGCGGCACGCCGGTCGCCGCCTTCCCGGCCCCGGGCCCGAAAGACCTCATCCCCGGAACAGGGGCGGGCGCCGTCTCGGAAGATTTGCAGGAAGCCTGTCTCGAAGCACTGAAAATGAGCCGCGAGCGCTGCCGCGAATACGCCGAAGGCTTCTCCTGGAAAGCCTGCGCGGAAGAATTCGTGAAAAACCTCAAACCCCAGCCCAAGCCGGAAGGCCGCCGCTTCTGGAAACGCCTGCGGCGTCTGGGCCGCAAGGAACAGAAGCCGCTGTTCTAGGGAGTCTTAACGCCCCAACCGTCATCCTCCGGCTTGACCGGAGGACCTCTTTGGCCCCGGAGACCCAAAAAAGATGCCCCGGACAAAGCCGGGGCATGACGAGATGGTCAGAAAGCCGGAAGACTTAATGCCCTTCCGGCGCTTCCGTCATGGTCTCCAGCGCATTGACGCGCCCGACCAGCTCCATGCGCCGTGCTTCCGGCAGCGGGATCAGGCCGCGATTGGTCAGATAGCCGAATTCCCCCCAGGCTTCATCCGAGGCAAATTCCTGCAGATACTCCTGGATGCCCGGCACCACGCCGACATGCTGGACCTTGGCATAGACGAACATCGAGCGCGAAATCGGGTATTCGCCGCTTGCGATGGCATCGAATTCCGGTGCCACGCCATCAACGCGGGCCGCCTGGATGCGGTCGCCATTCTGCGCCAGGAAGGAATAGCCGAACACACCATAGGCGGTCGGTGTGTTCACCAGCGTCTGGACGATGGCATTGTCATTCTCGCCGCTGTCAATCCAGGCCCCGTCTTCGCGGATCCGCGCTGCCGCCTCATCGGAAATCTCGCAACCGGTTTCGGCGGACACGTCCTCGGCCCCGGCTTCCATGCCCAATTCCACGAACGCATCGCGCGTGCCGGAGGTCGGCGGCGGTCCGAAGACTTCAATCCGCAGATCCGGCAGGGACGCATCAATGTCCGACCAGCTGACATAGGGGTTGTCGATCATGGTGCAGTCTTCTGCCGGCACTTGTGCGGCCAGGGCGCGCCAGATCTGACCCCGGGAAATATCGAGCTGCGGGCCGGTCGACACATTGGCGATGACAATGCCGTCAAAACCGATCGGCAATTCGACGATATCGCGGACCCCATTGGTCTGGCACAGCGCATATTCGCTGGGCGTCATCCGCCGCGACGCGCCGGTCAGGTCCGGCCGGTCAACACCGACACCCGAACAGAAGAGCTGCATGCCGCCGCCCGTGCCGGTCGATTCAACAACCGGTGTCGGGAAATCCGTGCGCGCGCCAAAGCTTTCCGCAACCGCCGTGGTGAACGGAAACACGGTCGAGGACCCGACAATGCGCACCACATTGCGGGAGCCGGATCCGGCCCCGCCGCTGGATGCTGACGGGGCGGCCGCCGATCCGGAAGAGCCGGTGCCGGCATCCGAGCAGGCCGCCAGAGCCAGGAGGCCCGAGCCGATGACGCTGGTAAGAAGAAGATTTTTCATGGTGTGAATTCCCGTTTTCTGTGTGGGACCGGATTTTTGCGATGTTTAGACTGTCTGCCGTGTGGCGTTGTGTGAATTTTTTATGGCCAGGTCAGCTGGAAGCGCATCTGGAAGCCCTGGAAATCGCCTTCACCGAAGCGGGCCGGGCCTTCAACATCCGCCAGGATGACATTGGCCATGACGCGGACATTGCGTTCCACTTGCCAGTTCAGGCCGGCCGTATAGGCCGTCTGGCGTCCGGCGCTGTCGGTATCGAGCTGATCAATCCGCCCCACGATTTCCCACGCGCCCCAGCCGCCATTGCTCAGCGATTGCGCCGGGGACACGCCGCGCATGACCCCCTCGGAGGCCCGATAGACGCGGCTTTCACCGGTCAGCATCCAGCCGCCGGATACTCCCCAGGCCGTGGCATCGGCCGCGCCCTCGGCGTCTTCGGTGGCGAGCTCGGCCAGCACGTGAAACGGACCGTTGATATAAAGCGCTTCAACGCCGATCAGGGTCGAGTTCTCGGCCATGGTGCGCTGGTCGACATAGCGGTCCGCGAGGCTTGCCCCGGGACGGGCACGGAACCGGATGCTCTGCGGCTCGCCGGCATCGCGATGATACTGGCGTGCATGCACGCCCAGGTGCAGGACGCGGCCCGATTCATTGATCGGTGCGAATGTGGCGCGCCCGGCAATGACCGTGGAGTCCGAGATATCGAAATCGGCCGTGCTGTCACCAATCGATCCGCCAAACACGCCGGCGGCGACGGAATAGTTTTCGCCCGAATGATCGACCAGAATTCCGATACGCCGGTCATAGCGGAACGCCTGCGCCGGCTGCGCGCGTTCCATGAAGCTATTGACGGTCGAGGAGGTGAGATATTCGATCGAGTTCGGCGTTTTCTGGTTGCCGAAAGTGATACGGAAATTTTCACCGCTCCAGCGCAGGCGGACATCCTTGAACGACACCTTGTCGCCGCCGAAATCCAGTTCCGCGACAAAGCTGAAATCATCCCATCCGCCCTGTAATCCCATGCGGGCCGCGCGAAGTGTGGAATCTTCCGCGCTGTTCTGGCGGGCGGCGAAATCTTCCTCGAAGCTTGCGACATCCACAAAAATGCGGCCGCGCGCTTCAATGGTGAAAGCTTCCTGTGCGACGGCTGGGCTGGCCGATGCCAGAAGCGCGAGTAGAGAAACAAGACGGAACATGGGGCAATCCTTCAAGGCTGCGCCGCCCTTCCATGACACTTCGGTATCAGAATGACGACAATTTCGCCGCCGCTCTATGAAGGTTTGACTGCATATTTTTGACGGATGCGCGAAGCTTTTGTGACAACGCCAGAGGCCGGACCGGCCTTTTGCCGGCCCGCTCTCCGGGCATCCAAAATCACGAAACCCTACATCAGGCGCTTGCGCAGAACCTGTGACAGCATATCGACCAGCGTCACGGCAATGATGATGATGCCGATGATGACCGCTGTCTTGCCGTATTCGAAGGACCGGATGTTCTCGATCAGCACCTGTCCGATACCGCCAGCCCCGATCAGGCCGAGAATCGTCGCCGAGCGCGTATTCGATTCGAACCGGTAGAGCGCATAGGACGCCCACAGCGGGATGACTTGCGGCACCACCGCCCAGGTGACCTCGTTCATCGGACCGGCGCCGGTGGCGCGAACCCCCTCGACCGGGCCTTCATCAATGGATTCCACGGCCTCGGAGAACAGCTTGCCCAGGACACCGGCCGTGTGGAAGGCAAGGGCCAGAACACCGGCAAACGGGCCGAGTCCCACAGCGGCAACAAACACCGCCGCGACCACAAGTTCATTGATCGCCCGCAGCCCGTCCATAACGATCCGCACCGGACGCCGGATCCAGAAAGGTGCGATATTCGACGCCCCCAGCAGGCCGAGCGGAATGGCCAGAACAACGGCGAAGAATGTGCCCCACAGCGCGATCTGGATGGTGACCAGGATCTGCTCCATATAGGTTTGCCATTCGGTGAAGTCCGGCCGCGCAAAACCCGCCAGATACTCACCCATGCGGTCCGCATTGGCACCGAGCAGCGGAAATTTGAAAACTTCCGCCGGCCAGAAGCTCCAGATCAGCAAGCCGAAGAAGCCACCCCAGATCACCGCATCAATCAGACGGTCGGTGAACAGCCGCGCCGGGGCATAACGCGGCGGGCGGCTGACAAACAGCACAAGGCCGAAAACGAGGAGGCCCACCAGCAGGCCGATAAAGGCGCGGCGCAGCGTGGGGTCGGCTTCTGCGTCCCGGTTGCCCATGAGCTGGACCGATTGCGGCGGCGGCACGCCCTGGTCCTGCAGGAATGTGCTGACCAGATCGCTGACCGCATCCCGGTTCTGGTCCGGATTGGCCAGCATGCCGGCGCGGGCGGATTCAATCGCCAGCGAGACTTCCTGCGTCGCAATGGCGCGCTCCTGGAGCGCGACCTCTGCCAGCTCGGTGTCGATCTCCGCCAGCCGCTCGCCAAGCGCCGTCAGCTCTTCCTCGCGGAGCACGTCATTCATGTCCGTATCGGCCTGAAGTCTCGCGATCGACGCCAGCGTGCTGGCACGCCGGTCGATCAGTTCGAGCCGCTGGATCGGCAGGAAATGGTCATTTGTGGCCGGCAGGAAGCCGCCCATTTCCAGCTCGCGCAGCACCGCCTGTTCGCGGGCCCGCTGCTCGGCATCCCCGCGCCAGCCATAGGTCAGGAAGAATTCCTGGATGCGGGCGCGCGCTTCGGCTGAAAGATCGGTGCGCCACATGATCGGATCGGTCTGGATCAGGGGCGAGCGCCAGATGATCCGGATGTTTTCCAGCACTTCCGGCCGGGTCCGCGACAGGCGCTCGATATTCGTCGTGTTATTGGTGGCCGCATCCAGCTGTTCATTCGCCACCGTCAGCAGGTTGGATTCATGGCTGGCGCGGGTGACCTGGTTGAAGCAGTCCTGCGGATCGATTCCGCGCGGCGAAAAGACATAGGCGTTGGGAACCAGCGTGCCGGATGTCGACAAGGGATCACCGAAGCCGAAATCGATGCTGCCATCGCACACCAGCAGATCATCCAGCGTCTGCAGGGGGCTGTTGGCGGGCACGATGATGATGGAACGATAGCCGAGCTGTCCGTCCGGATAGATGAATTTGGCAAAGACTTCGGCATTGGCCCGGCGGGCCGCTTCAAGGCCGGACCGGTTGGTCAGCCAGGCAATATGCACCTGATTGGCGCGCATCGCCTCGACCACGCCGGTATAATCCCCGGCCGAGCGCAATTCGATGTCATAGCCCGTATCCCGGGTCATATCCTCGACAAACGGTTCCCACAGGGCCAGCACGTTTTCCGACTGCTCGGTCGCCACAACGCCGAACACAATCCGGTTTCCCTCGTCCTGTGCAGAAGCGGTCGCAGCCAGGCCAAGAACGGCCAGGCCGGCGAGAAGGCGGGCCAGACACCGGATCATCATGCCAGCTCTCCTTCTTCATCCATGACGCCGATATATTCATCGCCATAGATCTCGATCAGCCGTTCGCGGGTCAGCCCGTTTGTCGGACCGTCATAAATGATTTCGCCGGCTTTCAGTGCCACGGCGCGGCGGCAATATTTCAGCGCATAATCAACCTGGTGGAGTGTCACCACCACGGTGATCCCGTCTTCCGCGTTCAATTCGGACAGGAGCCGCATGACATTGCGGGCCGAGACCGGATCGAGCGAAGCAATGGGTTCATCGGCGAAAATCGCCTTCGCGCCCTGCACCATGGCGCGCGCAATGGCGCCGCGCTGCTGCTGGCCACCGGACAAATTGGCGGCGCGATTGCCGGCATATTCGACAATGCCGACGCGCTCGAGCGAATCCATCGCCTTTTTGCGGTCGGCCGGAGAAAAGCGTCCCAGCACACCTTTCCATTGCGGCATGCGGCCCAGCGCACCCAGCAGCACATTGGAATAGAGGCTGATGCGCTTGACCAGATTGAATTGCTGGAAAATGAAACCGACCTGGGCGCGGGCCCGGCGGACGCCGCGTGACAGCTTGCCCGCCTCCTGTACCCGGTCCCCGAACAGGCGCGTGACCCCGGACGAGGAATCCGCGAGCTGCAGGCCGGCCCCGACGCGCAGAAGCGTCGATTTTCCCGAGCCGGACGGTCCGATCAGGGCGACCATTTCGCCTTTTTCAACGGTCAGCGAGACGCCTTTCAGCGCCTGAGTCGTCCCGAAGGTCACACTGATATTTTCGGCCAGAAGTGCCGGTGCCGGGTCAGACATGAAGGCAAAGCCCCTGTTCGCAATCCATTTTCCCTTGCCGGTCTTGCGTGACAGTTTTGTGAAATCCCCTCACCTGTCAGCAGCTTCCCGGCAACTTATCAGCCCCATTAGCGGAGAAACCTCTTCGGCACCACCCGGCAGAGTCCGCCGTAATAGTGCGCGGCCGATCACCGCCTCGCCCTCACGCGCAGCCGTGATCTCGCCCTCGATCGAAATGACCTCGCCCGATGGCAGCCGGTAGGCCCTTGAAACCCGTTGCCCGGCGGCATAGGGACCGGAGCGCGCGGTCGTGCCCAGTTCCAGGATTTCACCATCCTGCCAGAGGCGCGCTTGCCCGCGGCTCTCATTCTCGAACAAGCGCAGCGGATTGGGTTCGGCCCGGTCCCAGAAGAACGCCCCGCACTCTCCGGCCGGCAGGTCTTGCGGCGGCAATCCAGGTTCCGCGTCCTTGGCCTTTGCCATGACAGGCAGAACCAGAAGAAAGACGAGCGCCGCGAAGCCTTTTGAAGCCAGCCTGTTCATGCCAATTGCCCTTCGCCGCGATGCCGCCAGACCGTCCCGTCCTGCGTGAAACCGGCGGCAGAGAATACCGGAGTCAGGGAGGCGTCAATCAGAACCGCCTCTGCTGCCCAGCGGTAAAGCCCGGACGGCGCCACCGAAACGGTCAGGCGGATCTCCATGTCCGCGCTGGTCCCGGACAGATCGGCAAACAGCACACCGCCATCACAGGAGAGCGGCCCGTGCAGGAGCGGCGCGTCCACCTCGTAGCGGGAAGCGATGCCGATCAGCGCCGATGTCCGGACCTCGCCCCCGGCTTGCACACAGCCCGCCCCGGTGAAGGCAAGTTCACCAATCTCCAGCGACAGCGTATCGTCCGCCCCCACGCCCGGCAGCGGCAGCCCCAGGGCGCGGAAGGTCCCCGACAGGCGCGTCTCGCGCAGCCCGGCCGATGTCAGGCCGGCATAGGCCACCCCTGCGCCGCGCGCACCGGAATCGGAGACCTGCCAGTCAAACACCGCCTGCCCGGTCAGCAACGCGCCCGGCCGGAGCGCCACATCGACGCGCTCGAACCGTGCCGGTCCCGCCGAAGCGGTATAGAGACGGCCATTCCACACATGGCCGAAAGCGCTGGCGTCACGCCCCAGCGGGGACCCGGCCAGCCCGTGCACAAAGGCCAGCGGCATCAGCGCGAGGGCAAAGGCCAGCAGCATCAGAGTGCCTGCCATCAGCATCCATCGCCAGGACATCATCCGCCGCTCCGTTCCAGCACGATCTGTGCCCGCGCCCGGCCATCACCCTCGCGGTCGATATTGGCGCGGATGGCGGTAATGGCATGACGCTGTTCCAGATCGGCCAGCCAGTCCATCAACTGTCCGGCATCGGCATTCCCGGTCCAGACATTCAGACGCCCCGCCTCATCGGGCACCATGCGCGAGAGCGGTAGATCCATTGCCGCCGCCTGCTCGGCAACAAGGGTCCGCAAGGGGCGGTCATCGGCAGAGGCCGCCCGGCCCGCCTCGCCCGCAACCGCCTGATAGCGGGCCAGGCCCACGCTCAGCTCGCGATAGCGCTCGACCGAATCCACATAGGCCGCGCGCGATGTATTGCGGAACTCGATCAGCGGCGCGGCCACGAGCGACCACAGCACCAGCGCCGCGATCACCAGCGACAATGCGCCCAGCAGGATCTGCTCGCGCGGGCTGCGCCCGGCCCAGGCCGCACCCAGAAGACTCAAGAAAGACGTCATGGCAGCCTCACCGCAAAATCACCGTTCAGCACATCGCCATTCTGGCGCACACCGCCATCCTCCAGCGTGACGCCGAGTGAAGCCGCGGCCGCATTCAGCGCCTCGAAATCGGCAAAATCGGAATAGGTCGCCGACACGTTCAGCACGTTGAGGGAGCGGTCAAAACGCAGCGTGTCGATCTGCACGGTCTCGACCTGCCGCCCCAGCTCCGCCACGGCCCGCGCCAGCACCAGGAAATCGGATCCGCCCGTGCCCTCCTGCGCCGCCAGCCTCTGCCGCAGCTGGACTTCCGGATTGACGATGCGCGTCTCCGGGAAGGCCGAGGCAAACAGTGCCGTCCCGGCATCATCAATGGCGCTGCGCTGCTGGCGGTAATAAATCCCCTCGCCCGCCATCATCAGGCCGGCCACGACAGCCGCCGCCAGCGCCAGAATTCCGGCCCGGCGGAAGGGGGTGATGAACGCCACCCAGCGCGCCGCGGATGCGGATTTTTCCATGAATCCCGGAAGCTTCGCCAGCGTCTCCGGCGCCAGCCCGGCGATCTGCACGGCCAGGTCAAACGCTGCAAACCGCCGCGGCCGGGGCAGCGGCACGCCGGCAATCTCGGTCCATTCGACATTTTCACTCACCGCCAGCGTGTCCGGCTTCGAGGTCGTCAGCAGAACCGGCAGGGTTTCGGCCAGCATATCGGCATCCAGCCGCACGGCGGGCCGGTCATGCCGCGGGCGGCAGAGCAGGAGATCACCATCCTCGCCGAAAATGACGAGATCCTCTGCCGCCTCAAGAGCGGCAAAAGCGTCGGGAACAAAATACACGCGGCGCGCCGGAAGCGGCTCGGCCAGCCTGCGCCAGTGATCCACCAGCGCCATGCGGGCAGCATAGATCCAGCGCTTGCCATCCTCCGCCGCCGGGCCGACGGCGAACGCCGTCGCCTCGACCGGGGCGGCGAGCTCGTCCTCGATGACAAAGGGGGCCGCCTGCCGCGCTTCCCGGTCCGTCCGCGCCGCCAGGTGAATGCGGGACACGAACAATTCGCTCGATGGCAAAACCACGATCAGGCGGTCAAACGCCTCCTCCGGCACGGGTGGCAGGCCCTCGCCGGACCGCTTGCGCCGGCCCGCCTCCACGCGCGCCCAGCGTATCGGACCGCCGTCCTGCACCGGAGCGAAGAGAACAAGGTCACGGCTCATGAAAACACTCCGAAGCGCTGGCTGTGCCGGGTCAGGCGGCCTGTGCTGTCCAGTTCAACCGATTCCCGCAGGCGGTAACGCGTTTCGCCCTGCAGGACATTGACATGAATTTCAAAATAGCGGCTGGTCAGCGTAAACAGCGGGCGCGCGTCCGGTGCCAGCTCCAGATCGGCCAGCAAGGGCTCCTGCCAGACCGCCTCCACATCCGCATATCCCGTTGTCGGCCGCCGGGAAATCAGCAGCGCCGCGTCTGACAGCGACAGGCGGTTGTCCAGCGCCGCGGCCAGCAGGGCGGCCTGGTCCGGGCGCAGCGTATTGGGATTGAGCGGTATCTGTTCGGTCACCGGATGTGCACAGACCAGCGGTGCCAGCAGGTTGAAATAGGCCGGGTTCATGGCCGGCAGGGCGAGCATTTCCCCGGCCTCGGTGAACAGCGTATTGGCCGCCCGGTGCGGCACGGGGCGCTGGGCATATTGCATGTCTTCCGCACCGCGCGCTTCGGGCCTTGTGTCGGTATCGATCCAGTCCGTGGCCTGCGCCGCAATCGCGTGCGCCTCTCCCGCCGGTATGTTCAGCGCCTGCATCAGGGCGATGAACGTCTCGGCGGCGGCCTCATCACCTGTATATCCGCCACGCCCGGCCTGCGTCACCAGCGCATTGAGATTGAAGCAATTATTGGCATCGCGCACCTCGCCGGTCAGCGCGCCATTCTCGATCTCGAATTGGCGCGCCCCCTGCGCCCAGGCATCGGTGGGGCGCATGGGCTCGCCCGGGGGCGGCAAGGACCGCAGCAGGGCGCTTTCGGCGAAATCGCGTGCGCCCACCGCATACCAGTAGGCCTGGTCACGGTCCGCGATATGGCCGCTGCGGCCAATGGCAAAGAACAGGGATTGCGACAGGCCGACCGCCACCGTCGACATCACCGCCGTGATCATCAGCGCCGTGATCAGGGCCGTGCCGCGCTTGTCCGCCCGGTGCTTCATGACGGAAACTCCGGCGTCAGCAGTATAAATTCCAGATCCGTCTGGTCACGCATCAGCGCGCGCAAGCGCACCGCACGGGGCAGGCGCGACGCCTGTCCCTCTGCCGGACCGGACACAATGCCCGTCACCCAGCTGTTGAGGCTGAGAAAACCGGCCTCGATCTCGTCGAGACCGGACAACAGCACAAACTCGCTGGCCGGGGTGTCAAACTGCCGGTCCGGATAGGCCCAGCTGCGGCGGATGAGGCGGTCATCCACGCGGACATATTCGACATATTGCAGCGAGCCGCGCGGTTGCACAGCGCCCGGATTGGGCCGCCCGGCCCGCGTGAAGGCGATCAGCGTCTGACCGGAGGCCGGGCCGGACAGAGCTGTCACGCCCGAACCGGATCCGGCAAACCCCACCTCACCGGCGCGGCCATCCATCTGCCGGACCGGGCGATTGACCAGCTGGCCGAAATCCTCGCGCATCAACAATCGCGCGCGGTCGATCATCTCGGCCCGGTCCGCACTCGCCATATTGATCTCGCGGGCGGTCAGCGAGGCGTTCAGCATGCCTGTGGCGATGACGCCGATAATGGCAAACATCATCACCGAGACGAGCACCTCGACAAGGCTGAAACCGGCGCGCGCCACCATCATGACGCCCTCCGGAACGTCACGATCCGGTGTGAGCGTCCGCCGGCCGTCTCGGCAATGTCGAGCTGGACGCGAAGCAGGCCGGCATCCGGGGTCGGCAGGACGCTCAGCGACCAGTCAAAGACCTGACCGGCCATTTCATAGCGGCCGCTGGTGGACACCAGTGAATGCCCGGACTGTTCGATCAGTTCCGAGTTGAGCACATTCTCGCCCGCCAGTGCCAGCACGCTGCGCGAGGAAATGATCTGAGCCCCGCGCGTCGATTGCTGGGTAGCGGCCATCAGTGCCATGCCGGCAATCGCCAGGATCGACAGGGCGACCAGTATTTCGATCAGGGAGAATCCGGCGCGGGCAGACATCAGCTTGCGCCTCCGGACATCCGCGTGCCACCGAGCCCGCCCGCGGTCACCTGCCAGCGCGACTCGCCCGATTGCAGGGTGAAACGGGCCGCATCATTCGCCCCGGTCGGATCAAACCAGTAATCCGGCACAACCGCCTGACCCTCACGATCGGAGACCGGTGCAAATGAGGCCAGCAGGGTCACACTGTCCGGCAGGACCCGCGCCACAAGGGCAGACCGCCGTTCCATCGGCACCCATGTGCCGGCCTCGTAAATCAGGAAATCATAGCCACGCGCATGCGTGCGCAGGCCGATAAAGCTGCCGCGCGTCACCGCCAGGGTTTCGGCGCGCGCCAGATCCAGTTGCATCTGTTCGGCCGCCACACGCGCAGGATCGTGGGCGGGCCGCATCGTCAGATACACCGCGCCGGTCATCAGACCGGTAATGGCCAGCGCCACGAGCACCTCGACCAGAGAGAGCCCGGCACGGCCTGTATCAGCGCCGTTGATCACTCTTCCCAATTGCCGATATCGGCATCAAGGCCCTCGCCACCGGCCCGGCCATCCGCGCCCAGCGTGAAAATATCGAACTCTCCGTGTTCGCCGGGATGCAGATATTGATAGGGATTCCCCCACGGATCGGCCGGCAGGCGGCGGATAAAGCCATTGGCCGGAAAGCGCGCGGCACGGGCCGCATCCGACGGCCCTTCCACCAGCGCGTCCAGCCCGTCATCCGTGGTCGGATAGGCCAGCAATTCGAGTCGATAGAGCTCCACCGCCTGTTCCAGCGTGCTGATATCCGTGCGCGCTTTTTCGACCATTGCCCGGTCCTGGCTGGGCAGCACATTGAGCACCACAACCGTCGCCAGAATGCCCATGATGACAATGACGACCATCAATTCCAGCAGCGAGAAACCGGCCTTGTTCGAGGCTTTTCCAGACGGTGTTTTCATGTCGGTATCTCCTATCCGAGGGCAAGCGTATTGAGGCGCAGGATCGGCAACAGGATCGACAGAATGATCCCCGTCACGATCGCGCCCATGGTGATGATGATGGCAGGCTCCAGAAGGTTCATGGCGGTGGCGGTGCGGCCATCCACATCCTGCTCGAGCTGATGGGCAGCGCGGTCGAACATGTCGCCCAGCGCACCGGAGCGTTCGCCCGCCGCGACCATGTGAACCAGCAGACCCGGAAACCAGTCGCTCTTGCGCAAGGCTTCCGAAAGACCGGTTCCGGTCTCGACATCCGCAACCACCGCCTCGAGGGTTCCGGCGAAGGCGCGATTGCCGGCCGCGCGCCCGGACGCCCGCAAGGCATCGGGCAGCACGGCACCGGACTGGATCAGGATGGCCATGGTCCGGGCAAAGCGCGCCGCTTCCATATCGCGCGTCCATCCGCCGGTCACGGGCAGGCGGCGCAGGAGGCGGTCGCGTTGATGGCGGGCCGGTTCGGACCGCAAGGCGAAAAGCGCCAGCAGAACACACATCGCCAGTCCGGCCAGCAGCAGAACGCCATACTCCTGCAGCAAACCGGACAGGCTGATCATCAGCCGGGTCGGCAGGGGCAGGGACACGCCTGTGCCCTCGAACTGCTCGGCAATGCGCGGTACAATGAAGACCAGCAGAGCGGACACGACAGCAATGGCTGTCACCGCCAGCGCCGCCGGATAGATCAGGGCCGCCTGTATCTTGCGGCGGATGACATCGGCTTTTTCCAGATAATCGGCGAGGCGGTTGAGCACCCGGCCCAGACCGCCGGCGCTTTCCCCGGCCGACACCATGGCGCGATAAACCGCCGGGAAGGAGTGCGGGTGATCCCCCAGCGCATCGGCCAGCCTGCCCCCCTCCTGTACCCGCGAGCGGGCGGAGGAGAGCACACGGCGCAGCGCCGGTGTTTCCGCCTGCCGCGACAGCAGGCCCAGGGTTTCTTCAACCGGAATACCGGCCTCGATGAGGCTGGCCAGCTGCCGTGTGAACACCATCAGATCGCGCCGGCCCAGATTCCGCGGCCGGGACAGGCTCAGCGATACGCCGGCGGAGCGGACCCGCTTTCCTTCCGCGCGTCCGACTTTCAGCGGCGCAAGATTGCGGCGGCGCAATTCCCGGCGGGCAGCGACTTCCGAATCCGCATTCAGGTAGCCACGGCTGCGCTTTCCGCCGGTGTCGAGCGCGACATATTCAAACGCCGGCATGACGCTCGCCCTCCTCGCGGCAGACCCGCAGCACCTCTGACAGGCTGGTTTCACCGTTCAGCGCCGCAGAGACACCATCCTGGAAAAGATGTTTGCGATTGCGGAAAGCATGATCCGAGAGCGCCTTTTCAGACGCATTGTCATGAATCAGCGCGCGCAAGCCCTCATCAACCGTCACCACTTCATAAAGACCGACGCGGCCCGAATATCCCAGCCCCTTGCAGGACGGGCAGCCCGTGGACCGATACAGCACGGCCGGACCGTTTGCCGTGATCCCCATCGCGCTGCGTTCGGCCGCGCTGGCAGTATAGCTCTCCCGGCAATGACCGCAGAGCCGCCGCACCAGACGCTGGGCAACAATCGCCGACAGGGTGGAGGCCAGAAGGAAGCTCTCAATGCCCATATCACGCAGGCGCGCCACCGCCGCGACGGCGGAATTCGTGTGTACGGTCGACAGCACAAGGTGGCCGGTCAGACTGGCCTGGACCGCAATGCCCGCCGTCTCCACATCGCGGATCTCGCCGACCATCACCACATCCGGGTCCTGCCGCAGAATGGCCCGCAGACCGGCGGCGAACGTCATGCCGACCTTGGCATTGACCTGGGTCTGACCAACCCCGTCGAGCGCATATTCGACCGGGTCCTCGACGGTGAGGATATTGCGCGAGGAATCATTGAGCAGGTTCAGCGCCGCATACAGCGTCGTCGTCTTCCCCGCCCCGGTCGGACCGGTTACGAGGATAATGCCATTGGGCTGGGCCAGCGCCTGTTTCATCGCCGTCAGATTGGCCGGCCCCATGCCCAGCTGATCCAGGGTGAAACGGGCCTGATCCTTGTCGAGTAGCCGCAATACCACCCGCTCGCCAAACCGCGATGGCAGGGTGGCGACCCGCACATCCACCCCCTTGCCGCCCAGCGTCAGGGACAGGCGGCCATCCTGCGGCACCCGTTTTTCGGCAATATCGAGCCGCGACATCACCTTGATCCGCGAGACCAGCGGCGAGGCCAGTGCCGGGGCGAGGCTGGCACGTTCGGACAGGACACCATCAATCCGGTAGCGCACCGAAACCCGGTCCTCATAGGGTTCGACATGAATATCCGAGGCGGCGGTGCGGATCGCTTCGGCAATCAGCCCGTTGATCAGGCGGATGATCGGTGCATCCGAGGCCGAATCGAGCAGGTCCGCCGTGGGCGGGATTTCATCGATAATACTGGACAGGCTCTCGCCCTCAGCCTGATCGCCCAGACTTCCGGCTTCGGCATCGGAAAACGCATAGATGTCCGAGAGCGCGCGTTCAAACTGGGGGCCATCGACTTCTTCAACCGGCCAGGTCCGCCCGACCGCGCGCCGCGCTTCCAGCAGCGCCAGCCGGTCGCCGCCGCGCTTGATCAGGAAGGCAGGCGTCTCCCCGCCGCGGAAAAGAATGCCGCGGGATTTGGCAAAGCC
>WGNH01000045.1 GCA_016124665.1 Alphaproteobacteria bacterium | reverse complement strand
CCGCGCGCCCGCAGCTTTAGCGAGGACCGACCGAGCGGAGGCGAGGAAGGATCAACTAGAATTTCTTGCCCAGCCGAAGCTCGCGCAGCGAGCGCAAAGCAGTGCTTTTCAGATTGAAGCGTGGTTGTCCGCCTTCGCCAAGGCTACGGCGCGACAGCCTTCGCTCGAATTCTATGGGCTGGCTTGCCCAGCCGAAGCTCGCAAGGCGAGCGAAGGCTGGAGCGGGTAGCGGGAATCGAACCCGCATATTCAGCTTGGAAGGCTGCTGCTCTACCATTGAGCTATACCCGCATCGCGCTTGCCCGGCCGAAGCTGACGGCGACACGTGCCCGCTTTCGCCCTTCGGGCTCCAGCGTGGCAGCCTTCTCTGACATCGTCAGCGAAGGCTGGTGGAGGGGGTTGGATTCGAACCAACGTACGCTCTCGCGGCCAGATTTACAGTCTGGTGCCTTTAACCACTCGACCACCCCTCCATACGCATTCGATGCGCGACAAACGTCTTATCGCCAGATAAAACGCCGATGCAACACATCGTCTCCGTCAATCCGGTCCGGATTGCAGTCGCACGGCGGCGTTACAGGAGGCCCCGATCAACGGAGCGCGGACTATAGTGATGAAGAACCAAGGGCGCAACCGCCCCAATTCAGCATATAAAACAAGGTCTTCACGCGATTCTGAAAGCGATAATATCGGCTGGGTGTGGGGCCGCCATGCCGTGCTGGCCGCGCTGGCAAATCCGCGCCGTGAGGTGAAACGCCTGCTGCTGACCCTGAACGCCCAGCGCGAAGTGCCGGAGGGCACGCCATTCGAGGATATGAAGCCGGACGCGATTTCCGCCCATTTGCCCGATGGCGCCGTGCATCAGGGCTTCGCCATGCGCGCCACCGCGCCCGAGCCGGAATCGGTGAAAGCGGTCGCAGACCCGACCCATGGCGTCCTGATCGTGCTCGATTCGGTCACCGATCCGCACAATGTCGGCGCGGTCTTCCGTTCAGCGGCCGCATTCGGTGCCCGCGCTGTCATCCTGCAGGACCGCAAGGCCCCGCCTCTCTTCGGCGCGGTCGCCAAGGCGTCTGTCGGCGCAAGCGAGACCGTCCGTCATGTCCGCGTCACCAATATCGCCGACACGCTGATCGAGCTGAAAGAAGCCGGGCGTTTTGTCATCGGCCTTGATGGCGGGGCCTCCACCCCCCTGCCCGATGCCATCGCCCAGCATGGCGGACCCGGCCTGGTGATGGTCATGGGCGCGGAAGATAAGGGCCTGCGCCCGCGCATCGCCGCCAATTGCGATCTCCTCGTCTCGATCCCGACCACCGGCAATATAGAGAGCCTGAACATATCGACGGCCGCGGCCATTGCACTGTATGAATGCTACCGTAGCCGGCGGGAGGTGCCCAGATGAATCAGCCTGTGCGGGAAGGCGGTTGCGGCTGCGGCCGGATTAGATTTCAGGCCGCTGGAGAGCCGCGTTTCGTTGCCAATTGCCATTGCGCCGATTGCCACCGTGCCACCAGCGCGGCTTTCTCCACTTGGGCCGGATTTTCTGATGACCAGTTAACCTGGCGTGGCAACCGCCGCGAATACACCAGCAGTCCGGGTGTGAAGCGGGGGTTTTGCGAGATTTGCGGCACACCACTCTCCTATCAGGGCGCAAAATGGCCGGGCGAAACGCACATGCTGGTTGGCGCATTCGATGAGCTCGAAGCCTTTCCTCCCGCCGGCAATGTTTTTGTGGACGATGCCCTGAGCTGGGCCCGGCCCGCCGCACGGGACTGACAGAAATGATGGCTGCGGCCGTTTTCGGCTATGTCATCCTGCAACTGGCCATAGCGGCCTGGGCGTCGCGGCGCACCGCCTCCGATACCGACTATCTCATTGCGGGCCGCCGCCTCGGCGTCATCGCGGTCGGTCTCTCGGTCTTTGCCACCTGGTTTGGCGGCGAGACGGTTCTCGGATCGACCGCGACCATTGCCGAGGAAGGGCTGGCGGGCGCACGCGCCGAACCCTTTGGCTATGCCATCACACTCCTCCTGATGGCGCTGTTGATTGCCGGCCAGTTCCGCAAGCGCGGCTATGTCACCTTGGCCGATTTTTTCCGCGACCGCTTCGGACCCCGTGCGGAGACGCTGGCCGTGCTGGTCGCCATTCCCACCTCGGTGATCTGGGCGGCAGCGCAATTGCTGGCCATGGCAACTCTGATGGCCGTTGTCACCGGCATGGGTGTCGTCCCGATGTTGCTCGCAGCAACAGGGCTGGTCATCGTCTACACGTCGCTCGGCGGTCTGCTGGGTGATGTGATCACCGACATGATGCAAGGCGCGATTCTGTTTGCCGGCCTGATGCTTTTACTGGCCCTGATGCTCGCTACTGCAGGAGGTCCGGGCGCCGCACTGGCGGCGATTGACCCGGAACGCCTGCGTCTGGTTGGACCCGGCGAAAGCTGGGTGGAGCGGCTGGATGTCTGGATGATCCCGATCCTCGGCAGTCTCGTCGCGCAGGAACCCATCGCCCGCTTTCTCGGAGCGCGCTCCGCCGCCGTCGCGCGGACCGGCGGACTGGTCGCCGCCGGGCTTTATCTCCTCGTAGGGCTGATCCCGCTGGCATTCGGGCTGATCGCCCCCGGTCTCGGGATCGAAACCGGCGAAGGGGACCTCTTCCTGCCGGTTCTGGCCCGCGAGCTGATGCCGTCCTTTCTGTTCGTCATCTTTGCCGGAGCCCTGTTTTCCGCTGTGCTCTCGACTGTTGATTCGGCCCTTCTGGCGATCGCGGCGCTGGCGACTGAAAATATCTATGCCCGCATCCGGCCAGCGTCAGACCAGCGGGAGCGGCTGAAAATTGCCCGCATTCTGACGGTCACGGCGGGCCTTGCCGCCTTGCTCATCGCGCTGTCGGGCGAAACCATTTACGGGCTCGTCGAACTGGCCTCCTCGCTCGGGAGTGCCGGCCTTCTGGTCTGCGTGCTCGCGGGCCTGCACAACCGTACCGGCGGTGAAATCTCGGCCATCGCCGCCATTCTGTGCGGACTGGCGGCAATTTTACTGGCCGAATGGGTCTTCGCCCTGCCCGGTGCCTTCATGCTGTCGATTGCAGCCGCAGCAATCGCTTATTTCACCACTGCGCTGGCGTTCCGGAATCGATAAACACGGCGGATCGGCTGCATCCGGGTAGCGGATTTCGGGCTTTCCAGGGGGCAGAGCAAGCCGGGCTCGGCCGCTTTCTACCCCCTGGCCACCTATTACGAGGTCAAGCCCGTCACCAATGGCGAGCACACTGTCGCCATTGCCTTGATCGAAGGCCTGATCAAGGACGCCGAGAAGCGCAATCCGCTCTAAGAGCTCGGCGAGCGGATCGCCGAAGAAGGCTTTAACGTTGCCGGGGAAACTCGCACGCGCATGGAATTCCCGCGCAATCGTCTGTGCCCCATGTGGGGTGGCGAATAGACAAGGCGATGTCACGCCAAGGGGGGCGGCGTGAAAGACGACGCCCTGCCCTTTCCCGGTTCAGCGAAGCAGATCTATTCGGTCGCTTCCTGACAGGTGCAGCCGTAATCGTTGCTGCCGATGGTGCCCTCGACACAGATCGGCGCCATGGCCACACAGTCCGATGCCCCCGCACACGCGCAATTGCCACTGTTGCAGGTATAGTCGGCGGTCTCTGGCGGCGGCGTGTTGGCAGCCAGGCTGGTGGCGGCCGACGACGAAGCGGATGGCGTCATGGCGCGATGCTGACGATGACCTGTCGCGCGCCCGGAGCTGACCAGAGCCGCCGCTTGCGCATAATCACCGCTTTCCATTGCGGACTGGAATGCGTCACTGAAGCTTGTGTCGGTCTGAGCCTGCGTCTGGCGCAAGACGGCGCGTTGCTGCGCATCGACCAATGACAACTCGCCGATGGCAACGAAACCGACTGCCAGAGCCGAGATCATGAGAATGAGTCGAAGCATGGAATATCTCCCCTGAAATCCCCTCGCGGGAGAGAGTTTACTCCAAATTTCCCCTAGCGGCGAGTCTGTGGCTAGCCGGGCCAGAACTGATAGACGGCAGTGGCAATGAGCGTACCCAGCGCATAGCCGAACACCCCGACCAGCACGCCCGGCGTCACCAGATCCTTCCAGCCCTTGGCCGCCGCCAGGGCCGGCGCCGTCGTCGCGCCCAGAATGGCAGCATTGGAAGCGGTGATCAGTTCCGGCACGGACAGGCGCAAGAGTGACCCCAGGCCGAACAGCACGATCAGATGTACCCCCAGAAGGATGGCAACCAGCGCCATCAAAAGCGGTGCCTGCTGAATCAGGGACGGGATATCCGCCCCGGCGGCAATGGCGGCAAAGAAAACAAAGGCCAGCCCGATCCCCAGCTCATACCCACCATGAAGCCGGGCCATGGTCTTCGGCATGAGAGTCGCGGGGATCAGCGTCAGCACGGTGATCACGGCATAGCGCCAGTTTCCGGCCTGTCGCGCGGCATCTTCCACACCCATTCCTGAGAGCAGGCCGGCCAGCGCCCCGGTCAGGAGATCGCCCAGCGCCACAATGGTCAGCGCGAAGGCAATGGTGATGGTCAGCGTGGCCGCCGTGGCCTTGCCATTCTCCCCGGCCTCGATCTCGCCTTTCGTGTGGTCACGGGCCGGAAATCTGGTGGCCAGCCAGCGCCACCCCGGCAGGATGGCGAGCAGCGCCAGGAACAGGCCTGACGCCAGATTATCCACCGCCGTCGCCGCCGAGACAAAAGCCGCATCGGCGCGCAGTCCGGTAATGTCCAGCAATGCGGCATAATTCACAGAGCCGCCGATATAGGTGGCCGTGAACACGCCGGCGATCCCCGCCTCGTCCACGCCGAAATCCAGCAGCGAGACAGCGGCAATCGCGCCCAGCACCGTGCCCAGGGCCGCCACGCCGAATGCCAGCGTCATGCGGCCGGTCTCGAAGAAGATTTTCTTCAGGTCCGCCTTCATCAGGAAGAGCGGGATCAGCACTGGCACAAAATAGGTAAAGACAAAGGAATAGGCCGGGGCACTTTGCGGAATGATCCGCAGATTGGCGGCAAATATCGCCAGGAAAATCGCCACCACCGCGCCGGTCAGAATCGCTCCGATGCGGGATTTTTCGGCCAGAAAACCGATAGCGGCGATCACGAACAGCCCCGCCATGACGGCGAAATGATTGTCGGCGGGAATCAGCGTTTCCATGAAGTCAGCCCCTCTGTTTCGCGCCGCAGTTAAGCAGGCTGACACGCCCGCGCAACGCGCAAATGCTCACAATGGCGTCAGTCGCGGCGCACAAACCGGCTCTCCCCGGCATACCGGCCCAACCCGCCCTCCCCGCTCACGGGGTCCGGCGCCACCCAGCGCACCAGCGCCCATTCGGTGGCGATGACATCGCCCTCGATCGCCCCGGTCCAGCTCGTGATGGTGTGGCAGGTTTCCGCCTCCGCGCGCCAGATCACATTGAAGGTGATCAATGGTTCGAAGACCCGGCCTTCAACGTCATATTCGATTCCCTGGCAGGAATAGCCCGCCGCCCCGTTGACATAGCGCCCGGTCAGGCGGCCCTCATCATCCATCGTATCGAGAAAAAGCACCGATCCGCTCTGGTTTTCCCAGACCGACGGCACGGCCAGATCATCCGCGAACGCTGTGGCAGGCCAGACGGCCCACAAAATCAAAAGCAGGAAACGCATCATGCCTCCGCCGCCAGATAGGCATCGGCTTCGACCTCGACGAGGAAATCCGGCGCGGCCAGCGCGGAAATGCCATAGAGCGCCGAGGCGGGCGGGAAATCGCCAAACACCGCCGAATGCGCGCGGGCAAAGGCCGCCTGCGCATCCGCGCTCATATCGGTGACGAAAACGCGGGTGCGGCGGACATTCTTCATCGACGCGCCGAGCTTCACCAGCGCCGCCTCGATGATCTCCAGACAGCGCCGCGTCTGGGCTTCCATGTCGCCTGGGGCATAGGGCCGGCCGTCCTCGCCGACCGCCACCGTGCCGGAGACCCAGATATGCGGGCCATCCTTAACAGCACGGCGATAGCCGACGCGATCCTCCCAGACCGCGCCGGACGAGACGCGTTCCACCATGCCTATTGCGCGCCGGCTGGCGCCAGGAAGTCCAGCGCAATCGCGGTCAGGCCTTCGGTCGCCATGGTAATCGAGCTTTCCGCATCCGGGGCAAACAAGGCGGAGTGGTTGCCCGGTGCGGACAGGCCCTGCGACTGATACTCGATCAGCGTGTCCTGCGGCGTGCCACCGACCCAGAACATGAAAATCGGGATATCCTCCTCGGTGCGGCCATAGCGGGAGAAGTCCTCGCCACCCATGACGGGATCGAGCTGGCGCACGGCCAGACTGCCAAAGCGCTCCTGCAGAACCGCGACGCCCGATTCCGTCAGGTCCGGGTCATTATAGGTGGCCGGCGTATAGGGCTCTTCCACCTCGACAATCGGCAGCCGGTCTTCCGGAATGCCGGCAGAAATCGCCTGACCGCGGGCAATACGCTCAATGCCGGACAGCAACAATTCGCGATTGGCATCGGAATAGGAGCGCACCGTGATCTGCAGATGCACCTCGTCAGGGATGATGTTGTGCTTGGTGCCGCCATTGATCGCGCCGACTGTTACCACGCCGGATTCCAGAGGGTTCATCTCACGGCTGACCAGCGTCTGCAAGGCAGTGATGATCTGGGCCGACAACAGGACCGGGTCACGGCCGACATGCGGGGTGGAGCCATGCGCGCCAATGCCCCGCACCGTGATATCGACCGAGTCGACATTCGCCATGGCAAAGCCCGGCACATAGCCGATCATGCCCGCCGGAATGGCGCCGAATGTGTGAAAGGACACCACGGCATCGGGAAGCGGGAAGCGCTCATAGAGGCCGTCATCCAGCATCATCTGCGCGCCCAGACCCAGCTCCTCGGCCGGCTGCCCGATCAGCACCAGCGTGCCGGACCAGTCCTCACGCCGCTCGACCATCTGGCGCGCCGCACCGACCAGCGCCGTCATGTGGGTATCGTGTGCACAGGCATGCATGACATGACTTTCCAGACCGCGCCGGTCCGTGCCCGTCACCGTGGAGGCAAAGTCGAGCCCGGTATTTTCCTCGATCGGCAGCCCGTCCATATCCGCCCGCAGCATCAATGTCGGCCCCTCGCCATTCTCCATCACCGCGACAATGCCGGTGCCGCCGACATTCTCTGTCACTTCAAAGCCGAGCGCGCGGATCTCCTCGGCCAGGCGAGCTGCGGTCTCGACCTCCATCAGCGACAATTCCGGATTGGCGTGAAAATGCTCGTACAGGCTTTCCAGATAGCCGGAATAATCCGACTGGATCGATGACCGCAGATCGTCCTGCGCAAAAGCACCGGCGGACAGTGCAATCGCGGCGGCAGAAGCAAGTAACAGACGCATGATAGTCCCCTTTGAATCTCTGCCGTGCATTGGACGGCGGCAGGCGATTGCGGTCAAGGGGGTGACGACGTGATGACTTTGATCCGGCGGATCAATATTGGCCCGACTGCCCGCAGCGGAGAGCCCGCAGCATACAAGAGCATGGCCAAGCCACCCGTGGCCGGCGCGGTCAGGCCCCTGTCCTTCACAGCCGCAGCACACCCGCGACACACCACATTGGCCAGTCTCCCCGGCCTTATCCGCAGACCGGCGGGATTTTTATCCCCGTAATGCATGGCACTGCGAGGACCCCAGCGCCAGACTCAGCGCAGTTCACCCTCACCGCCAAAGCGCCGGGTCCATTCGGCGACCGTATCATCATCGATCTTCGCAAACAGCACATCCGGCGGAGTAACGGCGAGGCCGTGGGGCAGAACATCCAGCAGGCCGGCGGCGGGCTCATCCGGCCACTTCCGGTTTCCGTCCGGCACGCCCAGGCAATCGAGAATCGTCTTCGCCGCATTCGGTATAATGGGCTGGGCGGCAATGCCCATCAGCACGGCGAGATTCAGTGCGGTGCGGACGCCGACAGCGGCTTTTTCCGGGTTGGTCTTGAAATGCGTCCACGGCTCGGCGCGGGTGAGGTATTCATTGCCCGCCGCCCACAGGGCGCGGGTTTCCGCCGCTGCCGGGCGAAAACGCATCGCCTCATGATTGTCGGCAATCGCGGCCAGGCGCTCATCCACTTCCCGTGCCAGCCAGGCCTCGTGCTCGCCCGGCTCGCCGCCGGCCGGCACCGCCCCGTCAAAGCGCGACGCCGTGAAGCGCAATATCCGGTTGATGAAATTGCCGAGCACATCGGCCAGATCCTTGTTCACACAGGCCTGGAAATGCTCCCACGTAAATTGCGTGTCCGAACCCTCCGGCGCATTTGCCGTCAGATACCAGCGCCAGTAATCGACCGGCAGGAGCTCCAGCGCCGTGTCCATGAAGACGCCGCGCTTTTCCGAGGTCGAGAACTTGCCGCCATACCAGTTGAGCCAGTTGAAGGCTTTCAGCCGGTCTACCGTCTTCCACGGCTCCTCCGAACCGATGAGGGTCGCGGGAAACGAGACCGTGTGGAAAGCGACATTGTCCTTGCCCATGAACTGCACATAGGTGACGTCCTCGGCGCCCTTGTCGGTGCGCCACCAGCTTTCCCAGTCGCCGCCATTGGCACTGGCCCATTCCTCGGTCGCGCCGATATAGCCGATGGGCGCATCGAACCAGACATAGAAGACCTTGTTCTCGAATCCCTCGCGGATCACTCCGTCGCGCGCCACCGGCACACCCCACGCGAGATCGCGCGTGATCGAGCGGTCGCGCAGCCCCTCATCCAGCCATTTATTCGCGATCGACACCGCCAGCGATGGCCATTTGTCCGCGGCGTTATCGACCCAGGCGCGCAGCTTCGGCTCCATCTTCGTCTGCAGCAGATAAAGATGTCTCGTCTCCCGGACTTCGAGATTTTTCGAGCCGGATATCTTCGAATAGGGCTCTTTCAGATCGGTGGGTTCCAGCAGCCGTCCGCAATTGTCGCACTGGTCGCCGCGTGCGCGCTCAAAATCGCAATGCGGGCATATGCCCTCGACATAACGGTCCGGCAAAAAGCGGGCATCATCAATGGAATAAACCTGATGATCGCTGCGCTCCTCGATCAGCCCCTTGTCCTCCAGCACCGCCGCGAAATGCTGGGTCAGGCGGTGATTGGGCGCGTTCGACGTGCGGCCGAAATGATCATAGCTCAGCGCAAACCCCTCCCCTGCCGCGCGCTGGATATCGTGCTCGCGGTCGCAATAGGCGCGTACATCCATGCCCTCTGCGGCTGCCGCCAGCTCCGCCGGCGTCCCATGCTCATCCGTCGCGCAGATATAGAGTACTTCATGGCCGCGCAGGCGTTGAAAACGCGCATAGACATCGGCCGGCAGCATGGATCCGGCCAGATTGCCCAGATGCTTCACCCCGTTGATATAGGGTAGCGCGCTTGTGATCAGATACCGGGCCATTTTCGCTTCGCCTTGATTGCAATCTATGCTTAGGGTTTTCGCCAGAGGCGCGAACCCGCGAACCGGGCCGGGCCCGAATCCAGCGCGAGACATACGCGCGAAAGACTGGGGAGAAAACACATGCCACGCATATTTGGCCACAACCTTCTATTTTTTGTCCTGGCCGGACTGGCTTTCTACATTTTCGGCTTCCTGATGTATGGTGTCATTTTCGGCGAATACTGGATGAGAATATCCAATGTTCCTGCCGATTTCAGTCCGCCCGCTTGGAAGATGGTGTTGGGGCTCATCATACCCTTCATACCTGTAGCGGGTATAGCAATGCTCGCCAACAAGCTCGGCAAGTCGGATTTGATGGGATATGTCAAACTTGGGGCCCTTCTTGCCATTGCATTTGCCGTCGCCGCCATGGCGTATGGGTATGCATATGGTCCGGCCTACAATGTCAGAATGTTTGTCATGGATGGCCTGCACATGGTTATCGGCTTTGCGATTGCCGGGGCTGTTCTGTCCTTTGGCCGCGCGAAATAGGAGGCGGTAATGGAATTCTACGGTATCAATATCATAGCAGTTTTGCTGGCCACACTCGGCTTTATGGTTGTGGGCTTTCTCTGGTACGGGCCGCTGTTTGGCAAACGCTGGATGGTTCTGAACGGCTTCACCGAAGAGTCCATGAAAGACACCAATATGGCCGTCGTCATGGGCAAGGGGATAACAAACTCACTTGTCGCCGCGATCGGCATCGGACTGGTGCTGAACTGGAAAGGTGCCGAAGGCCTGTTGGCCTCCATGAAGACGGCCTTTTTTGTCTGGCTTTTTTTCAGTGCCACAACCGCACTTCTCGCGCATATCTATGAAAAGCAGAAACTGGAACTGACGCTGATCCATTTCGGCAATCAGCTGGCAGCCTACCTTCTGGCAGGCGCCATTTTCAGCTTCTTCTGATAGTGATCAGCGATGCCTGCTTGCAGGCGGGCATCGCTTCGCTATAAGCATCGCGCATCAGCGGGCCGGCTTAGCTCAGCTGGTAGAGCACCTGATTTGTAATCAGGGGGTCGGGGGTTCGAGTCCCTCAGCCGGCACCAGCCTTCGCTCGCTGACGCGAGCTACGGCTAGGCAAGCCATTCCATAGAATTCGAGCGAAGGCTGTCACGCCATAGCCTTGGCGAAGGCGGACCACCCTATATTGTTTTGCAAACGTCTGCAGACGCTCGCTGCACGAGCTTCGGCTGGCAAGACATTTCCCGTTTGGGTTTTATATCCTTTTGAATTTATTTTATCTTTGTAGCCGTATTTGATTGCGCAAATTCGCGATTGGCGCATAGTCAACGCCGTGCGCGGTAAATCGCGCCAAATATTATTGGGGAAATCAATGAAACATCATCATGCCACGCTCAGCGTGGCCGTGTTGGCAATGGCCTGCCTGACAGCGCCTGGGTCCGCACAGAATTACAATCTCAATCCGACCTACGGGACATATAATTTGCGTTCCGGTTTCCTGCCGGATCCACAGACCATCAATGTCATCGCCGGTGGTCCGAACAATGTCTCTGCCGCGACCGGCGGTCAGTGCGCCGGCTATGCTGCCGAGGCTCCTGATGTCCGCATCAATTTTTCGGGTGGCTCTTTCGATCGGATCAATTTTTCTGCCGTTTCCAATGCCGATACGACTCTGATCGTCAATGACCCGAACGGCACCTGGTGGTGCGATGATGACAGCGGCAATGGCCTCAACCCGTTGATCGAACTGACGCCTATCAGCGGTCAGTATGACATCTGGGTCGGCACTTATGGCCGTAATACGGCGCCTGCCACGCTGGCCATTTCCGAACTGCCTTATGGCAGCGCGCCGGTTCAGCCGCCCGCTCCGGTCATGCCGGCGCCGGTGTCCGGACCCGATTACAATCTGAATCCGACCTATGGCACCTATAATCTGCGTTCCGGTTTCCTGCCGGATCCGCAGACTTTCCAGGTGGTCGCGGGTGGCAACACCGATGTTGGCGCCATGACAAATTACGAATGCCGGGGCTATGCCGCCTCCGCACCGGATATCCGCATCAACTTCACCGGCGGTGCTTTCAACCGCATCAACTTCTCGGCGTTGTCCAATGCCGACACCACGCTGATCGTCAACGACCCGAATGGCACCTGGTGGTGTGATGACGACAGCGGCAATGGCCTCAACCCGTTGATTGAACTGACGCCTATCAGCGGTCAGTATGATATCTGGGTCGGCACCTATGGCCGTAATACCGCACCGGCCACATTGTCCGTTTCCGAGCTGCCCTATGGCAGCGCGCCCGTCACGGCTCCGCCCCCGCGCCGCCCCTCTGGCCCGGATTACACACTCGCCCCGACCTATGGCACCTATACGCTGCGGTCTGGCTTCACACCCGATCCTTTTGAAGTGCAGGTCGTCGCCGGTGGCGCGAATAGCGCGTCGAACTGGAGTAATGGTCAGTGTGCCGGCTTTGTAGCCAACGCGCCGGATGTCCGCCTCATGTTCCAGGGCGGCTCATTTCCGGAGCTGTATTTCTCCGTCGGTTCCAACTCGGACACCACTCTGGTGATCAATGATCCCAATGGCAACTGGCACTGCGATGATGACAGCGGCAATGCGGGGCTGAACCCCTTGCTGCGCATGGCGCCCATCAGTGGTCAGTACGACATCTGGGTCGGAACCTATGGCTCATCTACGGCCAATGCCGTTCTGTCCATCTCGGAGCTTTATTCCCGCTAGATCGGGCGTATCGCCTCAAAGGTGCCGCCGGGCCACACCCGGCGGCGTTTTTTGTGGCGCTTTGAGCGGTCGGATACGGACAGAAATTGTTTTCGCTTCCGTCCATTCACGTATAGGCTTTCACCGGACATGGGGAGTCGCATATGCGTATTGTGATGATTGGTGGCGGTATACTGGCCGCCATTATTTTGGTAACCGGCATATATGTCGCAGGCGTGTTCCAGGGCTGGTATGGACAACCCCGCGGCCCCGGCGAAATCACATCAGAGGCGGTTCCGCAGGAATCCATAGAGGAACGTATCGCGCGCATCCAGGCGGCTGCAGACGCCCTCGGAGAAAGCCCGGACACGGAAATTCTATTCGGCGACCTTCATGTTCACTCCACATTTTCGACGGATGCCTTTGTCTGGGCCTTGCCGCTATTGCGGGGCGAAGGCGCCAACCCCATCGCTGATGCGTGTGATTTTGCGCGGTATTGTTCTGCGCTGGATTTCTGGGCGGCAACCGACCACGCAGAAGCCCTGACACCAACCCGCTGGTCGCAGATCATTAATTCCGTGCAGCAATGTGCTGCCCGGTCAGACGCGGACGGCATCCCCGACGTCATACCCTTTGTCGGCTTTGAGTGGACCCAGGTCGGGGCCCTGCCGGAAGATCATTACGGCCACAAGAATGTCATTTTCCGCACCCTTGATCCCGACGGGATCGCCGCCCGCCCGATCGCTGCGGCGGGTGTAACGGTGCGTGCCCTGCGCGATAATGCGCAAGCCATGCTGCCCCCCCAAATCGCTTTCCTCGATCTCGCCAACCGGCAGACCTATTATGATTTCGGGCGCTTCGTTCAGGATGTCCGCGATGTGCCGCTGTGCGATGAGACCGCACCGTCCGGCGAGCTGCCTGACGATTGTTACGAGATTGCCGCAACGCCCGGCGAACTGGTTGCACGGCTGGAAAGCCAGGGACTTGATCCGCTGATCATTCCGCATGGCTCGGCCTGGGGGTTCTACACGCCGCCCGGCACCAGCTGGGACAAACAGCTTGAACCGGAGGAACGGCCGGACGTCATGCGCCTGATCGAAATCTTTTCCGGCCATGGCAATTCGGAGGAATACCGGCCCTGGCGGCGGATTGCCGGTGATCTTGGCAATCCGGTCTGCCCGGAGCCCAGCGCCAATTACCTGCCCGCGTGCTGGCAGGCCGGCGTCATTATTGAACGCCGCTGCCTCGCCCAGGGATTGCCGGATGAGGAATGTGCGGATCGTGCCTTCGAGGCCCGCGAGAATGCAGCTTTTGTCGGTCTGGCCGGACATCTGACCGTGCGCGGCGAAACCATTGAGGATTGGCTGGATTCCGGACAGTGTCAGGATTGCTTCCTGCCGGCGTTCAATCTCAACCCGCTCACCAGCGTGCAATATGGTCTGGCGCTCACCAATTTTGACGAGGACGGCAGTGAATACCGTTTCCGCTGGGGCTTCATCGGTTCATCCGATACCCACACTGCCCGCCCCGGCATTGGCTACAAACCATTTGGCCGCCATTACATGACAGACGCCGGTGGTGCCGTCACCGAAGACGTCGCCCATCGTTTTCTGCCGCCTGACCAGGATGCACCGGCGCAATCCTTCCGCATCACGCGCGAGGATCTGATCAACAATGCCGGTTTCCAGATGACCGAGCTTGAGCGTCAGGCCAGCTTCTTCACCGGCGGCGGCCTGGTCGCCGCTCATGTCAGCGAGCGCTCGCGCGATGGCGTCTGGAACGCCCTGGAAAACCGGCAGGTCTATGCCACATCCGGACTGCGCCAATTGCTGTGGTTCGATCTTGTCGATGAAAACGGTGACAGCATGGCCGGCATGGGAGCGGACGCCGAACTTGCGGAAAATCCGGTCTTCTGGGTCAGGGCCGCAGGGTCGTTGCGTCAGAATGAGGGCTGTCCAGACTATTCTGTCCGCGGCCTGACGCCGGATCGCCTGCAACAGCTTTGCCGCGGAGAATGTTATAATCCCGGGAATGAACGCTACCGGATTACCCGGATCGAAGTGGTCCGTATCCGGCCGCAAATCTTTGAAGGCGAGCCAGTCGACCCGCTGATCGAGGACGCCTGGCGCGTCCTGCCCTGCAATGACCTTGGCGAAGGCTGTGAAGTCGAGTTCACTGATCCTGAATTTGTCTCCGGCGGACGGGATGCGATCTACTATGTTCGGGCCATCCAGGAGCCGTCCGGACAGGTGAACGGTAATAATCTGCGGTGCACCTATGACGAGAACGGGCAGTGTATTGCAGTCAATCCCTGCTATGGGGATTACCGCACCGATATGGAGGAGGAATGCATCGCCGATGTTGAACATCGGGCCTGGTCCTCGCCCATATATCTGACCCATCTGCAATCGTCAGCCACGACAGAGCCGGCCGAATGACCTTGCCGAAATGGGCGTTGGCCATCGGCGCGGTAACGGGCGGGGCGATGGTGCTTCTCAGCGTGCTGTGGACGGATGATGAACCACTGGAGGCCGGCAGTCCCGTAGCGGCCATCGTCAACGGTCATCCAATTCCCGTCGAGGATGTCGAGATTGCGCTGGAAGCCATGGCCCGCGACAGCCGCAACGCATTGCCGGAAGATTCCTCCCAGCGGGCCCTGGATCGCCTGATTGATGAGGAATTGCTGTTCCAGCGTGCGATTGATCTCGACTTGCCACGCAATGCCTCCACCGTGCGCCGGACCATAGTGATGACGATGATCGACCTCGCCCAGTCCAATGCCGATCTGACGCCGGACGAACAGGACCTGCGTGCACTATTCGAGAACAATCCGGAATTCTTCGCCGCAGAGAACCGCTATCGAATCCGCTGGGAGTCTGCTGCGTCACCCGAAACCAACCGAGCGCGGCCCGCCGCACATCCGCCCGATCGCATGCTGACGGCGACGGATCTGCGGCGCTATCTGGGAGAAAGCCTGACAGCATCGGTATTGCCGCTGCGCGCTGGCGAGCAAATCGGGCCCGTCGAAAATGGCGGACGCTTTCACTGGCTGAGCGTGATCGAGTTTTCAGCAGCCGGTCAGCCAGAATTCGAAACCCATCGCGATCGCGTCGAGGCGCTCTGGCAGGAGCGTGCCGCAGAAGCCGCGCTGGAAGCCTATATCGCGGAATTGCGCCGGGAGGCAGACATCCGCATCCAGCCCTTCTCCGGCGAATGATCCGCCTTCTCTTGAGCCTGGTCCTGCTGGCAGGATTGACCGGCACGGCCTACGCGCATGAGCGGAGCCGCTCCAATTCGGCATGGACAGAAACAGAGACCGGCCTGACCGGCCGGATCTATCTCGATGCACGGCAGGCCACGCTTTTTCTTTCGCTTTCAGACGAAGGGACAACGCTGGAATCCGCATATCAGCAGCGGCTGGTGGATGGGCTGCGTGTGGCGCGTGGCGATATGGCCTGTACACTGGATGCCCCGCCTTCTGTCCGCCTGCGCGTGGACGGGCGGCTGGAGGGCCAGGCCAACTGGATCTGCGGCGCGCAAGGCCAGGTCGATATCGGCGTTCAGGTTTTTTCGCCGCTGTCGGCAAACCATGTTCACTTCATCAGGTTGGAAAGTGCCGGCGGCGTTCAGGAACGCATTCTTTCCCGCGGGCAGACCACAGCCAGCTTTGGCGAGGACGGCCATGCCGGACCGGCCGGATGGACCGGCTTCCTGATCCTTGGCTTTGAACATATTCTCGGCGGTCCGGATCATGTCGCCTTCGTTCTCGGCCTGATGCTCATCGTCTCGGGTTGGCGGCGGCTGGCCCTTGTGACACTCGGTTTCACGCTCGGACATTCCGTCACGCTGGCGCTTGCGGTGCTGGGCTGGGTCTCCCCGCCGGGTGCCGCGGTCGAATCCCTTATCGGGTTTTCCATCCTCTTCATCGCAGCCGAAGCGGCGCTTTCAAAGTCCGCCGAATTCCGGCGGATGGGCTGGGGTGGCGGCGCGGTTCTGCTGGCACTTGCGAGCATTTCCGTGTTTGCGGGCGGGCTCCTCGCCTGGCCGGTCTGGCTGGGACTGATCGTGCTGACGATCTTCTATTTCCACTGGCTGGGACAAGGCGGGCAAATGGAGTTCGCCGCTCCGATGCTCAGCGGCGGGTTCGGCCTTGTGCATGGCGTTGGATTTGCCGGCATCTTGCTGGAAATCGACATATCCGATGACCGGCTTCTGCCCTCCCTGATCAGCTTCAATGCCGGTGTGGAACTGGGTCAGCTGGCGATTGTCGCCGCGGTACTGTCCGGGCTGGCAATCCTGCGCCTGTTCACACCCCAACGCGTGCTGTTCTGGGGCCAGTCTGCCGTCATAGCGGGACTGGCCGGGGTTGGAACCTTCTGGTTTATCGGCCGGGCGTTCGGCGCTTAGCTTTCCTCAAGCCAGCGCCCCACCTGCCACAACCGGTCCTGCCCGAAGGTTGAATGTGCACTAACCCGGAAGGACGGCACGCCCCAAAGGCCCTGTGCGAACATTTCTTGCCGGTTTTTTTCAACCGTACCCCGCCAGTTATCATCAGCCATGGCGTCTTGCGCATAGGCCCAGTCCAGCCCCGCGCGCTCGGTCATCGTCCGCAAGCCCCTATCCGTTGCCGCATTAAGGCCCTCGGCCCAGACGCCCCGATAGAAGCTCTGCGCAAAATCGACGCCTTTCCCGTCGGGAATGGCACGGTGAAGAATAGCCAGGCCGCGTTCAACGCCCGTCCCGACCGGGTCCTCGATCTTCCCGAAAGGAATGCCCAGACGCTCAGCCTCGCGTTTGCAGTCACGAACGATATAGAGCCGCTTCTCGGACGGCACAGGCAATGACCGCATCACCATGGGCAGGATCGGTTTCAACGTGATTTCAGCATTCCATAAGCGTGCCAGATCCGGAGCGCGCATCATGGCCACATAGCTGTAGGGGCTGCGCAGCGAGAAAAACATGTCAAACGATCCGCCTGTCGCATGAGTGGGTTCAGCCACAGGCGGAAAGAGCAGCGCATTCTCGTTCGCGCCCAGCCGCCGTTCAAGATGGTGCAGCCGGTCAATGCCCCAATACCACTCGCCCTCGAACCAGATCATGCCGCTGCCATAATGACCGTGCTTCTTGCGCCAGCGTGCATTCGCGGCCGGATCCCCTTCCGGGGTGAGACGGGTATCCACCACCGAGATGCCATAAGCCGTGCGCAGGCCCGCCGCGTCGCGCTTCGCATAGGCCGCCAGCATCTCCGGCTCGGGCGCGGCGGATTTCTCCGGCGGCGGCACGGCCAGCGCCGTCCATTCCAACCCGTAATGTGCCGCAAACCCCGGCACCACATCGGCAAGCAGCTCCGAATACGGTTCGCCGGGCTCCAGAAATACGAGCAATGTTCTTGGCTTGCCGGTCAGAATCCGTTTGGTGCCATGCCATCCTCGCGCTGCCGACCGGATACGGCGGCTGGTAATCAGCTGCGATGCGAAGGAGCGGATACTCACGCTGACGGCACCCGGCACGGAATGAGAAGCTGGCCTTCCAGCCCGGCCTTGCGATGGACGGCGATCTCCTGGAATTCCGGTGTCAGACTGATTTCCACCAGCGTTTTCGGCGACGGGTAGGTCATGATCGCAGCCATGTCCCACAGCTCCCCGACCTCGCCGATCAGCAGCGGTTTGACATCACCGCTAAAATCCAGCGTCCCGCCGGCGTCCAGAACCAACTTCGTCATTGGCACCGCATAACGGAAATAGGCTTCACGCCCGGAGATATCCGCATCACGGCCGTCCGGATAGACCGCCGTCTTGCGGAATTTGAGCAGGTTCAGCATCGAAACCGGCCCCTCTCCCAATGCCATGAAAGCGTTCAACTGGGCCTCATCCGGTTCAACGGCGTTCTTCATTATAGTTCCTCCCCTTTGGCGCAGGAGGCCGGATCATTTGTACGCCGTCAACCGGTTTGACGGGTCAGACCTGAACCTCGTCCAGCCCCAGCGCCAGAACAGACGCCAGCCCGGCCATACCCGCCATGACCAGCAATGCCGCAGCCGGCCCTGAGACCGCCGCAAGCACACTGAACAGACCACCTGCCAGCAAAACCATCCCCACAACCGTATTGGAAAGCGCCGTATAGGCCGCGCGGGTTTCGGCCGTTGCCATATCGGTCAGATGGGTCGACCGCCCCAGCCGGACACCCTGATAGGCAATCATGATAACGAAGATCATCGCCGGGAGCGCATAGAGCGGGTGCAGCAAGCCCGTCAGGCCAAGCACAGCGCTGATCGAGAGGGCGAACCCGCCTGCCAGCCCGGCATAGACCAGCACTTTGCGGCTCGACCGGTCGGAAAACCGTCCCCAGACATAGGCACTGAGCAGACCGGCCAGCGCCGAGGCCAGAACCAGAGATCCAAGCGGCAAGACGGTCTCGGCCCCGGCGGCGGTCGCGATCATGAAGGGTGGGGCCAGCGCCGTTGCGGTCAGCAAGGAGCGCACAATTATGAACCGCCGTAGCTGGGCATCCTTGCGCAGCCAGACCAGGTTTTCCATTGCCGCCGCAATGGCGGACCTGCCGCCTTCTGTTGCGCCTCTGGCCTCGCGGAGCGTGATGAATAATAGCGCCGACGCAATCCACGCCGCGCCTGCCAAGACAATAGCGGACACGACCAGCTCATATCTTTGCACCAGCCCGGATGCCAACAGGCCCGCAAAGACAATGACCGCTCCCGACGCGATGGATCCGGCCAGTCCTGTAGCGGTCCCGCGCCGGGATTTATCAACCGTCTTTCCAAGCACATCCTTGTAGCAGACCGAACAAACGCTGCGCGCCAGAGCCAGCGTGGTCAAAGCGAAAAGAATGGCCAGTCCGGCGGCTTGTCCACGAAGGGTCAGCGCTGCGATGGCAATCGCCAGTGCCGACAAGCCCTGGACAGCCGCCCCGGCTGACCATGCCCATTTTCGCTGCGGCAGCCGGCGGAGCGCGCCTGCAGTGAAAAGCTGTGGCAACAGCGCGCCCGCCTCGCGGATCGGGACCAGCAGGCCGACCAGCGCGGCCGGTGCGCCCAGCGACAGCATCAGCCAGCTCAAAACCAGTTTCGGATCAATCAGCCCGTCCGCAATCTTGCTCAGCGACAGCGAGCCGACATGACGGAAGAAATTCCCGGCTTCCTCTTGGCAGGCGCTCTCGGGAATATCGCGGCAGGCCTGGCCCTCATCGTCAATCGCGACAGCCTGAAAGGCTGGTCGAAGCCATTGGGTGGGGAATAAGTCAGCCATGCCGGAGGGAACTAGTCTTCCGTGTCCTCGGGGGCCAGCTCGACCCGCCCGTTCCAGCGTGGCGTGTCACTTTCGGCCTCAGCCTCCTGCGCGGCTTCGCGGGCAGCGTCCCGGTCGATCTCGCAGCCTGTCCGGTTCGCGCCAAGTGCATCAGCCGCGGCCCGGCGCTGACGATATTCTTCAGGCGTGCAATTTCCGAATTCCTGCCCCCTGGTCGAAAGGCGATCATATCGTCTGCCGGAATCTTCGTTCGAACCCGCATTCTGCTGGAAATCAAGGTCGCCGAGTCCCCCATCATCTTCCCCGGAAACTGCGGGCTCAAGCGCTCGAAATTCATAGACACCCGGAGACGTTTCGACCCAGCCTGTTGCGCGCGCCGGCCTGTCCTCATTGGCCCGCTCGAACTCCGAACGGGTCTCTTCTTCGGAGCGGCTTTCGCTGGACCAGCTCCACTCGACCTCGAAACGATCGGTACGGGTTGTCTCTTCGGTTTGCGACGTCGCCGGCGGCAAGGCCGATTGAAGCAGGACAATCAGCAGGATCATCACGTTCTCCCTATTGCCTTCAGCTTAGCGCTCATCTTCTCCGCCGCCAATAACAGGAGGAGCGTGCCGCCCCCGATCAGCTTTACAGGGCGTCTTTAGTGCCGCAGGGTGCCAGACCAAGTGCGGCAATTATTCCCGGCTCCACTGGTGGATTTGCCTGAATATTCAGCTAGGTTCCGAACAGTTGGTGACATGGAGTTGATGTGATGCGCTGGATGATCATTGTGGCCGCCACCGGCTTGCTGACGGCTTGTGGCGGGGGCAGCAATTCTGAAACCGCAGACGACACGGAAACCCCGGATCCGGCTGCAAGCACCAGACAGGAAGCGGCAACACCGGCTTCGGCAGAGCCACCCGCAGCGGCCGAGGCGGTTGATCTGTCCTATCTGCCCATGCCCTATTCCGAGGCCGATTACGATTCCGGACGCAGATTGTTCCGGCGGTGCGGTTCCTGCCATACGGTCGCGGACGGCGGTGGTAACCGCGTGGGTCCGAATCTCTACGGCATGTTCGGACGCGAGGCCGGCTCGGTCGAGAATTTCAATTATTCAACAGCTTTGGAAAACGCGGACTTTGTCTGGACTCCGGAGCAGCTGGATGGCTGGCTTGCCAATCCGCGCGATTTTCTGCCCGGCAACCGCATGTCCTTTGTCGGCTTGCGCGAAGAGACCGACCGGCGTGATGTCATCGCCTATGTCATGCATGAAACCGGTTTTCCGCCAGAAAACTAGAAAGACCGCCACCAACTCGCAACGAGGCCGGTTTCATCAATGGCATTCCGGCCGGAGAGGGTTGTGAAGGCACCGACCGTCAGACGGCCGCGGCCAAAATTCCGCCCCGCCGAGAACTGGACCTTGTGCTGCCTGTATTCCCGCCCGTTGCGCGTGATATCCGCATCCGCGACGGTATAGAAGGATTGCGCCATTACGATGTAGTTTTCGCGGATGCGCCAGCCCAGAGTTGCATCCAGGCGGGTTTCAGCCGGATACTCGTCAGCGCGCCATGTGCGTGCAAGCTGCAAGTCCAGAAACCCGTTCGAACCCACGGATCGTCCTGCCAGTGCGCGCAATTCCACGCCGTTGGCGCCATCGCCGAGCGGCCGGTCGGCAACGTTTTCACCTCCGCCCGGAATGACGCCCGCGATCTGGACCGATGACGTCCAGCGGCCAAAGTTGAGAAGACGCGCCTGAAGGCCTGCGCGGCTGGCAGCCAGGCCTTCGGCGGTGTCCGTGATACCGTTATTGTCCTGGCTGACACGTTGACCCGCGAGTTGCAGGATGAGGGTTAAACGGTCTGTAAGGCCGTATTCCGTATAAAATGACGATTCATATTTCGAGAAATAGAGGCCCGGCTGCCGTTCGCCATTCCGGTCCAGACTGCTGCTGGCCTCGGACAGCAGAAGCCCGGAAATCGTGATGCCGTGGCCTTTTTCCTGAACCCACGCGCCAGCAAAGGCCGGGGCGGAAATCAGAAGGACGCAAAAGAGTGCTACTGATCGTAGCCCGGCGATTCCCGGTCGACGCGCGCACGCAAGGCCGCCCAGGCGATTTCGAGGAAGAATTCGTTCAGCACCCCCTCTTCGCCCTGCTTGTAGACCTTGTCCTGCATCTCCTTGTCCCACTGGATCAGCTCCCCGCCGCCCTGTGCCATGGTCTGTATCTTACACGCACGCTCCAGGAGATAAATACGTAAATACGCCTGGAACGGGTGAGAACCGACCGACAACGTCCCGTGATTGCGCAGGATCATGGCATTTTTCTCGCCCAGATCGGCCACCAGACGGGCCTTTTCCGCTTCCACAAGAGCAAGGCCTTCATAGTCATGATAGGCAACATCGGACATGATGTTCATTGCCAGTTGCGAGATCGGTAAAAGCCCGCCCTTCTGCGCTGCAACGGCCACGCCGCAATCGGTATGAAGATGCATCGCAACGGTCACATCGTGACGCGCCGCATGAATGGCCGAATGGATCGTGAACCCCGCGGGATTGATTCCGTAAGTCGAGGGCGGGAGTACATTTCCGTCCAGATCGACCTTCACCAGATTTGACGCGGTAACGTCTTCGTAGAGCAGTCCGAACGGATTGAGCAGAAAGTGCTCTTCAGGACCGGGAACACGCATGGAAATATGGGTGAAGAACAGATCGTCCCAGCCATGCATGTGAACAAGCCGGTAAAGCGCCGCCAGATCACAGCGTGCCTTCCATTCGTCTTCGCCTACTACGTCTCTGACGCTCTGTTTTGATTGATCATCCATGCCGGCCTCCCGAAATCTCTGCCACAAGATTGAACGACACGGGGCCTGCGTCAATTGCAGCTCTGCCATCAGGATTTAACGGCGGATAAACCAGGGCTGGAATCCATTGCAGACTCAGGCTTTTATAGGGATTGGAAATCAGGCAGCGTTATGAGCGACATTGCATCGGCCCTGACACATCTGGCGCGCATTCGCGATCCGCAAAGCCGTGCGGCACTGGCGTTGGGTGTCACGGACATCTGTGTCGGAAGTCCGCTCACCAACCGGACCCAGCCCCTCGCAAATGACATCCTTTTGGCATTGGCGCTCAAGGTGGAGGAATCGGTTCGCATCCAGATGGCTTCGCGGCTGGCGGAATGCGAATGGGCCCCCCGGGGCATCGTGCGCTATCTGGCGTTTGATGCGCCCTGCGTGGCGGAGGCCGTCATTCGGAAAAGCCTGGTCCTCGAACCGGAAGATCTTGTCGAACTGGCCAATACGGGGTCCCGCGAACATCGCATCCTGATCGCCGGGCGGTGCCATATCGGCATCGCTGTCAGCGATGCGGTTATCGCGTATTCAGAACCGGAAGTCATTGACCGCTTGATCCGCAATACGACCGCCCGGATTTCCGATTCCGCCATGTCGGTCTGCATGGAGACCGCGATCGCCGATGAAAGCCTGTCCCGCCTGATGCTGGAGCGCGATGATATTCCGCCCGCTTTTGTCGACCGGCTCACCGCCCGGATTTTGGAAGCCGTGCGCGATCAGGTCGCACAGCATTTCGGCCTGGAAGCAGGCAAGCTGGACGAGATCGGAACCAATGCACAACCGGCCGCCGCTGCGGAAGACAGCGAAACCGAAGCGCGGAAACTGGTCGAGCGCATGGCCGCAGCCGGCGAACTCAATGGCACGGTCGCTGTTCGGGCTTTGACAGACGGCAAGAGTCTGCTGTTTGACTATGCCATTGCCGATCTGTGCAGCCTGTCCGTCGAGCAATGGCGGGCCGCGCTTGGCATGTCCAGCATGCGGGCAACGGCACTCGCGTGCCGCGCAGCGCGTATTGATACATCGCTCTTCCCGTCGGTCGTCCGCGGCATGCAGAAAACCGGGCGTATCCAGGAGGACCTGCCTCCGGACGCCATGGTCAGCGCCGCAAATATCTTCCAGAAATTCACGCCCGGCAGCGCCCATGATGCCTTGCGCCGGCTGGCAGCGCAGGTTTGAATATTCCGGCCCGATCAAGGAGACCGGAGTGAGCCCGCTACCCCTGTCAGAAACGCCTTCGCTGAGCTTCATGGCCAGCAACCGCCCGGATGCGCAGGATGCCTGCAAGCGGCTGCAGGACCGGTATGGCAACGTCCCCGTCGGGGACGCGGACATCGTCGTCGCCCTCGGCGGGGATGGCATGATGCTGGAAGCGCTGCATGCAGTGATGGATACCGGCATTCCTGTTTACGGGATCAATTACGGATCGGTCGGATTCCTGATGAACAATCCGGCCGAGAGCGATCTCATAGACCATTTACGACGGGCCGAGAAAACCTCGATTCATCCACTGCGCGCTACCGGCACCGACATCCATGGCAATCGGTTTTCAGCCCTTGCCATCAATGAAGTTTCCCTTCTGCGCGAAACACGCCAGACGGCCAAGATACAGATTTCCGTCGATGGCCGGATTCGCTTGGCAGAACTCGCTGCCGACGGTGTCATGGTCGCAACCCCTGCCGGCTCCACCGCCTATAATGCCTCGGCTCACGGGCCTATTCTGCCTTTGGGTTCGCGCACACTGGCATTGACGCCGATCAGTGCATTCCGGCCTCGGCGCTGGCGGGGGGCGTTGCTGAGCCATGACAGCAAGGTCCGCTTTGATGTCCTCAGCCCGGAAGAGCGCCCGGTGTCTGCCGTGGCCGACAATCAGGAATTCCGGGATATTGCTTCGGTCGATATCGAGGAGGCGGCAGATGTCAGCCTCCATATGCTGTTTGATGAAGGCCGAGCGCTTGGCGAACGTATACTCATCGAACAATTCCAAGCCTGACAGCTTAGGCCGGCGTTAAGCATCATCTGCTACCACTTTTCCTCAATCCGCCAATGAGATGCGGAAGAGGATGGTGATGATGCAACAGCTTTCCGGTGGTCTGGGAATGACGGTTCTGATCTACAGCCAATCACGCCCGCTGCAGCAAGCGCTGCAATCCAGCCTCCATGCCATGGGCTGCAAAGTCGTCGTGACGGCCGGCTCGGTTGAAGAGGCCAAGAGCGTTTTGTCCGTTCAGCATGTCGAGACAGCACTGGTTACAGACGCGTGCGCGGTAAACACCTTGCAGGAAATATCCCCGGACCTGCCGATGGTGTCATTGGCCGATGACGGCCCCCAGACCGGCATTCCAACCTTGAAGAAGCCCTTCCGGATACAGGATCTGGAAGCGTCCCTCATCCATTCTGTCAGCGTCAGCGCCGCTCGAGCGCCTGCCACGATGGCACTGTAAACTCACGTCGCCTAAGGAAATCCAGATGTCCAAAAAAGAACAACCCATCGAGATGATCACGCCGCCGAACATGCTGCGCGTGAAAGTCGGCGGGCGCATCGGTCCCATCGACGAAGCCGCAATTGCCCGTGCGGAAGCAGCGCTGGACGATATGAAAGAGGTTTTCGCTGAGTGGCTGGAATCCGAGGTCCAGAAGCTTGAGGCCGCAGCCAAACGTGTCATGGCTGAAGGGCTTGATGGTGAAGCCGGTATCGAGCTTTTCTCGCGTGCGCACGATCTGCGCGGCATGGGTACAACCTATAAATTCCCGATCATCACCCGCATGGCCGGCTCCTTGTCAAAACTGATCGAGACCGAAGAGAAACGCGCTATCGCGCCTGCCAAACTGGCGCTTGCCCATACCGGAGCCATCCGCGCAGCCCTGCGACAGGACATTCGCGACGAAAACAATCCGGTCGGAAAAGCTCTGGCGGTCGAGCTGGAGACGCAGGTTCTGGATCTGGTCGCTGAATTCGAGGATCAGCCGGTCGCCCGCGCAGGCTGATCTTCACTCTCGTCCTGATCAAGACGCGACAGGATATATTCGAGATCTTCTTCCGGAACGCCCTGAAACTGGGTCAGGGACCGCTCGACCAACCGGCGGCGGAAAAGTATCCGGCCAGATTCGCCCGGGCCCATTTCAATGGAATGCAAGGTATCAATAGCCGAGCGAATGGCGGGCAAAAGCCGCTGCGGCAATCCTGTGCGTTCGAAAACAGCTTTCAATCCCAATGGGCCGGCATCGTGAATCAGCAACCAAGCCTTGGAATGCGGTATACCCGCGAGCCGGGCCACGGCATGTTCGAAAAACTCGATATGCCCGCGCAGCAATCCACGCAGTATCAGCGACGGCGTCAGGCGCCCCGAGCTTTGCATCTGTTCAATGAAGCGCGGCATGTCGGGCGCAACACCGGCCTGGTCCACAAGGTCAATTGTCGCACGCTCGCGGGCGCTCTCGGCCAGGTCAACCGCGACCTGGGGCGGCAGGGCATGACGCCGCACCAGCCGCTGCAAGGCATCATCACTGACCCGCGCGATAATCTTCTCGGTGAAGCTGATGGGAAGGACAGAGCGCGAAACGAACGAATCCATGACAGCCCGCGACTCCCCAAATCGCGCAATCGTCCTGTCGAAGGCTTCATCATCGAACTCGGCGCCATCATTGGCCGCCGCAATCCCCATAACGCCTTCATCGGCATGGTCGATCAGCGACATCACAACGGGCTTGGAAATGCTTTGACGCGCAGCAATGGCTGCAAGTTTCGCCGCGGGTTGTGTCCGGACCAGCTCGATCAGGTCGGCATCATCAAAGACCGGGCTTCCCGCAATGACAGGCACCGCGATGGAATCAATGTCCTGCGCCAGCTTGATCGCCACATCTTTCGGCAAATGCGGCGACTGGCGAAGCGTCACAGCCAACGCGCGCCGCACCAGCGTCGCCGCATCCTGGGCAATCATGCCAATGATTGCGTCAGCCGCTTCGCGTTCTTCAGATGTCAGCTCGGGCGTATCAATTCTTTGGCATATCTTGCGGGCAGCCAGAGCGCGATCTTCGGCGTCCTCACCTTTTACAAGGCGCCGGATATCGTCGTCGGTCAGGCGCGAACGCATCGCTACGATGCTCATTGGCATGATCCTGTTGCTCGCGAATCGCCCCATCGCGATTCGCCTTTGACAACAGGCTCTGACTCTCGTGTTAATGAATCCTTAGACGCGACGGTTTGCGGTTAACTTTCCCGTTCATCGCGATCATTCCGGCCGCCTGGTGCTTCCAGTGAAGCCAGAATGGCAACAACCGCCGGAGACAGCGTTCCACCACCCTGCGCGATCCCGATCCGGCGCGACATGAAGGCCACGCCCTGATCTGGTGCCGGCGACTGGAATCGCAATGACGGGGCCGCTTCCGTATTTCCTGCGGGCAGCTCAATCCGCGATGGCATCGTCACGGCCTCTTCACGGGTAAGGCCCGCCAGAACATCCCGGACATTGCGCGGCTGCCCTCCATCATAAAAGACATTGCGATTCGCCGCGGCCGCCGCAGGAAACAGGCGGTCGGCACGGGCGGTGGGAGTCTCCATTGCCGCATTGATCAGCTCTGATGCACCGCCAGCGCCCAGAAAGTGCGCGGCATAGAGCTCTCCCGATGTCGGCTGGCGGCCAATCCGCGATTGCAGGATGGACGCATTCTCTGCGGCCAGTTCGCCCGCCATTCGCGCTGCGACACCGGCATCGAACCGCAAATCCAGAATGCGCTGACGCTCGGCCGGGTCGGCCACTGTATAGCGCCCGGTTTCGGATTGTTCGATCATCCCGGCTTCGCGCGCCAATCCGTGCTCGCCGCCGTGCCGGCTCATCATCGCCAGCCACGTCTGATCGAGAAACTGATACATGCCGGCGGCAGACGATGTTGCCGCGCGGGCATTGGGGTCGAAATTGCTTTCGCGGGCCGCCGTCCGCACCATGAAATCGAAATCGGCCCCGGTCTCGCGTGATGCGCGGGCGATCAGGGCATGCGTGGCTTCGCCAGGCGGGGAAATCGTACTCATTGTGCCGACTCGCATTACATGCGCGCAGTGTTGGGTCGAGCCGCTAACTTGGCGTTAACGCTGAAAGAAGCGTGCAGCCCCGAAGTCCACTGGCGGTGCCGTTCCGGAAAGAATGGCATCAGCCATCAGTTCGCCAACAGCCGGGGCCAGCAAAACCCCGTTCCGGTATAGCCCTAGCGCCAGATAAACACCCGGCAATGCGCCCGCCCCCAGAATAGGCAGATTATCCGGCGTTCCCGGGCGGATTCCCGCCCAGCTTTCCGTGACCTCCCTACCTTCCAGTCCAGGCAGCCAGGTTTCAGCATTCCGCCGGAGTGCTGAGATGGCCGTATCATCCACATGCGTATCGCTTTTCCCGGTCTCACTGGTGGCACCAATGACAAACCGGCCGTCCGTTTTTTGCGAAACATAGGCATTGCGCGCCCGCAGGCAGAAAGCGAGCTGCTCACCCGGCCCCTGCAGCGACAACATCTGCCCTTTCACAGGCCGGATGGCGCTCAGTGCCGGCTCGGCTGGCTGCAGGGCCTGCCCGGCAACGCCCGTCGCCAGTATGACCGCATCAAAGTTATGGCTGGCCTCGTTCGTTTCAACCCGCACACGGTCACCGTCGGTTGCCAGCACCGTCACATTTGTACGCTCAAGGATGTGCCCTCCGGCCTCCCGCACGAAAGCGGCAAGGCGCGGGCCGAGAAGGCGGTTGTCGAGCTCGCCATCTTCAGGAAATTCGATGGCAGACCGGGCCCGGACACACTCCGGCAACCGGCGCAGACGCCGATACGGAATATCCAGTTGTCCGGCACGCTCCGCCAGGACATCCAGCCAGTCGAGGCCGGCAAAGTCACTGGCCGGGCTGATCACACCGCCGACCCTGTAGCCAATCCGGGCGGCACCCAGATCTTCCGCCCAGTCAGACCAGAGCGCCATGCCGCGCCGGGCCAATTCGGCAAATGCCGGGGATGCATTGGCTTCCGCGCATTCAAACCCGCCCGCCAGCATGCCTCCGGATGCCCACAATGCCCCTTGGCCAGCGGCCCCAGCCTCATAGACGGTGACAGCCGCGCCGCGATTCAGCAGAGCCTTTGCACACGCCAGACCGGCAATGCCACCGCCCGCTATGGCGATCCTTACACGGGGTTTTGACTTGAAATCCATTCAGCTCGGCGTCATGTCCAGTGGTGTAACCTGTCCAGCCGGTAAGGAGGACAAGATGAAATCCCTGACTATCGTATCACTGGCCGCTTGTGCATTCGCGACCGCACCTGTGCTTGCCACCGATCACCACCAAGACGGCGAAGAGGCCGCACCGCGCTGCGTCCGCATGGTCCAGATCAATGGTTACAGCGTTATCGACCGTGAGCATGTCGTGTTCCGCGGCGGTGCCAGCCGTCACTATCTGGCGACCTTGCGTCACAGCTGCCCGGATTTGAACTTCGGCGTCCAGCTGGCCACGTCGTTCGGTGAGAACGCCACGCTGTGTCCGCCGGTCGTGGAATATATCACGCCGGACAATGGTTTCCGCTGTGCCATTGATACGGTCGAGGAAGTCGAAAGCGTCGATGCCGCCCGTGCCCTCATCGCAGAGCGCGCGGAAGCTGCTGAGGCGTCAGACGATCAGGAATAACCTCGCGCCGCGATATGCGCGCGCATGGCATCCAGCCTGGCTTCGTCCGATGGGTGGGTGGACAGGAATTCGAACCCGGCATTCTGGTGGCGCGTCGACATGGCAAGCCAGAAATCGGTCGCATAGTGCGGCGCATACCCGCCTGACACCATGTAATCCACGCCCAGACGGTCGGCCTCGAACTCATGCTGGCGCGAATACGGCATGATGATGCCATAGGTAACGCCCGCCCCGAGGGCGGCCGCCATATCCTGATTGAAATCGACGCCCTGCTGCTGCAACAACGCGCCGGCTATCTGCATCCCGATCTGGCTGGCCCGTTGCTGGCTGGCACGCTCGGCAGAATGGCGCGCGGCCACATGCCCCATCTCATGGCCCATCACGGTCGCGATATGCCCGTCCTCTTCCATGATATCCAGAATGCCGCGATAGAAGGCGACCTTGCCGTTCGGCAACACCCAGGCATTGACCTGGTCGGAATCGATCACCACAAATTCCCAGTCGAGTCCGGTCATTCCTGTGGCGCGTACCATATTGGCACCCACGCGCTGCAGCCGCCGGTTATAGCCAGGGTCCCGTAGAATGCGCTCCCGTTGAAGGGCATCCTGCCAGGCCTGCTGCGAAAGTGCCATGATCTGGTTTTCCGACACCAGCTGCAGCTGGCTCCGCCCCAGCGCATCGTTTTGGGCGCAACCGGCAACCGGCAGGATCGTCCCGGCCGCAAGTCCCATAAGGATATCGCGGCGGCTCATGGATATTTTTTGAATTTTCATGCTGTCCCCCTGAACGGCTGTCATTCTGTGGAGTATACTAGCCCGAAATTCTCGTCAGAGAACAGATGTCATCCGGCTTCAGGGAGTTTTTCATGATCCGCCGCCTTCTGACTTTTCTTATCGGCCTGATCCTCGTTGTCGTGATCGCCGCCATCATCATCCCCTTCCTGATTCCCGAGTCGGTTTACCGGGACCGGGCCCAGATAGCGGCCAGTGAAAATCTGGGGCGCGAGGTCACCCTCGCAGGTGATGTCCGTCTCAGCCTGCTGCCAAATGTGCAGATCCAGGCTCACAATGTCTCGATTGCCAACGAGGACGGCTTTGGCGATGTCCCGTTCGCAGAGATGGCGGAAATGCGCGTCGGTGTGCAGCTCTGGCCATTGCTTTCGCGCACGGTCGTGATCGAGGAATTCATCCTCATCGACCCTGTAATACGGCTGGAACAACGCGGAAATCGCAATAACTGGTCCTTCGGACCCGATGACGGCACCGCAGCGCAAGCCCCGGCAGACGCTGGTTTTGTCCGCCGTCCCGGGGCCTTGCCGTTTGAAGCCTCGCTGGGCGATATCCGCATCGAGAACGGCTTCATCAGCTTCGCCGATGGCACGCAATCCCGCGAGATCGAAGGGCTGGATCTCGATATCCACATGCCCGGACTGGATGATCCGCTCGACATCACGGGCGCATTGACCGCCGATGGCGAAAACATGACCCTCAATCTGCATCTCGGATCTGTCCGCGGTTTTTTTGAGGGCGAGCAGGTGGCGGCCCGGCTGGACCTCGGCGGCAATCTGATCGACCTCGGCTTTGACGGGAACATTCTGGAGGGCGAGGATGTCCGCTATTCCGGCCGCTTGTCCTCCGACATTCCCTCAATTCGTGCCCTTGCCGCCTTTGCAGGTACCCCTCTTCCCGCGGGTGCCGGGCTGGAGAATTTCGAGCTGTCCGGAAATCTCTCGGGCGGCATGAACGCCTTTACGCTGGACGCGTCCAATGCCGGACAGAATGACCATATCCGTCTCGATGACATCTCGGGCACTGGCCGTTTCAGCGTGTCACTGGCCGGGGCGCGCCCGGCGATTGACGGCACCTTGAACCTGCCCCGGCTCGACGTAAGCCCCTACATGCCGGCTGTACCCGAAACAGAGACGCCTTCGGGTGATGTGCCGGCCTGGTCGACGGAACGCATCGATGTCTCAGCGCTTGGCCTGGTCGATGCTGACCTGGATCTCACTGTGGGTGAACTGACGGTTCAGGACATCGAGATTTCGGATGCGGCGCTGGATGTCGAGCTGGTCAATTCACGGCTGGAAGCGAATTTGACCCGCATCTCGCTCTATGAGGGCAGCGGGCGGGCAAGCTTTGTCGCCAATGGCCGCACGGCGACACCATCCTTCAGCCTGTTTGCGGACCTGCAATCGATTGCCGCCTTGCCGCTTCTTGAGGCGGCTGCGGGTTTTGACCGCCTCTCGGGGACAGGGCGCCTCACGATCGACCTGTTGACCTCCGGTCATTCCCAAGCCGAATTGATGAATGGCCTTGGCGGAACCGGCGGCTTCGCCTTTGCCGATGGCGCGATTCGCGGTGTGAACCTGGCGCAGGCCATACGCGGCATAGAGTCAGCACTGGCCAACCGCCGCCTGCCGGACGGATTCGGAGAACAGGAAGAAACCGATTTCTCGGCGCTGGAAGGTACCTTCACGGTCGCCAATGGCATTGCCACCAACAATGACCTGATCATGCTAAGTCCGCTGGTCCGTGTCGATGGTGCCGGCACGGTGGGAATCGGGGGCCAAACACTTGATTACCGTCTCCGCCCCAGGGCTGTAGCCAGTATTGAAGGCCAGGGCGGCGAACGTGATCTTCAGGGTGTTGTCGTTCCCATCCTCATCAACGGCACCTTCAACAATCCCCGCGTCGGCATTGACTGGGATGTCGTGGGCCGTGCCCTTCTCCAGGGCGCCATTCAGGGGGCCATAAGCGGCGAAGACCCTGAAGACGCAATCCGCAATGTCTTGGGCAACGCTCTGGGCCTTGGCGGCACGCAGCCGGTATCGGACGAGACAAATCCGGAAGGCGAACCGGCTGAAGAAGACGTCGATCCCGCGGAGCGCCTTTTGCGTGACCTGTTTGGTAGAGGCTCATCGCAGCAAGATGATGAAGAGGAAAGAACGGCAACCGGCGATGGCGGCAGATAAAACCTGTCTGTCACTTCCGTTGCCGAAGGTTCACAATAGAATAGCCATATAGGTGGGGAGATAGACGAATCCGGCATTCGTCAGAATGGGAGACTATCATGAAATTCAATATGTTCATCTGCGCGCTTGCCAGCACTCTGGCGCTAGGCGCTGCCGCAGAGGCTCAACGCGGCGGTGGACCGCGCGCCCTGACTTTCTATTCGGGAACCGATTTTTCCGGTCAATCCGTTACCATCAATGGCGATGTGACAAATTTCCAGACCATCAATTTCAATGACCGCGCCTTGTCCATCCGGGTCCAGGGCCGTGGCAGCTGGACGGTTTGTCAACACGCCGATTTCCGGGGCGTTTGCCGGGAGATATCAAATGATGTCCCCAATCTGGCAACCATCAGCCTTGACGGCCATATCAGCTCGGCGCGCATGGAATACGGGGCCGGCGGCCGTCCGGGTAGCGGTTATCCCGGGGGAGGCTATCCCGGCGGCCCGCGTGGCGATGGTTCGCTGACTCTCTACTCGGGTCCGAATTACACCGGACAATCGATCAATATCGACCGCCAGACGAACAATCTGACGGGACTTGGATTCAACGACCGCGCCATGTCTGCTGAAGTCGAAGGCCGCGGTCGCTGGACAATTTGCGAGGACGCCAATTTCGGTACGCCCTGCCGCACGATCTCCGGGCGCATTCCCAATCTGAATGCCTATGGTCTGGGTAACCGGGTCTCGTCGGCTCAACCGGAATATGACAATGGTGGCGGATATGGTGGCCCTGGCTATGGCGGTCCTGGCTATGGAGGTCCTGGCAGTGGTTATGGCAGCCGCGCGGGAACACTGGTTCTGTTTTCCGGTCCGAATTTCACCGGTCAGTCGATCGAACTTGACCGCGAGGAAAGCAATTTCGTCCGGCTGCGTTTCAACGATCAGGCCATGTCTGCCATTGCTTATGGCGATGAGAGCTGGACAGTCTGCGAAGATGTCAGTTTCGGCACACCCTGCCGGACAATCTCCGGCCGCGTCCGGAATCTGAATACGCTTGGTCTTGGCAACCGCATTTCCTCGGCACGGCCCGAATATGGCTATGGCGGCGGATATGGCGGCCCTGGCGGCGGCTACAACCAGTATGACTCGATCACGCTCTATGCCGGCCCGAATTTCACCGGCCCGTCCGTCACGATCGACCGCGACACCTACAATCTGGACGTTGTCCGTTTCAATGACCGCGCCATGTCGATGACGATCAATGGCCGGGGCCGCTGGTTGTTGTGCGAACATGCCTCATTCGGCGGCCGGTGCCATGAGTTTGATCGCGATGTCCATAATCTGAACCAGTGGGGCCTGGGCAATCGGGTCAGCTCGGTCCGCAGCTATTAGCGCCGCTGGAACGGATAGAAGTCCGATCCCAGACCAAGAAGGCCGGTGAGCGCATCCAGCGCTTGCCGGCTTTCCTGCATCAGCGCCGGATCCGCCAGATCCTCGACACTCAGCGTGTCGCGGTAATGCTGTTCGGCCCACTTGCAGAGCGCCGAATAGATTTCATCGGTCAGCAGACAGGAGGGGTTGACGGCCTGCGCCTCCTCGGGCGTCAACACCACACGCAGCCGCAGGCAGGCAGGCCCGCCACCATTGCGCATGGACTGGCGCACATCGACATAATTCACTGTGCTGATCGGACCGTTGCCCGATGTCATTCTGCAACAATAAGTCTGCGTGGACGGGGTTTCCTCTGTCTCCACCGGTGCATTCAGCATCAAACGGTCCGCACCCGGCATCGCCAGCAATTGTGAATTGAAAAGATAGCTCGAGATCGCATCCGCAATCGGCACTTCGTTTTCCGGCACTTCTACAAAGACCGGCTCGAACAGCCCCTCGGCGGCAGCCCGGATGGCGGCCATCGCGCCAGTCTTGTCCTCGAATGCCAGCTCATGGAAGAAAAGCGTGGTCAACGTGCCAACGCAGACCACATCATTGTGAAACGCCCCGGCATCTATCGCCACCTGCCCCTGCCGGATGAACACACAGCGCTTCGGATCCAGCCCATGTGCGCGTGCCACGGCCTCGCAGGCTTCGCGGGTCTGGCGGGCAGGATACCGGCCGGTCCAGGTCTCGCTGGCTTCGCGGCCATAGACGAATATTTCCACGCCCGGGCCGCCATGTTGCGCGCACAGGCGGACATGATTTGCCGCCCCCTCGTCCGCGAAAGTCGATTGCGGCGGCAGGGGGGAGTGCACAGCGAACCGGTCGCCGGTAAAAATCCGCGACAGGGCGCGCTCCGTCGCCGGGCCTTCGATGGACCGGTGCAAAGTCGTGATCAGATTGGCTGGCGTCAGATGGAGACGGCCATCTGCGGTATCCGCGGACGGTGACACGGTAGCGGCATTCGCCGCCCACATCGGCGACGCCGAATACACATTGCGTAACAGCGCCGGTGCGGATTTCGCTGCCGCCTCCAGGACTTGCGCATCCGAACCCGAGAATCCGGCCCGCCGCAAAAAACCGGTATCCGGACGCTCCTGCGGAGGCAGAACGCCCTGTAACAGCCCGGCATCGGCGAGGGTCTTGGCTTTCTTCAGACCTTCCAGCACTGCCGCACGGGGGGCCGATGCAGCGCCCCTATTCCTGTCGGATGCCATATTGCCGAAACTCAGTCCGCCATAATTGTGCGTCGGTCCGATAATCCCGTCGAAATTGGCTTCAACAGCTGTCATTCCACGCCCCGTATAGCGATCCGTTCAGGCCGCGGAGCCAGCTGACTGGCGACAGGGTAGGCACAATAATCCGCTGCATAATAGGCCGATGGCCGCAGGTTTCCGGACTGTCCCGGACCACCGAAAGGCATTGAACTGGCCGCGCCCGGCGTCGGGCGGTTCCAGTTGACGATGCCGGCGCGAACTTCGACGCGGAACCGGTCCCACAGTCCGGCATCATCACTGACCAGACCGGCGGACAGGCCATAAGCCGTATGATTGGCTTCTTGCAAGGCGGCCTCGAAACTGTCCGCGCGGATGATCTTCACCAGCGGACCGAAGACTTCAGCGTCCGGATGTTCCGTCCCGGTCACGTCAATGACTCCCGGCGACACGAAGGCCGGTCCCTGGTCCAGAATGCGCGCCTCGAGCAGACACTGCCCGCCACCCGCGACGAGTTTTTCCTGCGCCTTGATAACCTGCAGGGCAGCATCGGTGGTCACCAGCGGGCCCATGAATGGCTCCGGATCATCACTCCAGCGGCCAACAGGAATACGGCGGGAAATCCCGATCAGGCGCTCAACGACGGCATCTCCCGCCGTCCCTGCCGGCAGGATGATCCGCCGCGCACACGAACAGCGTTGACCGGAACTGACAAAGGCAGAGAATGCCGCAAGCCGGGCGGAAGCTTCGGCGTCTTCCGCATCCCAGATGACCAACGGATTATTGCCGCCCATTTCCAGCGCCAGCTGTATTCCGGTCCGGCCGGCGAATTTCTTGTGAATGAACTGGCCGGTATTGTGCGAGCCCGTAAACAGAACGCCATCCAGCTCTGCGTGATCAAGGGCGGCGGCCCCGGTTTCACGCGCGCCTTGCACCAGATTGAGCACGCCGGGTGGAAGCCCCGCCTCCTCCCAGACATGGATCATCCACTCACCCGCCGCCGGCGTCAGCTCCGAAGGTTTGAAAACACAGGTATTTCCGGCAATCAGTGCGGGTACGATATGGCCGTTGGGCAAATGTCCCGGGAAATTATACGGGCCGAGGACAAACATGACACCCAGCGGCTTGTGACGCAATTCGGCCGATCCGAAATCCATCTCGGCCTGCGTTTCACCCGTACGGTCGTGATAGGCCTTGATCGAAATGGCGATCTTGCCCGCCATCGCCGCGGCCTCGCCCTGGCAGTCCCACAGCGGCTTTCCGGTCTCGCGCGCGATCAGCTCCGCAACCTCCGCCTTTTTCTCGCTCAGCAGGGCGCCAAAGCGTTCAACAATCGCAAGCCGGTCCGCCAGCGGCGTTCGCGCCCAGCCCGGAAACGCGGCACGCGCAGCCATGAAGGCCGCATCGACATCTTCCGCATTCGCAGCATTGCCTGTCCAGACCGTTTCACCGCTGGCCGGATCGATGGAGACAATATTTCCGCCACCACCCGGCCGCCATTCGCCTCCGATAAAACACTGTCCTGGGGTCATGATTGTGGTCTCCATACGCGTACAGTCTCGCCTTCGCCCATCTCAAGCGCGGCCTGGGCTTCCGCAGTCATCATCGCCTTGCCGTCAATCAGTGTGACGGGCGTACGAATACTCCGGAAATTCGAGAAATTGTCGCTTGATACAATTGCCTCGGTTTCACCGCTGCCGGTCGCAATTTCGAACAATTCGCTTTCACGCGCTGTCCGGGCCTGGCGCGTCGGCACGGACATGAGCGGGCCGCCATCGAAAATATCGATATAGCGGTTATAGGTGAAACCTTCCCATTCCAGCAGGCGACGCGCGCCAATACCCTGCTCATGCGTCAGGCCGATCACCTCCCGGGCGGCCGGCGGGAGCAAGTCGAGATAGATCGGGTGCTTGGGCATCAGGTCCAGAATGAACTGGTTGTCTGAAGCCGCACTAAGCCGGTCGGCCTCGTCAAACGTCATGCGGAAAAACGGCCGCGAAACGTGATCGAAAAACGGAGACGACCCATCCTCGCGGACCACACCGCGCAATTCCGCCAGAACATGCGGTCCGAAGCGGTCATAATCGGCCGCGATCAGGAGGTAGCGTGTCTGCGCGACCAGACGGCCCGCCCCGCTGCCCCGCGCAGCATCATTCACGAAAAGCGTACCGACTTCCGAACACCCGGCAAAATCATTGACCAGGATCATCACATCCATGTCAAAGCGGCGGCCCGCTTCCGCAGATGATTGCGCCAGTGTGATGATCTTGAAATCATAATAGGGCTTTGAAATTCCGACGGCATCCTTGACCGCCGAACAGCCGAGAACCTTGCCGCTTTCCGTGTCCTCCAGCATCATCTGGTAAGTGACTTCGGTTGGTGCGCCGGCATTCGATGCAAAAGCGGCCAGAGATTTTTCCAGGCGCTCAGCCAGTATATCCGGCGTCACTGCCAGGCTGGTGAAGCCGGTCCCCGCCGCCTCGGACAATGCCACGAAGGCATCTATATCATCGCGGCGTGCCGCCCGGACCCTCAGCATTTAGGCTTCTCCCCTCGCCAGCTTCCGCGCGGTTCTGGCATCAAATTCACCCGACGCAAACTTCATCAGCATGATGGCAGACAACTTCGCGCGTTCGGTCAGGCTGTCGAGCAGGACAATCTCCTCATGGGAATGAATGTCTGCTCCGCAAACACCCAGCGTATCGACATTCGGACATCCGGCGGCCCACAGATTATTGCCTTCACAGACGCCGCCGGTCGCATTCCACTTGATGTCGAGGCCCAGCGCAGAGCCGGCCGCCTTCGTCCATTCGAACATCTGTGCATTGGCGGGTGTCATCGGCTTGGCCGGCCGGGTAAATCCGCCAAACAATTCCGCCGAAATGCCGTCGCGTCGCGCGGTTGCACCACTCAATCGCTCCAGATTTGACAAGACCCAAGCCTGATCTTCAGCATCGTTGACGCGGATATTGAAGCGAACAACCGCATTGGCCGGCACCACATTGGGCGGCCCGCCGCCATCAATGCGTGCGACATTGAAGGTCACGCCGTCACGCTGACCATTGAGATTATCCAGCGCCAGCGCAAATTCACTGGCCGCGACAATGGCGTTACGTCCGAGATGGTGTTCCCGCCCGGCATGGGCGGCCTTGCCCGAAACCTTCAGCGACCAGTTCCCGGAGCCCTTGCGCGCGCCGGCAAGGGAGCCGTCTGCCAGCGCCGGCTCATAGGTCATGCCGATATCGGCTTTTGCGCCCAGGGCATGGAGAATGGGCCCCGAACCCAGTGATCCGATTTCTTCATCCGGACTGATCAGGATGTCATAACCGATCCGGTCTTTCAGCGGGCTGCGCTCCAGGGCCAGCAGGGCGTGCAACATGACAAGCAAGCCACCCTTCATGTCCGCGGCCCCCGGCCCGTTCATGATGTTATCATCCCGCATCACCCAGCGCTGAAAGCTGTCTTCGGCCGGAAAAACCGTGTCGTGATGACCGGTCAGGACAATTTTGACCGGCGCATCCGGACGCTGGATAAGATGAAAGGCCGGCGTGAAGTCCTGTTCCCGGACGTCGCCATTTTTTTCTACGACCGTTGTGGGCGTGAGCCCCTCGGCCCGAATTTCGCCACCCAGCTCGGCGAATGCGTCATTCAGCTTCCCGCGCATGGCCTCGAGGCCGTCCGCATTCCGGCTGCCCGAATTGATATTCACCCAGTCCCGTAGCGTCGTGACCATGTGATCCTGGCGGGTGTCTATCCAGTCGAGCGCTGCACGCTCGTCCGCATTCAGCTCGACTTTTACGGTCATGCTGTCGTCCTTTTGGAACTGCTCGGATAAGGGCTTAGACGTTTGCCAACGCCTGTTCCAGATCGTCTATCAGGTCATCCGGGTCTTCCAGACCGACGGACAGGCGTACCATGGCCTCGGTAAAGCCGAGTGCTTCACGGCGCGCCGGATCAATATTGGAATGACTGGTCGAGACCGGATGCAATATCAGGCTTTCCGTACCGCCCAGGCTAACGGCCAGCTTGATGAGCTGCAGCGCGTCAAGAAAACGGAACGCCTCCTCACGGCTCGCCCCCACATCAAACGAAAACGTCGAACCATCAAGGCTCGATTGCTGTCTGTGCAATCGTCCGCGGCGGCTATTGGAAGCCAGGAGACCCGGGTAGTTCAATCGGGACACCTTGGGGTGCCGGTTCAGAAAAGCAGCCACCCGGCTGGCACTGTCACAGGCCGCTTTCATACGCAGCGTCACCGTCTCCAGCGAGCGGGTGAGCAGCCAGGCTGTATGTGGATCAATGACACCGCCCAGAAGGCTTCGCTGGCCATAAACCGCATCAATCAGGTCCCTTCGGCCGATCACGGCACCGGCCAGCAAATCACTGTGCCCACCGACATATTTCGTAAGTGAATAAATAACCAGATCGACGCCGTGATTCAGCGGCTGCTGCCCCACGGGGCCCAGAAGCGTGTTGTCGCAAACAACAACGGGCGCAAACCCCTGAACGGTTTCCATATAATCGGCAATTCGCCGGCAAAGGCCCAGATCAACGATTTCATTATGGGGGTTGGTTGGCGTCTCGGTATAAAAAACACGCACCGGCCCTTTTTCCATTGCCTCAGCAGCCGCCGCCCGGAATTCTCCTTCATCAGCTTCAGCGGCCACGGCCGTCAGCCGGATATCCTGCCGCGGCAAAACCCGGTTGAGAAAGGCATCTGTGCCGCCATAGAGCGGCGCTGTATAGAGAATGACATCACCAGCACTGACAAACGCCATCAAAGTCGTCGCGATCGCCGCCATGCCGGAAGCAAATGCCAACGCCCGGTCCCCGCCGTCGAGAATCGCGAGACGTTTTTCAAGAAGATCGACATTCGGCGTCGAAAAGCGCGAATAAATTAGCCCGGCCTGACCAGGGTCGCCTGGCAAAGCCATCTTGTTGTTGATCCGGAAAAAGGCGGCCCCGTCCTCAGCGCTCTCAAAGAGAAAGGTGGAGCTGTGATAGATCGGTGCCTTTACGGCCCCGGAATGCGCCGACGCATCATAGCCCTCATGAATGAGGCGGGTCCGGGCAGAATGCCGCCGTCCGGGCCGGGAGGATTTGTCATTCCGAGCGTCCATTCACACCTCCACTTGGCTGCGTGCAGACTGTCTAGCCGCGCCGCCCGGCCGGTCAAGCCATCCGGTATGAGCCCAAAAGAAAACGGCCCGGCCAAAAGGCCGGACCGCTCTCAGAGTTAGCTAACCGTCAGACTAGCGCAGGTCGACGAGGACCTCGGCGCGACGGTTGAGCGGCTCGCGGACACCGTCCGGTGTCTGAACCGCCGGGCGGCTTTCGCCCAGGGCCTGAAGCGAGATCGCGCTCGCCGGAACGCCAAGGCGGACCAGTTCGTCACGAACCGCACGAGCACGGCGCTCGGACAGGCCAACATTGTAGGCAGCGGCACCGGAACGGTCAGCGTGACCGTCGATGGAGACGCTGGATACGCCGCAGTTACGGGCCTGATCAACGGCTTGGTTGACCACCGCACGAGCCTGATCGGTCAGGTTGGAACGATCCCACTCGAAATAGACCACAAAGCCAACGTCTTCACACACAGGCGCGGGTGGCGGCGGCGGCGGAGGCGGAGGAGGCGGCGGAGGCGGAGGCGGAGGCGGAGGCGGAGGCGGCGGAGGCGGCGGAGGAGCCGCAAACAGATACCGCATCGAAATCCACGCTTCGTGGCCATTCACATCGCTGATGCCGGTTTCGCCACCAACAGTCGTGCCCGGGAAGGAGTTGCCACCCTGGCGGGTCACACCAGAGCCGCCAACAGCAGTCGGTGAAGCACCGCTGTAGTTGGTTTCACCCAGACGGACATAACGATATTGCGTATCAATGATGAACTGATCCGACAGACGCCAGCCGATACCGGCGATGAGATTCACGATATAGGTGAGATCGTCATCATTGGTGGTTACAAAGCGGGCACCTGCAGCCGGAGCAACGATGGGGCCAGGAATTCCGCCCGGTCCGAAGGTCGGACGTGCGCCCGAATCCCAACCGGTACCATTGAAGCTGACCTGTGCAGCACCGACACCGGCACCGATATAGGGCGAGATAAATCCGCTTTCGTTGAAGTCACGATACACATTCAGCATCAGGCTCCAGATGTGGAGATCTGACGATGAGTCCTCGTGATGGCCAATAGCGCCGAAATCATTGTAGCGATGTGCCACTTCGGCTTCAGCCCGCCAGCCATCGGCCCAGTCATAACCGAATGCTGCGTTCTGACGCCAATCACCGGCACCATCAATTTCAGCGCCCAGACGATAGCCCTGAACTTCAGTGTCACTGAAGCCACCATTACCAGCACCGATGCTGGCATACCAACCTTCGTCAGCGTTCGCGGCACCGGCGGACGCCATCGCGATGGCACCGGTTGCGGCCGCTGTGAGTAGCCACTTTTTCATTTTACCCCCTCCGGAGGCAAATGCCTCCATCGCGTGAAACTAAACACTTGGAAAATTCCAAGCACAGATAAAGCGCAATAACGATACGCGCTGTTCTCTGACTACATGAAAAAAATTGCAGAGGCCAGCCCCAACCGCTTTCTCATTGCCCTTTGCCTGCGGCTTTCCCCGCGCAGTATGCGGTTCCTCAAAAATCGCCTGAAACACGAAAATCGTTTGTGCAGGCTTGCTATTCTGCCCTGCGCCACAAGCGGTGGGTTGAATCAGGGCCGGATTTTGCCGGAAAATCCTGTGTTGCAAATCAGCATCGGTTTTTTGCGATTTAACAAAACAGGCACACGAGCTGAAACTTGGAACGCCCGGTCCTTTGAAATTGGTGAGCCCGCAGGGATTCGAACCCTGGACCTACTGATTAAAAGTCAGTTGCTCTACCAACTGAGCTACAGGCTCCCAAAATGGATGGCCGGACGTATCCCCTTCCCGCTGATCCGTCAACAAGCAGCCATATTTTTGGGCAGTATCTTGGCATGCCGCAGCCAAACGCTAGATTTAGAGCATGAAACCCTTTTTCCTTCTCATATGTTCCGGGGGGCTCCTTTTCCTCGCCGCCTGTTCGTCGGTACCGGATGCTCAATCTGTGACCGAAACAGGTATGGACGAGACAAGGAGCGCCGTAAGCGACGCTGTCGGGCTGCCACGCGAGCGGCCGGGCAGAATCATGGTCGATGAGGGTGATAATACAGTCCCCACCCCCTATGGCGGTGAGGGCGCACGGCGCGTTTGCTCCACGACAGCGAGGGATATCGCCCGTTTGACAGCCGTTCTTGGCCCGGAAGCGATCCATGTTCCCGATGAGCGCGAGGACGAAACCGAAGAAGAACGCAGCTGGCGGGAACGATCCGCCATGTGGGCTGATCGTAGCGGCGATGCCATTTCGTCCGGTGCCAGCGACCTCTACAGGTCAACAATTGTCGGGCTCAATCCGGCCCGGCCCGTTCTCCGCTTTGTCGGACGGGCGGGGGAAATTGAACGTGAAGCCCGCGCCCAGCGAACCACAGCCCTTAATCGGCGCGCCTATTTGCGCGGCCTGTTTGATGGTTTTGGCTGTACAGATGACTATCTGACCCGCGCATTCAATGAATACGGATTGTCCATTGCGGATGAGGAGCGCTAGCTGCGCCGCGCTTCACCCTCCGCCCATCGCAAACGGAAATCTGCCGCGAACCGGTCAAATTCACCCGCTTCGATAGCCGTGCGCATCCGCGCCATCAGGTGTTCATAATAAGCGATATTGTGCCAGCTGAGCAGCATGGCCGCGAGATATTCACCTGCCCGGACGAGGTGGTGAATATAGGCTCTGGAATAATCGCGGCTGGCCGGACAATCGATCTCGGGATCCAGCGGTGACTCATCCTCGGCAAATTCCGCGCGCTTGAGATTCACAGGACCATAATCCGTCCACGCCTGCCCATGCCGGCCGGATCGCGTCGGCATGACGCAATCGAACATATCGATTCCGCGGGCGACCGCTTCAACGAGATCAATGGGTTTGCCTACGCCCATGAGATAATGCGGCCGCGCGTTCGGCAGGGCCGGCACCGTATAGTCCAGCACCGCACACATTGTTTCCAGCCCTTCGCCCACCGCCAGGCCGCCAATCGCATAGCCATCAAATCCGGTCTCCACGAGACGTGCTGCGGATTCCTTGCGCAAATGTTCAAAAACCGATCCCTGGACGATACCGAACAGCGCCTGGGTATCGCGTTCGCCAAAGGCCGACTTGCACCGCGCCCCCCAGCGCAGGGACATTTCCATGGAGGCCCGTGCCTCGTCCTCGGAGCAGGGGAAATTGGTACATTCATCAAGCTGCATCGAAATGTCGGCTCCCAGCAGATCGGCCTGGATCTCGATCGCCCGTTCCGGCGTCAGATTGTATTTCGAACCGTCGATATGCGACTGGAACTCGACACCCTCTTCTGTCAGCTTGCGCAATCCCGCCAGCGACCAGACTTGGAAGCCTCCGGAATCGGTCAGGATCGGGCCATCCCAGTTCATGAAGGCGTGCAAACCGCCCAACCGCTTCACGCGCTCCGCGCCGGGCCGCAGCATGAGGTGATAGGTATTGCCCAGAATGATATCCGCGCCGGCCGATTTCACTTGCTCCGGATAGAGCGCTTTCACGGTCGCGGCCGTGCCGACCGGCATGAAGGCAGGCGTCCGGATATTGCCGCGCGGCGTCTTCAAGAGGCCGGTGCGGGCTTTTCCGTCCGTTGCATGGATATCGAAGGAAAAAACACTCATGGTGCAGCCTCGATCAGGCAGGCGTCGCCATAGGAAAAAAACCGGTAGTGTCCGGCGATGGCATGGGCATAGGCCGCCTGCATCCGGTCAAGACCGGACAGTGCCGATACCAGCATGAACAGCGTCGATTTCGGCAAGTGGAAATTGGTCAACAAAGCATCCGCCACACGAAACCGGTAGCCGGGTGTAATGAAAATATCGGTTTCCATTGTGCCAGAACGGACACCTTCACCTTCGGCCATGCTCTCGATTGTCCGCAATGCAGTGGTTCCGACCGGAATGATACGGCGGCCGTCCTGCTTCGCGCGATTGATGAGGGCCGCACTTGAATCAGAAATCTCACACCACTCTGCATGCATCTGATGTTCTTCAATATTTTCTGATTTCACCGGAAGAAATGTTCCCGCTCCCACATGCAGGGTGACCGTCACTGTCCCGACGCGCCGCGCTTCAAGCGCCGCCATCAGACGATTGGTGAAATGCAGCCCCGCCGTCGGTGCGGCCACCGATTGCGTCTTGTCATCCGCAGCGAATGTGGTCTGGTAATCGTCTTCATCCGCCGCATCAACCTTGCGCTTCGAGGCGATATAGGGCGGCAATGGTGGCACCCCTTCATTCTGAATCGCCTTATCAAGCGCTGCACCTGACTGATTGAATTGAATCAGGAAATCCCCGCCTTCAGATTTCGCTTCAATGCGGGCCGACATCTTGGTGAAGCGGATTTCATCCCCGGCGCGCAAGCGTTTGCCGGGCCTAGCGAAGACGTGCCATCGATCCGGTCCCGCGCGCTTGTGAAGATTGATAGAGACCGGCACATCACCACTATCGGCGCTCCGGGCCCGCCGGGTCCCGGTCAACGCCGCATGCATGACACGTGTATCGTTCAGCACCAGCAGATCGCCCGGCTGCAAGAGCGACGGCAGATCCAGCATGCCATGGTCGCCAAATGGTCCTGTGGCGGGAATATGCAGCAGACGCGCCGCATCCCGCGGCCGTGCAGGCCGCAGGGCAATCCTGTCATCCGGCAGGTCGAAATCAAAATCGCTCAGGCGCATGGCCGCGGGGTCTATCTTTTGCCGCATTCCACGGCAAGCTTGCCACTGTTCAGCGGCACCCCTCGCCAGGCACTCCGGCCCTCAGCGGCCGGCGTAAACGCTAGGCGTCGACCAGTTTTGCCGAAATGATCTTGCCCGGATTGCGCGGCGGCTCGCCCTTCGGCAGGGCGTCGACATGCTCCATGCCGGAAATCACTTCGCCCCAGACCGTGTACTGGTTGTCGAGATACGGCACTTCGTCGAGACAGATGAAGAACTGGCTGTCGGCAGAATTCGGATCCGACGCCCGAGCCATGGACATCGTGCCGCGCACATGCGGTTCGGAATTGAATTCCGCGTCGATATTCTGGCCGGAACCGCCCATACCATTGCCATTCGGACAGCCACCTTGCGCAACAAAACCGTCGATGACCCGGTGAAAGGTCAGTCCGTCATAAAAGCCGTCAGCAGCCAGCTCGGATATCCGGGCCACATGTTTCGGCGCCAGATCGTCACGCAATTTGATGACGACATCACCGCCATCGAGTTGGAAAACCAGATTTTGATCAGCCATTGAAGTCTACTCCGTAATACGAACGGGAATATCGACCGCGCACACATCCGGTGCCTCGCCGCCCTCGCCCTGCGCCATCAGCCAGTCGGCGAAGGCTTGTGAATTGGTGTCGATCACTTCAACCGTGACCTGACCACTAAAGTCCGGATCGGATCCGACCCGCATTGAACGGATCGTGTCCGGCGCAAAACCGGGATCCTGCCCTGCCGTTCCCACGGCTATTGCATTGACCGCATCCTGTCCGGCGCGTACCCGGCCCCAGACCGTGTATTGCGCATTCAGATGCTCGGCATCACCGCGCGTAATGTAAAACTGGCTGCCCGCGCTATTCGGGTCACTCGTCCGGGCCATGGAAGCCGCCCCCTCGCAATGCAACAGCCAGCTTTCCACCATGCCATCGGCGGTGATACTGGCCAGGGCCGCGGCCTGCGTGCCGGCCGGAAAACCGTTCCAGAAGCCGGCGCGCGCGATGGCCGGATTGCTGCGTGGATTGATGACGCGGTCCTGGGTCTCGAAAATCACGATCTCGTTCGGGTCGCGCCGCATGGTGAATTCGCCCGGCACGCGGTCCATATCCGTAGAATGGGAAGGGTTGGTCCGGCTGCCGCCGCCTTGCGCGACAAAGCCGTCAATCACCCGGTGCCAGACCAGAAAATCATAAAAGCGCTCATTGGCCAGCGTGGTCATCCGCTCGACATGCAGGGGCGCAAATTCCGGAGCCAGCTCGACCACGATCATGCCATGATCGGTTTCGATATAGAGCAGGCGATCCTGTTCCACTGTGCGCCAGACATCATCCGGAAAATCATAATCCGGTGTTTCTTCCGCCACCGCCAGCGAACCGGTATCGTCCTGAATCAATGCCGCCAGCTGTGCCTCACCTGCAGCTTCGGCCGTATCAATGGACTCTGCCGCCGCACTCGCAGCCTCCGCACTGTCCGTTTCCGCATCGGACGCATTGTTGTCCGCACACGCACTCGCCGTCAGGGCCAGAACCAGCGCACTCGACATCCATAATCGTTTCATCACGCAAATTTCTCCAACAACATGCTCTTGACCGAGGGAGAGACAAAGGGACTGACATCCCCGCCCAGCCGGGCAATTTCCTTGACCAGCCGCGAGGCGACGGCCTGATGACGCGGATCCGCCATCAAGAACACGGTTTCTATCTCTGAATTCAACCGCTGGTTCATCCCCACCATCTGGAATTCGTATTCGAAATCCGAGACCGCGCGCAATCCGCGGATGATGCTGCTGGCACCGACTTCCTCGGCGAAGTGCATGAGGAGGCCATCGAACGGGCGGACAATAATTTCTGTACTGGTTTCAAGGCTATCGGCGACGGCCTCGACCATCGCAACCCGCTCGGCGAGGGAAAAGAGCGGGCCCTTGTCCTCATTGATCGCCACACCGATCACCAGCTTGTCGACCAGCTTCACGGCCCGGCCGATAATGTCGACATGACCGTTGGTGATGGGATCAAACGTCCCTGGATAGAGCGCAATGCGTTGGGTCATTCCCCGGAATCACCTTCTGCTGACGGACCGGCATCGTCCAGGCTCCCGTCTGCCTCGACCTCATCCTCACCACTTTCGGCAATGCGGACAACGGAGACGACCGATTCTCCGGCACGCGGCTTCAGCAAGGTCACGCCCTTGGTCGCACGGCCGGCAATGCGCACCGTGTCCAGCGGGAATCGGATCAATTGCCCGCCATCGGTCACCGCCATGATCTGGTCGGCATCCTCGACGGTGAAGCTGGCAGCCAGCGGCACGCCCCGGGACAAATCGTGCGCAGCCACACCTTGCCCGCCGCGATTCATGACCCGGTATTCATAGGCAGAGGAACGTTTTCCGAACCCGTCAGACGCCACCGTCAGCACAAACTCTTCGGCCGCGCCGAGCTCGGCAATACGCTCGGACGAGAGCGCCGCATCCTCACCATCGGCTTCCAGCGAAACATCTTCAATGTCGTCGCCGTCTTCAGCACCGGAAACGGCCCGGCGCATGGCAGCAGCATGTTTCAGATAGGCACGGGCTTCCTCGGTCGTGACATCGACATGATGCAGCACGGCCATCGAAATCACATGATCGCCCTTGCCCAGGCGGACACCGCGTACGCCGACCGAATTACGGCCGCGGAAAACGCGGACATCTGTGGTCGCAAAGCGGATAGCACGGCCTTTACGCGTGGTCAGCAGGACATCATCGGCTTCCGTGCACAGGCGCACATCGACGATGCGGTCCTCGCCCTCAAGCTTCATTGCGATCTTGCCATTCCGGTTGACCTGAACGAAATCCGACAGCTTGTTGCGGCGCACAGTGCCCGAAGCAGTCGCGAACATGACGTCCAGCTTTTCCCACTCGGACTCGTCTTCCGGCAGCGCCATGACGGAGGTAATCGTCACGCCTTCGCCGAGCGGGAAGAGATTGACCAAAGCCTTGCCACGCGTATTCGGTGCGCCGATCGGCAACCGCCATGTCTTTGATTTATAAACCATTCCGTCTGATGAGAAGAAGAGCAGCGGCGCATGCGTGTTGGCCACAAACAGCGTCGCAACAAAATCCTCTTCCTTCATCGACATGCCCGAACGGCCCTTGCCGCCGCGCCTTTGCGCGCGGTAATCGGACAGCGGTGTGCGCTTCACATACCCGCCATGCGTGACGGTCACGACCATTTCCTCGCGGGCGATCAGATCCTCGTCCTCGACCTCCAGTTCGACATCAAGAATGTCGGTGCGCCGCGGCACGGCGAACTGGTCCCGGGCTTCCTGTAATTCCGACCGGATGATTTCCTGCACACGCGCCCGCGAGCGGAGAATATCCAGCAAATCCTTGATCTTGTCCGCAAGCCCCTTGGCCTCATCGCCGAGCTCTTCCCGGCCGAGCGCGGTCAGGCGGGCCAGACGCAGATCCATGATCGCCTGCGCCTGCTCCAGCGTCAGCCGCAGTGTCTGTCCGTCGGAGAGGATCGACCGCGGGTCCGCCACCAGCGCGACCAGCGAGGCCACATCCTGCGCCGGCCAGTCACGTTCCATCAATTGCTCGCGCGCGGTGGCCGGATTGGGCGCCCGGCGGATGGTCGCAATGACTTCATCGATATTGGCAACCGCCAGCGCCAGGCCGACAATGACGTGGGCGCGGTCGCGGGCTTTCTTCAGATCATGGCGCGCACGGCGGGCCACAACATCCTCGCGGAAGCGCAGGAACGTGCTCAGATAGCCCCGCATGCCCATCAACACCGGCCGCCCACCAACCAGTGACAGCATGTTCACGCCGAAATTCTGTTGCATCGGCGACCAGCGATAGAGCTGGTTCAGGATCACCTCGGCATTGGCATCCTTTTTCAGCTCGATCACGACGCGCATACCGGTACGGTTGGATTCATCGCGAAGATCGGAAATGCCTTCCACGCGCTTGTCGCGCACCAGTTCGGCTATCTTTTCAATCATCGACGCCTTGTTCACCTGATAGGGAATCGAGTGGACGATGATCGCCTGGCGGTCCTTGCGAACCTCCTCGACTGACGATTTCGCACGCATGATGACCGAACCACGGCCCGTCAGCAGCCCGGAACGGGCACCTGCGCGGCCGACAATCTGCGCGCCGGTCGGAAAATCCGGTCCCGGTACGATGTCCAGCAATTCGGCATCCGTGATGTCCGGGTTTTCAAGCATCGCCAGTGTGGCATCGACAATTTCCCCCAGATTATGGGGTGGAATATTCGTCGCCATGCCCACGGCAATACCGCCACCGCCATTGACCAGCAGATTGGGATAGCGCGATGGCAGCACCACGGGCTCGCTCTCCGAGCCATCATAGTTTTCGGCAAAATCGACAGTGGATTTGTCGATATCGGCCAGCAGCGCCTCGGCCGGCTTGTCCATGCGTACTTCGGTGTAACGCATGGCGGCCGGCGGATCACCGTCGACCGAGCCGAAATTGCCCTGACCGTCCAGCAAAGGCAGGCCCATGGAGAAGTCCTGGGCCATCCGCGCCAGTGCATCATAAACGGCCTGATCACCATGGGGGTGATATTTACCGATTACGTCACCAACCACGCGGGCCGATTTGCGATACTGCTTGTCGTGCGTATAGCCCTGCTCGTGCATCGACCACAGAATGCGCCGGTGAACCGGCTTCAGCCCGTCCCGCGCATCCGGAATGGCCCGGCTGACGATCACGCTCATCGCATAATCAAGATAGGAGGACTTCATTTCCGCTTCGATGGAGATGGAACTCACGCCACTCGACGCAGGCGGGGTCTCTTCCGGTATCGGCGGTTCGTTTTCGTCGTTCAAGAGCGACTTCTCCGGTCTGTCAGACACAACGGCCCGGACGGGCAATCATGGATAGGCACCGGTTCAGGAATCACCGGCAATAGCTGGCAGCCAGCCTATCGTCTGGAGGGGCTTTTATCAAACGCCGAAGGCCGCGCGGACGCAGGCCGGAAGATGCCGGAAACCGGCCGGTTCAATCCTCCGGTGACAGATCAAGACCCGTCACCGCCTCAAGCGCGGACCGGGCTATCCTGATCCGATTGCGTCCGTCATCAGCTGTAAAATCCAGTTCCATGTTCAGCGCGAAGAAGAACACGTCATCCTCTGTCTCCAGCCAGCCCACATACCAGCCTGTATTCGGGTCATCGCGGATCGCCCAGCCGGTTTTGGCGCGCAGAATCCAGCCTTCGCCGCGGCCCGCCTCCATGATTTCCACCACACCGTCCATGACCTCGGCCCGGAATGGCAGGTCGCGGGCATATAGCCTCCCGAGGAAGGCGATCTGCTCCTGCGCGGAAATTTCCAGCGGGCCTTCAAGCCAGAAAAGATCGACGGCACCCGGCGGTCCGGTATCGGCATTGCCATAGCCCATGTCCGAAACGAGCCGCTGCATGCGGTCGTGACCGACCTCGCGGGCCCACGCCTGATAGGCCCAGACCGCGGACCGGCGAAAAGCGGTGCGCAGGCTTTGGTCCTGATCCCAGCCACCGCCGCGTTCGACACCGTCCCAGGCGATGATATACCCTGCCGGATCCCCGATCACGCCGGTCTCGAGAATGATCAGTGAATTGGGGATTTTGAAGGTCGAGGCGGGCAGGAAGCGCTGCGCCGCACGTTCGGGATTGGCGGTCCATTGACGCTGATCGGACAGGCGTTCGATGACGATTGTGCCCACCGCATCGTGGCGCGCAAAGACCGGATCCAGCTCTTGTGCGTGCACAGTCGCTGATATCAGCAGTCCCAATATTATCAGAAGCCGCATTTATTCCCTCCTCTTTTTGCAAAGCCTTCCAGGAAATTGAGGCGGCAAAAGGACAAAGCCGGGACGGCCATGGCAATGGTCCGCTCCGGCATCATCCGTGAATTAGTTGTTGGCCATGAACTCCGCCAGATTCAGCGAGGCATCCCCATCAGAATCGAGCTCCCGGACATAGCGTTCCGCCAGCTGTTGCGGGCCTTCCGGCAGGGCAGCGTGTTCACTTTGCACGCCGCCTCGGGCAAGGTTGTAAGACAATTCATCCACAGAAATCCCGCCATCGCGATTGACGTCCAGCGCATGAAAACTGGCTTCCATTAACGGAATATAGCGGCCCGAAAACTCGTCCGGCGAAATCGCATTGTCCGCATTGCGGTCATAGCGGACAAATTCGAGGTGAACATATTGTTCAAACGCGCGGTCGCCACGGCTTGCGGAGGATTGCAGACTGAGCCCGCCGTCCGCCGCGGCTTCCATGAATTCATGTAGCTCGATCTGCTGGTTCCGGTCGAGATCAATAGCGTCGAATGCCGGGCCGGAAGGACCGGCAGAAGACGGTGCCGCCAGCACGACTGACAGCGCACCGGCGCTCGCAATAATGGACGCGGCAAGGGCGCGCGGGCGCGTTTTGATCAGGGTAGTCATGGTTTCAATCCTCAATCTGTTGTCGGGAACGTGCCGGGCAGCGCCTGCAAGTTCTCCGTCAATCAGACTGCGGACTGTTTCGCTGAGACTGCGTCCCTGCGTTTCGCATAGAGCCGAAAGCGCCATTTTCTGAGAATGCGAAATCCGCACCTCGATCATTTCGCTTTTCTTTTCCGTGCGGCGCGGGCCAGTCATGTCGCGAGTCCTCCTGATTGCGGTACGGCACAGCCTGTACACGGCAGGCAATGTGCGCGATCAATCAGAAAAACTAAGCGAAATCAGGTTCGGACACGAGAAAAAACATGTCCGGACAAAATGCCCTACTCGTCCCCGTTGGCCAGTTCCCGCGTCCCCAGCGTCACCGCCAGCAGAGCGCGATTACGTTCGATATTCTGTTCGACCGCGCGCTGCGCGCCTGGCCAGACATCCCGCGGTTTCAGCCATTCATTTTCCGGCATGGGCGCTTCATTCGACGCCGCGATGAATACGCTGTCCGACGCCGAACAGACCCACCAGGGTGTGAATTCACCCGTGAAGGCCTCGCCAGTCTCCTGCAAACGGTCGAGCGCGGCCTGCATCCGGGTGACATTGCCGAAGGCCGCACCGTCATCAGAGATATTCATGTAGGCGGCAACATCACCGCCCGCCATATCCGAGACAATCGGAACCGCATTGGTCGCAGTGGAGTCCAGACACCGCAGCGCATCATACAGCGTCCGCGCCCGCGCCAGGAAAAACACATAGACGGCCTGGTCCGGGTCGAACGATGCATAACGCCGTGCGGCTTCAAACAGATAGGCCGCCGGAATCACATCGCGCGAATTGTAGAGTTGCTCGGCGATCTCCCGGTCCCGCGACCGGTCTTCACCGCGCATCACGCCCATTTCGGCCAGCACCTCACCCCAGGCACCATCACCGACCACGAAATGCGTTGTGTTGCCGTCCGCGAGCTCGACTTCCGTCAAAACCGGGTGGCGCGTGCCGCCGACCTCCATCTGTGCCGAGGCCAGACCGGCGAAAGCGGCTGCGGCCAAAAAGCCGCCGAAGAATCTGGAATACTTGATCAAAACGGTATCTCGTCGTCCATGTCGTCATTCCGGAAATTGTCGCGGTTATCGGACACCTGCCCGCCGCCACCGGATTGATCGCTGGCCCTATCATAACTTCCACCGCCGGCATTGTCGCCCCGGCTGTCCAGCATCTGCAATTCACCACGAAAACGCTGCAAGACGACTTCGGTCGTATATTTGTCGTTGCCGTCGCGGTCCTGCCACTTGCGGGTCTGAAGCTGGCCCTCGATATAGACCTTGGAGCCTTTCTTCAGATAATTCTCCGCAACTTTCGCCAGATTTTCGTTGAATATCACGACATTATGCCATTCCGTCTTTTCCTTGCGCTCGCCGGAATTCTTGTCCCGCCAGCTTTCCGATGTCGCAATTCTGAGATTGCAGACCGGGTCGCCTGAATTCAGGCGCCGTATTTCCGGATCGGCCCCAAGATTGCCGACAAGTATGACCTTATTGACGCTGCCCGCCATATCCCCATCTTCCTCTGTCTGCTCGGGCCCACCTTCAAGGATGGACCGGAGATAAATGTTCACATAATGTTCCCGCAGTCAATCGCGCGATTCCCCGCAGTTGAACGCACCACGAGGCCGAAGTCCATGACCGATCCCATGAAGTTCATACGCGTCCAGGGCGCGCGCGAACACAATCTGAAGGACATCTCGATCGAGATTCCACGCGACCAGCTGATTGTGTTCACTGGACTTTCCGGCTCAGGCAAATCTTCCCTCGCCTTCGATACCATCTATGCCGAGGGCCAGCGCAGATATGTGGAAAGCCTGTCCGCCTATGCGCGGCAATTCCTCGAATTGATGTCAAAGCCGGATGTCGATTCGATCGAGGGCCTCTCCCCCGCCATTTCCATCGAACAGAAGACGACCTCCAAAAATCCGCGCTCAACCGTCGCCACGGTGACGGAGATCTACGATTACATGCGCCTTCTGTGGGCGCGCGTCGGGGTGCCTTACTCCCCGGCAACCGGTTTGCCGATTGAAAGCCAGACCGTCAGCCAGATGGTAGACAAGCTCATGGAGCTGGGAGACGGCACCCGGCTTTACCTCCTCGCCCCCGCCGTGCGCGGCCGCAAGGGTGAATACCGCAAGGAGTTTGCCGCCTGGCTGAAATCCGGCTTTCAACGGGTAAAGGTGAACGGCGAATTCCATTCGCTCGAAGAGCCGCCCGTGCTCGACAAGAAATTCAAGCACGATATTGATGTCGTGGTGGATCGCGTCATCGTCCGCGAAGGCATGGAGCAACGCTTCGCGGAATCGCTGGAAACCGCGCTCAAGCTTGCCGATGGCATCGCCATTGCCGAATTCGCCGACATGGCCAAGGGTGAAACCGAGCCGCAGCGCATCGTGTTTTCCGAAAAATTCGCCTGCCCCGTGTCGGGGTTCACCATCGAGGAAATCGAACCGCGCCTGTTTTCCTTCAACAATCCCTTCGGGGCCTGCCCCGCCTGTGATGGCCTCGGCCAGTCGCTGAAATTCGACGAGCATCTGGTCGTCCCGGATCGCGGCAAAAGCCTGATGGACGGAGCCGTCGCGCCCTGGAGCCGGACAACGTCCAAACTCTATCAGCAGACCCTGACCGCGCTGGCCGGCCATTTCGGCGCGTCCATGGTCGAACCCTGGCGTGACCTGCTTGATGACTTCAAGAAAGTCGTTCTCTACGGCACGAATGAAAAGATCAAATTCACCTATGAAGACGGTCTGCGCACGTTCGAGACCACCAAGTCATTTGAAGGCGTCATCCCCAATCTGGAACGCCGCTGGCGCGAAACCGATTCCAGCTGGGTACGCGATGATCTGGCCCGCTTCCAGTCTGCCCAGCCCTGCGAGACTTGCGGCGGCAAGCGCCTGAAACCGGAAGCCCTGGCGGTGAAGGTCGGCGAACACGATATCTCGGAGGCCAGCGACAAATCCATCCGCCACGCCGCGGAATGGTTCGAAACGGTCGCCAACAACTTCACGCCGCGGGAAAAAGCGATTGCCGAACGCATCCTCAAGGAAATCCGCGAGCGTCTGAGATTTCTGGTCGATGTCGGGCTGGATTATCTGACGCTGGATCGCGCCTCCGGCACACTGTCCGGGGGCGAAAGCCAGCGCATCCGTCTGGCATCCCAGATCGGGTCCGGTCTGACCGGCGTGCTTTATGTGTTGGATGAGCCGTCCATCGGACTGCACCAACGCGACAATACCCGCCTGCTCGAATCTCTGCGCGGTCTTCGCGATCTCGGCAATACTGTGATCGTCGTCGAACATGATGAGGAGGCCATCCTCACCGCCGATCATGTGGTCGATCTGGGCCCCTTCGCCGGAATTCATGGCGGCGAGATCATCGCCTCGGGCAAGCCGGAGGAAATCAAGGCCAATCCCGCAAGCCTGACCGGGCAATATCTGTCCGGCGCAAAGGAAATCGCCATTCCGGAAACCCGCCGCAAACCGAAAAAGGGCCGGAAGGTCGTTGTCGAAGGGGCCACTGGCAACAACCTCAAGAATGTGACGGCTGAATTTCCGCTCGGGCTTTTCCTGTGCGTCACCGGCGTCTCCGGCGGCGGTAAATCCACACTCACCATCGAGACACTCTACAAGGCGGCGGCGCGCAAGCTGAACAAGGCACAGAGTGTGCCCGCCCCCTATGAGCGGATCAGGGGCCTCGAATTTCTCGACAAGATCATCGACATTGACCACTCCCCTATCGGCCGCACGCCGCGATCAAATCCGGCCACCTATACAGGGGCCTTCACACCGATCCGCGAATGGTTTGCCGGCCTGCCGGAATCCAAGGCCCGCGGCTACAAGCCCGGACGCTTCTCCTTCAATGTGAAAGGCGGGCGCTGTGAGGCGTGCCAAGGCGATGGCGTGGTGAAGATCGAGATGCACTTCCTGCCGGATGTCTTCGTGCCCTGCGATGTCTGTCATGGCGCGCGCTTCAACCGCGAAACGCTGGAAGTGACGTTCAAGGGCAAGTCGATCGCCGATGTCCTCGACATGACGGTGGAAGAGGGCGCGGACTTCTTCAAGGCGGTCCCGGCCGTACGCGACAAGATGGAGACGCTCAAACGTGTCGGCCTCGGCTATGTGAAGATCGGCCAGCCGGCAACACAGCTGTCTGGCGGTGAAGCCCAGCGCGTGAAGCTATCCAAGGAGCTGTCAAAACGGGCGACCGGCAAGACGCTCTACATCCTGGATGAGCCCACGACCGGCCTGCATTTCGAAGATGTCAACAAGCTGCTGGAAGTGCTGCACGAACTGGTCGAGACCGGCAATTCCGTCATTGTGATCGAGCATAATCTGGACGTCATCAAGACCGCCGACTGGCTGATTGATCTCGGCCCTGAAGGGG
>WGNH01000035.1 GCA_016124665.1 Alphaproteobacteria bacterium | reverse complement strand
GAGCCGTTGCCCGGCAGCGAGAGGCCCAGCGCCTCGGTGAGGCAGTTCATCGAGTTGGCGGTGAACATGCCCGAGCACGACCCGCAGGTCGGGCACGCGGAGCGCTCGATCACCTTGACGTCGTCTTCGGCGATCCGCTCGTCGGCGGCCGCGACCATGGCGTCAACGAGATCAAGCTTCTTGGTGATGCCCGCGACCACCACCTTACCGGCTGCCATCGGGCCACCGGAGACAAATACGGCCGGGATGTTGAGCCGCATGGCCGCGTTGAGCATGCCGGGCGTGATCTTGTCGCAGTTGGAGATACACACCATCGCGTCGGCGCAATGGCCATTGACCATGTATTCGACGCTGTCGGCGATGAGATCGCGCGAGGGCAGCGAATACAGCATGCCGTCATGGCCCATCGCGATGCCGTCATCGATGGCGATGGTGTTGAACTCCTTGGCGACACCGCCCGCCTTCTCGATTTCGCGCGCGACGAGCTGACCGAGATCTTTCAGGTGCACGTGGCCCGGCACGAACTGCGTGAAGGAATTGACGACCGCAATGATCGGCTTGCCGAAATCCTCGTCCTTCATCCCCGTCGCCCGCCAAAGCCCGCGGGCGCCCGCCTGATTGCGGCCATGGGTGGTGGTGCGAGACCGGTAAGCGGGCATGATCGGATCCCCCCGAGAGTGACTGCCAAGTCCAAAACGTCGCGGGGGAATACGGCTTTCACGCCCGCCACGCAAGCGCGCGGCGCGCAGTTCAGCCCTTCAACGCATCCAGGCTCGCCGGCGGCACGCTGTCGTCAGGGACGAAGAAGTCGACGAACAGCTTTTGCGTCGGGTCAACGCGGTACTGGTCGAAGTCGGTCCAGCCTTCCGCCGCCAAGAACGTATCATCGATCAGAAAGTTGCCGGTGAACGTCTTGGCCGGCTTGGAAAAGATCACGTGCGCGGCGTCGGCAAGGATATCCGGCGTGCGGCTCGCCCGCATCATGGCATCACCGCCCAGCGCAAACTTCACCGCCGAGGTGGCGATTGTGGTGCGCGGCCACAGCGCGTTGACCGCTATACCCTTACGGCGCAGCTCGCCGGCAAGGCCGAGGACGCACAGGCTCATGCCATACTTCGCGATCGAATAAGCGGTGTGCGCGGCGAACCACTTTTCTTTCATATCCAGCGGCGGCGACAGCATCAGAATGTGCGGGTTTTCAGCCTTTGCCAGATGCGGGATCGCGTACTTCGACACCATGAACGTGCCGCGCGCGTTGACCTGATGCATCAGATCCCAGCGCTTCATGTCGGTCGTTTGGCTGTCGGTCAGCTGGATCGCCGAGGCGTTATTGACGACGATATCAAGACCGCCGAACGTCTCCACGGTCTTGTCGATGGCCGCCTTGACCTCCGCCTCCTCGCGGATATCCACCTGCAGGGCGAGTGCCTTGCCACCGGCTGCCTCCACCTCCGCCGCCGCGGTGTGGATGGTGCCGGGCAGCTTGGGATGCGCCTCGGCGGTCTTGGCCGCGATCACGACATTGGCGCCGTCGCGGGCGGCCTTCAGCGCAATGGCAAGGCCGATGCCGCGCGACGCGCCGGTGATGAAGAGGGTCTTGTTCTTGAGCATGGCGTTTGGCTACCGTTCATGTTGAGGGTGATAGGACACGATCATGACGCGGACCGGTCAGCCATTGCCAAGCGGCGCTGGACGACCGATATCCTAGGTGGAACAGCACGGTCTGCCCCGTGCAGAGGCCGTTTGGGCGGCCTGGAGTGAAGGCAATGCGCAAAGCGCTTCTCATTGCGATCTGGCTGACGGCGGTTGCCGGCACCACGTTCGTTGGCATGGCTCCGGTGGACGCCCAGAATCGGCCCCAGCGACCGACCTGGGAAGACGTGTGCTGCGGCGGTCCGTGCTGTCAGCGGCCACCGCGTCGATGAGGCCCACCGTGCACCCCCGCCGAGCGCCCCAAGCCCAATAGGAGCCGCCCCATCGTCGACGCGCCGTCGAAGCCCCTGCCCTCGCCCCGCCCTGACGCCGCGCGGCCCGCGTCCGCGCGCGTTGGCGACACGGGGGCGTGGCTGCGCGGCTGGACGGCGCCGATCGGCCTGCGCGAGGTCGTTTTGCTCTTGGTCGCGCTCACCGGCTGGGGGGTCTACACCTTCGACAAGCTGTTTGGCGCGGATGTCGCCGCTGAGCGCCAACAAATCGCCTACACCGAAGACCTGTTGTCGACCTTCCAGGTCTCGCCAGGCTATCGGGCTTACACCGACCTCTCGAGCGCCTTGAAGCCGTGGTGGGACGCGATTCGTCCGCTGCAAAGCTCCATCATGGAAACCGGCGACGACGCCCGCAAAGCCGAGCTGATCGCCGAGCGCGACCAATCGCTGATCGCCTTTTTGCGCAGCCGCGAACTCAATGGCCCCGCGGATGCCCTCATCCGCTCGTTCGAGCGTTTCAGCCGGTGCCTCGATACCGATTTGTGCCACCGCGATTTGTTGCGCCGGTCGATCGAGATCGACGTCAAGCTGATCTACCGCACCTTCCGTCCTTACATCCGCGCGGTGCGCGAGCGCGGCGGCGTCGACCGCAGCTTCGGCCGTGGCTTGGAGACGCTTTACTACGACCTGATTGGCTAGGCCGCGACGCGACACGGGGCTTGGGCAACGCCGTCCAGTCCCGCCAGCCCCAAGGACCGCGCTGCCGCGAACCGGGTCGCCGTCCCCTTGATCGGGCTGGAAAGCAGCGGCCATGACGGCTAGGCCTTGCGCGCCATGAACGCCATGAACGCGGCGCGCGCCTCATCCGACTTCAGACGCGCCTTGAACGCCTCGGCTTCTTCGTCGATGCGGGCGAGCACATCAGCGGGATTACCGCGCACCAGCTGGCGCGACAACCGCAGCGCCTCGCGCGGCTTCTTCGCCAGCCCCGCGGCCAGCGCGCGCGCCGTCGGCTCCACCTCGGCCTCACTCACCACCCGATTGACGAACCCGGCCATCTCGGCGCGGGCGGCCTCGAACGGCAAGCCGGCGCACAGCATCTCAAACGCCCGGTGCGGCCCCATGATACGCGGCGCGATCAGGCTAGACCCTGCCTCGGGCACCAGTGCCAAATCGACGAATGGCGTCTTGAAGGTGGAGCGCGGCGAGGCGACCACCATGTCGCAGTGAAACAGCATCGTGGTGCCCACTCCGATCGCCAGCCCATCGACGCCCGCGACCAGTGGCTTGCGCACCGTTGCCAGCGCGCGCAGGAACGCCAGCACCGGCGAGCCAAGCTCTCCAGTGATCGCGAACTTCAAGAAATCCTCAATGTCATTGCCCGCCGAAAAGGCGCCCGGCGTGCCCAGGATCAAATGCGCGCCAACCGCGTCGTCGACTTCGCCGCCCGCCAGCGCGTCGGCCATTGCCTGGTACATGGCGCCGGTCAACGCATTCTTCTTCTCCGCGCGGTTCATGCGCACGGTCTGGACGCCGCCCTCGCGGGTCACCTCAATCGCCGTCATGGGGATGATCTTTCAACACAAGAGGATCGGGAGGCGGCGCAGGCCCTGACAAGAGCCTGCCCTGATGCGAACAACCGACGTGTCAGGCAGCCGCGTCGGTGAAGGCGGTCGAGACGCTCTCGGCACCTTCCGTCACGCTGGCGCTGAGCCCTTGCGCGGCGGTGGCGAGATTGGCGGCGAAGAAGCGGGCGGTTGCCATCCGAAGCCCGTTGGTTTGCGCGTCGCCCTCGCCGGTGGTGATCGCGCGCGCCGCGGCCAACGCCTTCTTCGACAAGGCAACTCCGCCGGCCGCGAGCGCAAACAGGCGCAAATACGGCGTCGCGCCGGCAAGCGCGTCGGTCGGCCGCGTCTTCACGGCCTCCAGCATCCAGTCGGTCGCACCTTCCAGCGCGTCGATGGCGTCCTTCACCCAATCGGCCGTGCTGCCCAGCCCGCTCTCGTTTGAAGCGCGCACGGCCGCCAGATCAGTCCGAAGCTCGGCGATGAAGCCCTTGACCACCGCTCCGCCTTCGAGCGGGAGTTTGCGGGTCACAAGGTCAATGGCCTGGATGCCATTGGTGCCTTCATAGATCGCCAGGATTCGCGCATCGCGCAGATGCTGCGCCGCGCCGGTCTCCTCGATGAAGCCCATGCCGCCGTGCACTTGCACGCCCAGCGAGGCCACCTCAATGCCGATGTCGGTGGCAAACGCCTTGGCGATCGGCGTCAACAGCGACGCGCGATGATGTGCCGCCGCGCGGGCCTCCGGCGTCTTTTCCAGATGCGCCAAATCGAGCGCCTTCGCCGTCATCAGGCACAAAGCGCGCGCGGCCGCCGTCTTGGCTCGCATCTCCAGGAGCATGCGCTTGACATCGGGGTGCTGGACGATCGGGCTCATGCCCTCGCCCGTATAGCCCGGCGCGCGGCCCTGCTTGCGCTCCTTGGCGAAGGCCAGCGCCTTTTGATAGGCCCGCTCGGCGATCGCGACGCCTTGCGTGGCGACGCCCAGGCGCGCGTTGTTCATCATGGTGAACATGCAGGCAAGGCCGCGGTTTTCCTCGCCGACCAAGTAGCCGACCGCCCCGCCCGCATCGCCATATTGCATGGTGCACGTCGGCGATGCGTGCAGGCCGAGCTTATGCTCCAGACCCACGCACTTCACGTCATTGCGCGCGCCCAACGATCCATCAGCATTGACGAGAAACTTCGGCACCACGAACAACGAAATGCCGCGCGTGCCGGCCGGCGCATCCGGCAGCCGCGCGAGCACCAGATGCACGATGTTGTCGGTGAAATCGTGCTCGCCATAGGTGATGTAAATCTTCTGTCCGAAGATGCGATAGGTGCCGTCGGGCATGCGCTCGGCCCGCGACCGCAGCGCGTTGAGATCCGAACCGGCTTGCGGCTCGGTCAGGTTCATCGTGCCCATCCACTCGCCCGAGACGAGCTTATCCAGATACACGCGCTTCAATTCGTCCGAGCCGTGCGCATGCAGCGCCTCGATCGCGCCGATGGTCAACAGCGAACCAATCGCAAACGACATCGCTGCCGCGTTCCACATCTCCAGGCACGCCACATTGACCGTGGTCGGCAGCCCCTGGCCACCGTGCTCGACCGGCGCGGCCAGCGCATTCCAGCCGCCCTCGCGCCAGCGCCGATAGAGATCCGCCCAGCCATCGGGTGTGATCACGCGGCCATCGACGAGGGACACGCCGGCCTGATCGCCAATCCAGTTTTGCGGCGCGATTTCGTCGGTTGCGAACTTGCCCGCCTCTTCCAGGATCGCCGCAATCAGATCATCCGACAATTCACCGGCCGGATCGGCGGCGATGAGCTCATCCATGCCAACCACATGCTTGAGCGTGAACAAAATGTCGGCAACCGGCGCGCGGTAGGTCCTGGCTTCCCCCTCGATGGACGGGCGGCTCGCGTTGGTCGCGAGCCCGTTTTGATTGGGATAGCTTGACGAATTCGCCGCCCGGGAGCAATGCCGCGCGGGGAAAAGGCCAAGCCCGATGGACAACGAACTCCGGCGCCGCCGTTCGCCTCGCTGAGGCGCTCAACACGGACCGATCATGATCCCACGGGACGAGGTAACGGTGATTGACGTTTACGTCAACGGTAACCAAAGGGAAGCCGAAGTGACTTTTTCGACGCTGCGCCTCACGGCGTCCGATCCCGCCGATCTCATCCGTGCCGCCGATTTATTGGCGCGGGGCGGCCTGGTCGCATTTGCCACCGAAACGGTCTATGGCCTGGGCGCGGACGCGACCGATGCGGCCGCGGTCGCCCGCCTTTATGCCGCCAAGGGTCGCCCGGCCTTCAATCCGCTGATCGCCCACCTGCCGACCGTGGACACGGCGCTTGCCGAGGGCGAATTCGACGCTGTCGCAATCCAACTGGCGCGCGCCTTTTGGCCCGGACCGCTGACGATCGTCGTGCCGCGCCGCGCAAGTTCGGCCGTGTGTGATCTGGCGACCGCTGGCCTTTCAACCATCGCCGTGCGCGTGCCCGCCCACCCAGTTGCCGCGGCACTTTTGGCCGCTGTCGGCCGCCCGATTGTCGCCCCCTCGGCCAACCGCTCCGGCCATGTGAGCCCCACCACCGCTGCCCATGTGTTAGCCGACCTCGACGGTCGCATCGACGCCGTGCTCGACGCTGGCGCCGCCGGCATCGGCGTGGAATCAACCATCATCGGCCGCTTCGACGGCGTGACGCGCCTGCTGCGCCCCGGCGCCATCACCCGCCCCATACTGGAGGCCCTCACCGGCGCACCGGTGGTCGACGGCATGGCTTCTCTCACCCCGGGCAGGACCCCCGACACAGCCGACGCCGACGCCACCGCCAACACCCCCATCGCCCCCGGCCGCCTCTCAAGCCACTACGCCCCCAACGCGAAGGTCATTTTGGACGCGGTGGAGGTGCGGGACGGCGAGGCCGTGCTCGACTTCGGCGGCCAGTTCCCCAACGCGACGATCCGGCTCGATCTGTCGCCCGGCGGCGACACGGTCGAGGCGGCGGCGAACCTTTATGGGTATCTAAGGGCGCTCGACGCGCGCGGGGTGAGCGTGATCAAAGTCGCCAGGGTGACGAGCGAGGGGCTCGGCGAGGCGATCAGGGATCGATTGGGGCGGGCGGCGGCGGAGGGATAAGAGGTTCAGGCTCCTACATCACGACTACGGCTTATTAAGCAGTATAACTGAGTACCAAATAGTCTGCTCCTCTCTTTTTTTAAGTTTCAAATATGTTCTCTCATTTCCCAAAGTTTCAAACTCGCCACGTCCTCTTGCACTCCTGCCAATTAGATTTACTTTCTTAGTTGGCGGCTTATTATCAGCTATAACATTATGGACTGAAAATTCAGCCAGCGTGCCTATTGCATCAATAAGGATAAAATTTCGCTTCTCACCACCAAACAAAGGTAGTTCAACGAACATATAGTCAGCTGATGGAGAAAACCGCCCCCTCAATCTGGTAAATCCATCGCCTCGTTGATCTACATCATTTAAATTTACACTAAAGATTTTGGGATTACAACGCGCACCACGATTATACTCAGCTTGTAGTATTTCGAGTTGCTTTTTATTGAACGCTGCAAATTCGTCGCTTGAAATGGATCCAATTTGGCTTGATGTTCGCTCAAAGGCGTCCACGACCTTCTGTCCAAGTGACTTGTTGGATTGGAAGAAATCTCTTGCGGCACCAAGGGTCTCCGACCCAATATCACCATCAATATAGCCGAAATAGCACCCTGCTTCCCAAAGTAGCTTTTGAATACGATGTCCAAACTGCATGTTGATTTCACCAGGCAGATCACCTGGTCCAAAACTAACATACTCTATCTGTCGATTAAGATCCGTAATTATGGAGCTATTTTTCTGCTGAATATCTTCTAATTCTCTGATACGTCGCAGACTTTGTATTTGATTTTTCTTTTCACGATCTAAATCGCGACTTAATTGCTTAGTAACGTTTAATTTATCTTCGAGATCACCACTCAATTTTTTGACTTCAAGCTCAAGTCTATTTTTATCACCCAAAAGTGAATCCTTCCGCGACTCCAGGCTTGCATATTGAACAGACATGCTATCTAACTTCTTGCGCAGTCCTTCTTCTTCTGCAGCTAGACCCAACGCATAAACATTCAGATCATTTTTCTCTTTGATAAGTCTTTCTATTTCATTTTTACTTTCAGTTTCTATTTTAATTTTCTGATTATAATAATCATTTTTACTCAATTCGACATTTGAATATTGATTTTGAAGCATCATATGTTGAGCTGATAGGTCTTTATATTTTTCATTCACAACCCGCAGTTCAGCTTTTAGCTCAGCATTATTGTGTGTTACAAACGTAATATTTTTATTAGCTATTGCTAAATTATCTGTTAAATTGGTAATATTTTCTTTTAACCTGTTAATTTCTGCTTTTTCTTCAGAATTAAAAAATGTCCGATCGAGGTAAAGTATTAATCCTGCAGCAAAGAGGCAAACTGCAATTATGACGGTATCGCGCAAATAGCGCGTCGACTCTGGTTTCTTGTTTTGGTTCATTTCGGCATCTATCTCGTTACTCTTTAGCACTGTATTCCAATTTCGAATGAATATATCAATTGTAATATTTTTTTGCACTAACTCGATTAGTAGATTATATTTCTTTCTTAAAATACCCTTTGACTTCGTATAACTCTCCATATCGTTTAGTGTAGCAAAAGTGTTGTTAATTTCTTTTTGAATTTGCCGATCTAGAAAGGGCAATATATTTCCGTTTACAATAAACTCTTTAATTTCACTTCTCATGGTATCAAATCGATTGTCAATATTTACAAAATGAAAATTAAAGTCAGAAGAAGTACCAAATAAATCATTATGAACATCGTCGGCAACTATTACTTGGCCACCACGCGATCTATCCCCTCGCACCTCATTAGAAAAGGCGCGACACAAAGCAGAAAACGACAGATCTTTAAGGTGCCCCCTTCCGTCTAGCGAAAGCTTCAGGTCTTTCCACTTCTGAAGAATTCGTGATATAGCAGCTGATGTCTCCGTTACAGAGCGCCTCCTCGACTCTATTGAAACCGCGTCTGGTGGCGCAGAAAGAATAAAGTAAAAACCTCCATATTTTTTATTAATGAATACATTATCTACTTCTGTTTTTTTCGAATCAAGAATTTCCACAATGTTACCAGAGTAGCAGCAATCTAAAACAAAAAGAATATTTTTAAACTTTGATTTTTCGTTACCGCTCGATAATTTCTGTAATATCTGCAAAAAGCTTATGCCGGTTTGGTGTATGTTGTGAGCGAAAGTATCTTTAGCCCATAAAATTAAATCGTCTTTACTTTCATTTAGAGTTGCATGACCCGAAAAATGAAACAGAAGAGAGTCATCAAATTGGATGCTATTCAATATTAGATCGATCGTCTTAAATACCTCAGATCTAGTTGCATCTAATCGCTTGTAGGGCGTGGAATCGGAGTAGGCTCCACAAAAATCTTCAAAGATCGCAACATCACGATGCGCAGTTTTTAGATCTTCGATCGTTTCATCAGAATACGAGTTGACACCTAAAAGAAGCAAATGCAATCTTTGCTTTAGGTGAAACAAATTTACGCTCTGAAACTGGGTTTCATGTATAATTTTTGAATTTAAAGCATCCTTCTCCTTAGTTTGATCATGCGAGACATGGATACGCGCAGGCACCTCTATTCCATTTTCTATTTCAATTTTACTTTTTTTGAAGTTTAACACATATTTATTTAACTTATCCTTGTTTTTTTCGATCATGTCTTCAATTAATGAAACCGTATCAAGAATGGCTTTTTGCATCAGTAATTGAATAACTAAATCTACAATAATATTACCTGATTTATTCGTAATTGCGCCATCTTCAATTTTAGTCAAAGCATTAGTCGTACTCATTGCATCTTGAAAGTTTTTACTTAAAAGATACTCTTTCTGTTCTCGGTTTAGATTTGAAAATTGTACTTCGATCATAATTTTCACCCTAGACTATTTGGATACAAAGCTCCAATCGAGAGTTTAAATTGGGCGGCACGAATGTGTCAACGTTTTTAAAGTCAGCACATTGCGTTAGATCAGCACATAGGCGACCATCAAGATCTTAAATGCAGAATTCCCCCACCCCCCTCCCCGGCCTGTCGAATCGGAACCTCCGGGTCGACACCCCCACTGACGTCTATGTGCTGCGCCTCGCGCGGCCGGACGGGTCTGGCTATGTCGACCGTGCGCATGAGCTTGCGGTCACGGCCGCCATGTCCGAACTGGGGATCGGCGCGCCGTTTGTAGCGGGGGATGCGGCGGCGGGGTGGTTGATCACGCGGTTTGTCGCTGGCGCCGAGCCGCTCACGGGCGAGCGGCTCAACAGTGATGTGGCGGCGTTGGCGAGTGTTGTGGCGGGTTTCAGGCGGCTTCAGCGGGCGCCGGTGCGGTTTGATCGGGTGTTTGATCCCTTTGACACAATTGAGGATTACCGGCAAAAGCTCGCCCGCGCGCCACACGCTCTGCCGCTTGATCCCGCCCTTCTTGACGCCCTCCCCATCGCCGCTGCTTGGGTCGCCGCCGAGCCCCCCGCGCCCGCCGACGTGGCGCATCCGCACGATGCCGCCGCGCCCATCCTTGATCGTCAGCCGCTTCCCGCTGCGCCGCCGGCTACCATTGCCGACCCGGTCCTGCGCGAGGTCGTGGCCGACCTCCTCGCCGAACACGCGGACGCGCGCGCTCCCGATCCCCTCGCTTCAACCGACGCACCGCGCGCGGCGGACCCAACGTCGGGCTCCCGCTCCGGCCTCGTCCCCGCCCATGGCGACCCCACGCCCGCCAACATGCTGTTTGATGGCGTCGCGGTTACCTTGATTGACTGGGAATACGCGGCAATGGCGCATCCCTTGTGGGATTTCGCCGGCCTTGCGGTCGAAGCTGCGCTGCCAACGGACGCCGAACTGGCCATGCTCGCCATGGCCGGCGTGCGGCCCACACGCGGCTATGTGGGGCTGAAGTTTGCGGCCCTCATGGTGTCGGGCCTGTGGGCGGCGCTGCGCGACGATTCGGCCCGACCCGATCTGGCCATCCGGCGGTTGCGCGACGAGCGCCTGTCGCTCGCCGCCGTGCTCGCCGATAAGATTCTGGCGGCCTGAGCCCTATCTAAGCCAGAACCTAAATCACCCCTTGGCCGGCCGCTCGATCTCGTGGGGCGAGACAAGATACGTCTCCACCCGCCGCACCTTCTCAATGGAGCCAAACACCAGCGGCGTGCGCTGGTGCAAGCGCTCAGGCACCAGATCCAGGATCGGCGTCGTGCCGTCGGTCGCCGCGGCGCCGGCTTGCTCCATCACAAACGCGATTGGGTTGCCCTCATACATCAGCCGCAGCCGCCCGGCTTCATAGCCAGGCCGCTTGTCGCCGGGATAAAGGAAAATGCCGCCGCGCAAGAGGATGCGGTGGGCTTCGGCAACCATCGCCGCGATCCAGCGCATATTGTAGTCAACCTGGTTCGGCCCCTCCTTGCCCATCAACAAATCGTCCACGTAAAGCCGCAGCCGATCGTCCCAGAACCGGTGGTTCGACATGTTGATGGCGAATTCCTTGGCAAACGGCGCCACTTGGACATGGGCGTTATCAAGCCGAAACGCGCCAGCCGCTCGGTCGAGCACATAAAGCTGCGTGCCCGCCCCCACCGTGAGCACCAAGGCGACATGCGGGCCATAGATCACATAGCCGCTCGCCAGCTGCCGACGCCCCGTTTGCAAAAACGCCGCGTCGTCCGCCGGGTCAATGTCCCTCAGCCGTGGCAGCAGGGAAAAGATGGTGCCGATCGGGCTGTTGATATCGATGTTGGAGGATCCATCCAGCGGATCCGCCGCCACCAGAATCGGCGCGCTTGGATCCAGCGCCACCGGATGGTCGGCCTCCTCGGAGGCATAGGCAGCGACCGGCGCGGTCTTGAGCGCGGCGAGAATGATCTCATCGGCGCGCACATCGAGCTCTTTTTGCACGTCGCCACCGCCATTGTCGATACCGCGGCTGGCGCCCATGGCGCCGGCCAGCGGCCCGTCGGCAACCAGATCGGCGATCCGCCGGCCCGCCTCGGCGATCGCCAACACGGTGGCGACGATCGCGCCGCGCGCGGGGTCGCGCCCGGCCCACTGGGTCAAATGCTCGTCCAACAGGATCGACATGCCAACTTCATCCTTCTCGTCGCCGGTCAACCTTACGGGCTCCCTGTCGTAACGGGAACCGCACAAACGCGAATGGCGCCCCCTCGTCAAGACCATCGCGCCTGCGCCTGCTCCTCCTGTATGGTGGGGAGCAAATCACCGAAGGATGACAGCCCCCCATGGATCGCCGCTGGCTCCCGCTCAATGCCTTGCGCGCTTTCGAGGCCGCCGGGCGGGCCTTGTCGTTCACCGCGGCGGCGCGCCAGCTGCGCGTCGCCCAGTCGGCGATCAGCCGGCATGTGATCGGCCTGGAGGACCTCCTCGGCGTTGCCCTGTTCGAGCGCCGGCCGCAGTCGCTCGTGCTCACCGAGGCGGGGCGCAAGCTGTTGGCCTCGGTCACCCAGTCCTATGATCGGCTTGATCGCACCATTGACGAGATCATGGCCACCCGCGGCGACCGGGTCCGCACACTCGTCTTGCGCCTGCCACCCACCTTCGCCGCGCGCCTCGCTGTTCCCGCCTTGTCGGCGTTTCGCGCGCTCAGGCCCGATCTCACCTTGGAGATCGACACCCGCCCGATTGATCAAGCCACCGATCGCGCGGCCGATGTGGCGATCGTTTATGGCGAGGTCGACAGCCAGGACGGCCCGGTGACACCCCTGTGGCAGGTGCGGCTCACCTTATTGTGCCACCCCACGCTTGCCCCCGCGCCCGACGTGCCGCTCGGCCAATTCCTGGCTATCCACGACGTGCTGCATGTGCGACACGAGGGCCGCCCGCGCACCTATTTGTGGGAGATGTTCGTGCGCCGCTTAGGCCTTGAAGGCGTCGGCCT
>WGNH01000002.1 GCA_016124665.1 Alphaproteobacteria bacterium | reverse complement strand
TTCGCGGTTCGGATCAAGGTCCGTGAGCGGCACATTGGCAATGCCAGCGGAGAACACAGGGTCCGGTAGCGTGTCCGCAGCGGCCCCCTGTTGTACGAGCGCGTCGGCGCGAGCATCGAAAACAGATGATGATGGCTCGTTGGCGGCCTGAGCGATCAGCACGGCTTCGGGTAGGCTGAGCGGGCGCAGCTCGTCATCGGCGACGACCGCGAAAGAGGCTGCGAGAGCCAGAATTTGCACAAGCATAGTTTTCTCCAGGCGTTATCAGGAATGGATGCCCTTGGCGGGCGATCCATCAAACGCGTGGAGGTTTTCGCGGGGCGCTGGACTCTGCGGAAAACAGAGAACGGTTTCTGGCCAATGCGTGACCTTGGAGAGTCGGTAAGGGTAACTCCTCCGCAGCAGGCACAAGAATGGTCAAAACAGGCGTGCTCGCACCTGTGGCGCAATCAGGCATTTCGCAATCTGAACAACAGGGCGGTTGTTCTTGCTTCGACGCCTCGCTCGAATGCGACCAAGTCATTTGCACAGCCGCGTCATGATCGCATTCCATCGGCATCTCGACCGATGTTGCATCGCGCGGGTTCTGATTTGCCGATGCCTCAGTGCCGACAATTGGAAGGGCCATCAAGGCAATCACCACCCACGTAAAAAAACGCGTGGGCAAGCCAATTGCCAGATTTGAAGTCAGCCGTGCCATTTGTAGGAGTTCAGCCCTATCGCTCTCGAACCGTAAGCATGAGTACGGATTACGGGCTAGAGTATATTATCCCTCATGCCGCCAGCAAATCATAAGACCGCTGAGACCGATTTGCACCGGCCTATTGCACCGATCCCATTCCCCGAAACCATATCTTATACTCGATATTATGCGCCAACTGTCGGCAATTCTGATACCAGTGGCATTTGCGCACGCAGCTTTCTTCAAGACATCAGCGCCTTGGAGTAGCTAGACGGCTTTCTCATCACAAACTCTTCGCGGCGGAACCGGTAGCGGGCCGCTTGATATAACCAGCCTAGATCTGGCGTTCGGAGCTTTGAGCCGTCCCAGGCCACAGCGAAGCGCACTCTTTATCAACTTTCTTAAGTGTATAATACGTGATACATAAAGAAGCTTATTGAGTTATGGATGATACAAATGGTTGCCCCAACGTTGAATGTAACCCCGGCTGTCAAACGGGAGCTCCGGACACTGGGCGCCGGTTTAAAAAAAGCGCGCATCTTGCGTAAATTGTCCATGGAGCTCGTTGCCAAGCGCGCGGGATCTACTCGAAGCACACTGTACCGGATCGAAAAAGGTGATCCGAATGTTCGGATAGGTGCCTACCTGTTGGTCATGCAGGCACTGGGCATTCTCAATGGCATCGGCGAGTTCAACGATGAACTCGGAGAACGCCTTGCCACTGAACAACTTCCAAAGAGAGTCCGTCAACGTGACTGATATTGAAGTCTATCTGGACGCGTTTGGCCAACAGCGTCGCGTGGGAACATTGCGTCGTCACGCAGGAGCCCGCCGAGAGCGGGTCACCTATGAGCACGACGAACTGTGGCTCAAAGCACCGGAGGCATTTCAGTTCGACCCAACTATTCCGATGGTCGCCGGCGTAATAACTCCCCCTGCAAATAGGGAAATGTTCGGGACCCTAGGCGATAGCGCTCCTGACACGTGGGGCCGAGAGCTCATGCGGCGAGCAGAGCGGAGGTCTGCCGAACGCGAGAGGCGACCTGTTCGAACCTTGCACGAAACGGATTATTTGCTCGGCGTCTCTGATTTCACCCGGTTAGGGGCATTACGGTTCAAGCTGCAAGGGCAGGAGGAATTCCTATCTCCGCAAACACGGGGCGTCCCGACAACGGTAGCGCTTGGCGATCTGCTCCAAGCGTCACAGCGCATTCTGAACGGCGAGGAGACCGACGAGGATCTGTTACTGATTTTCGCGCCCGGCTCGTCCCTGGGCGGTGCCCGCCCGAAGGCATCTGTCTTTGATCAGCATGGACGCCTTTCAATCGCGAAATTCCCGAAGGAAACGGATCAGTATTCTATATCGCGATGGGAAGCGATTGCGCTCGACATGGCGCAAGCATGTGGCATCACGACGGTTGAGCACGAGCTGCTGCCTTCCGCCCACGGTCCAATATTCGTCACGAAACGGTTCGATCGGAACGGCGATCAACGCATTCCGTTTATCAGCGCCATGGCAATGACGGAACATGAAGATGGCGACCGCGATGGCAGCTATTTAGAGATCGTTGATATCATCACAAGCCGAGGAGCCTATCCGGAGAGGGATCGTATCGAACTTTTTCGTCGGATCGCCTTCACAATACTCATCAGCAATACCGATGACCATTTGCGCAATCACGGATTTCTCTGGACCGGTCGCCAAGGCTGGCAGCTAAGTCCTTGCTACGATCTGAACCCTGTGCCGGACGGCGCACGCATCCTGAAAACGCGTATTGATTACGATGAATCCACCGCGTCTCTTCAACTTCTTCAGCAGGTCGCCGAATTCTTTCTTCGTCTCGATGACGGCAATCAGATCATTCGAGAGTGCGCAGCCGTGGTCAGCCAGTGGCGAGAGTTCGCAAATTGCCGGCAAGCACCAGCATCTGAGATCGCTCGCATGACGACGGCTTTCGAGCACGACGACCTCGCCTACGCTCGGCAGATCTAGCGGCCGAAAAGCGCGACACGGAGTATCCTCATATTGAACATTATGCGCTTCTTTGAGTGGTAGTTTCACGCAAGGCGGAATGAAGGCGCAGCACTACAATCGTGACGGATCGGCAAAATAAGCCCGAGCGCTCGTCCATGCGGAATTGTAAAATCCAACATCTATAGATAGCATCTGGTGCATTATCGGCACATCTGGCAGCTTATTATGGATCCTGAAAATCAAACTGGCGCCGACGAGCAAGCGCCAAAAAAAATCAAGATCCAAGCCTCCATCGCGCCGAAGGTGACCTTTGCCACGCAACAAAACGACGTGCCGCTCATCGCGGACCTAGTGATCGCGAACCCAACGGAAGAAACCCTCGAAGATCTTGTTCTTGAACTAACGACCGAGCCGGAGCTCGTTGCGCCGCGGCGCTGGACAATCGACAGGCTGCGCGCAGACAGCGATCTTCGCATTAAGGACCGCCACGTCCCTTTGCCCGGCGCGACACTTTCCGCACTGACCGAGCGGCAGCGCAACGAGGCGGTGCTGCGGCTAACCCACGGCGGTACGCTGATTGACGAGAAGCGCTTTCCTCTCGAAGCCCTCGCCCGCAATGAATGGGGCGGCGCCAACACTATGCCGGAGCTCCTCGCCGCATTCGTGGCACCGAACGATCCGGCGATCGAAGTGGTAGTCAAGCAGGCGAGCGACGTGCTGCGCCGGGCCGGGAAGAATCCCGCGATCGACGGCTATCAATCGCGAAAACGCTCTCGTGTCTACGAGATTGCCTCGGCGATCTGGTCGGCGGTGGCCGCCAAGCGGCTGACCTATTGCGAGCCGCCGGCGAGCTTCGAGCGCCAAGGCCAGAAAGTGCGCACGCCGAGCCATGTCTGGGAGAGCGGCCTTGCGACCTGCCTCGATACCACGGTCCTATTCGCCGCCGCGCTGGAGCAGGCGGGGCTCAACGGACTAGTGGCTTTCACCGAAGGCCATGCGCTGTGCGGCGTGTTTTTGCAGCCGCAAACTCTGCAGGCGGTGACCACCGACGAGGCCGCGGACTTGCGCCGGCGCATGGATCTCGACGAGCTGGTCCTGTTTGAAACCACCCTTGTCACGCAAGAGCCGCCGGCGCGCTTTAAGCAGGCGATCGACGCTGGCAAGCGCCGCGTTGCAGAAGCTGTCGAAGAGGATTTTGTCTACGCTCTCGACATCAAGCGCGCCCGCGCCCAGCAGATCACGCCGCTTTCTTCGCTGACCGCTGAAAAGATCGCAGTCCCCGGCGCGCTTTCGGATATCATCGAAGGGCTCGACCCAGCGCCGGAGCTTCCCGGCTTCGATCTCGGCGTCGACGACGCGCCGCCGCCGGACACCCCGCAATCGCGCCTCGATCAGTGGAAGCGCAGCCTTCTCGATCTTACCAAACGCAACCGACTCTTAAACCTCAAACCGTCGCGAACCGCGATCCGCATTGAATGCCCCGATCCGGGGCGTCTTGAAGACAAGCTTGCGGACGAAGAGACCATCAAGATCATTCCGCGCATGACCCTCGGCGAAGGCCGGGACGAGGCGTTACACGTTGCGCGCACCGGGGACGATCTACGTGCGAAGTTCGCCGAGGACGCTCTGGAACGCAACGAGATCGTCGCCGATCTCAACGCTAAGGATCTCGAAGCCGGCCTTGTCCAACTCTACCGCAAGGCCCGGAGCGACATTCAGGAAGGCGGCGCGAATACGCTCTATCTCGCGCTGGGATTTCTGCGCTGGAAACAATCGCCCGACGAAACCCGAAGCTATCGCGCGCCCCTGCTTCTCAAACCTGTAAAGCTTGAACGGCGCAGCGTCGCCTCCGGCGTGAAGCTGCGCACCCACGAAGATGATCCGGTCTTCAACATGACGCTCCTGGAGCTCCTACGCCAAGAGTTCGATTTGCGTATTCCGGAGCTGGAAGGCGATCTTCCCATCGATGAAAGCGGCGTCGACGTGCCGCGCATCTGGAACGCCATGCGGCGGGCGGTGCGCGAAATGGCCGGCTTTGAAGTCACCGAAGAGGTAGTGCTCTCCACCTTTTCCTTCGCGAAATATCTGATGTGGAAGGATTTGGGCGAGCGCACCGATCAGCTTAAGCAGAGCGCGCTCGTGGAGCATCTCGTTGAGCGTCCTCGCGAGCCCTATACGGCGTCGGCAAGCGTTCTGCAGTCCCACCAGCTGGACGAGGAGATTGATCCGGGCGAGCTGTTCATGCCCTTGCCTGCCGACAGCTCGCAGATTGCCGCGGTACACGCCTCGGCCGAAGGCGGCGACTTCGCGCTGGAGGGCCCGCCAGGCACCGGCAAGTCGCAGACCATCGCCAACATAATCGCCCATAATCTGGCGCTCGGGCGCCGTGTTCTTTTCGTGTCGGAAAAGATGGCTGCACTGGAGGTCGTCTACGAGCGCCTGAAGGACGCTGGCCTTAGCGATTTCTGCCTGGAGCTTCATTCCAATAAGGCGAACAAGCGTGAGGTGATCGATCAGCTCGGCAAGGCCTGGACCAACCGCACCCTGCACACCGCAGGCGAATGGTCCGAGCAGGCCCGGCAGGTCAAGACGCTCCGCGATGATCTCAACGCTCTGGTCAAAGCGCTCCATACACCGGGCGCAGCGGGCGTCACGCCGCGCGCCGCCATCGCACGCGCAGTGGCCTGGAGCGATGTTCATCGGGTGCGCCTCGGCTGGCCGGGCGGGCTGGACGAGGATCCGGTGCGCTCGAAAGAGGCTTGGACCGACCTGCTCGATCTTGCTGATCGCTTGGCGAGCGCGTTTGAAGCGGTGTCGCCCGCCGATCAAGATGCGCTTTCGCTTGTCGGGGCCGACGATTGGTCGCTCGCCTGGCAGGGCGAGATCGCCACCGACGCCGGGCGTCTGGCCGAGTGCGCGAGTGCATTTGAAACCGCGCTGCGCGATTTTGAGGACAAGTTCGACCTGCCCGCCGGGAACGCCGCACCGGTGCGCGCCTCGGCACTCGCCGATCTGGCACGCATACTACGAGCTGCATACGATTACGATCTGGGATTTGCCCTCACGCCAGAGGCCCGCAGCCACTTCGCCGCGGTCGAGCGCGGAATAGAGGCGCTGAAGGCCTATCGTCTGAATAAGAACGAGCTCAGTACTGACTATTCCGATGACGCCGCGCGCAACGCCCCGGTGGCCGAATGGTCGGCCAAGTGGTCGAAGGCGAAGGCGAGCCTCCCGGTCATTGGTGCTGTGCAGGCTTTCCTGCTTAAGGGCGCCGCAGCCAAGCAGGCCGGCCTCGCCAAGCGTCCAGATCTCGACCGTGACCTGCCCGTGCTTCAGGCGATGCAAGCGAACCTTGAAGAGCTCGACAAGGCCGAATCCGAGCTTCCCGCCAGTCTCGACTGGAAAGGACTGGATCAAGACGCCGAAGCCGCCCGCGCAAGGCTTGAATCCGGGCGCAAGCTGAACGCCGCAATGCTCGCCCTCAGCGACAGTGCAGAAGACCTCGCCGCGGTGCGCAAGGCTCTGCGGTTGCGCCTGGTGGAGGGACGCGAGCTGCTCGCTGACGACGCGCCCCTGCGACGTTGCGGCGAGATGATGATCGACGCCGAAGACCGGTTCGTCGAGGCGCGCGACGCTTTCGCTGCCCGGGCGAAGTCCGGCGCAATAGCCGGAGACACGCCGCTCGCCGGTCTCGCCGAGCAATGCCACGCCATCATCGACCTGCAGCCCAAACTACAGCGCTGGGCGCTGTTGAACCGCGCCAAGCGCGAGGCACGCGAGCACCACATCAGCGAGTTGGTCGAAGCAATTGAAACCGGCGTGATCGCATCCCCGGACGCACGTGAGGCGCTACGCACCGCCTACTATTTCTGGCTCGCCGAGCGCTTTGTCGACGCGCGCGAACCGCTAAAGCGTTTCTCGGCGCCCGATCACGAACGCAAGATCGAGCGTTTCAGAAAGCTCGATCAGGAACTGTCCGACATGGCGGCGGGCTATATCCGCGCCAGGCTCAGCGGCGACATCCCTTCTCCAGACGACGTAAAGCGCCAATCCGGCTACGGCGTGCTGCGTCACCAAATGCAGCTTAAGCGCCCGCGCATCGCGGTGCGCGAGCTGATCGCGCAAATGGGTGATGCAGTTAGCCAGCTGACGCCGTGTCTGATGATGAGCCCGCTTTCAGTCTCGCAATTTCTCTCCGCCGGCGATCAGATGTTCGATCTAGTGGTCTTCGACGAAGCCTCTCAGATCACCGTGCCGGATGCCATCGGTGCCATCGCGCGCGGACGCAATGCCATCGTCGTGGGTGATCCCAAGCAGATGCCACCCACGAACTTCTTCAACAAATCGGCCAATAGCGGCGACGGCGAGTCAGACGGCACGGACGGCGTTAGCGAGGATCTTGAAAGCATTCTCGACGAGGTGCTGGCTGCTAGCGTCAAGCACCACCGCCTCACCGGCCATTATCGCAGCCGCCACGAAAGCCTTATCGCGTTTTCGAACCACCGCTATTACGGGGGTGAACTCGTCACCTACCCTTCCTGCGAGACCCGCCAGTCGGCAGTCAGCTTTCGCCAAGTCGATGGGCTTTACATGAAAGGTAAGACCCGCACGAACCCAGAGGAGGCCAAGGCGGTAGTGGCTGAGATCGTGCGCCGCCTGCACGACCCGGAGCTCGCAAAGCTTTCCATCGGCGTCGTCGCCATGAATTCCGAGCAGCAGCGCCTGATCGAGAACCTTCTGGACGACGAACGCCGCTCCGATCCCGCGCTGGAGGAGTATTTCGGCGACACGGCCGATGAACGGATCTTCGTGAAAAACCTAGAGACGGTTCAGGGCGACGCCCGCGACGTCATCCTGCTTACCATCGGCTACGGGCCGGATACGCCCGGCGCCAAGACCATGTCGATGAATTTCGGGCCGCTGAACCGGGAAGGCGGTGAGCGTCGGCTCAACGTAGCGATCACGCGCGCGACCACCGAAGTCGTGATTTTCGCAAGCTTCAGCCCCGAGATGATCGACCTCACCCGCACGTCTGCACGGGCGCTGCGCGATCTGCGCCATTATCTTGAATTCGCCGAACGCGGGCCCGCCGCGCTTGGCGAAGCAGTCGTTTCCATCGGCGGGCTCGACGATTATGATTCCGATTTTGAACGCCGCGTCGCGGAGCGCCTGCGCGCGCGCGGCTGGGACGTGCGCACGCAGATTGGCGTATCGAAATTCCGCGTTGATCTGGGCGTCGTCCATCCCGACCGGCCGGGCGTTTTCCTCGCCGGGATCGAATGCGACGGCGCGACCTATCACAGCTCGCCCACCGCGCGGGACCGCGACCGGGTGCGCCAGGCCATTCTAGAGAATCTCGGCTGGACGCTCGTGCGCATCTGGTCGACGGATTTTTTCATTGATCCGAACGGCACGCTGGAGACCGTCTGCGAACGCCTTGAAGCGATCTTGGACGCCGAACGCGCTGCGCAGGCTGAAGATGCCGGAGAAGTCTCAAAAGAGAGGCCCGCAACCGAGGAGGACGCAATGGTTGTCGGCGTCTCCGTGCCGCAGACGCCGCCGGCGGACACCACAAAGTCCGAGCCTGACAGCACGTACGCATCCGCGGCCGATACGAACGGAAAGCCCCCCGCCGCCAACGAGGTCGAGTACGATGAGCCCGAACCGGCGCGCGTCGCCTCCTCGACGGAGCTCGATCAGCCCGCGCTCATGAACCTGCCGCCGGCAGAGACGGCGTCCGCAGACATTCCCACCGACCCGGCGCGCTTCTACGAGCCGGGTTATCAGATGACGCTGCGCCGCTTCGCCGCCGCAATCATCGACGAAGCCGGCCCAATCACTTTCAAGCACTTGAGCGAGATCGTCGCGCGCCGGCATGGCTTCCAGCGCACAGGGAGCCAGATCAAGTCCCAGCTCTGGGATTCAGTGAAGAGCGCGCGGACGCATTCCAAAGAACAAAATGGCCAAACCGTGTTTTGGCCAGAGGGTGCAGAGCCCACCGACATAACCGCCTTTCGTGGTCTCGCCCCCGGAGGCCATGAGCGCAGTTGGCGCGACATTCCGCATTCAGAATTGCTCGGTCTCGCTGTGAAAGCGCTCGCAAAGGGCGGTGATCCGGTCGAGACGATGGCGGTCGAACTTGGGCTGAAACGCATTGCCGCAGGCACACGAAAGATACTTAGAGAGGCGATCGATCATGTCGATCGTCACGTGTTCCGCGACAACTAACCGAAAATTGGCGAGTACACGCTAGGTAAGAATTACACGAATCGTATCATGGGATAGACCGCAACGAGCAAATGAATTTGGTTTCAGGAAACTCCCGCACCTAGGTTTTCCAAGGAATTTTAGTTTTCCCACACCTACACGAAATTGCTTTCTCACCGGGCACACTGACTGCGGCGCGAATATGGCGGTCACAATGTTCGCAGACAAACAAGGCGACCAGTTTCTCGATATCTTCGAGCATCACATCGATGTCCTCGCCGACGATGCTATCGGCATTGTCGTGAGAGACCAGGTTGGCGATGAGAGTCGAGCCTGCCAGCTCAGAGAAAATTTTCGTGTCCAGTAGATCGGGCGATTTGGCTTTAAGAGTTGATCTTAACGCATTGATCAGCTCATCTGACATTCGCTTTTCGTTAATGTCGTTGAAACGGAAGGCGACTTTAACCTCAAGAGCCTGACAGATACCTTTAAGGACAAGTTCCAGCAATTTACGCAAATCATTTGTAACGTCTTCTTTGCCCTTCTTCTCTTCGATGATTTGTTTGAGGGTCGAGGGACTGTTTTCGAGCAAAATGCCGTTAGCGTCGTCAGACCTAATCTCGTGAAAGACCCAACCTTGTTCCGCCATCTCCTTCTTGATGATGTCGAACCAGATATTCTCATGTGTGAGGATTATGATTTGCCAGTTTGAGAACTCATCGCGCAAAAGGCGCAGAAGTCTACGTCGATGCGAAATATCGAAGCTTGTGACGATATCATCCAGCACAAGGAAATTGGCGTGCGTGTTGAAAATGCGAGCGTTTGCGAGAAACAGCACCACGCCGAGGCTGTTCAGGTGACTTTCGCTCAAGAATTTGCGCGGTGGCTGGGTTGGCTTGCCGTGAAATGTGTATTGAAACTCTACACCTTCATCGCCGACCATTGTCAGGCGAACGTTATCCACGCTCTCCTTCGGATGCAGCGCTTTGTAGAATTTTCCCACATCGTCGCTGATAGTATCGAGGACTGCTTGCAGGGCCGCGTTTTGAACTTTGATGAAAGCGTCCAGCATCGAAGAGAGCGTGATTATTTGGACTTCGTAAGCCTTCCCGATGCTCTGATATCTTTCAAGTTCGTTTACCTGATCGCTCACGGCTGTGAGCCTTGTCAGCGCGGCCGCCACTTTCTTCTCTAATTCTGTAAGCTTCAGCTTCTGCGCAGCTTCATTTGCTTTTTTTGCGGCCTTTTCAGTTTCGGTGCGTAATGTCTTCAAATCGGCATCGAATCCGCCAGGCCCCTCGAAGTGCTTCTTACCATCAAATGCAGACTTCAGATCTTTCAGATAGTCACGCAGCTTGGGACGCGCAGACTTGGCAGCCGCTATCAGCGATGAAAAGTTTTCCAGATCAGAATACGTCTCTTGGATGGTTTTCGTCTTGATACCCGCATTAGTGACGGTCTCGGCAAGCACATCCTTGAGCGTGCCCGCTTCATCGAGCTGCTCTTGTAGAGCCTTAAGCGCTTCAAGGCGCTTGCCAACCTCTGCCTGGAGTTGCGCAAGCTCGAAGGGCTCCAAGCAAAATGGACACTGCGGGTCTGTAAAAACCTTGTCGTCCAAGACAGCTTTGCCGCGTGTCAGAAAATCACTAAGCCGAAGCTTATTGACGCTCTCACCTTCCTTAACGAGAGCATTATATTTCACGATGAATGCTGCGGCATCCTGCGAAAGTTGGTCGATGTCGCGGACAAGATCGCTGCAAGCTTTCTCAAGATGCGCGAGCCTCTCGGCCAAACGTATATTATCTTCACTGCTGCCCTGACCCCGTAGTTCGTCCAGAGCTTCGGCAAAAGATTGTTCATCTGTCACCTCTACCGCAAGGTCAAATGGCTCCATGATATTTGAGGCCACGACGCGGAATTCTTTTCTGTTAGGAACAACCTGCCCTACTTCAGCAATCATAGCGGATTGAAGACGCTGAATATGCTGCTTTGCAGAGGTGTATTCCGGCTCTTTATCAAGCGAATTTCTTGCTTGAAGAAGAGCGTCCCTGAATTTTGTTATTTCGCCATAACCGATAATTTCAGCGATTGTTTTGCGTTTAACGCTCTTCGTCTCATCTAGAAAATTCACTATATCGGCGTGCCTCAGGATGATTCTGTCGTCCTTTAAGGCGCTGACGAGTTTTTCTGCATCGTCTTTGGCGTAATTTGCGGAGGTTTTTAGCGCCTCTGAGAGTTCCTTGACTCCGTGCAAATCTTTGCCAGCAAACTCCAACTCGACGCAACTGGGCTTCCCGTCGGCCAGTACGTTGCGTAGCGCATCAAGTTTGCAATCCTCCCGCCACAGGTGATTCACGCGATCATAAATGAACCACTCAAGAGCGTCTGTAATTGTGCTTTTTCCTGAAGCGTTATCACCAAATATGGCAACGCTCTTAGGCTTCTTTGAAAAGTCTAGGGAAAGATCGAAACGTGCCCCGCGGAATCGCGAGACATTAATCTTGCGAACTTTTGTCATCACCCTCGCCCTCGAAATTCGCAACCTGAGCCTTCAGCAATTCCTTGCGAATCTCCTCCAACTTACGCAGCAATTTGATCTTGCTAAGATCGTCGTGCTTTCGAAGAGTGTTGACAGCCGCAACGGTGTCCGCGTCCAGTGTTCCATCTGCCGCCTGGGTCTCCAAAAACTCGGATATGACCTCGGAAACGGTTTTGATGTGATTAAGAGCCATAGGCCATCCTATTGATTAGAATGGATAAATGAAAATCCTATTCACACACTCATACAACCTAAGCGAACAGGAAATCAAGTTCGTTCGAGGTGTGGTCGGCATTTACTTCATCTTCTTAACAGAAAGCGAGATCGCGTATCCCCTCGGGAGTTCGAAGCTCATTTACATCGGCATGAGCGACTCGAAGCAAAATAGCATATTCAAACGGCTTGGCGGCCATTTGTCTGGTCAATCTGGCAACATGGGGATTAGCAATTACGCAATGGCACAAAGAGTGAAATTCTCTTTCTACTCTGCCGAAGTTCTGAGCAACTACGGAAATGAAAATCTATTCGATATCGAGAGTTTCTTTTTGAGCGATTTCCTCAATCGCTATGGATGTTATCCTATTTGCAATGGCCAGTCAGGCCATAAACCGTCAGAAGAATCGCACCTTATTACAGCGACCGTGGACTGGTCTTTTTTCGAATAAACCAATCCATATGCCTTAAGATAGAGGTGGGTGAACCGTTCGCTTAACTAGACCTTGAGGCGTTTTGAAAACAGTGGAAAGCGCCACGTCAGCACGTCGTGGCAGATGGTTAGGCGTAGATAAGTTGAAACAACAGCAGGGGTTTTTGTTTAGAGCGCCGGTTCGACCGGAAACAAACGGTTGGCAGGCTCCGTTTGGCGGCATAGATCCAAGAATAGTGATCGCTTTCCATGGCCTCTAGACTCGTTCGCCCATGCATCATCCACCACACTCTCTCGAAATGCGTCGTTTGGCCCGCAAATTCCTTAACCAACAGACGCGCGTCACCTTCAAGTACGCGGATCACCCAGATATCAACGCCGTACTCGAATCCGGCGAGAGCGCTGTTCACATTCGTAAAGCCAAAATTCGCCGGCAGATCGAACCAAACGAGTCGCTCCGTGAGATCGCACAAAAATTTGAGAAACAAACAAGTTTTAAGTTCGAGCCGTTCTGGAACGAATTTGTCGATGAATGTTCTGAATACAGGGCTAGGTACGATCTGACATTCGGCGACGGCGGCCTGAAAGACCTTCGGAAGAAGTACAAGAAAGCCATCGATGATTTCGACGACTTTGTATCCAGTTTGGCGGAGGCTGTTGGCAGCAAGGCGCCGCGTGGCGTGAACCTCTTTGCACCGACAATCTGGCAGGAAGCGTGCAGGCATTTTCTTGCCTGGCAAGCGTCCGCTCACATTGCGGACGACATTCCAAGCTTCGAAGATCACGTTTATCTACCCCATTACGGTGGCAATACCGGGCCCAGAACAGCGCGGCAAAACACGCTCGATGGTTCGCTATCGGCAATCCGCGCCTCGATCGTAGCTGCCGAGAATACGGTCAGCGCAAACCTGCCAGAAGGGCACCATAAGGAATTCTGGAAAGACCATCACGTTGAGCAAGCGCTGTTGTACTGGCTCTATGAAAACCACCGCGAAGGCATAGACTTCGATACGTTCATGCCGAGCGGGTGGAATTATGGGCGCACCTTCTTGATCGAAATGATCAGGAGCGTTTGGGGTGAAAAGAGTCTCGCAGTCACGACGGCTGAGAAACGCCTCTCAACAGCCCTGAAAGCGATCCGTGCAAGGCTCGAGGATATCAGATCCAGTCGATTGGAAGCCACAATTTCCTACCAAATAGCCTCCGAACTCTCCGAGGGAGATTGCCGGAATCTGGCAATCTGTTTCGAGCTCGGCCAACAGATCAGCCAGCGATGGAACCAAGAGCTTCCGGATTTCGCGAGACCTAGAGGATATGACGCTGACGCCCAGATTCTCGCTGAGTATGGACAAGACCACTGGCCTATGTCGTTGGATCATAGATCTAAATCTTGAGCGTCAACCGGTGTCCGACAAAATCAATCGCTGAAATTTCCGCCTTCAATGGTTGGATTTGGCGTTTGCGCCTGTCTCTGCCCTGCTTCATTTGAGTTGATCGTTACGTCAGGCAATCGGCGTCGATCGAAATCTGCGCAGCTTGCCATGACGTCCTCAACAATCGCCCGAGACAGGCAATGAGGAGGTGTCATGCCAGTAGAGAAACGCCGGTCATTCTTTGATATCCGCGATGCGAGGTCGATCAGATCTCCCTACAAATGTGTGTTGCTGACAATCGCCATGCGTGTCGATGCAAGAAAAGGATACGCATATCCTGGAATCCGCCGCATCGCTTTCGAGAGCGGCTACTCCGTCAGCACGGTTAAAAGATCGATCAACCACCTGAAAAGCGTTGGATTGCTCCGAGTTGCCACCACGAGCGGAACCAGCAGCAAGTATTATATCCAGTGGAGCAGGCTGGACCGTCTGGAGGCTAGGTGGGCGGCAAAACACGGGGGCCATTCTGATCCCTCGCCGGATGAAAATGACGGCGAAGGAACCGGGGGAGGGTCAGACAGGCACGAAACCGAGACCGCTGCGCCCCCTAATGAATCTAGAAATACTAATAAACACCATGGTCACGAGGCGGCTTTGCGAGAGCTCGAAAGGCTAAACCGTGAGCATGGTATCGATGCCGAAATGGCCTTCGCGGAGGTGCTTCGAGAAAAAGGCTATCGTGAAATGGCCGATCTTCTTGCAAGTGGCGGCGAACCTGGATTCCGCCTGTTCCATGACCCGAAGGAATGCCCAAAAGCTGGTTATCATGGCTTTTTTTTGGTCTGGTATTTGGACTATATCGGGAAGTCCCGAACCTTGTTTTCTGCCTGCAAGACCTTGGGCTTCGACAAGGACAGGATGAAGTCTGCAATCGGTCTGCAGCGCTACCGGGAGCGAGATGAGAGCAAATTGATAGTTCCGGTTCCGCTTTCCGTCCTTCGGGAGGCAATGCACTCGCAATGACCCAATCCAAAAATAAGCTATCCACGGGTCCTTCCCCGCGTAATTCAGTATACGGGGCGGCGAAGCGCTCAAATTCGCCAGACACACAGGGTTCCAAAATGGTTGACGTTGACGTTGACAAGTTGACGTCACCATTGACCGGAACCAATCCGCTGGCGGTCGATCAGCTCTCTACCGCTGAACGGATTACCGAGATCGGGCAGCTCCTGGCGATCGGAGCCGCTAGGGCCCTAATCCCACAGACGCGTGACAATTCGACTGGACATTCCAGCGACGTCGAGCGGTCCTGTTCGCGGTGAATGATCCATGGAAACGACGCCTCGAACCCCAATCGTAAGTCTCGGCAACCTCTCCTTCGCGGAGTTGAAGGATCGCTGGCAGAGCCTGTTTGAAGTCCCGCCACCCGTCTTCAACCGACGCTCGCTAGAGGCGCGTCTCGCCTATCGACTTCAAGAACTCGAGCATGGCGGCTTAAAGCCCCGGTCACGCAAACGGCTTCTGTCTCTCGCCGAAGAACTGGATGGCGGTGACTACGCCAAGCGGCGCAAGCGAGCGGATAACAAACCCATTGCCGGCACCCGCCTGATCCGCGAATGGAGGGGCGTTGAATATCACGTGACGGTCCGGCGCGACGGCTATGAGTTCAACGCCAAGCACTACAAATCCCTATCGGCCATCGCCTTTGCGATTACCGGGACGCGCTGGAATGGCTGGAGCTTTTTCGGGCTCTCAGATTCCCGGGGGCGGCGATGAATTTCACATCGCAATCTACCGGCCCGAAACGCTGCGCGGTCTACACCCGCAAATCCCGGGAAGAGGGGCTCGATCAGGAGTTCAACAGCCTCGATGCGCAAGCCGAAGCTTGCCGGAACTTCATTGCCAGCCAGTGTCATGAAGGTTGGGTCGCGATCGACGAGGAGTTCCGGGACCCGGGCTATTCCGCCGGCACGCTAGATCGCCCTGCAATTCAACGGTTGATCAAGCTTGTCGAGCGCGACGAGGTCGACATCATCGTTGTCTACAAGATCGATCGCCTCAGCCGGTCGATCATGGATTTTGCGCATCTGATCGAACTCTTCCGAGCACATGATGTCAGCTTCGTTGCCGTAACGCAGTCGATCAACACCAGCGATGCGATGGGCAAACTGTTGCTCAACGTGCTGATGTCCTTTGCCCAGTTCGAACGCGAAAACACGGCCGAGCGCATCCGCGACAAGATCGACGCCTCGAAGCGGCGTGGCATGTGGATGGGCGGACCTTTGCCCTTTGGGTATATCAGCCGCGACAAACAGCTGGTGCAAAAGCCGGCGGAAGCCCGGATCGTGCGGCACCTCTTCAAACGCTTTATTGAACTCGGATCGGTCCAACGCTTGTCAGAAGAGACACGGGCATCTTCCTCGATGCCGGACTTCGCGAAAAGCCGCCTCTACAAGATGTTTTCCAACCCGATCTATATCGGGAAGATCCGCCACAAGGGTGAGGTCTATGACGGGCGCCACAAGGCCATCATCGACGAGATCACCTGGGCGAAGGTTCAAGCCATTCTGAAGACCGACAATAGGCAAAGGGCTGCGCGGACTCGCGCGCAAACGCCGGCCCTGCTGAAGGGGATCCTCTTCGGGCCTGATGGCGCGCCCATGTCTCCCAGCCACACGAACAAGGGCAAGAAGCGTTATCGCTACTACGTCAGTCAGACAGTGCTGGCGAATGGTGCTGGCGCCTGCCCGATCGGTCGCATCAGCGCGACCGAAATCGAAAGCCTTGTGATCGAGCGCATCAGGGAGCTTCTCCATGAACCAGAGATCCTGTTCAGCGCATGCCGTGCGTCGAAAGTTGTCGGGCTTTCTGCCCGCGAGGAGGAACTCGCAGATCTAATCCACGAGCTGACGCCAATCTGGGAGAATCTGTTTCCGGAAGAACAGGCCCGCCTGGTCAATCTCCTCGTCGAGAAAGTCGTCGTCCACCTCGAACATGTCGAGATCACTCTACGCCTCGACGGTCTTCAGCGACTGGCTAGCGAAGTACGCGAGGCTGCCTGATCCATGGAACGCTTGGCCCGGATAGAAGGCGAACGCATCGGAAACCGGCTCATCCTCCGGGTGCCAGTCAGCTTTCGCAAGCATCGGGGCCGCAAGGAGATCCGTGCGCCAGGCGCCAACTCTCCAGTCGCCGAGCCGGACCACACACTCCTAAAGGCGATCGCGCGCGCTCATCGATGGCGCGCCATGCTCGATAGCGGACAGTTTGAATCCATCAGGCATCTGGCCCGCACAGAACGCATCTCCGAAACCTATCTTGCGCGCGTCGTCCGAATGACGCTCCTGTCTCCAAAGCTGGTTGAATCCGTTCTGGCCGGAAAGCCACCAGCTGGCTTGTCGCTCAAGACCGCACTTGAGCCCTTTCCTCTGGACTGGTCAGAACAGGAAAACTGGTTCGCCTGAACCACTCGAGTTCGAGCCAAGTGTCCGATCCACCCAGTGGATCGCTTCGAACGGCCGTCGCTCTACCGGCGAAATCACAACCCGGAAAACCGTTTGAAATCCGTGTCCTGAATGGCCTGTTGCCGACTGCCGTACGAGATTCTCAGAGTCTTCAGGTTTTGAGAAAACCGGGCAATTTTGGCCAAAACGCTGCCGCCTCATGCAATACCCGAGTCTTAAGGTTTCGACCAAATATCCCGCATAGCTTGGGGATTCCACACTTAGGGAACTGGGCTATGAGACAGGTTCGATGAGTGCAGTGGCGGAGAGAGAGGGATTCGAACCCTCGAGACGGTTACCCGCCTACACGCTTTCCAAGCGTGCGCCATCGACCACTCGGCCACCTCTCCGCTGGAAGGCGCGCACAATAGCCAAGCACCCTTGCGGGTCAAGCATGTCCAGCCGCAGCCGGGGGTGATGCACTGACATGTGGCAATAAAGGCCGACCGGCCCGGAAACACCACCCGCCATACCGGGCGGTGCAAAACCGGAAACGTATCAGGGCGCGGCGCGCCGCGGACTTTCTGCAGCGCGCCGCAAATCGTGATCCTGCCGCTCTGGTGTTGCGCCGCCGGCGGCTTATCTTGAGGCCAGTTTATATGTTGAGGACAAAGATCATGGCCTGGTTCGACAAGCGCTGGAAAATGGACATCATCCCTGCGGCAGAGGCTCTGCCCGGGCGCGATCACGCGATTCTGGCACCCCGCCCGCATTTTGTTTCGGGGGCCTCGCTCACCGAAGTGGGGCCGGGCGAAGAGGTGATTTTCTTCGCGCTGGGCTGTTTCTGGGGCGCCGAGCGCCTGTTCTGGGAAATGCCGGGCGTGGTCTCGACCGCGGTGGGTTATCAGGGCGGCCACACGAAAAACCCGACCTATCAGGAAGTCTGCACCGGCGCCACCGGCCATGCCGAATCCGTGCGCGTGGTGTATGAGCCATCGGCCGTCTCTCTGGAGGCCCTGCTGAAGACTTTCTGGGAAAGCCATGATCCGACCCAGGGCATGCGTCAGGGCAATGATATCGGCACCCAGTACCGCTCGGCCATCTACTGGACGACGCCTGCACAGGAAGCCGCCGTGCGGGACAGCGCGGCCATGTATGCCGAAGCGCTCGAGCAGGCCGGCCGCGGCCACATCACCACCGAACTCGCGCCCGCCCAGCCCTTCTATTATGCCGAGGACGATCACCAGCAATATCTGGCCAAGAATCCGGGCGGCTATTGCGGCATTGGCGGCACCGGCGTGACCTGCCCGCTGCCGCGAGCGGTCACAGCCTGACGCCGCTCACATTGATGTGCGGTTGCCCCAGCATGTGTGGGATGCGCACAAAGCCAACTTCGTCTGGCACCGGGTGGACGAATTCGCCCGTCTGTAGAGTTTCAGAAAAAGAATGCGCCGATTTCCAAATCGGCAGGACGACGGAGTGTGGGAAAGAGAGGGTGGCTGGAACCAATTCAGAAAGGATCCCGCATGCCCCTCTCATCGCTGCCCCGTCACCCGGTGGCGCTCGCCCGCCTGTCCGGCCTTGCCTATCTCGTTATCATCCTGAGTGGAATCTTCGCCCAGATCGTCGTCCGCAGCAGTCTTATTGACTGGCAAGACGCCAGTGGCACGGCTTCGGCCCTCCAGACGCAAGAGGCCCTGTTCCGGATCGGCCTGCTGGCCGACTTTCTTGTCTTTGCGCTCGATATTCTGTTGGCAGTGACTTTTTATCGCCTGCTCGCCCCGGTCGCCCGGGGGATCGCCCTGTTCGCCTTGTCAGCCCGGCTGGTCATGAGCGCCGTCATGGTCACGGCGCTTCTGGCACAAACGGCACCGCTCCTGCTTCTGGGCGATGCACCAATTGCCGGCCAACTGGATTCGGACACCGCAAATGCGGTGAGCCTGTTTTTCCTGGGTCTGCACAATGAAGGCTATATTCTGGGCCTGATGCTGTTCGGGCTTCATTGCGGGGCCCTTGGAATCCTGCTGGTCCGTGCCCGCTATTTTCCGAGCTTTCTGGGCCTGCTCATGGGCCTGTCGGGGTTGAGCTATGTGGCGCTTGGCGTGGTACATTTCGGACTGCCCGCACTCAGCGGCGTGGGCGGCTTTCTGCTTCTGCCCGCGGCCTTGCCGGAATTCGTGTTCGCCGGCTGGCTGCTTGTTGTGGGCCTCAATCGCCGCCAGTGGAAGGCAGCGGCGTGACCTGCCCGCTTCCACCCGCGGCCGCCGTCTGAGCCGGAACGGCCAGGATCAATCACATTGCTGCGCACTGCGTTGACAATCAGCGCACCGCGCGGAGTGTAGTGCCAAACGGAGACAGATATGGCCCGCTATCCAAGCCTCAAGAATGATGATTATCTGGAAGCCCTGTTCCGGCGCTTTCCGCGCGGTGTGAAACCGCTTCTGGAACTGCATGATGCCCTGATGCGTGAGCCGTCCGAGCTCGACATCGCCACCCGGGAGCTGATTTCCGCCTATGTCTCCGGCCTCAATGCCTGCCGCTTCTGCTATGGCGCGCACAAGGCGATGGCACAGGCTTTCGGCGTTGATCCGGAACTGGTTGAGGCGCTGGTCACCTCCGGCCCGGCAAATGCGGGCATCGATAAAAAACTGGTGCCGCTGCTCGACTATGTGCGCCAGATCACGGAAAATCCGGCTCGGACGACTGATCGTATGGCCGAGGCGGTCTATGCCGCCGGGTGGAGCGAGGATGCGCTCTATGATGCGGTCGCCGTGGCCGCGCTCTATGCCTATATGAACCGCATTCTCGAAGGCGCAGGGATCGAGCCCAAACCGGTTTTCAGCGCCCCGTCCGAAGACGAGCTGAAAGCAAGGCGCGAGGGCGATTATAGCGGTTGGGGACGAAAGGCCGGCCTGATTGATTGATGCGCTTCCCGGTTTGATAAAAATGGCCGCACTGGAGCGGTCACCATAAACAAACCGGTCGATCGCGTGTCCGGTGGCACAGTGGATGACGTAAAGCCACCCCGCCGAAGGCTCGTTAAATCTTAGCGTCGGCGCGGATGGCTTGTGGTCTGAGCGCTGAACGCATGACAATTGTTTAACCTGGCAGGAACTTTACCTTTTTCGGATGCACTATACGAAAGTCTTGGGCGCACGGCGGAACGGAGTGATTCAATATGTTGAATGTATCCTTTTCGCAAAAATTCGACTTGATAAAACCATGTCTGGTCTTGTGTGCCGTGACATTTTTCGGCTTCGAAGCCGTTGCAGTTCAAACAGAAGCATCCCGATACACCAGTCTTGAAAGCCTGGTCGACGAAGCTGTGAGTTCCTTTCGCATTCCCGGGGGCGTTGGCTTTGTCGCACAGGAAGGTGAAATGGTATGGTTACAGGCATTCGGTGAAATGTCTCCAGGCGAAGCTATGCCGGAAGACGCGATCTTCCCGCTCGCCTCTGTCGGCAAGATGTATACCGCCACTGCAGCAATGATATTGCGCGATGAGGGACGCATCCGTCTTGACGATCCGGTCTCCATGTATCTGCCCGCCTTTGCCAGTGATCCTGATCTGACGATTCATCACCTTCTGACCCATACCAGTGGACTGACCCTGAACGGCAACCCCTATTGGTCCGTCTGGAATGAACATTTCGGAGCCACAACGACCGCAGAATTTGCCACCGGCCTGGCCAACCTTCCCCGTGTGGCCCGCCCCGGGGAGCGCTTTGAATACGGCGCGACGGGCGGCAATTATGAAGTCCTCGCCGCCGTCATCGAAGCCGCCAGCGGACAGACGCTCGAGGCTTTCCTGACAGCACGGGTTTTCGAGCCATTGCAGCTGGAAGAGACACATTTCTTTATTCCCGAAGCACAACGGCGGCGTCTGCCCGCCTATTTCCGGCAGGAAAATGGCACGCTCGTCCAGGTTCGCGAGCGGGGAGATGACTGGCAGCGCAGCACCTATTTTGCGGGCGGTGGCGGTATATCTGCTTCTGCAGCCGATGTGCTGAGATTTGCACAGATTTTCCTGAATGATGGTGAAGTGGACGGGCATCGCATCCTCTCTGCCGAGGCCGCGCAGATGATGATGAGTGACCAGATGGGTGCTATCCCGGCGCTGGATGACCAGTTGAGCTGGGGATTTGGCGCCGCCGTGTCGGAAGGTGCAATGCCGGATCAGCGCGGTTTATATGGCTGGGTTGGAGGCGGACAGGCCCAATTATGGATTCACTACCCGACACGACACGTTTATTTCCTTGCTTTCACATTAGACTCGCCAGGTGATAATGACCTGTTGCGTGCCTTTCGGGAAAGCGCGTTGGTCAGGACCGTCGACTGACCGCACGTCAATAGGGCTTTGGTTTAGACTTGCTTGACCGGCTGAGCGGAAAGTGAGTGTCTCTGTTCGGAGTTCGCCTGATTGATTGATGCCCCCCGCCTTGTCTGCTTCGACGTGGATTCAACGCTGCTGGCGGTGGAAAGCCTTGACTTTGTCCTGACCCGCAAGCTTGGCCCGGCCGCCACGGAAAAGATCGAGGCGCTCACATCCGGCGGCATGAATGGTACGCTGTCTTTCCGCCAGTCGCTGATGGCCCGGCTGGATTTGACCTCCTTGAAACGCAGCGATATAGCCGCCGCCGCAGTGGAATTGCGCCAGCATCTGACGCCGGGAATGGCGCAATTGCTGAGCGATCTGCGCCGGCGTGGCGATCATGTCCGGGCCGTTTCCGGCGGGTTTGCGGATGTCCTTTCGCTGGCACTGCGCGATCTCGGCTTTGGACCCGGCGAAACCTTTGCCAACCGCTTTGTCTGGGAGGGCGAAACCGTGGCGGGCATCGAAACCGCCAACCCGTTGTCGGATAATGGCGGCAAGCCCCGCATTATCGCGAACCTGCGGTCAAACGCGCAATACGCCGCCGTCTGGATGGTGGGCGATGGCGTCACCGATCTGGAAACCCTGACAGCCGGGGCAGCGGATCACTTCATCGGATTTGGCGGAATTGCCCGCCGCGACGCTGTCGTGGAACGTGCCCCGGACTATGCCGAAACGCTCGGCGATTTGCGCCGACTGCTGCTCGGTTAAGCCGAAATCGTGCGGATGCGCACCGTCCCGGGCGCGCGGCGCAACTGATCGATCACACCATCCGGAACCGCGCCTTCCACATCGGTGGAGACATAACCCAGCCCGCCTGCCGTATTGAGATACTGGGCAGCAATATTCAGCCCGGCTTCGCTGACAATGCGGGTCAGTGCCGAAAGATAGCCCGGCGCATTGCCGTGCAGGGCGAGGATACGCGAGCGGCCGGTGGCCAGGTCGCCGGCCTCCAGTTCCGGAAAATTTACCGATTTTGCCGATCCGCCACTGACTGCATAGCGCGCCAGCTTCATGCCCGCATCCATACCGATGGCCGCCTGGGCTTCCTCGGTCGAGCCGCCGATATGCGGGGTGAGGAGCGCAGTGTCGCAAGCGCGCAGCGGGCTGACAAATTCCTCCTCTTTCGAGGCGGGTTCCACCGGGAAAACATCTACGGCAGCGCCGGCGAGATGCCCGGAGTGCAGCGCCTCTGCCAAGGCATCGACATCCACCAAATCGCCGCGCGCATGATTGATCAGAAAGCTGCCAGGCTTCATCTTCGCGATCGCCGCCGCATCCATCATCATCCGCGTCTGCGCTGTGGAGGGAACGTGCAGCGTCACCACATCGCTGATCGCCAGCAATTCGTCCAGCGACGCCACCGGCCTTGCATTGCCGTGCGCCAGCTTGGGCTCCGTGTCATAGAAATAGACGTGCATGCCATGGCCCGAGGCCAGTACGGAAAGTTGTGACCCGATATTTCCATAGCCGATAATGCCCAGCTTCTTGGCACGCACCTCATGCGCGCCTGTAGCCGTTTTCTGCCACTCGCCCCGGCGGATCGCCGCCAGTTTTTGCGGGATGCCGCGCATCAGCATGACCGTCGATGCCAGTGTCAGCTCGGCTACGGACCGCGTATTGGCAAAGGGCGCGTTGAAAACCGCCACGCCGCGCCGGGCCGCCGCCTCCAGATCGACCTGGTTGGTGCCGATGCAGAAGCAGCCAATGGCCAGGAGGTCCGGCGCCGCGGCGAGAATGTCATCGGTAATCTTTGTGCGTGACCGAATGCCCAGAAGCTGGACACCGGACAGCCGCGCCTTCAATTCATCCGCATCCGGCGCATGCCCGGCGCGTTCGATTTCCACGCCCGGAATTCGGCGCAGCACCTCGTCTGCATCGGGATGCACATTTTCAAGCAGAAGGGTCTTCATCGGGCCGATCCTGTTTCGCTGCACAGCAGCAAAGTGCGATTCCGGTCCGCCGTGAAGCCGGGATTACTCCGCAGCAGACAGGCTGCGCAGCGCCGCCAGTGACAGGTCGACATGCTCGTAAGGGCTGAGCGCATTATGGGTCATGACGATACTGGAATCCTGGCCGATCACATAGGTGGTCCGCTCGGTCCAGCCAGGCCGCGCCAGCAGGCGCACTTCATAATCGCCCATCATGCCGTCGGCGATCGCAAACACCGGAAAGGCCGAAGCGCAATGCTGTGTGGAAAAATCCGCCAGCCGGTCGGTATTGCCGGCGGTCACACCGATCACCCGCGCGCCCAGCGCTTCGAACTCGCCAATGCTTTCGGCAAAACTGGCAGCCTGTGCCTCGCAGCCATCGGTGAAGGCGGCCGGGAAGAAGAACAGCACGACCGGCCCTTCGGACAGCGCCTCGGACAGGGTGAAGCTGACCGCTTCGCCGGCCTGGAAGCCGTCAACGGTGAAATCCGGTGCCGCTTCGCCAGGCTCCAGATCGGCAAGGGCGGCAGCAGAGACAAGCAGGCCTGCCGTGGCGGCAAGTAAGGTGCGGAACATGAGGTCACTCCGTTTTGTTCTTACTGTGAATATAGGCGTTCTGACGGATTTGGCGAGGGTGGGCCTTATTTCAGCTCTGGCCCTGGCAATCCTCTACATTTCACTTGCCACACAAGCGCATTGACCCTAGAGCGCAGGCCCTTTGTGCGATGGCAGACATGGCTCTCGATCTTCCGGCGGACACTGCGCCCGCCCCCTTCTTCGGCGACAATCGCACAGCCGCGCTGATCGAGGATCTGGCGGCAAGGGGCTGGGCGCATGCTGAAAACGCGCTGCCGGAGGCCCTGACCCATGCCCTGCGCCTGCGGCTGCAAACACTGGACGCTGAAGATGCGTTGAAACCGGCCGCCATTGGCCGCGGTGACAGCCAGGTCCGGGCCGCCGCCATCCGCCGGACGCAGATCCGCTGGCTGGAAGGCAAGGATCCGGCAGAGCGCGCCTTCCTCGACGGTTGCGAAGCCCTGCGCCGGGAGATCAACCGCACCCTCTTTGCCGGCCTGTTCGAGTTCGAGGCGCATTTCGCCCGCTATCCGGCCGGGGGCCATTATGCCCGCCATCTCGATGCCTTTGCCGACCGGCCGCGCGACCGCGTCGTCTCGCTCGTCGCCTGGCTGAACAGGGACTGGCAGGCGGGCGATGGCGGCGAGCTCGATCTCTGGCCCGGCCCCGATGACACCGGCCCGCCCGTGGCCACGCTCGCCCCCCGCGGTGGCGATCTCCTGCTGATGATGTCGGAAACCATCCCCCATGCCGTGCGCGAAACGGTCACGCCGCGCCTGGGCCTCGCCGGCTGGTTCCGCATCAATCCCGGCGTCGGCGGCGTGCTCGACCCGGCGGGGTGAGGCGCTGGTTTTGCATTTCCAGTGGACATTGCTGTGCAGAACTAATAAGTTCTCTTTTTGTTCTATTGAGCTGACTTAACGCTTTATCTAGTGTTTCAGATCAAAGAGGTCACAACATGTCGCGCCAAATCAATCTTCCGATACCCAACATGCTTTCATCAGTCGAGCTGTGCGCGGGGGCGGGCGGGCAGGCCTTGGGCTTGGAACAGGCTGGTTTCGATCATGAGTGCGTTGCGGAAATTGACCGTGATGCTTGTCAGACTCTGCGGTTGAACCGTCCGGAATGGAATGTCTGGGAAGGTGATATCAAGGACTTTGATCCAGCCCCCTTCAAGGGTGTTGATCTCGTGGCCGGCGGGCTGCCATGTCCACCCTTTTCGATTGCTGGAAAACAATTGGGTGAAAAAGACGAGCGCAACCTCTTCCCTGTCGCGCTGGATATCATTGATGAGATCAAGCCGGGTGCCGTAATGATCGAAAACGTGCGCGGGTTTTTGGGCGCAGCTTTTGAAGATTACCGGCAGCAATTGAAAACCCGGCTTCAGAAGATGGGCTATTGGTGTGATTGGCGGTTACTGAACGCCTCGGATTTTGGCGTTCCTCAACTCAGGCCTCGTGTGATCATTGTCGCCATAAAGCACTCATTCGCGGACGCATATGAGTGGCCAGAGGCGAACCCGCATAATCCCAAAACGGTCGGCGAGACCCTGGGTGGCCTCATGGCGGAAAATGGCTGGCGGGGTGTCCAGCATTGGATTGAGAGAGCTGACGATATCGCACCGACGATTGTTGGCGGGTCAAAGAAACATGGCGGACCAGATCTCGGGCCGACGCGCGCCCGTGCCGCCTGGCAAACGCTTGGCGTGAACGGCAAGTCAATCGCGCCGGAAGCGCCTGAACCTGATTTTGTCGGCATGCCACGATTAACGGTTCCCATGGTTGCCCGCATCCAAGGCTTCCCGGACGATTGGCAATTCTATGGGAAGAAGACTTCGGCTTACCGGCAGGTCGGTAATGCTTTCCCGCCCCCTGTTGCGAAAGCTGTCGCGAAGCGGGTGAATGCCGCCATCTCCATGCCAGGATTGAGCCATCAGGTCAGGACCGTCGCTTAATCAAGCCTTTATTATCATTGCAGATCATTCGCCCTGAAAATGGAGCGAATGCTCATGTCTGCAAATAAAATCGAATCCATAGAATCCGAAATATTCAAGGCTGCTGGAGGTAAGCGCAGATTCCTGGCCGAGCTTCCATTCATATTCAGGCAAGCCATTGATGAATTGATCGATGCACCACGAACACGCCGCCTTCGGATGAATGAGCTGGAACCCAATGAAAAAGCAGTCCTTGGTATTAAGGTCGAAGCTGCGCTCCGCTACTTACTTGATTTTCCAAGAGGAAAGCTCGACTTCCGTATAGGCGGACACGATGTTGATGTAAAATTTTCGATTGCAACAAGCTGGATGATACCACCCGAAGCAATAGGACATGTTTGCATTCTGTGTTCTGCGGATGACGCGAAATCTCTTTATTCTTTTGGTCTGTGTGAAGCCAGTCTGGAAAACCTGACCGCCAAAGGTAATCGTGATCAAAAACGAAGTTTCAGTTCGGAAGGCAAGAAGCGCATATCTTGGCTCGCTCACAATGAGCCATTTCCTTCAAATATATGGGAAACCATTGATATTGTAACCGCTGAGTCGATCTTCGAACCTGAAGGCGGCACCGAGCGTATAACAAGACTGTTTCGCGCCATGACCGGTAAGCCCATCCACCGCTCGACAATTCATGCGGTAGCCAGACAACATGATTATATGAAACGTATCCGTGCAAACCAGGGGGCTCGAGACTTTCTTCATCCTGAGGGCATCGTCGTTCTGAGCGGTTCACAAGATGGACCGTTGCTCCGCAAGTTGGGGATTTCACTGGGTCGTGACTTTGTTATGCCGTATCGCCCCCGAGGCCATAAAGAAGCAACGCTGATCACCGCCAAATCCCGGCATGCAACCAATTTCAGGCTAAGTGACAGATAAAATCTCTAAATCCCGCCGCAGCCAGAACATGGCGGCCATCAAATCCAAAGGCATGAAGCCTGAAATGGTTGTGCGGTCACTCGTGCATGGAATGGGCTGCCGCTATCGCCTTCACCGCAAAGGCCTGCCTGGGAAACCCGATCTCGTCTTCGGTCCGCGCAAAAAGGTGATCTTTGTGCATGGCTGCTTCTGGCACCAGCACAGTGATCCCGCTTGTAAAATTGCCCGTATGCCCAAATCAAATACGGGCTACTGGAATGCAAAGCTTGCCCGGAATGTTGAGCGCGATGCGAAGAATATCGCCCTGTTAGAAACCGCTGGCTGGAAAGTTCTCACCATTTGGGAATGCGAAACTAAAGAGACTGAAAGACTCAAAGAAAAGCTGAAAGCCTTTCTCCTCCCCTAATCCCCGTCCATCTTCAGCGCCGCGATAAACGCTTCCTGCGGGATGTCGACCTTGCCGAACCGTCTCGCAGTAAGACATTAACTAATTTTTCACCGTCATGGGCCCAAAAGCGTATTGCAACTCAGGTTCAGGGCTCAAATGTCAAAATCTCAACATCAAAACTCTTACACCGTCTCTTGCACTGGCCAAGACCTCCGCGCGTGGCGGAAGGAATTGGGTTTCACCCAAGCCGAACTATCAATTGCTCTTCGCATCTCCCGTCCAACATTAAGCACTCTTGAGAATCAAACTGATCAGTTGCCAATGATATACAGATTGGCGATCCATGCGCTGAAAAATGATCCGAGTTTGCTTTCTACAATTCAGAAAACTAGCAAGCACGGAGGGCGTCGTGGCGATTAAAGACTGGCAAAGTAGCTGCTGCTACGCAGCGGCAATTGCCTGCGCAATTGCCGGGTTTGTTATTCCGAACACACCTTCAACAGAGCTAGCAATCAGCAATGATGTGATTTGGCGCATTCCCTATCCATTATCGCTAACTCTAGTATTTGCGGCGGTTGGGCTACGCTTGAGCTCAAGATAACCCCTAATCCCCGTCCATCTTCAGCGCGGCGATAAAGGCTTCCTGCGGGATTTCGACCCGGCCGAACTGGCGCATCTTCTTCTTGCCGGCTTTCTGCTTTTCCAGAAGCTTTCGCTTGCGCGTCGCATCGCCGCCATAGCATTTCGCGGTCACATCCTTGCGCAGCGCCGATAATGTTTCGCGCGCAATGATCCGCCCGCCAATGGCGGCCTGGATCGGGATTTTGAACATGTGCCGCGGGATCAGGTCTTTCAGCTTCTCGCACATCGACCGCCCGCGCGCCTCGGCGCGGGTGCGGTGCACAATCATGGAGAGCGCATCGACCGGCTCGTCATTGACCAGGATGGACATCTTCACGAGATCATTCTCGCGGTAATCCTTCCACTGATAGTCGAATGAGGCATAGCCCTTGGTCACCGATTTCAGCCGGTCATAGAAATCAAACACCACCTCGTTCAGCGGCAATTCGTAGACCACCATGGCGCGGCTGCCGGCATAGGTCAGTTGCTGCTGGATGCCGCGGCGGTCCTCGCACAGTTTCAGAATGCCGCCGAGATATTCATCGGGCACGAGGATGGTGGCGGTGATCCAGGGTTCGGAAATCGAGGCCACCTTGACCGGATCGGGCATGTCCGCCGGATTGTGCAGATCCAGCTCTGTCCCGTCCGTCAGGGTCAGCTTGTAGACCACGGATGGCGCCGTGGTGATCAGCTCGACATTGTATTCGCGTTCCAGCCGCTCGCGGATGACTTCCAGATGTAAAAGGCCGAGGAAGCCGCAGCGGAAGCCGAAACCCAGCGCCGCCGAGGTTTCCATCTCGAAGGAGAAGGAGGCATCATTCAGCGCCAGCCGCTCGATCGCATCGCGCAAATCCTCGAACTCGGCACTGTCGACCGGGAACAGCCCGCAGAACACCACCGGGATGGCCGGTTTGAAGCCCGGCAGCATCTTGTCCGTCGGCCGCTTTTCATCGGTGATCGTGTCACCGACGCGCGCATCGCGCACCTGCTTGATCGAGGCATTGAGATAGCCGATCTCGCCCGGACCCAGCGCCTCCACGCTGGTCTTGGCCGGGGTGAAGACACCGACCCCGTCCACATGATAACTGCCGCCCGTGCCCATCAGGCGCACGCGCATGCCCTTTTTCAGCTGGCCCTCGATCACGCGCACCAGACAGATCACGCCCAGATAGGGATCATACCAGCTATCCACCAGCAGCGCCTTCAGCGGTGCATCGGGATCGCCATATTTGGGCGGTGGCAATCGGGTGACGATGGTTTCCAGCACCTGGTCGACATTCAGCCCGGTCTTGGCCGAGATCTCGACTGCGTCCTGCGCCTCGATACCGATCACATCCTCGATCTGCTGCTTGACGCGCTCGGGCTCCGCGGCCGGCAGATCGATCTTGTTCAGCACCGGCGCGATTTCCAGATCGGCATCAATCGCCTGATACACATTGGCCAGCGTCTGCGCCTCCACGCCCTGCGCGGCATCCACCACCAGCAGCGCACCTTCACAGGCATAGAGGGAACGCGAGACTTCATAGGCGAAATCGACATGTCCGGGCGTGTCGATCAGGTTCAGGATATAGGTCTTGCCGTCCCTGGCCGTGTATTCCAGCCGCACGGTCTGGGCCTTGATGGTAATGCCCCGCTCGCGCTCCAGCTCCATATTGTCGAGCACCTGCTCCTTCATCTCGCGCTGGGTCAGCCCGCCGGTGATCTGGATCAGCCGGTCGGCAAGCGTGGATTTTCCATGGTCGATATGCGCGACAATGGAGAAATTGCGGATGAGGGATTGATCCTGGTTCATGAGGCGGGACGTAGCATCGGGATAGCCTTCCGCCAAGCACCGTATGCGCTGATTTTCGGTGCTTAACCTCCCCCTAACCGAAGCGCCATTGTCTTGCCCGAATTGGCGCGCAGATTCACAGGCGAATATGCGCTGAATGTCAGGAGACAGATTGCCATGACCTTGCCCCGCTTCGCCCTGGCCCTGCTGGCCGCCACCGGCCTCGGTTTTGCCGCCCATGCCCAGGAAGAAACCGATTACGGACAGCCCAGCCGCTATTCCGAAGATGTTGATGGCTATTCCCAGGAAGAAGTGGTCGATGCCGTGTCCGATTTCTTCGGCGTCACCGCCGAAGCGGCCGCCGCCGTCGTCGAGCGCGTCTTCTCCGATCTCGGCCGCCCGGTCGGCTATGTGGCCGGCGAGGAAGTGGCCGGTGCGGTCGGGGTCGGCCTGCGCTATGGTGAAGGGTATCTGACCATGCGCGATGGCCGCCGCGAACATGTCTACTGGCAGGGTCCCTCCATCGGTTTTGACACCGGCGGCAATGCCAGCCGCGTCTTCGTGCTGGTCTATCGCCTTGATGATCCGGACCAGATTTTCCGCCGTTTTCCCGGCGTCGAGGGCTCGGCCTATTTCGTCGGCGGCATGGGAGTGAATTATCAGCGCGCCGACGGCATCACCCTGGCCCCCATCCGATCGGGCGTCGGCCTGCGGGCGGGCGCGAATGTCGGCTACCTCGCCTATTCCCGCCGCCGCAACTGGTTGCCGTTCTAGGCTGTTCCCATGCAGATCAGGACCGCCGTCGAGGACGATCATGACGGCATAAAATCTCTGCTCAACGCCGCCTTCAGGCAGGCGGAAGAGGGCAAGATTGTCGAGCGCCTTCGCGCCGATGATGCCGACAGTCTCGAACTCGTCGCCGATCATCATGGCGACATTGCCGGCATGGTGATGTTCTCGCCCGCCAGTGCGCATCTCGACGATGGCACCCTGTTGCGGGGGCTGGGCCTCGGCCCCGTCGCCGTGAAGCCGGACCATCAGAACAAGGGCATCGGCACCGCCCTGATCGAGGCCGGGCTGGAGCATTTTTTGCCCTATCCCGTCGCCTTCTTCTGTGTGCTGGGCGCGCCGGATTATTATGCCCGTTTCGGCTTCACCCCGGCGATCGAGCGCGGCTGGCGCTGGTCCGCCGATGACGGCTCCATTCCGGAAATGGCGCAGGCCTTCCAGATCCGCCTGCCGCGGCCACTGCCCGCAGGCCATGGCATTATCCGCTATCACCCGGCTTTTGACCTGTGAGCGAAATCATTTGCTATTGGCGGCAATCCGTGTGAGAGAGCGCCGGTCTTCGTGCCGCGCGTAGATGTCCGGGCAACCGGTCAGGCGGCACGCCATAGGCCGAGCCATCCTGCATGTTGCCGGATCGCCGTAAGCCCCACCCTCACGATTGATGAGGGGCCATCAGGCGGCTGGTCTACGCAAGCTCCCTATTTTGAAAAACCGCACCGCGCGGGAACCGGCCTGGCCCGTTCCGCGCGATACGACCATGAAAGTTGAATTTTTGACCCAGTTTACAGATCTCGGCCTTGCCGAGCCGATTCTCAAAGCCCTCACAGATGAAGGCTACACCACGCCCACACCGATCCAGGCCGAGGCCATTCCGGCGCTGATGGCCGGGCGCGACCTTTTGGGCACCGCCCAGACCGGCACCGGCAAGACCGCCGCCTTCACCCTGCCTGTCCTCGATGCCATTGTGAAATCAAAGAGCCGCGCGCAAGGCAAGTCCTGCACGGTTCTCATCCTGGCCCCGACACGCGAGCTCGCACTGCAGATTGCGGAATCGGTGAAAACCTATGGCCGCCATGTGCGCCCCACCCTCGCCGTCGTCATGGGCGGTGTGAAACCCGGTGCCCAGATCCGCACCATGCAGCGCGGCGTCGATGTCCTCATCGCCACGCCGGGCCGCCTGATGGATCACATGCAGACCGGGGCGATCAATCTCGGCAGCGTCAAGACCGTTATTCTCGACGAGGCCGACCAGATGATGGATCTCGGCTTCCTGCCGGCCATCCGCCGGATTCTGGCCGCCACGCCGTCAAACCGGCAGACCGCGCTCCTGTCCGCAACCATGCCGAAACCGATCCGCGCCCTGGCGCATGATTTCCTGACCGATCCGGTCCAGATCTCGGTCGCGCCGGTCGCCCGTCCGATCGAGCAGATCACCCAGTCGGTCCAGTTCCTTGACCGGCCGCAAAAGCTGGAGCGCCTCGTGCGCGTGCTCAGCGTGCCGGAAATGACCAGCGGCATTGTCTTCACCCGCACCAAGCGCGGTGCCGACAAGGTCGCCCAGCGTCTGGCCAAGGCCGGCCTCGGCGCGGATGCCATTCATGGCAACAAGAGCCAGAACCAGCGCCAGCGGGCCCTTGATGCCTTCAAGAAAGGCAAGACGCAGATCCTCGTGGCCACCGATATTGCGGCGCGTGGTATCGACATTGACGGTGTTTCACACGTCATCAATTTCGAATTGCCGAATGTGCCGGAATCCTATGTCCACCGCATTGGCCGTACCGCGCGTGCCGGCAGTACCGGCATTGCCGTGGCCTTCTGTGACGAGGAAGAAAAGCCGCTGTTGAAGGATATCGAACGCCTCATCGGCTATCGCCTGGCCGTCACCAATGAGGATGGCGTGGAACAACACCCCTCCAAGCCCTTCACCGAGGAGCCGCGCGGTCCGGCACCGGTCAAGAAATCCCGTCCCCGCGGCGGCCGTAACCGCAATCGCGGCCCGCGGCCGGACGGTCAGGGCAACGCAGCGGCCGGAAATGGCAATGCGTCGCCGAAACGCTTCGGCAAGAGCAAGTTCAAACCGGCCGGTGGCGGAAAGCCGGGTCAGTCCCGGTCCCCGCGTCCCAATGGTGAAAACCGCCGCTCGGCCTGACGCAGGGCGGCTTGCAGCGTTGAGCTTTCTCCCCCTGCTTGCGGGGGGAGTGTCGCGGAGCGACGAGGGGGGCGGCCCCCTCCGCCTCGCAGGCTCGGCACCTCCCCCGTAAACGGGGGAGGACATCTACCCCCGAAGAATGGCCCCCGTCGCCTTTTCAACCGACGCAACAATCTTCGCCGCGACCGAATCGATTTCCTTGTCGGTGAGGGTTTTCTCACGCGGCTGGATCACGGCCTCGATGGCCAGCGAAACCTGGCCCTCGGGCACGCCCTTGCCGGCATAGACATCAAACACCGAGACATCCGTGATCATCGCCTTGTCGGCACCTTTCGCGGCGCGCACCAGCGTGTCCGCGGCCACGGCGGAATCAACGAGGAAGGCAAAGTCGCGCTTCACCGGCGTCAGCCCGGCCCGGTCAAGCGCCGGACGCGCCTTGGTCTCCGCCTTCTTCTTCGGTGACGGAATGCCGTCGAGCAGGATTTCAAACCCGATGACGCGCCCCTCGACGCCCAGCGCCTTCAGCACCCGCGGGTGCAGCTCGCCGAATTCGGCCAGCACGTTTTTCGGCCCCAGACGCAAAACGCCGGAGCGCCCCGGATGCCACCAGTTACGCGCCTCGGCCGCGGCCTGCAGCGACTCCACCGGCGCACCGGCGGCTTCCAGCGCCGCGATCGCATCCGCCTTGGCGTCAAACAGGTCGGCTTCGCGCGTCCCGGCCCAGTGGCGGCCGGCGGCACAATAGCGCACACCGGACACCGCCATGCGCTGGCCGTCCGGCTTGTCGGTCAGATAGACGGGCCCGGCCTCGAACAGGCGCGGATCCTCGATACCCTTGTCGGCATTCTCCTGCAGCGCGGTCAGGAGATGGATCAGCGCGGTCGGCCGCATCACATCAAGATCGGACGAAATCGGATTGGCCAGTTCCAGCCCCTTGCCATGACCGCCGAACAGGGCGGCCTGATCGCGGTGGCAGAAGGACCATGTGACCGCCTCATGATAGCCGCGCACCGCCAGCGCCCGGCGCGCATGCCGCGCCCGGTTCTGCCCCTCGGTGGCGGTCGGCTCGCGCCGCCCCGGCAGTTTCGGCAGCGAGACGGCCTCGATCCGGTTATAGCCGTGAATTCGCGCAATCTCCTCGACGAGATCGGCCTTCATCGAGCAATCACGGCGGAAGGTCGGCACTTCCACATGCAGCGTATCGCCGCTTCCGGCGACGCCGAAGCCCAGATCCATCAGGATTTTCGTGACGATACCGCCCGGCAGGTCCAGCCCGGTCAGGCGTTTGACCTCGGAGACCGGAAACTCGATCGGCTCTGGCGCCGACGGGGCTTCACCCGCCATACGGATTTCGGACACCTCGCCCCCGCACAATTCGACGATCAACTGCGTGGCCAGATCGATTCCGGTCTCGATGGAACCGGTATCGACACCGCGCTCGAAGCGATAACGCGCATCGGATTCAATGCCGGTCGCCCGGCCCGTCGCACGGGTGATTTCCGGATCGAACCAGGCGCATTCGAGGAAGACATTAACGGTGCCGTCGGTGACACCGGACTCTTCCCCGCCCATCACACCGCCAAAACCCAATATGTGCCGATCGTCCGCAATCACGCATTGTTCTGGGTTGGCCCAATAAGTTTTTCCGTCCAATGCACGGAATGCGTCCAAGCCGTCAAAAACAGCCCACGCTTCTTCCAGCAACTCAGATTTTGATCTTCCAGACTTTTCAATTAGCACACGAGCCGGATCGCCTCCGGCTTCAAGAATATCAATCGTTTGATTTGCCGTGGCTACTCTCTCGCGTGTGCTGTGGTCGTTCCAAACTTGATCGTCGCCCTTGCCCCGGCGCGCCACAATCGTCTGGCCGATCTTGCCGGCATCATAGACGTGCAGGGGGCGGCACCGGTCATAGGACACGAAATTGGTGATATCGGCGAGGATATTGATCGGACGCAGGCCGATGGCTTCCAGCCGCCGCTTCAGCCAGTCCGGCGAGGGACCATTCTTCACGCCGCGAATATAGCGCCCGGCAAACACCGGGCAGGCCTCCGGCCATTCCAGCCGGATCTCGATCGGACACGGAAAGGCGCCCCTGATCTGCTTCGGTGCCGGCGTGATCACCTTGCCCAGCCCGGCAGCGGCCAGATCGCGCGCAATCCCGTCCACGCCCAGCCAGTCCGGGCGGTTGGGCGTCACTTCAAAATCAATGACAGGATCATTCGCGCCCAGCGCCTCGGCGGCGGGTGCGCCGATCGCCCAGTCGCCTTTGAGGTCGATAATACCGTCATGATCCTCACCGGCATTCAGCTCCTTCGCGGAACACAGCATGCCGTGGGATTCAATACCGCGGATCTTGCGCGGCTTCCTGTCCAGCGCGAAATCCGCGCCCGGAATATACGTGCCGAGCGGCGCATAAACCGCCTTCATTCCGGCATGCGCATTGGGCGCGCCACAAACAATCTGCTTGGTGCCTTCAAACGTCTCCACCGTGCAGACTTTCAGCTTGTCCGCGTCAGGGTGTTTTTCCGCCGAGATCACATGCGCCACGGTGAAGGCGGACAGGGCTTCGGCCGGATTGTCGACATGCTCGACTTCCAGACCCGCCATGGTCATCGCCTCGACAATGTCATCGATGGAAGCCTCTGTTTCCAGATGCGCTTTCAGCCAGGAAAGGGTGAATTTCATTGATCGGCTCCCGCCGTTTCTGGAGTATCGTCTTGAAGTGATGGCGGCGGGATGAAGGCTTCCGAACCATAACGTTCGAAGACATCAATCCCGGGGTCCGGACAGGAAGCGACGGGCCGCCGGTCCCGCACCTGAACGGTGGCGACCCAGCAGCGGTCGAAGACCGAGCAGTAGCAGATCTCGACATCCCAGCGTTCCCATTCCGCGAACAGCGCGGCAATATGGTCCGCATCCACCTCGTCCGCCGGCCAGGCCGCCGATAACGGCGTGACCAGCTCGCCGGGCGCAATGACCCGGCTGGTCAGCGTCACCCAGGACCGGTCGGCCTGTTCTTCGGGCATGCCGCTGAACATGCCATCAATGCGCTCCACCGGCTCTCCATCCTGCAGCGGTGTGACATTGCGGATAAAGGCCGGACCAACACCATTATTCGCTACGCGCAAACCCAGCGTGAGCTGGTCGTCAACGGTCCGCGTAAACGCATCCACCTGCAGGGCGGGTACCACCGCGCCATGTTGCTGGGCGCGCATCACCCGCGCCTGATCCCACGCCACATAAAGCGCCGCGAGACCGACGGCCATCGCGCCGATAGCGGTGAGCGCCTGATGATTGTATTTGAACCACTTAAGCATCAGCGCCTCCTTTTTCCTCCCCCGTTCACGGGGGAGGTGTCAGCGAAGCTGACGGAGGGGGCAAGATGACACCCGCCATTCGCCCCCCTCGTCCCTACGGGACACTCCCCCCGCAAGCAGGGGGAGAAAATGGAGTTTACGCAAAACATCAGCTCAACCCTGTTGCCAGATTGGCTTGCAGGAGCGGCGAGAAGCCGTAATGCGCCAGCCAGCGCGTGTCATTGGCGAAATAATCGCGCAGATCCGGCGCGCCATATTTCAGCATGGCGAGGCGGTCGACCCCCATCCCCCAGGCAAAGCCCTGATACTCATCCGGATCCAGCCCGCAGGAGCGGATCACATTCGGATGCACCATGCCGCAACCGAGAATCTCCATCCAGCTGTCGCCTTCGCCGATCTTCACGGCATCCCCGGCGCGGGAATACTTCACGTCCATCTCGGCGGACGGTTCGGTGAAGGGGAAATGGTGCGGGCGGAATTGCGCCTCGACCGTGTCGGTCTCGAAAAACGCGGCCAGGAAATCCATGAGGATGCCCTTGAGGTGGCCCATATGAGCACCCTTGTCGATGACAAGGCCCTCGACCTGGTGGAACATCGGCGTGTGGGTCTGGTCCCAGTCACAGCGATAGACGCGGCCCGGCGCGATGATCCGGATCGGCGGTTTCTGCGTCATCATCGTGCGGATCTGCACCGGCGAGGTGTGCGTGCGCAGAACCATCTGCGAGCCATCTTCACGCGGTTTCATGAAGAAGGTATCGTGCGTATCACGCGCCGGATGGCCTTCGGGAAAGTTCAGGGCGGTGAAATTGTGGAAATCATCTTCCACATCCGGGCCTTCCGCGACGGTAAAGCCCATATCCGAAAAAATGACGGCGAGCTCTTCCATCACCTGGGTGACCGGATGCAGCTTGCCGCGCGGTTCGGGACGGATGGGCAGGGTGACATCGGCGCGCTCGGTGGCGAGGCGCGCATCCAGTGCGGCATCCTCAAGCGCGGCTTTCTTCGCCGCAATGGCTTCGCCAATCGTGTCCTTCAGCCCGTTGAGCGCCGGGCCCATCGTCTGACGTTCCTCCGGGCTCATCTGGCCCAGCGAGCGCATCATCAGGGAGATCTGTCCCTTCTTGCCGAGCGCTTCAACGCGCAAGGCTTCCAGCGCAGCCTCATCGGCGGCGGCCTCCACCGCGGACAGCAATTCGGTTTTCAGGGCATCGATATCGCCGGGTCCGGCCATGGGTCTCGTCCTCGCATCACACAGCGCTTGTGCGCTGGTCTACCGCCCGGAAACGGAAATGGCGAGGGGATCAGGACCGCTTTATGCGTTTGGGCCGGGCCACGAGCTCGCCGCCGCAATTCGGGCAGACATGTTTGTGAACATCCTCGGTGCAGGGCGCGCAGAAGGAGCATTCAAAGCTGCAGATAAAGGCCGGGCCGTCCGGGAGAAGCGCCCGCTCGCACGTCTGGCAAGCGGGCTTCATCTCGAGGGCCATCAGACGTTAGTCCAGCGCGGCCTGTGCCTGGTCGACCAGGGCTTTGAAGGCCTCGGGTTCCCGAATGGCCAGATCGGAGAGCACCTTGCGGTCCACTTCGATTCCGGCCTTCGTGAGGCCGGCCATAAATCGGGAATAGGTCGTGCCGTGCAGACGCGCACCGGCATTGATCCGCTGGATCCACAGAGCGCGGAAATTGCGCTTCTTGGCGCGGCGGTCGCGATAGGCGTACTGGCCGGCCTTTTCGACCGCCTGTACGGCAACACGGTAAACATTTTTCCGGCGGCCATAATAACCTTTGGCCTGGGAAATGACTTTTTTGTGGCGGGCGCGGGAGACGGTGCCGCGTTTAACTCGTGCCATGATTCAAGCTCCGTAACGGGTAATCCCGGGCCTTAAAGGCCGTAGGGGATGTAATTCTTTTTCACGATCTTCTGGTCGGCATCCGCCATGACGGTGGTGCCGCGCTTGTTGCGGATCTGTTTGTTGGTCCGCTTGATCATGCCGTGACGTTTTCCGGCCTGTCCGGCTTTCACCTTGCCAGTCGCCGTGAGCTTGAAACGCTTCTTGGCGCCGCTCTTGGTCTTCAACTTCGACATTTTCGCTCCATTTCCGGCAGATCACTCCGCCTTGCGTTCGTCGGCTGCCGGGCATGTCGATTGGCCCGGACCGCCGGTGGTCATCAAAGAGCGCGCGTCATACGGGCAAAGCGTGATAAATGCAAGCCACCCATGCGGCGGCAGTCCCGGTCAGCCCTTGCTCGACAGGGCCGGTCTTGTCCGGATAGACTCATGCTCTGGCAACAGGAAAACGACATCATGAAGAGATGGCTGATTCGCCTGCACAAATGGGCGGCGCTGATTATCGGTTTGCAGGTTCTGGCCTGGGTCGCAGGCGGTCTGGTAATGAGCGCCATTCCCATTGAACGGGTGCGCGGTGAACATAATATTGCCGAGTCGGCCGCCGCGCTGGATCTGGCTGGCGTTATGGCGCCGCAGGATGCGGCAGCACGGGCCGGCATTATGCCATCAAGCGCCGAATTACGGCCCTGGCTGGGGCGGACCATCTATGAATTCGGCCGCGAGGGCGAAGCCGCGCTGATTGTTGATGCCGTTTCCGGCGAGGTCCTGTCACCCATTGACGAGCAGGCCGCGATCGAGGTGGCGCGGGCCGACTATGCCGGTGAACCGGAGATCGCAGCCGTCACCCTCTTTGCCGAACCGACCTGGGAATCGCGGCGGCCCGGCCCGTCGTGGCGTGTGGATTTCGCCGATGGCGAAGGCACGCGGCTCTATGTCAGCGCGGCCACGGGCGAGATTATCGCACGGCGCAATGATGTCTGGCGGATCTATGATTTCTTCTGGATGCTGCACATCATGGATTATGATGACCGGTCGGACTTCAACCATCCGCTCTTGATCCTCGCCAGCCTGTTCGCGCTGGGCATGAGCCTGTTCGGCTTTGTCCTGCTTTTCCCGTGGCTGGGACGGATGATTGCGCGGCGGCGGCTGGATTAGTCCTCGCACATCCCGCAATCGCGGGCATGAACATGGCCTTCCGCCTGACGGCGGCGCCAGTTGGCAATATGGGCACCCATCAGCAGGCTGACCCCGGTCACCGTGAGTATTGTTTCGACGGGTTGCGCCACGATATGGGCTGCCCCGGTCAGCATCAGGACCAGGCCGAGCCCGGCAAAAGCCATCGTCCAGCGCCCGGCGCGCATGGTCCGCTCGCCCCAGAAAAAGGCCAGCAAGGTCACCGGCGCGGCCAGCAGAAACAGGATCAGATGCGCCCGGCCATCGACCAGCGACAGCCGCTCGGCCAGTTCCGGAGCCAGCGCGGGTGCCGCCACCGCTGCCGTCGGCAGGGCCAGACAGTGCAGCAGGCAGATCAGCGATAGCCCGGTGCCGGACATGTCGAGAAGGGATCGGGTGCGGTGGGTCATGGGGGCGTGCTCATCCTTGTCCTGAAATGATATAATATAACATTACAGGAATTCAAAGCACTGTTTGCCGTCTCGCTGTGCAAAAAGGGCGGCCCCGCAAGACCGCCCTTTCCACGCCGGAATCAATTCCGGGTCTAGTTGTCGCCGAAGGCGAGTTCGGAGATATGCAGCGTCGCTGGCGGTGTTCCCGCCGATGACGAATACGTCCCCACCCAGATGTCATAGACACCCGAGTCCGGACTGGTGAACTCGATCCCCGGATTGAGGCCTTCCGCCCCGTCATCATTGCACCACCAGCTGCCGTCAGGCGCATTGACAATCAGCACCGTGTCGCTGCCGGACGTGGCGGAAATGAACAGGTCGAACACACTGCCGGCCGTATAGTTCAGCTCGAAGTCCGGTGAGGCTGTTGTATAGCCCCAGCACCCGTCCGGGCCGTTCTCGCGGACATCGATATCGCCGCCCGCGGCAAGCTGGACATTATAGGGATCCGGCGTGAACCCGCTTTGCAGTGATACGGAGCCGTAATTCGAGGTAAGCGAATAATCGAGCAGATTGACGTCAGGCACGGGCGCGCCGCCAAACTCGATCTCGGAGATATGCAAGGTCGCCGCAGGTGTGCCGGCCGAAGACGAATACGTCCCGACCCAGATGTCGTAGACACCCGATTGCGGGCTTTCGAAGACGAGGCCCGGATTGAGGCCCTCCGCGCCATCATCATTGCAATGCCAGCTGCCATCGGGGGCATTGACGATCATCACCGTATCCCGGTCGGATGTCGCCGACAGGTAGAGGTCGAATGTATTGCCCGCCGAATAAGTCAGCTCGTAATCCGGTGCCGCGGTTGTATAACCCCAGCAGCGGTCCCCGATGGACGTGGAAGACACATCAATGTCGCCGCCCGCCGCAATCTGGATATTGACCGGGTCCGGCACAAAGCCAGCTTGCAGGGACTGGCCGCCATAATTGGCTGGCAGGGTGTAATCCAGCTCGCCCGAACCGCTGCCTTCAAAGGGATTGAAGCCGCTGCCGGAAGCATCGCCATTCACGCCGAAGCCAAGTTCGGAGATGCTCAGTGTCGCCGGCGGCGTTCCGGCCGACGCGGAATAGGTGCCGACCCAGATGTCATAGACGCCTGATTGCGGGTTATCGAAGACAATACCCGGATTGAGGCCGACCATGTCATCATTACAATGCCATCGCCCGTCCGGCCCGTTGACGACAAGCACGGTATCGCGGTCCGACGTCGCCGACAAAAAGAGATCGAACGAATTGCCGGCCGAATAGGTCAGCTCGTAATCCGGTGCCGCGGACGCATAGCCCCAGCACATATCGCCGATCCCGGCTTCCGACACATCAATATTGCCGCCGGCCGCAATCTGGATATTGACCGGATCGGGAATGAATCCGGTCTGCAGGGACTGGCCGCCATAATTGGCCGGTAAAGTGAAATCGAGTCCGCCGCCGCTGCCGACCGGACGCGGACCGAAGCCGATTTCGGACACAAAGAGCGTTGCCGGCGGTGTGCCGCCGGAGCTGGAATAGGTGCCGATCCAGACATTGTAGAGCCCGGACGCCGGACGCTCGATCTGGACGCCCGGATTGAAGGCACCTTCGCCGCCATCATCATCACAGATCCAGTTGCCGCGCGGATCATTGACGATCAGCGTGGTATCGGTTTGCGAGATGGCGGAAATGAAAAGGTCAAACGAACCGGCCGTGTAATAGACATTGAAGTCCGGCGCGCTGGAAATATGCCCCCGGCACGCTCCGCTGCCACTCACATTGACGGGGATACTGCCCCCGGCACGGAGTTGAACACTGTGCGGATCCGGCAGGAAGCCGGAATCCAGCGTGATGGAGCCATAGCTTGGCGGCTGGGTGATATCTTGGGCGGCCACGGACGCGGCGGCAAGAGCCGCCACGCCAAGGGCCGGAAGGATGGATTTCATGATGGGCCTCCCCGGTCCGTTTGAATGCCGATCAGTAAGAGCGGAGCTCGGAAATCGACAGCGTCGCATTCTGGTAGGACGCATTACCGTAAGTGCCAACATAAATGTCGTACTGCCCGGTCATCGGGCTGTTCCAGCGCAGAGACGGGTTCAGGCCCTGGCCGCCATCATCATCGCAATACCAGCGTTGATCCGGGGCGTTGATGACCAGCGTGGTGTCCGCATTCGAGCTGACCGAGATGATCAGCGGCAACACATTACCGGCCTGGTATTGCAGGCGGAAATCAGGCGCATTGGCCACAAAACCGCGGCACGAGCCGCCGATGGAACGCGAGGCATCAATGGAGCCGCCGGATTGCAGGCTGACCAGATACGGGTCCGGAGAAAAGCCGGAAACCAGAGAAACGCTGCCATAGGACGGGTTCAGCCGCCAGTCCTGGGCCTCGGCGGCACCGGCCATGGCAAAGACGGCCAGAGCAGAAGCAGCGGCAGAAAGTGTGAGTTTACGAAGCATGATACTGTCCCCTTTAAATCGCCCGCCTCCGACCATCGGAGACGGCGCGGACTGGAAAGGTCCTCCCCGTCCAGACTCGCGATAGAGACTAGCATTAAAACCCGGTAATACGTGAACCCCGCTTGAACGGAAAAATCGTCGCATGGCCGGAAAGCCCGCAAACTCCCGCCACAATTCGCGTGTGGCGGGAAATGGATGCGGTTTTCTAGCGCGGTGCGAGCACCATCGTCATCTGGCGGCCTTCGAGCTTGGGCTCGAATTCCACCTTCGCAATGTCGGCAAAGTCTTCCTTGACGCGGTTCATCACGTCCATGCCGCGATCCTGGTGAGCCATTTCACGGCCCCGGAAACGCAGCGTCACCTTGACCTTGTCGCCATCCTCGAAAAAGCGCGTCATGGCTCGCGTCTTGACCTCATAATCATGAGTATCAATGTTCGGACGCATCTTGATCTCTTTGATATCCTGCGTCTTCTGCTTCTTGCGGGCTTCCGCCTTCTTTTTCTGTTCGGCGTATTTCAGCTTGCCGTAATCCAGGATCTTGCAGACCGGCGGATCGGCATTCGGCGACACCTCGACGAGATCAAGCCCCGCCTCCAGTGCAGCTTCAATGGCCGCATCAGTCGGCATGATTCCCTGCTTTTCACCGTGTTCATCGATGAGCAGGACGCGGGGAACGCGAATATCTTCGTTTATGCGGGGGCCCTCTTTTTTGGGGGCGGGCGCGGCAAATGGTCGGCGAGCTATGTAACTTCTCCACTAATGGCCTGAAACAGAAAAATACCACAGACTTTGAAAAAGGCGACGGTCAAGAGACAGCCCCCCTTTCCGCACTGCAGCGGTAAGGTGTTATGAGGGTCGGGCGGGGAAAATCAAGCCGCACGCGGTGATTCCTCGAATCCGCCCGCCACACGCATGGCCTGCAACGCTTCTGCAGCAGTCACCTGCGCCAGCACCGGCGCGTGCAGCAACACGACAGGCGAGGCGCCGCGCGGGGCTTTCAGCACAGGGTCTTCGCCATCCGGATAGAGCGCCGCAGCCGGCGGTCCGGCCGCGACCAGCAAATGTAAAAGGTCGGTGTCCTCGCCGAAGACAAAGCGCGTGCGGCGCGCCAGCCCGGCCAGCTGGACCAGCTTGGCCTTTCCGGTCACATCGCGCGAATTGGCAACCGTCTCGGCGACAAAACGCCCGACATCCCGGGCCGAGGGGCCACCGACAATGGCCGGCGTGATACCGACCTCCAGCAGCGCCGCGGCCAGCGAGGCCCAGCGCTCGCGCGGCCAGCGCAGATTGGCTTTCACCTCTTCACCGGCGGGGGCCAGCAGGGCAAAGGGCCCGTTCAGGCCGAAATATTCCGGTTCCAGCATACGCGAGGTGCGGGCGAGATAATCGACCCAGGACACATCCGGTGCCGGCGCTTCCCCGAGCCGGTAGTCCTCGCGGCCCAGCCCGGACCGGCCCAGCGCCGCCGCCGCCGCTTCCACGGGGTGAATGCCGGCCATTTCGCGCGGCGCGGCATCAATCCATTTGACGCCCGAAAACCGCAACCCGCCCTTGATCCGGCGTGCATCGGCATCGCCCACCAGGTCATAGACATATTTGGGCTTCGTCACCTTGATACGCTTGGCGGTCAGCTTTCCGGCCGGGCCGGTGGCCGTTGCATCGGTTTCGATCTGGCTGAAATAGGGGCAGTGTTTGAGCAGGGCTTCATAATCGGGCGCGGTCAGAAGGATCAGCCGCGCGCGCGGATGCGCCTCGCGGATACGCTGACAGGCCGCCAGACCGCGCACCGTCGACGGCAGATCGCCCCACAGGAGGACGTAGATAATGTCTTTGACCGCGTCGTTCATGCACTCACTCTAGAAGCTCGCCATAGACCCGCAAGGTGGAAGTCTGCAGCGAAGTGACCGTAAAACGGTTCATAACCCGTTGCCGGCCCGCCTCACCCATGGCCTGACGCGCGGCGATATCAAGCTCCATCGCCGCTTGCAATGTTTTTGCGAGCGCAGCCGCATCGCCGGGCGGCGTGCGCCAGCCGGTGACACCGTCCTCGACAACTTCGCGCGCGCCGCCATGATCCGCGGCAATGACCGGCAGTCCGGCCGCACTGGCCTCTGCCGCTGTCCGCCCGAAGGCTTCCGGATCGGTCGACGGATTCAACGCCACATCCGCGGACGCAAATGCGGCGGGCATGTCGTCACAATGCCCCACAATCCAGACGTCTTTCTCCAGCCCGTGGCGGCCGATCAGCAATTCGATTTCCTCCCGGTAGGCGGTGCGGCCCTGATCGCCGCCGACCAGAACCAGCACCGGCAGGTCCTGCCCGCCGACTTTCATATGCCCCAGCGCCCGGATGGCCACCAGCTGGCCTTTCCAGCGGGTCAGCCGGGCCGGCAACAGGGCAATGAAGCGGGCCTCCGGCAGCGCCCATTCCGATACCAGGTCCCGGCTCCGCCGCCGGATCGCATCACTTGCCGCAAACCGCTCCACATCCACGCCGCGCGGAATGACGGTGATGTCATGGGCGGCCAGCCCGTGCTCGGAAACGATATGATCCCGGATAAATTCCGAATTCGCGATCACCCGGTCCCCGCGCGCCATCACCGAATTGTAGAAACGCTTCAGGCCGGACCTGGCATTATAGGTGCCGTGATAGGTGGTCACGAATTTCACACCCGCCGCCCGCGCCGCCCACAGCGCACTCCAGGCCGGTGCGCGCGAACGGGCATGGACAATATCTATACCGCGCTCCCGGATCAGCGCCTTCAGGCGGCCGGCATTGGCAAGCATCGTCACCGGATTCTTTGTGGCCAGGGGCAAGCGGATCAGCTCGCCACCCGCGTCCGTCAGCTCGGCCTCCATCGTGCCGCCCTCGCTGGCCACCAGCGCGCCATGACCGGCGCGGACCAGGGCATGCGCGATCTCGATCGTGGTGCGTTCCGCCCCGCCGGTGTCCAGACCGGGAATGACCTGCAGCACTTTCATCGGATCGGTGTCTCCTGTGACAGGTCTTGACCCGCATATACGGTTTGCGGGAAAGGTCGCATATTCTTGTTTCACAGGACTTCGATCATGACAAATTCGCCGGTCATCCAGCATCTTGACCGCCCGGACGGGGAACAGATCGCCTATGTCCGGCGTGGCGCGCAGCCCGGCAAGGCCAACTTTCTCTGGCTCGGCGGGTTCAAGTCGGACATGAACGGCACGAAAGCCCTCGCGCTGGACGCCTGGGCGGCAGCAACGGGCCGCGGCTTCCTGCGCTTTGACTATTTCGGACACGGCCAGTCATCCGGTGATTTCGAGGACGGCACGATCAGCCGCTGGCGCGAGGATGCGCTCGCCGTCATCGACGAACTCGCTTCCGGTCCGCACATCCTTGTCGGGTCCTCCATGGGTGGCTGGATCAGCCTTCTTGCCGCAAGGGAACGCGCCAGCCGGCTGGCCGGCATGCTGCTCATCGCCCCGGCACCGGATTTCACCTCGGAACTGATGTGGCCGGGATTTTCCGATACCGTCCGCGAGACCATTCTGGCCACGGGGCGCTATGAAGAACCTTCGCCCTATGATGATGAAACCTTCATCGTGACCCGGAAACTGATCGAGGACGGCCGCAACTGGTCCGTGCTCGGCGCGCCCATCCGGTTCGATGGCCCGGTGCACATCCTGCAAGGCCTGCTGGATGAGAGCGTGCCTTGGGAGCATGCCCGCAAATGCATGGACGTGCTGACCAGCGATGACTGTGTCTTCACCCTGATCAAGTCAGGCGATCACCGCCTGTCATCGGGCCCGGAACTGGCCCGGCTGATATCCACAGCCGAAGCACTGGCGGATCAGATCGAGGCCGCGTAAATCGCCTCAAGACCCTCCCGGTAGGTGGGGTATTGCAGCGTCCAGCCCAGCTGTGTGCGGGTTTTCTCACTCGAGACACGGCGCGAGGACGAAAAGAAGCTGCGCATCATCGCACTCATCTCAGCGGTCTCGAACGCCTCCTCTGGTGGCGGATCCACGCTCAGCAATCCGGCTGCGTGAGCGATGACATCGGCTTGCGGCGCGGGTTCGTCATCTGAGAGATTGAAGGGGCCGGCCGGCTCGGGGCGCGCGATCGAGGCCATCAGCGCGGCCGCGATATCGCCGGCATGAATGCGCGAGAAAACCTGCCCCGGCTTGACGATGCGCCGCGCCGTCCCGTCCTTCAGCCGGTCCAGAGCGCTTCGGCCCGGCCCATAAATACCGGCCAGCCGGAATATGCGTGTCCGGGCAGAAAACGCCTGCCAGCCCTGCTCCGCCGCCAGCCGCCGCTGCGAGCGCGCTTCATCGGGACGCGGCAGTGTGTCCTCATCGACCCATCCCCCGGCCGCATCGCCATAAACCCCGGTCGTGGAGAGATATCCCAGCCATTCCAGCTTCGGAAGGGCTGGACAAGGCATCAGCATATCGAGGACCGGATCACCACTCTCTCCCGGCGGGACCGACACCAGGATATGGCTCGCCTCGCTCATCGCGGTGCGCAGGGCCGCCGCGTCCGGATTGATAAGCGGCGTGATTCCCCGCTCTGCCATTTCGCCGGCCTTGACCGGCGATCGCGTGGTCCCGGACAGCGCAAATCCCTGCGCCCGCAGGAGCGGTGCCGTGGCTTTTGCGACATAGCCGTAACCCAATAACAAGGCTGAGCGGGTGTGTGTCATGGACGCCAATCTAGCCCCCGCCTATGCTGGGTCCAATGAGCATTGGGGAGTCCCGGACATGAAGCGTCTTGTTTTAGCAGCTGCGGCCAGCGCGGCCGCCACCTCCATGGCCTTCGCGCAGGCGCCTGATCATGACCGGTATGAAGCCTGTCTCGCCGGCATAGAGGTCAATGCCGATGCGGCTTATGAGGACGCTTTGGCCTGGCGCTATGAAGGTGGCGGCTGGCCCGCCCGCCATTGCGTGGCCCGCGCGCTGATCGCGCTGGGCGAGGAAGAGGAAGGCGCTTTCCGCCTGCAGGCGCTGGCCGAAGCCCCGGATGGCGGCCCGGACACCATGAAAGTCCTCTATCTCGCCGAGGCCGGTGAAGCCTGGATGAGCGCCGGACATCCCGAAGAAGCGCGCCGCGTCTATGCCCGGGCTCTGGATTTTTCTCCGCAATCCGCGCCGCTCTGGCTGGGACGCGCCCGCGCCGCCGCCGGAATGGGCGAATGGGCGGCGGTTGAGGCCGATGCCGCACAGGCGATCTCGTTTGAACCGCGGAATTTCGACGCCTGGCGCACACGCGCCCAAGCCCGATACGAGCTGGGGGATCTGGATGCCGCAGAAGCGGATATGCAGCGCGCGCTCGATCTGGCCGCCAGTGACGAAGAGGCTGTGGCCGCGCTGTTGATCCGGGGTCACATCAACGAGGCGCGCCGCACGGGCGGTTAGCCCGCTGCGTCGCCGTCTGCCCACTGGCCCCAACCTGGCAAGACTTTGTCCAAATCATCAAGAAATTTGAATGCCACTCGCGGATTCTTCGAAATCTTATCTTTGAACAAGCCTGCTTTATTCCATCCAGCAAGATCGGTGTCGGTAGACAGCAAAACAAACCTACGAAGATCATCATAGCTCGCACGACCGGCTATCTCCTCAAGGTCACCGATAGACATAAACGCAACGGGAATTTCCTTTTCTTCGCGGAAATCGTGAATTTTTTCGGCAGCAATTTCTCTCGCTTTGTCGAGAAGATAATCGACGAATGCACTATTGAGAGTGAACCAGTCGTCCAATGTAACAACCAGACCAAGCGGTTCTGTTTCGGAGCTGTAGCCTAAACCGACCCTCCCTAGGCACACGTCATCATGAAACTTCCATATCTGAACGATCGCTTTAGCGAGATCGTCAACGATCCTGCCCGATAGGTCAGCGTCACCAAATTTCATTGAAACCGGCATACGTTTGAGTTTGCATTCAACGATCATGTCTAGCGATCCGTCGCGAATCCCAAGGACATCCGGAGATAAGATTTTTTCTTTGCCAGTCTTGTAGACAAATTCCGTTTCAACGGAATCCAATCCGGAGATCTCAGAAAAAATAAGCGTGACGTAATTCTCGAAATTTTTTGAAACTGCTTTCATCACCTCAGGACCGGCTTTGACCAGATCGTAGTAAAGGCCCAATGTTATTCGCTCAAAAAGCAACTCTACCAACGGACAAAAAAGTGAGCCATCGTCTGTTCTGATGATAGGATTCGGGCGCAGTAAGCTTGATCGGTAACCTGTATATTTTGGCCGCTCATCTTCAACCTTAGCAGCGTCAATTGACAAACATAGACGCTCCAGAACTGCTCTATTTGTTTCCTCATCTATGCCCAGTTCGCGAAGGTCCACGAAGTCTTTGGCGATAGGTTGGCTCATGAAATGGGCAAAATATGCAAAACCTGTTTTGAATACTTTTTCGAAACAGGAACCATAATCGGCGTAATAAATTTCATCGAACTCTTTGCCAAACAGATATGCGGCTCGAAATAGATAGAGTTTATTCGTTATGTCTTGTTGCCAAAAAAATTGTCGATGCGGAATTCGGCGCATCTCTGCCCAAATACTTTGCGACCGTCCAAAATACAGAAATTCAGAATTTTCAAGATGCCTAAGCTTGGACAGCATAAGGGCGATTTGGTTCCAATTTTCATCGGGTGACCCCAAACGCCTTTTTGGTTCTTCAACTCTGGCGCTTACAAAATATTCGTTGAGTAACGTTTCCAGCTCCCATGGAAACACTCCCAACTCTAGAAACGAATTGGCCCGTCTAAGGTCTCTAGGCGGCTGAATTGCTCTGGCCGACACAGCATTCGGGCTGCGGCCAAGTTTGTAGGTGGCCCAAATCAAAATCAAAAAGTCTTTTTCGGGCCATGGGGATATCAGGTCCGACAAATAGCCAACCGCTCGTTCGTATCGAAGACGAATTTTTGTTTCTTTTTTCACGTCTCATCGATTTCAGCGTACGCCGACCTTTCATCAATCAAATAACCTAAGATCGATTCGATTGCTGATGCTACTTGCCAGTCCTTCTGTTCCCTTCGAGGCCCGCCGCACGGGAGGTTAGCCGTTCGCCTGATGGCGGCCGGCCTGGGCGGCAGCACTCCGCAACTGTCCGACCTGATTCCATGACAGCCGGTAAGGCGCCGACGGCATGTCCAGCGGCGCGCCGATGGCCGGTCCGGCAAAGAAGTTGAGACCGTGCGCCGCGGCTTCCCGCACCACCGCCCTGGACTGGCAATTGGCCAGGTAGAGCGCGCGGTTGCGGCGCCGCGCATCCAGCACATGCCGTTCGATTTCCGGCCGGTGCTGATACAGCGTATCCTGTCTGTTCAGCAGCTGAAGTCCGACCACATCGATTTTTGCCCCGGCAAACCGCTCGAAAGAGGGCGGCCGCATCGGCAATTCCATGATCAGCTGCCCGCAATACTGGGAAGCGATCCGCGTCAGTTCTGAAATCTGGCCGGCGGGTGCATCGACGGGTGTGCCGTCAATACGGATCAGGACCTGCCGCTTGAAGTGCTCTGGAATGGCCGCCAGCTCCTGCATCAGGGGCACGCGCGTGCGGGCCATGGCCAGCACGGAATAGCTGATCGAAAGACCGATGGCGGATTTCAGCCCGCGCTCATCCAGGGCGTTCAGAGCCTCGATTGTGCGCCGGACGATATGGACGTTCAGGGTCAGACGGTCCTGCGGACTTGCACTCCCGGTCAGGACCTCCTGACCATAGATCAGGCCGCCATCGCGTGTCTTGCGGTATGGCACACAGAAAAACGTCCCCACGGCTTCGGCTGTGGCCGACCAGACCGGCAGAAAGGCAATCATGACTTTCGGGACCTGTCCCCGCAGAACCGGCTGCGGCGTGGCGGCATGGGCATCCTGGAATTCGTCTTCGGGATGGGCCGTCGCTGCTGTAGGCAGGACCTCCGCGCGGGCCTGCTGGATTTTCCGCGCGAACTCGTTCGCCGAAACCCGCGAGGCTTCCATGCGCAGGCCGAGATGCGCAAATTCTTCCGAGCCGAGGAAAAACTCCCGGACCCGCGCCGCAATTTCGTTGCAGACCTTGCGGACATCGTCCTGGTCGAGCTCGGCAAATATGACGATAAACCCGGCATTGCAGCGGACCACCAGATCCGCCCTGCTGGTGTGTTTTGCAATGATGGAGTCGGCAGCGATAAATATCCGCTCGCGCCAATGGCCCCAATTCTCGCCACACACGGCACGGACTTCATCCAGATTGATGAATTCCATCTGCCCGATATCGAGATCAGACGACTGGGTCAGGAGCGACCGGATCTTGTCCGGCAATCCGCTTGAAGCGTGTTGTGGCATGATATGGCAATAACCGGCCATCGCGCCGGAGCAGCTGAAATCCGGTGGTTACCGCGCCTTCCGGTCCGGGCAGGCGCGACCGCGGAACTTGCTTTATATCAAGACGCCCGGCGTCAGCGTCAACACAACCATATCATGACAGTTAGCGATTCGATTCCAAGCCGTTGAATTTGCTGCTGCTAAAAACCCATCATTTTACAGGGTTATTCACCTTCTTCTTCCGCTTCGGCCGCCTCCAGCACCTCTTCGATCCATGCCATGGTGCGGTCTTCCAGATAACCCAGCGGCACCGCCCCTTCCGACAGCAATTCGTCATGGAAATCGCGGATGTCGAAAGCCTCGCCGAGGCGCGCCTCGGCGCGGGCCCGCAAATCCCGCATCAGCAATTCGCCGGTCTTGTAGGCCAGCGCCTGTCCCGGCCAGGAAATATAGCGCGAGACCTCGGTGCGGATATTGTGCGGAGCGAGAGCGGAATTCTCGAGGAAGCAGGCCTCGGCCTGGTCCCGTGTCCAGCCCATATAATGGATACCGGTATCGACCACGAGGCGGCAGGCGCGCCACATCTCGTAAGTGAGCCGGCCAAACTGGTCATAGGGCGTTGAATACATGCCCATTTCTTCCGCGAGAAACTCGGTATAGAGCCCCCAGCCTTCACCAAAGGCGGTGATATAGGTATTGCGCCGGAATTCCGGCACATTCTCCAGCTCCTGCGCCAGCGCGATCTGGTGATGGTGGCCCGGCACGGCCTCGTGAACTGTCAAAGCTGGCAGATTGTAGAGCGGCCGCTGCGACAGGTTATAGGTATTGACCATATATCCGCCGGCCACACCATTCTCCAGCGATCCCGGCCAGTAGCGGCCCGTCGTATAGGTCGGCGCCATCGAGGCCGGCACCGGCCGGACACCATAGGGCAGGCGCGGCAGCCGGCCGAAAAAGCGCGGCATGGCATCATCCGCCCGCTTCGCCAGCCAGGACGCATACATCATCAGCTCTTCTTCGCTCTCGGCATAGAATTGCGGATCGGTCCGCATGAAGTTCAGGAATTCCGCGAATGTACCGTCAAATTCCACTTCCTCGATGATGGCTTCCATCTCCGAGCGGATCCGGGCAACTTCGGCGAGACCGCGCTGATGCACTTCCTCCGGGCTGGTATCCAGCGTGGTGTGGTAGCGCACCAGCGCCTGGTATTGCTCGCGCCCGCCCGGAACCGAGGAAATGCCCAGATCTTCGCGCGCCGCCGGCACATATTCCTCGTCCATGAAGGTGAGAAGATCGTGATAGGCGGGCAGGACATGATCTTCCACAGCCGCCACGGCCTCCGCGCGCAAACGGTCGCGTTCGGCTTGCGGTACGCCGCGCGGCAGGGCGTCGATCGGCGCCACCATGCCGGTGTCCTCGACGCTCATCGCCGCAATCGCCGCGATCTGGTCGCGCACCCCGCCGATGATATTGGCCGGCTGGGTGTAGCCCGCCTCTATGCCTTCGCGCATCCAGTAGATGTTTTCATCCAGATAGCGCGGCAAGTCTTCCAGCCGCGCAATCCAGTTCTCCGCCTCTTCCACATTCGAGGGCCGGGTCGAGGACGCAACGTAAAGCGGGGTCGAGAAAAAGCCGCTATCATTGGAAAACGGCGCGCGCTGCATGTCATATTGCGCCAGCTCGACACGGAAGCGCAGGAGATAGTCCAGCGTTGCGAAATTCACGATCTGCGCGGCCGGCAGATTGTCTTCCTCGATCGCCTCCAGCCGCTCAAGGAACACCACATCCGCGGCGCGGTCCTCGGCAAAGCGTTCCGGCGAGAGATCGTCCCAGCGCCCGGCCGCATCCGGGTTTTCGTCCGGATCATCGCGGTTTTCATGGGCCTCGAAGTCGGCAATCAGCGCCTCGAAATCCCCGGCATCATCGGCAAGGGCCGGAGCCGAAAACAAAAGGCCTGAAATCAGAAGGGCACGCAGCATGTCTCTCTCCCCGAGTGTTCGCCGGAGAGACTAGACCAGATTCTTCAGATGTCAGCCCTTAGCCGCGCTTGAGGTCTTCCGGGCGCAGGCCGAGGCGCTTGATGACCTGCTTGTCGACGAATTCTTCAGGCAGCAGGCGCGGCATGGTCCAGTTCTCAAACCGTTGCGGCACTTCCGCATAGCGGTTTTTCGGGTTCGGGGCCGTCAGGCAGTGATGCACGCGTGCCCCGATCTGGCGCGGCGGCAGGCCTTTCGGACCGCGATCCATCATCCAGTGAAACACCCGCTCCATGGATTTGATGTAATCGGTGTGGCGGTATTTATCGAGCTCGCTGGTATCATCCGCCTTGTCCCAGATCGGCGTGGCGACCGCGCCCGGCCCGATGATGTGAACGCCGATACCATAGAGCGCCAATTCCTTGCGCAGGGATTTCGACAGGCCTTCCAGCGCGTGTTTGGACGCCGCATAGGGGCCGACAAAGGGCATGCCCATTTTCCCGGCGACGGACGACATGGTGACCACCCGGCCCGGCTTGCCGCTGAGGGATTTGTCCGCGCCCAGCAACGGCCCGAAAGCCTGCACCGTGCGCACCACGCCCAGCACATTGATGTCGAGCTGTTGTTCAAACTCCTCGACCGGAATGTGCAGGATCGGCCCGGTCACCGCGACACCGGCATTGCAGACCAGGCCCTGCAGCGTCTTTCCGCCCAGCGCCTCGCGCACCTTTTCCCCGGCCGCATTCATGGAGTCCGAATCCGTCACTTCCATCTTCAAAGGCGTAACGCTGTCGCCGAATTCCTGGCTCAGCCGTGCGGCATCCTCATCCTTGCGGACGCCGGCAAAGACGTGCCAGCCCTGTTCGATCAGGACTTGCGCCGTGGCATGACCGATCCCGGTCGAGGCTCCGGTGACAACGGCGGCAGGTTTCGTGATGGTCATGGTGTGGGCTCCCCGATTGGTTTTCTGTACCTCTATACGCTCAACATGGGCGCAAGGATTGCTTTTGACCAATCTGCCAGACAGGTTAGCGTCAATTCAACGCTTCGGGAGGGACTTGTCATGATCGTCCGGATACTCACACTCGCTGTCAGCCTGACACTGACCGGCACAGCTGTGGCGCAGGAGCGTCAGGCGCTGGTCGGCGGCACCTTGCTGGATGGCAATGGCGGCCCGCCCGTCTACAACTCGGTCATTCTGGTCGAGGATGACCGCATCACCGCCGTCGGCAACCAGGATTCGCTGGACGTGCCGGACGGCTACGAGATCATCTCCACCGAGGGCATGACCGTCCTGCCCGGCCTGTGGGAGATGCATGCCCATCTGATGCTGACCGGCCATGCCGATTATTCGCACTGGCACCCCACCTATGCCGATCGCATGGAAGACGAGATCATGCCGGCCTCGGCGGTCCAGCTCCTGCTGGCCGGCGTCACCACGGCGCGCGATCTCGGGGCGCCGCTGGATATCAGCCTGTCGATCCGCGACCGCATCAATTCCGGCGAACTGCCCGGCCCGCGCCTCTTTGTCTCCGGGCCCTTCCTGCAGAACGAGCCCTATCCCGGCACGGAAAACTATCGCTGGGGCATTTCCTCGGTCCGTGAGGCCCGCGCCCGGGTGCGTGAACTGGCCGAAGCCGGTGTGGACGTCATCAAGCTGGTTGACCAGGATGAAATGGAGCTCGAAGAGGTCCGTGCTCTGGTAGACGAGGCCCACGCCCACGGCCTGCGCGTCGTCGGCCACTCCCACCGCGCCGATGAAATCCTTGTCGGTCTGGACGTCGGCGTCGACAATTTCGAGCATACCGGCCTGACCACCGCACCAGAATATCCGCCCGAAGTGATCGAGGCCCTGCGCCGCCGCACCTCGCAAGGCCGGGTCCGGGGCGGCCCGCTGTTCTGGACGCCGACCATTGAGGGGCTGTGGAATTACGAGCGCACGCGCGACAATCCCGAACGTCTGGACAATACCTGCTGGCATCGCGGCTTGCAGCCCGACACGATTGCCGACATTGCCGCCTCGCTCGAACATGTTGACCAGCTGGAATACATGCAGCTCACACCCCTGCGCCGCCCCACACTGCGCCGCAAATTCGAGCAATTGCGCGAAGCCGGCGTGGTCATGCTGGTGGGCACGGATTCGGGTATCCCGACGAAATTCCACTGCCAGTCCACCTGGAACGAGATCGATGTCTGGACCCGCGAGCTGGACGTGCCGGTCATGGATGTCATCCGCTCGGCCACCTACTGGCCGTCCGTCCTGATGGGCGTGCAGGATGAATGGGGCCGCATCCAGGAAGGCCAGTATGCCGACATCATCGCCGTCGATGGCGATCTCCTCACCTATCCCGCCCTCCTGCAGAGCGTCGATTTCGTGATGAAGGGCGGCGTGGTTTACGTCGAGGACGGCAATGTCATCGAGGAGCGCCTGCCGGAATCACTGAGGATGGAGTGATCACAAGCGCACCAGCGCGTTGACCCTGACCCGGCGCGGCTTATTGTCTGCGCCGAAACGGGCTTTGTCTGATCAGGGAAATTCAAATGGCCAGCGGAAATACCGACACAAGGCCGCTTTCGCCACACTTGTCTGTGTGGCGCTGGCATCCGACCATGCTGTCATCCATTCTCCACCGGGTGTCCGGCATCGGCAATTATCTCGGCACTATCGCCCTGACGTTCTGGCTGGTCCTGCTGGCAACAGGGGCCGAGGGAGCCGTCGAAATCCTGACCACCGGATCGCTTGCCTGGCTGACCCGCATCGGCCTCATCCTCCTTACCTGGTCGGCCAGCTATCATTTCCTGAACGGCATCCGCCATCTCTGCTGGGATATGGGGCTGGGCTTTGACCCGAAAGGCTCCAACCGCCGGTCCGTTCTGATCATTTTCTCGGCCTTCATACCGACAGGCGTGATCTGGGGCCTCGTCCTGACCGGAGGGG
>WGNH01000030.1 GCA_016124665.1 Alphaproteobacteria bacterium | reverse complement strand
GCCGGAAGACCTGGTGCCGCAATTCTCCATCATCCGCGACGCCACCCGCGCCTTCGGCACGCCCTGTATCGAGATGGAAGGCTATGAGGCCGATGATCTGATCGCCACCTATACCCGGCAGGCCGAGGCCAGGGGCGCAAAGGTCACCATCGTTTCTTCGGACAAGGATCTGATGCAGCTCGTGGGCGAGCACGTCACAATGTTCGACACCATGAAAAACAAGCGAATCGATCCGGACGGAGTGATCGAGAAATTCGGTGTCGGGCCCGAAAAGGTGATCGAGGTTCAGTCCCTGATGGGAGATTCTTCGGATAATGTGCCGGGCATCCCGGGAATCGGTCCGAAAACCGCCAGCCAGCTGATCAAAGAATATGGCGATCTGGAAACCTTGCTGTCCCGCGCCGGGGAGATCAAACAGACCAAGCGCCGCGAAAACCTCATCGAATTTGCCGATATGGCGCGCATTTCCCGGCAGCTCGTCACGCTGAAAACCGATGTCGCAGTGGAAAATGCGCTGGACGAATTCGGCACAGCCGAGCCCGACGCCGAAACACTGGTCGGTTTCCTGAAAGAGATGGAATTCCGCACCATCACCCGCCGCGTCGAAGAAGCGCTGGGCGGCCCGCCCGCCGATTCAACCGGCGATGCCACCGCTCCCATCGACCGTTCGGCCTATGAGTGCGTCACCACGATGGCGGCGCTTGAAAACTGGATTGCAGACGGCTTCAGGGCCGGCGTGATCGCCGTGGATACCGAAACCGACCGTTTGTCGGCTGTGGCCTCCAACCTCGTCGGCATCTCTCTGGCCACCGCGCCGGGCAAGGCCTGCTATATCCCGCTGGATCATGGCACCGCCGGGGATTTGCTGGGCGGCGGTGACCGGCCGGACCAGATCGACCTGAAAGACGTCATAGCCGCCCTGAAACCGCTGCTGGAAAGCCCGGTGGTTCTGAAGGTCGGCCAGAACATCAAATATGATCTCGGAGTGCTCTCGCGCTATGGTGTGCGCGTCGCGCCCTTCGACGACACCATGCTCCTGTCCTATGTCATCGACAGCGGCCTGCACGGGCATGGCATGGATGAATTGTCCGAGCTGCATCTCGGCCACACGCCCATGAAATTCAAGGATGTCTGTGGATCCGGCCAGAAACAGATCGGGTTTGGCGAAGTTGATCTGCAAAAGGCCACCGAATACGCCGCCGAGGATGCCGATGTCACGCTGCGGCTCTGGGAAATTCTCAAGCCCAGCGTACCGGGCAAGGGCAAGCTCACACTTTACGAAACGCTGGAACGCCCCATGCCGCAAATCCTGACGGATATGGAACTGGCCGGGGTGAAGGTCGACAAGGCCCAGCTCTCGCGCCTGTCCTCCGACTTTGCTCAGAAAATGGCCGAGCATGAAGACACCGCGCATGAGCTGGTGGGTACCAAATTCAATCTTGGCAGCCCCAAACAGCTGGGTGAAATCCTGTTTGACCAGATGGGATTGCCGGGAGGACGGAAAACCAAGACCGGCGCCTGGTCGACCGATGTCTCCGTGCTGGAGCAACTCGCGGCCGAGGGCCATGAATTGCCGCAGGCCATTCTCAGCTGGCGCACCTATGCGAAGCTGAAATCAACCTATTCCGACGCGCTGGGCGCGGCGATCAATCCGGACACCGGACGGGTGCACACTTCCTTCTCGCTGGCCTCGACGACGACCGGCCGGCTGGCGTCTTCCGAACCCAATCTGATGAATATCCCGATCCGGACCGAAGAGGGCCGCAAGATCCGCGAGGCCTTTGTCGCCGAGCCGGGCAATGTTCTGGTCGCGGCCGACTATTCCCAGATCGAACTGCGCCTGCTCGCCCATATTGCCGATGTGACGGCCCTGAAAGACGCTTTCAAGCGCGGCGACGACATTCACGCCATGACCGCCTCGGAAATGTTCGGCGTGCCGATCGAAGGCATGGACCCGATGGTGCGCCGTCAGGCCAAGGCCATCAATTTCGGCATCATTTATGGCATTTCCGCTTTCGGCCTCGCCAATAATCTCGGCATCGGGCGCGACGAGGCGAAAAACTTCATCGAGAAATATTTCGAGAAATTCCCGGGCGTCAAAACCTATATGGATGACAAGCGCGAGGAGGTGAAAGCCAGAGGCTATGTCGAGACGATTTTCGGCCGCCGGGCGCACCTGCCCTCTATCCGCGACAAGAATCCGAACATGCGCCAGTTCGCCGAGCGCCAGGCCATCAATGCGCCCATCCAGGGCTCGGCGGCGGATGTCATCCGCCGCGCCATGATCCGCCTGCCCGGCGCCATTGAAAAAGCCGGCCTGGACGCCCGCATGCTCCTGCAAGTGCATGACGAGCTGGTCTTTGAAGTGCCGGAAAACCAGGCGGACGATCTCATCACTCTGGCGAAGGATGTGATGTCAAAAGCCGCCTTGCCCGCGCTGGACATTTCCGTCCCGCTGGATGTGGATGCCAAGGCGGGCCATCACTGGGGCGAGGCGCATTAGCCCCCCGTCTTTATGATCGCCATCGTGCACCGCGAGAGACAGACCAGCTTGCCCTTTTCATTGGTGATGCGGATGGTCCAGACCTGAGAGGTCCGGCCCATTGTTTCCATTTTCGCTTCGCCATAGACCCAGCCGTCCCGGACCGGCCGGACATGATTGGCGTTGATTTCCATGCCGACGGCGGCATGGGTGTCCGGATTCTGGGTCGAAAACGCCCCGACCGAGGCCAGTGTTTCCGCCAGCGCGACCGAGGCGCCGCCATGCAGAAGACCGAAAGGCTGATGTGTGCGTTCATCGACCGGCATTTTCCCCCTTATCCAGTCATCGCCATATTCGGTGAGTTCAATGCCAATCACACCCATCATGGTCCGCTCATGGGTGGCATTCATGTCATCAAGGGGCAGTTTTCCGCCAAACCAGATCGCCGCCATCGGCCATTTCTCCTTTCATAACGCCGCGCCTCGTGTTCACCTGCCGCGGTCATTCATTCGGTTCTGACGGGGTATATAGGGAGTTTTCCGTGAATGCACCGCTCGCGATCTTCGCCCACCCTGGCCATGAATTGCGCATCCTGCATGCTCTGGGACAGCTGGGCGCATCCTGCCTTTATCTGACGGACGCGTCCGGATCGACCGGCACCTCGCGGATACCGTTGACCACGGATATTCTCCAGAAGGCCAGCTTGCCGGACAGGACCACATTCCGCCCCATTCGCGATGGGGCTCTCTATGTCGCCCTGCAATCATGCGATATGCGCGTGTTCGACCGGCTGCGATCCGATCTAGATGTCGTCATCCGGCACGAAATGCCGGACTTTCTGATCACGGACTCCGCCGAGGGTTACAATCCCGCCCATGACATCTGCCATTTCCTCGCCCTGCATGCGGGCGATCATCATGGCGTGCGCGTTTATGACATCGCGCTTGATGGCGACCCGGGTGATTTCGGGCATGCCGCGTCCGCTGATTGTATCGCCTTTCATCTTGATCCCGCTGAACTGGCGCGAAAGCTCGGCTTAATTGCCGAGTATATACGGCTGGCGGGCGATCAGCTGGCCGAGGAAGCTGAGTACCTGCTCTCCCTTTATGGCAAAGCCGCCCAGGCTGACGAAATCCTGAGGCCGGCTCTCGCCTGGGCCGACTATGAACGCACTTTCAGTCACGAAACGCCATTCTTCGAAACCCATGGCCGCCGCCGGGTACGTGAAGGCAAGTACGCCACCGCGCTGACCTACAGGGATCATCTGCGTCCGGTGTTGGCCGCCATGATGACGCCGGCGTGAAAATCCTCATAACCAATCATGCGCTCGACCGCCGGGCCGGCACCGAGCTCTATGTTCGCGACCTGGCGCTGGCCCTGAAGCGGAATGGCCATCAGCCGGCCTGTTATGCTCCGGTGCTTGGTGCAGTAGCGGACGACATTCGCGCGCTGGGCATTCCAGTCAGCGACCGGCCGGATGCGGGTGAACCCCCCGACATCCTGCATTGCCACCATCATCATGCCGCTGCGCTCGCCTGCCTCGCAAGGCCAGAAACGCCGGCTATCTATATCTGCCATGGCGTAAAGCCCTGGCAAGAAGCGCCGCTCGCCCGGTTTCCGAACATTCGCCGCTATGTTGCGGTCGACCGGCCCTGCCGGGAATTCCTCGTGAAACAGGGTATCCCAGACGACCGGATAGATCTGGTGCTCAACGGTGTCGATCTGGAACGGTTTGCTTATGATCGTCCCGCACAAGAAGATCCGGACCGGCAGAAGCGCGCCCTGCTGATCTCCAATGTCGCCGGCCCCGCCGATCTGCAGCCTTTCCGCGACGCCTGCCGTGCCAATGGCATGACCCTGGAGTTTGCCGGAGTGGCGGGCACGGTGATGGAAAGCCCGGAAACGGAATTACCGCGATACGGCCTGGTGTTCGCCAAGGCACGCGCGGCGCTGGAGGCCATGGCATCGGGCTGCGCGGTAATCCTCGCCGATTATGGCAAGACCGGTGTGCGCATCACCACAGCTAATTTCGGGGACCTTAGGCCTGCCAATTTCGGCTTCAGTGTGATCAACGACCCCCCGGATGTATCCGCCCTGACGCAGTCAATCGCGGAAATCGACTGGGCCGATGCAGCGCTGGTCACAGTGCGCGTTCGCGAAATAGCCGGATTTGATGCAATCGCGGGCCAGTATGAAAAAATATATGAGCAACTCGATACCCCTCCGATGAACGAAGGTCCTGACCTTATCGACGCCGCGCGTAACTATTTCGAACGCGTATTGCCACATTTGCAGGAACGCGACGCGCTGGCCGGCCGCCTCTACCGGGAAGTTTCGGACAGGATTGAACGTGACCGCCGGCTGGCAGCGCTCATCAAGAGGGTAAGGACTGATCGTACGGCGTGGCCGGAACTGCTCGCGGCAGCCAGGCATCTCGATCCATCAAACAGCGATCTGTAACGGCCGGTTTACCAGCGGGCGACGAAGGAAACCGCCGCAAAATCCTCGGAACTTTCCCATTTGTCCGTACCGTATTGATAGGCCCAGTCGCGCCGCACATAGGCCAGCGCCAGATCAGACCGGCGTGATAGCCGGTAGGCCACACCGGCCTGCACATCCCCGATCACGCTATAGGGTGTAAGGTCGATCGCCCGCAGCGGCCGACTCATTTCCGCGGCATCATAGAAAAGTGCCTGGCGTTCGGCTGCGGCAAAAAGAAACCAGCGGGAGCCTTCGCCGCGTCCGTCACCGACCCGGAACCGGGCACCGACGCGCGCTTCCGTGCCTTCCGGCGTCAGGGCAACACCGGCATAGGGCGTCACCACCGCATCCATCTCGCCCGCCGCGACGGGTGCAGACAGTCTCACCGTTGTGGTCAGCCGCGTGGCGTCTTCGCCGGTCAGCCCGGCGCGTTGATAGGCCTCTTCCGCGCGAGTCTCACCCTCGAGGACCAGCTCGCCCGGCCCCGGGGGATTGGCAATTTCAAAGCGGGTGCGGGTTGTGGCAAAATCGCTGCCATAGGCTTGGCGCACACCGAATATCGCCGTCGCCGTGCGCGCGGTTGCATTGGATATCTCGGGGGCAGGCTGAGTATCAAAAGAGGCGAGAATGGCGGCTTGTGGGTCCCATCCGCGTTCTGCGGAATCGACAGGCCCGGCCATGCCGGCCATCAGCCCGCCAATGGCCACACTGCCTGCGCAGATAAGCTCGATCGTCCGCCGCATAACGGTCTCCCCTGTGACCAAAGGTTAACAGGAATTCGGCCCAAGGTCACCCTGGATCGTAAAAATTTCAATCTTCACCCGACAGGCGAAACTGTTAGTCTGATTGCGCTTTTCCGGATCAGCTTCCGGACTGACAGCCAGAGGAGACGGGATGGCCCATATCGATCCGACGCGGGAAAGCTTTGGTATTTTCAAATCACTGCCACGCGATCAGCCCATAGACATGCTCAATCTGATTCGCCTGCGCGACAGGGCAGATTATCCCGACGGCCGCGAGGTCAGCGGCGCTGAAGCCTATGCAGAATACGGAAAACGCAGCGGCCCCGTGTTTCAGCGTGTTGGCGGCGAAATCATCTGGCGCGGCGCACCGGAAGCCATGCTGATTGGCCCCCCGGATGGCTTATGGGATATCGCCTTCATTGCCCGCTATCCGGGGGCTGGCGCGTTCCTGGAAATGGTCACCGACCCTGTTTATCAGACCGACGCCGTTCCGCACCGTCAGGCCGCGGTGCGCGATTCCCGCCTCATCCGGCATGCGGTAAAAAAGGGCGGCCGCCAGTTCGGTTGACCGCCCCGAAAACCTATTCGCGCGCGATCAGCGTGAAAGTGACGTCATCGCCATTCGCATTCTGGCCGGTCCAGCTGTCACCGACAGCCAGATCCGCCATCAGGGGCTGGCAATTGGCCGCGCCGGATTCGCGCTCGACGCAGAATTGATCCCCGTCGACATGCCAGTTTCCGGCAATACCGACATCGGTTGTATAGCTTCCGTCAGATTCGAAAAAGACGGTATATTCCCCTTCGGGCCCCGAGACCTGAAGCGCGTTCTCTACCAGCGCATCTGTGGCCATGCCTTGCAGAAGCAGGGCGGCGGCAATCTGTACGATCATGAAACTCTCCCCTTTGGCAAAGCCGGTGGATCCGGCTTCGCTCCAAAAGGGAATAGCAGCGAATTTTCCCGGATCAATCCGTGATTTGTTTCGGGCCCGCCGCAAACGGATTGCGCCGCCCTTGTTGCAGGCAGGTTTCCAGCCCCGGCAGCGCGCGGGAGGAATTGGTCAGGGCAAACTGGAAATCGGCTTGTTGCGCGGTGACATGGAGAATATTTCCGTAGATCAGCGCATTTTCCAGCTGGCTGTTGGGGACATAATCATAGTCAATCGCCAGCGTCTGGCCGCCCGCCGCATGGGCGGTCACCGTCTGGCTAAACCGGTTGTCGACCCGCAGGCTGAGCGAATAGCGCTGGCCCTCATCCAGCGCCCAGTCCGAATTCTGCAAGGCGATCCGGAAAGTCGAAGCTGACCGCACAAAGGCCAGATCAATGCCACTATTATAGGGTATGGAGACGGAACAGACATAGGCGCCCTCATTATTGACAGCGCCCCTCAGCTCCCAGCCATTGATATCAAAAGGCCCGTAATTCTGGACTGCCGCCAGAACAAGAATACCTGCCAGATTCATGTTGCCGCCCCCACTCCCCTTGACCCGGTCAGCCCAGTCTAGAACAGACTGAAAGTACTTTTAAAGGGAATTTTTTGGAAACCAGGGAAAAAAGCCGCTCGTCCGAGCCACATAATCCGCATAGCCGGGCCGGCTTTCCGCCATGCCGCGCTCCAGCAGGGGGGCGCCACTCCATTTCAGCAATGTCCAGCTCAGAAACAGCGGTCCCGGCAGGGCCAGCCAGCCCCAGGGCGCTTCAGATGCAATCAGGAAAAATCCCCACCAGACGCAGAAATCGCCGAAATAATTGGGGTGGCGTGTATATCGCCACAAACCCCTGTCCATGACCTTGCCGGAATTGTCCGGGTTCTTGCGGAAGGATTCCAGCTGCCAGTCCCCCACGGCTTCAAACACGATCCCAATCATGGCCAAAGCGATGCCCGCCATCGCCAGATAGCCGATATCGCTGCCATACTGGCCGAGCTGCACGGGCAGGCTGACCAGCCACATCAGGATGGATTGCGGCAGGAACACAAAAAGCAGGCTGGCCCTGGCAAAACCGAACCCTTTCGGCTCCAGCCGCGCAAACAGGTTTGTGTAGCGCTTGTCCTTGCCGTCCCGCCGCCAGCGTCCGAACAGGTGCAGGCCCAGCCTCAACCCCCAGACTGAACACAATCCGGTCAGCACAAGTTGCCGTTCCGTATCGGCTGGCACCATCCAATAGGTTGTGATGGCGAGGATCACCATGCCGAACGCCCAGAAGGCATCGACAAAACTCGCATCTTTCAGGCGCAGGGCCACAAGCCAGAGACAGAAAAACAGGCCGATCGAGATCGCCAGATTGATACCGGCCAGTTCCGGCATGGAAACAGGGTCCATTCGGGCCTCCCTTTTTTGACAATCTAGCGCGCTTTCACGGCATGTCATGCCCGGCCTTCCCGGTTGCGGAACGCAGCGTTTGACGTGACAAAAAGCGCTGGCATAGTGAACAGCGTTCACTTTCAGGGAGCATGTGGATGAGCGAGGCAGATGTTGACCTTCTGATCATCGGCGCCGGTGTGTCCGGCATCGGCATGGCGCACCATCTCCTGGAGCGCTGCCCCGGAAAGACGTGCCGTATTCTGGAGGCCCGCGACCATATCGGCGGCACATGGGATCTGTTCCGCTATCCCGGCATCCGCTCCGACAGCGACATGTACACATTCGGCTATGCGTTCCGGCCGTGGGTGGACGGCAAGGTTTTCGCCGATGGTCCTGCGATCCGCAATTATGTCGCGGAAACCGCACGTGAAGACGGAATGATGGACCATATTCTGTTTGGCCGGAAAGCGACATCCGCCCGCTGGGATTCAGGAACGGCACGCTGGACAGTGAAAGTCACCGGCCCGGACGGGGTTGAGCACCATAGCGCCCGCTTCCTTTTCCTGGCGTCGGGCTATTACCGGTATGATGAGGGCTATCTGCCGCATTTTGAAGGCGTCGGCGATTTCGGAGGCGATTTCATCCACCCGCAAAAATGGGATGAGGCCTATGAATATGCCGGCAAGCGGATCGTGATCATCGGATCGGGTGCCACCGCGGTCACGCTTTTGCCGTCCATGGCCGAAACGGCCGAACATGTGACCATGCTGCAGCGCTCACCGACTTATATTGCGGCGCGCCCGACGGTGGACCGGATGGCCAATTTCCTCCGCAAAATCCTGCCCGCCAGACTCGCCTATTCGATCACACGCTACAAGAACATCCTCCAGACCATGTTGATCTTCCAGATGGCGCAACGCTTTCCGGAAATGGTGAAGAAGGCTGTCCTCAAGCAGGCGCAAAAAGCGCTTGGCCCGGATTATCCGGTCGAAAAGCATCTCGCTCCGGCCTACAAGCCCTGGGATCAACGCTTCTGTGCTGCGCCCGACGGTGACTTCTTCGACGCCATCCGCTCCGGCAAGGCGGATATCGTCACCGATCAGATCGAGCGCATCACGAAAACCGGTATCCAGTTGCAATCCGGTGAGCATCTCGAGGCGGATCTCATTATTCCCGCCACCGGGCTGAATCTCCAGCTGATGGGCGGCATCGTTCTCAATGTGGATGGCAAGTCGGTCAATCCGCCCGACCATGTCGTCTATCGCGGCATGATGGTCAGCGATGTGCCCAATCTGGCCATGGGATTTGGTTATACAAATGCCTCATGGACGCTGAAGATCGACCTGACCTGTGAACGCGTCTGCCGGATGATCAACCATATGGACCGGATAAAGGCAGATTATGCCGTACCCGTGCCGGACCCGGACATGCCCCGCGAACCGCTCAAACTGCTCGATTCCGGCTATTTCCAGCGCGCGCGGGACACGCTGCCGAAACAGGGGCCGGAAACGCCCTGGCGTGTGCATATGAATTATATCTCTGACATGCTGGCCATCCGCTATGGCAGGCTGGAAGACGGGGCCCTGCAATTCCGGACGGCCGGTCCCGCCCGGCAAGCCGAACCCGTTCTCGAGGCTGCAGAATGAGCCGAATGGATCTCGCCGGAAAAACGGCCATTGTCACCGGTGCCGCCAGCGGCATCGGGGCGGCCCTCGCGCGCGCGCTTGCCGATCGCGGATGCAATCTGGCACTGGCAGATATCAATGCCGGAGGTCTCGAGGAGATCGCGGCCGGCCTCCGCTCGAACGACCGCCGGATCACCGCTACCGTGCTGGATGTCGGTGACGAGGCCGCGATCAATGCGTTTGCCGGAGAGGTTCGCAAGACGCATGGCGAAGCCCACCTCCTGTTCAATAATGCCGGTGTCGCGCTGGGCGGGCATTTTGATCAGGTCTCGCCGGAACAATTCGACTGGCTGATGAATATCAATCTGAACGGCGTGATCCGCATGACGCGGGCTTTCCTGCCCCTGATCCGCGAGCAGGACGAAGGTCATATTACAAACATATCCAGCATTTTCGGGGTGATCGCCCCGGCCGGTCAAACCGCTTATTCTGCCGCCAAATTCGGCGTGCGCGGCTTTACCATGGCCTTGCGGCACGAGCTGGAAGGCTCTCCGGTCGGCGTGACCACCATCCATCCCGGAGGTGTGGCCACCAATATCGCCAGGAAAGCGCCCAGAGGGGAAGGCGTTACCGAAGAGGAATATGAAGCGGCGTTGAAAATCGCTGATCAATCGCTCGTCATGCCGCCGGCACAGGCTGCTGAAATCATCCTGCGCGGCGTCGAGCGCCGCAAGCCAAGGGTTTTTGTCGGCCGGGACGCCCACACTCTGATGTGGATGGAGCGCGTCTTCCCGACCCGCTACTGGCCGATGATCAAGCGGCGGCTGGCCCGGAACAGGGCCGGGGCCGGCTAGGCCGCCCTTGCCGCAGGCAGCGCCTGTTCCAGATCGGCGATCAGATCACCGGCATCCTCGATCCCGCAGGACAGGCGTACCAGACCGTCATCAATACCCAGCGCTGCACGCTTGTCGGCATCGACCGAGGCATGGGTCATGATGGCCGGATGTTCGACCAGCGATTCCACACCGCCCAGGCTTTCCGCCAATGAAAAGAGTTTGAGTGTTTCAAGGAAGCGCCGGGAGGCCGGAAGTCCGCCTGCCAAGGTCAGTGTGATCATGCCGCCGAAGCCGCGCATTTGCCGGGCCGCGATCATGTGCTGCGGATGGGTTTCCAGACCCGGATAGATCACCCGGTCAATGCCCGGTTGACGGGTCAGCCAGTCGGCAATCTTCGCCGCATTCTGGCAATGCCGCTCCATGCGCACATGCAGCGTCTTGGTCGAGCGCAGGAGCAGGAAGCAATCCATCGGCGCCGGCACCGCACCGACGGCATTCTGGATATAATAGAGCCGCTCGGCCAGTCCGCTGTCGGCCGTGATCAGGGCGCCGCCTACCAGATCGGAGTGGCCTCCGAGATATTTGGTGCAGGAATGCGAGACGATATCCGCCCCCAGCGCCAGCGGGTTTTGCAGATAGGGAGAGGCAAACGTATTGTCCGCAACACACAGCGCGCCGCTCTCATGGGCAATCTGCGCCACCGCTTCGATATCGATGACTTTCAATGTCGGATTGGTCGGCGTTTCCAGCCAGACCAGCTTCGTTTTTTCCGTCATCGCGGCGCGTGTGGCGTCGAGATCGGTCATGTCGACGCGCGAGAAGGCGATGCCGAGCTGCGAGAAGACATTGTTGAACATGCGGAATGTGCCGCCATAGACATCATCGCACAGAAGCACATGGTCGCCGGATTTCAGAAGATGGATACAGGCCGCAAGCGAGGCCACACCTGAGGAAAAGGCGATGCCGTGCTTGCCGCCCTCAAGACTGGCGAGATTGGCTTCCAGCGCGGTCCGCGTCGGATTGGCTGACCGGGAATAATCGTAATTCCCGATGAATTCGCCCGGGCTGGTCTGCACATAGGTGGAGGTCTGGTAGATCGGTGTCATGATCGCACCGGTCGACGGATCCGGCGCCTGCCCCGCATGGATGCACCGGGTCGCGAATTGCTGATTGTCTCCGCTCATCTTTTCCGTCCTTTTGCTCAGGCGCCCGTTCGGGCGGCATATTCTTTTTCAGTGACAACGCCGGCCACACCGTCGCGTGTCATGACCAGTGCCGCATCGCCCTTGGCCAGAATGTGCGGCATCTCCTCGATCCGCGCTTCGGTATAGAGAATACCGCCAATCGTCAGACGTTGGCCGTCGCGCGTGGCTATGGCCGTGAAATCATCGCCATCCTGCAGCGGCAGATAGTCGAGCTCGCCTTCATCCATCATGCGCTGGATTTCCTCTTTCGAGGCATCGGCATGCGCCGTCAGTGAAGAGCGGCGGACGATCAGATCCTGGACCGGTCCCAGCAGCTTGTGCTCGGTGAAGAAGCCTTTTTCTTCCATCCATTTGTCAGACAGGTATTTGGAGATATACCGCGTTCCGCTATCACAAAGCGTGACCACAATCGTCTTGTCCGGACCGAGCTCTTTGGCCACCTCGATGGCCGCCGCAACGATGGAGCCGGAAGATCCGCCGCAAAACAGCCCCTCCTCGCGCACCAGGGCGCGGCCCACATGAAAGCTTTCCCAGTCATCAATCTGGACCATGTCATCGACCACCGAGAAATCCATGGCGCGGCATTCAATGTCTTCGCCAATCCCCTCCACCGAATAGACATAGGCGGCCGGCAAACGCCCGGTCTTGAAAAGATTATAGTGAACCGAACCCAGCGGATCGACGCCGATGATTTTCACATCCGGCGCGTGCTCCTTCATATAGCGGCCGACGCCGGACACCGTCCCCCCCGTGCCCGTGCCGCCCATGAAGACGTCAAATTTGCCGCCATCGGTCTGCTCGAAAATTTCGCGGCCGGTATTGTGATAATGCCCGTCAATATTCCAGGGCGCATGATACTGGTCGACATAGAAGGCGCCAGGCGTTTCCGCGGCGATCCGCTTGGCTGTATTCACATAATGGTCAGGGCTGTCTCCGGGCACATCCGTCGGCGTGATCACCACTTCCGCGCCATAGGCCCGCATCATGTCGATCTTTTCCTGGCTCATCTTGTCCGGCAGGGTGAAGACACATTTATAACCCTTCACGGCCGCCGCCATCGCCAGGGACTGGCCGGTATTGCCGGACGTGTTCTCGACAATCGTGCCGCCCGGCTTCAATAGCCCGGCTTTCTCTGCCTGTTCGATGATATACGGCCCCATCCGGTCCTTGATGGAGCCGGTCGGGTTGAGAAATTCGCACTTGGCAAGAATGGTGGCGGCCCCGTCCGGCACAACCTTGTTCAGTTTGACAAGGGGTGTGTTGCCGATGGCGGCCAGGATGTTCGGATAAAAGGTCATGAGCGCACTCACTCCGGAAGCAGAATTTTGACCCGTCCTATGGCTGTCGCTCCGGAAAGTCCATCATCGGACCGACAATCGCGCAGGCAAACTTTCGTGAACCGCAGGCAGACCGAAATCGCGGCTTGATGCGTCCGCCGTCTTGGCCTTCACTGCCCGCAAGCCTGTCAGAGGCATTGAGGGAGATGGCCATGTCGGAAAAAAGCCCGGGCACGGCGCCGGAACTGGTTCCGGTTCCGGATCATTATGAATCGCACAGCCAGACCAGCGCCAGACAATACAGGGAGCGTTACCGCCGCTCGATCGAGGAGCCGGACGCTTTCTGGACCGAGGAATTGCGGCGCCTCGACTGGATCAAGACGCCCACCGAGATTTCCGAGGTCGACTGGGATCCGGACAATCTGTCGATCAAATGGTTCGCTGATGGAGTCCTGAACGTTTCGTATAATTGCATCGACCGCCATCTCGAAAAACGCGGCAATGATGTCGCTATCATCTGGGAAGGCGATAATCCCGCCTACCACAATTCGGTGACCTACCGGCAATTACACAATCATGTCTGCCGCATGGCCAACGAGCTGAAGAAAATCGGAGTCCAGCGCGGCGACCGTGTCACGCTTTACATGCCGATGATCCCGGAAGCGCTTTACGCCATGCTGGCCTGCACCCGCATCGGAGCGGTACATTCGGTCGTGTTTGGCGGGTTCTCGCCGGACGCGCTGGCCGGACGGATCAAGGATTGCCGGTCCGAATTCGTGATCACCGCCGATGAAGGCGTACGCGGCTCGAAACCCGTTCCGCTGAAAAAGAATGTCGACCGCGCGCTGGAGATTGCGGGCGGCGTGAAAGCCGTGCTCTGCGTGCGCCATACCGGGGCCGCTGTCGGCTGGGTAGAGGGCCGGGATCACTGGCACCATGAGCTCGCATTGACGGTGGACGCCGAATGCGCGCCGGAACCGATGGAAGCCGAGGACCCGCTATTCATCCTCTACACCTCCGGTTCGACCGGCAAACCGAAAGGCGTGATGCACACGACCGGCGGCTATCTTTTATGGGCAGCGCTGACTTTTGATACCGTATTCGAGGTCAAGCGCGGCGAGGTCTTCTGGTGTACTGCCGATATCGGCTGGGTGACGGGCCACACCTACCTTACCTATGGACCGCTGGTGAATGGCGTCACAACCCTGATGTTTGAAGGCATTCCCACCTGGCCGGCGGCCGACCGCTTCTGGGAGGTCTGTGACAAACACAGGGTCAATGTGCTCTATACGGCGCCCACCGCCCTGCGGGCCCTGATGCGCGAGGGCGATGCGCTTGTAGAAGGGCATGATCTCTCCAGCCTGCGGCTGCTCGGATCCGTGGGCGAGCCGATCAATCCGGAAGCCTGGGCCTGGTATCACCGCATTGTCGGCAAGGGGCGGTGTCCGATTGTCGACACATGGTGGCAGACCGAGACCGGCGGCGTGATGATTTCCGCCCTTCCGGGCGCTCATGACCTCAAACCCGGCGCGGCCTCCATGCCGATTTATGGCATCGAACCCGCCCTCGTGGATGCGGATGGCAAGTTTGTTGACGGCGATGGCGAGATTTCCGGCAATCTGGTGATCAAGCGTTCCTGGCCGGGGCAGATGCGTACGGTCTATGGCGATCATCAGCGCTTCGCCGAAACCTATTTCACAGCCTATCGCGGGCTTTATTTCACCGGCGATGGCGCGCGCCGGGACGCCGATGGCTACTGGTGGATTACGGGACGCGTTGATGATGTCCTCAATGTCTCCGGCCACAGGCTGGGGACGGCAGAGATCGAGAGCGCGCTGGTTGCCCATCCCGATGTCGCGGAAGCGGCCGTGGTCGGATATCCCCACGACATCAAGGGGCAGGGGGTATATTGCTATGTCACCCTGAATGCCGGCCTCGAGCCGACCAGCGAAACCGCCGCCCAGCTCAAAGCCCAGGTGCGTCAGGAAATCGGGCCGGTGGCCACGCCGGATCTGATCCAGTTCACACCGTCTTTGCCCAAGACCCGCTCCGGAAAGATCATGCGGCGGATTCTGCGCAAGATTGCCGAAAACGATTTTGGCGCGCTGGGGGACACATCGACCCTGGCCGAGCCGGGCGTCGTGGAGGATCTGATTGCCAATCGCGCCAACAGGTAGGGGATGGCGTCACAAAGCTGCTTGCGAATGATTTGCATGTCCCTAATGTGAGCCCGTCAAAGGGAGACGGATATGCGGGTATTTCGCGAAACAATCGGAATGGCGCTGTTTTGCGCAGCAGGAATGCTGTTAGCGGGCTGCAGTGACAACGGGTCTCGGCCGGCTGCAACGGAAAGCACGGGCCACGCGGCGATGGAAACATTGCCGGTCCAGTTCCGTGTCGCTTTCATGTCCGGCCATGTGGAAGCCGGCCTGGCGCTCTACCGCGCCGGCGCGCCGGACCAGGCCGCCCGCCACCTCCTTCACCCGGTGTCCGAAACCCATGCGGCCGAGCGCGAAGGCATCGACGCGCTGGGTTTCAACCCCGTAATTTTCCATCAGGTCTCTGCGGTGCTCGAGGACGGCCGTCCGGCAGCTGAAATCGAACCGATGCTGTCTGCTGCCGAGGCCAATCTGGCCCTGTTGCAGGAAAATGCCGGCGGCGACCCGCGCGCCATCATTGCCTATCTGATGGATGTCACGGCCGAGGAATACAATATTGGCGTCACCGGGGGTGAAATTACAGATCCGGGTGAATATCAGGATGCTTTCGGATTTTCTGTGGTCGCCGCCCGGCTGGCGCGCCGCACCGGAGATGATGATCTGATCGCCGCGACCGTAGCGCTCGCCGCACTCTGGCCGGAGGATGGCCCTGTCGCCGCCTCGTCCCCAGCGCCGGTGGCAGATGTCATGGCCGGGATCAGTGCGGTGCGCGCCGCGCTGTAATCGGCCCGCAGGTGCCGGAGCGGGGTTCACATCGCGCGGCCCGGCCCTAGTCTCCGGTCAATGCGCACCCGGCCCGAAACAGATATGCAATCGCTGATCGACGAGATCGCCGAACGCGCATGCGAGGTGATCGGGCGCGGCAAGGTCGCAGACTATATACCGGCACTGGCCAGCATACCTGCAGACAAGTTCGGCATGGCCATCTGCGGCGTGGATGGCAGTGAATTTGTCACCGGGGATGCCAGCGAGCCCTTCTCGATACAAAGCATCTCCAAGGTTTTCACGCTGATTCTCGCCCTGCAGACCATCGGTTCAACCGCCCTGTGGAAGCGCGTCGGCCGAGAACCATCTGGAAATGCCTTCAACTCGCTTGTCCAGCTGGAATCCGAACAGGGCCTGCCCCGCAATCCCTTCATCAATGCCGGCGCCATCGTTGTCACGGATGCCATCACCGCGCATTCGGTCAGCCCGATCCTGCAATTGCTGGGACTGGTGCGCCGGTTTTCCGGCACGGAGCAGATCTATATCGATGAAGTGGTGGCACGCTCGGAAGCCGAACATGGCCATCGCAATGCGGCGATTGCCCACCTTCTGAAAAGCCAGGGCAATCTGAAGGCCCGCGTGGAAGATGTTCTGGCTGCCTATTACCGCCAGTGCGCGATCGCCATGACCTGCCGGGACCTGGCCCGGGCTTTCCTGCCGCTCGCAAATGGCGGCAAGCAATATGAGACCGGCGAGAAACTGCTGACGCCCTTGCGCGCCAAGCGCATCAACTCCCTGCTTCTGACCTGCGGCCTTTATGATGGCGTCGGCAATTTTGCCTTCCGCGTCGGCCTTCCCGCCAAGAGCGGCGTTGGCGGCGGTATTGTCGCCATCATCCCCGGCAAATACGCCATATGCGTCTGGTCGCCCGAACTCGACGAGCTCGGCAATTCGCTGGCTGGAACGCGCGCCCTCGAACTGTTTGCCCGCAAGACCCGGTTATCGGTTTTTTGATGGACCGGACTGGAATCGGCCTGAGTCGATCCAGATGATCATTGCCGTCACGAGATAGGCGAGGGTGACAACCAGTGGGATCAGGGTCAGGCGCTCCTCCGGAAAAAGTGCCCAGATAGCGAACACCACCAACGCCCGCACAACAGCATGAGCCGTCAACAGGAATGTCCGGCCATAACTCCAGCCAATCACCGGAAAATGTAGCGAAAGGCCTATAGCGAGAATGAGCGGAAAAACTTCCGGCGCTTCCCATAAGGCGGCAATCGCCATCGGCCAGAACAGCAGCATGGCAATCATAGCTGGAGCGATAACGCTGGTCACGGCGGTACGGTCCGTCATGAAGCTGTTCTTCAACAGTCGCGCATACATAATGGCGAACGGGAATATCAGCCCGCTCCCGAACAGGGCGATATAATACCAGATCTCGCCCGTTGTCAGATACCCGGCAATGGTAAGCACTAACCAATAAGTGGCACCCGCCAGAAGGATTGGCGCACCGCCGCGCAGGCGACCGTAAGCCGCCCGACGTTCCACGAGTAGGGCGTTTTTGAGTTCAGCCTGAGTCATCGAAGTCTCCTATCAGGCTGATAAACTACCAGCCTGATAGGAAATCCACAGGGATCGTTAGGATATCAGTCCCTTCAGGCGCTAGGCTTCATTTCCGCTTCCACATCCTCATGCATGTCTTCCACCGATTGTTTTGGACGCGGCGACAGCAGGCTGAAAATGATGATGGCGAGGAAGCAGAAAATGAAACCCGGCACGATTGAATAGAGAACGCTGCCCAGCGGTACGAGCCCTTCCTCACCGGCCAGTACCGGCACATAGGTCCAGATCAGCACGGTCGCAGCGCCCGTAATCATGCCGGCCAGCGCGCCCCAGCGGGTCATCCGCTTCCAGAACAGGGACAGGATGACGATGGGTCCGAACGCCGCTCCGAAACCGGCCCAGGCATTTGACACCAGCGTCAATACATTGCTGTCCGGATTCCAGGCCAGTGCAATCGCGACCAGTGCGACGGCGACCACAGCCATCCGCCCAACCATGACCAGCTCCTTCTGGCTGGCCTGTTTGCGCAGGAAAATCTTGTAGAAATCCTCTGTCAGGGAGCTTGAGGATACCAGAAGCTGTGAGGATATCGTCGACATGATCGCAGCCAGAATTGCTGCCAGCAGGAAGCCGCCGATAAAGGGATTGAACAGGATCTGGGACAATACGATGAAGATCGTCTCTCCATCAAACGCGCCATCGACCAGATAATTCCCGGGAATTCCGTTCTGCGTCACCCAGGCCAACCCGACCAGACCGGTGGCCAGCGCGCCCACAATCGTGACCAGCATCCAGCTCATGCCGATATTGCGGGCCGCCGGAATATCATTCACAGACCGGATCGCCATGAAGCGGACGATAATGTGGGGCTGGCCGAAATAGCCGAGCCCCCAGCTCATGGCCGAGATGATACCGACAATCCCCACCCCGCCGAACAGGTTGAGCAGCGACGGATCAATCCCGTTCAGCGTCGAGCTGACACCGTCAAATCCGCCGAGTCCGGTCAGCGCCACGACCGGCACCATGATCAGTGCGATGAACATGATGATTCCCTGCACGAAATCGGTCATGGAGACCGCCATGAAGCCGCCCAGAAGCGTGTACAGCACCACCACACCGGCGGTGGCGAACAGGCCGAGTGAATAGGGCAGGCCGAAGGCGGAATCGAACAATTTGCCGCCGGCCACAACGCCGGACGAGGTATAAAGCGTGAAGAACAGGACAATCACGATGGAGGAAATCACCCGTAACAGGCGGGTATTGTCCTCGAACCGTTTCTCGAAATAGTCGGGAATGGTAATCGCATCGTGCGCGGTCTCGGTATAGACGCGCAGGCGCGGGGCCACGATCAGGTAATTCGCAAGCGCCCCCAGCAGCAGGCCGATGGCAATCCACGCCGCCGACAGGCCGGAGACAAACATCGCGCCCGGCAGGCCCAGAAGCATCCAGCCAGACATGTCCGAAGCGCCGGCGGAGAGTGACGTCACGGCCGGTCCGAGCTTGCGTCCGCCCAGAAGATAGCCGGAGGAATCGCTGGTCGACTCCTTGAAACCGTAAAGGCCGATGCCGATCATTATGATAAAATAGGCCGCAAGCGATACGCCGGTACCGAAATCCATTTTGTCCGTCCCGTCTTGTCTTCTTGTCTGCGTACAGGCGCGGATTGGCGCACAGGGGTTCAGCAACAAAAGCAACCAGGGCGGTCAGGCTGAACGGCAGACATAAGGAAAAGTGAGCCTTGTGGAACATTTGCGGCAGGCAAGGTCAAGGCAGAGGCTGGGATTGGCCGGGAATCCGAACGGCGTCCAGCGCCACAATTCGTCCGCAAACCCGGCAACGTTACTGGAAGCACTTGCCGGAGCGTTCAACTCCCAAAAGGAGGTGTACACATGTCAGAACGGCCACCCCAACATCAAGACAGGCAACCAGGCATTGAACACAGACTTGACCCGGCTCCCGATTTTGAGCCGCGTTTTCCCGGATCAGGGCGCCTGAAAGACAAGGTTGCCATCATTACCGGCGGCGATAGCGGCATCGGCCGCGCCTGCGCCATTCTGTTTGCGCGCGAGGGCGCCCGGCTTTGCCTCGTTTATCGTGACGAGGAGCAAGACGCCCGCACGACACGCGAGCTGGTAGAAAGGGAAGGCGGTGAAGCCCTGTTGATTTCAGGTGATGTCTCGAAACCGGACTTTTGCCTGAAAGCGGTGGAGGAAACGGTCAATCGCTTCGGGCGGCTCGACATACTGATCAACAACGCTGCCGAACAGCATCCTTCAGACCATTTCGAGACGATTTCCGCCGGACAACTGCACGCCACCTTCGCGACCAACATGTTCGGCTACTTCTTTATGGCGCAGGAAGCGATGAGGCAGATGTCACCGGGCGCGGCCATCGTGAACACCACCTCTGTGACAGCGTATCGCGGAAGTCACCATCTGATTGATTACGCCTCGACCAAGGGCGCGATAACCGCGTTCACGCGATCACTGGCACAATATGGCGCGAAAAAGGGAATCCGGGTGAATGGTGTGGCACCCGGGCCGATATGGACGCCTCTGATTGCGGCCACTTTCCCGGCGGACAAGGTCGCCGGCTTTGGCAGCGATCAGCCCATGGGCCGCGCCGGCCAGCCGAATGAGGTGGCGTCATCCCATCTCTTCCTCGCTTGCGAGGATTCCTCCTATATGACCGGGCAGGTACTCCATCCCAATGGGGGAGAAATTGTGGGCGGTTAGTCATCCCGCCTGCGCTTCCAGTGCCGGGCAAGGGCGGCGATGGCCATCTTCAGCCCCTCCATCACCACCAGCACCAGCAAGGCCATGCCTGTGACCGCGTAGGCCAGCCAGTATAATCCCATTCCTGTGGCCAGACCGGCAGCCCCGGCCAGCCAGAGACTGGCCCCTGTTGTCAGCCCGCGAACATCACCCCG
>WGNH01000037.1 GCA_016124665.1 Alphaproteobacteria bacterium | reverse complement strand
TGGAAAGCTTCGCCTATCAAGTGCTTCCGGGTGGTGCGGTGTCTGAATATGCCGGACGCTTTGCCCAGGACCCGTTCACAACGACTCCGGCGGCCTTCCCGGAAATCACCGCCCTGCTGCGTCTGGGCGTGGTTTCGGATAACTGGCAGTTCAACTATGTTGGCCGCTATATCGATGAAGTCACTGACTTCTCGTCGAACCCGGCCAATGTGTCGAACACGGCAGAGCGTGTGATGTATCATGACATCCAGGCTGCTTACGACTTTGTCGACAGCGGTGTTGGCCTGACTTTCGGTGTGCGCAATCTCGCCAACGAGACGCCGCCTTATGTCACCAACAATGACGACATGAACACGCTGAACCAGACCTATGACACGGCTGGCCGATACTTCTACGGCCGGGTCACGATCCGCCGCTAGGCCGGTCTGAACAGAAAAATACGCGACACTCAGGAGCTGGTTTCCGGAGCTTCTCTGAGTTCTCCGTTCCGGATGCCGGCTTCGCCCTCCGAGTACAGTGTCACGTATCTGGGGGCGGGTCTTCGGACCCGCCTCTTTTTTTATTGTGCCCCTTATTGTTTTCCAGAGTACCGGTCCCGCAATTCGCGCTTCAGCACCTTGCCATTGGCATTGCGGGGGAGTTCGTCAACGAAGTGTGCGCCGCGCAGTTTCTGCTGTTTGCCCAGTCTGTCATTGGCCCAGCCGATCAGGGTGGCGGCCTCGGGCCGGGGGCCATCTGCGGGAACGATGATCGCGACGGGGGTCTCGCCCCATTCGGGATCGGGGACGCCGATAACGGCCACATCAGCCACATCGGCGTGTTCGATCAGAACGCTTTCAAGGTCGCGCGGATAGATATTCTGGCCGCCGGAGACGATCATGTCTTTCTTGCGGTCGACGATATAGAGGAAGCCGTCCTCGTCGAGCTGTCCGATATCGCCGGTGCGCAGCCATGCCTGCCCGCCATCGTCAATCCAGGTCGCCTCTGCGGTTGCGTCTGGCCGGTTATGATAGCCGGGCATGGCGATGCGGCCCCGTCCGACGATTTCTCCGACCGTGCCGGGGGGGCATTCCCGGTCAGTATCGTCAAGGATCTTGATGTCGGTGCCGGCGACGGGCTTGCCGACGGAGGCCAGCCGTCCCGGCGCATCCTCGGGATCGAGCGTGGTGATGAGTCCTTCGGTAAGCCCATAGAGCTCGATCACGCCAGGGCAGATTTCCAGCCAGGCGGATTTGGTGTGGGCCAGAAGCGGTGCGCCGCAAGACATTACATATTGCAGCGATGCGAGTTTTTCCGGATCGAAGGCCGGATCGTCGAGAATACGCTGGTATTGTACCGGGACCATGGCGGTGTGGGTAATGCCATTCCCGGCCGCCTGTTCCAGCACATCCTCGGCGGAGAAGCTTTCCCGGATGAAAAGCGTGCCGCCGCACAACCAGGTGCAGAGCATCATCACCCAGCTGATATTGGAATAGAGGCCGAGTGTGACCAGCGTCCGTGCGCCGGAATGATAGCGCAGGGCAATGGCAAGATCATAGGCCCAGTCCAGACGCGTCCCGTGGGTGTGGAGAATGCCCTTGGGCATGCCGGTCGTGCCCGAGGAGTAGATGATGTTGAGCGGATGGCCGCGGTCGGGCGTCCAGTCCGGCACGGCCGGATCCGCTTCATCAATCAGGCTGGAAAGCGGCCGCCACCCGGTCAGGCTTCCCCTGTCCAGCAGCCGGAGTGGCGGCAATTCGCAGTCTCCGCCGGTGGCTGACGATTCGAGCGCTTGCGCGAAGCCGGGGGAGGCGATCACTGCTCTGGCACCGGCATCCCCGATCATGCTGATCATGGCTGAGGGCAGAATGCTGGTATTCAACGGGGCCGTGACCAGTCCCGCCTTGATCGCGGCGGCGATCACCACAGCCATGTCCACGCTGTTCGACATGACCAGAGCGAGGGAATCGCCGGGAGTCAGTCCGCTGGCAGCAAAGCCGTTGGCCAGCGCATTGGTGCGGCGGTGGAATTCTGCCCAGCTGAGCGTTTCATGATCTGAAACAAGCGCCGGGGCTGTGCCGCGCCAGCGCGCATTCAGACGCAAAATCTCCGGCAGAAGCGGAGGGGGAGAGGTCAGGCCGGGCTGCATTCCTGTCGTCAATTCCCTGCAATCGGACCTGCAGGGGAGCGAAGGAAAGCGTTCCCGTCAACAAAATTTATACAAGCGTTGAAATTAAATCGCTCAGTTTTTGGCGCCACCGGTCTCGCACAAACGCCGGAATCCGGCCGCGATGAAGGGCGGCATGCGCAGTTGCACGGCGTCCAGATCGCTGGAATGAACCTTGCCATCGGAAAGATTGTCGATACGCCCGGTCTCCGCATAGGTCAGCACCAGCGCGCCGGAAAAGAAGTGATAGCTCCAGTAGATGTCTTCCTCGCGCGCCTCGGGCAGGGCCCGCTTCAGGGCGGCGATGAAGCGCCGGACCAGCGGATCGAAATACTCGGTCATCAGCTTGCCGCCCCATTCCGGCGAGTTGTTGATCTGGGCAATGAGCGCGAAATAGCTTTTCCACCCCGGCCCGCCGCGTTCGGACCGGTCCAGGAGCGGATGTGAGAAGGCGTCGATAATGTCCTCAAGGCTGGCAACGCCGTTTTCAGCGGCCGCCTCGATCTCTTCCAGTTTTTCCAGCCTGACCTTGTTGAGCTCTTCGGCGCGCCGCAACAGAACCGCATCAAACAGGTTCCGCTTGCTGCCAAAATGGTAGTTGGCCAGCGCCGTATCCACTTTCGCGTCTTCGGTGATCTGGCGGATGGTGACGCCGTGATAGCCACGCTTGGCGAAAAGCTTTTCCGCCGAATCGAGGATTTTCTGCCGGGTCTTCTCACCACGCTTCGCCAAATTGTCTCCCCCAATCAGCGATTTGAAACAAGCCTTGCACCGTAGACGCGATCGGGCAAGCGCGTTCACGCACTGTTGCATTCCTGCCCGACTGTGAAACTTATTTCAACGTTCATTGAATTTCATTTGACATTTCAACCAGCGTTGAATTTGTTGTGCCGCATCACAAAGGAAATGACCTCGAATAGAGGCGGGCCGGATCGCGGAAAATCCGCGGTAACGGCAAGTCCGGAAAGGTCAAAGGGAGAGCACCATGACCATACGTAACCGTTCCGCACGGCTGACCGCACTGTTGGCCAGCGCATCCATGCTGCCGGTGCTTGCCGCACCCATGGCGGTGGCCCAGGACGAATCAGCCGGCACACCGATGCAGCAGGATGTCATTACAGTGACAGCCCGCCGGCGCGAAGAATCCATCATGGATGTGCCCTTGTCGGTGACGGCGATTTCCGGTGACCAGCTGGAAACCCAGGGCTCTCCCGACATCACCTATGTTGGCCAGACCACACCGAATGTGACGCTGGAAGTGTCGCGTGGAACGAACACAACACTGTCGGCCTTCATCCGGGGTGTGGGCCAGCAGGATCCGGTATCCGGTTTTGAGTCCGGTGTCGGCCTCTACCTTGACGATGTCTATCTCAACCGCCCCCAGGCTGCTGTTCTGGATATCTATGATGTCGAGCGCATCGAAGTGCTGCGCGGACCGCAAGGCACGCTGTACGGCCGCAACACGATTGGCGGCGCGGTCAAATATGTGACCCGGCGGCTGGACCCGGATGCGCCGGCGCTCAATGCCCGCCTGAATGTCGGCAGCTATGAGCAGATCGATGCCATCGTGTCCGGCTCGGTGCCGCTCAGCGACACCTTCCGCGTCGGCGGTGCGGTTGCCAGCCTCAATCGCGGCGGTTACGGGACCAATCTCACCACCGGTGAAGACAATTATAACAAGGATGTTCTGGCCTTCCGGGCGTCTGCAGAGTTCGAGCCCAATGATCAGTGGTTCTTCCGGCTTTCAGCGGACACGCTGGAAGACAATTCCGCACCGCGCCAGGGGCATCGCCTGATCCCGGGAGCGCTGAGCGGCGCACCGGTGCTGAATGATGAGTTCGACACACGGGCCGGACTGAATGTGATCAGCCAGAACGTCGAGGCGTCGGGTGTCTCCCTGCTCGCCGAATATCGTCATAATGATCAGTGGACCTTCCGCAATATCCTGTCCTACCGGGATGATGAATCTGCCACCCCGATCGATTTTGACAGCCTGCCAGCAGCCGATCTGGATGTGCCGGCCATTTATACGAATGACCAGTTCTCCGAGGAATTCCAGGTCCTTTATGAAGGTGACCGGATCAGCGGTGTGGCCGGCTTCTATTATCTGGATGCCAATTCCAGCACGGTGTTCGACGTGCTTCTGGGCACCACCGGTGCGCTGCTCAATCTGCCCGGCCTGAACGCGCAGACCTTCGGCGATGTCTCGACGGAAACCTGGTCGGTGTTCGCGGATGTCAGTTTCGACCTCAATGACTGGGTGAGCGCGTCCATTGGCGGCCGCTATACGAATGACCAGCGGAGCTCGACGGTTCTGCGGCGGACCTATATCGGCGGGTTCTCGGAATTCTTCGGCGGAAATCCGACACTGATTGCGACAACGTCGAACTTCACCGGAACAAATGAGTGGACGGATTTCAGCCCGCGCGCTTCGCTGAATTTCACGGTCAATGACCAGAACAGCGTGTATTTTTCCTACAGCCAGGGCTTCAAGGGCGGTTCATTCGACCCGCGTGGCCAGACATCTGCCGCTCCGGACTTCGACAATAGCGGTGCGGTTACAGCCGACGAGGTCTTCCGCTTCATGAGCTTTGATCCCGAGGAAGTCGACTCCTATGAAGTTGGCTGGCGTCTGGACAATGGCCGCTACCGTCATGCTGTCGCGGTGTTCTTCATGGACTATCAGGATGTCCAGATCCCGGGTTCGGTCGGTGTCGATACCAATGGTGACGGTATCAACGATACCTTCACAGGGGTCACCACCAACGCGGCGGCCGCCACCATTCAGGGCGTGGAATATGAGGGATCTGTTCTGATTGCCGATGATATGAGCGGCAATGGGGACACGCTCTCACTGAACTGGGCCCTTGGGCTGCTGGACGGAGAATATGACAGCTTCATCAACGCGTTCGGCGTTGATATCTCCAATCAGGTCCAGATCCAGAACACGCCCGACATGACGGCCTCCGCCACCCTGACCTATACGGTGCCGGTCCGGCAGGGCGAACTGACGATCCTGAACACGCTGTCGCACCGCGGGGACTCCAGCCAGTTCGAGATCCCGTTCGCAGCCATCGACCAGGAAGCCTTCACATTGTGGAATGCCAGCATGGTCTGGGATTCCGATGACGGGCGCTGGCAGTTTGGTGTTCACGGGCGCAATCTGACGGATGAGCGTTACCGGGTTGCCGGCTATGATTTCGTCAACAATGCCACCCTCGCACCCGAGCTCGGCCTTGAAGGCACATTGACGGCCTTCTATGGCGATCCCCGCACGGTAACCGGCACCATCGCCTTCCGTTACTGATGCAGCACCTCGCGGCTCTGGCCTCCGGGCCAGAGCCGTGTAGGGTAATTCCATGCGCGCGATTCTCATTCTTGCCGGCGTCTTGCTGGCTTTCATCGCCCTCGTTCTCGGAGCGGGGTATGTCTGGTATCTGAATGCCACGGGCGGTGAAGCAGCGGATGCGCTGGAAGCCGAATACATGACGGCCAGTGACCGCTTTGTAGAAGTCTCCGGAGCCCGCGTGCGGGTGCGTGAAGAGGGTCCGACAGACGGCGAAGTCATTATCCTGATCCACGGTTTCAGCTTCTCGCTTGAAAGCTGGGATGGCTGGGCGGAGCGCTTGTCAGAAGACTATCGCGTCATCCGTTATGACCTGCTGGGCCACGGCCTGACCGGGCCGGATCCGCAGGAGCGCTATGCGCCCCAGGCGAGGGCGGAGTTTCTGGCCGAGCTGATGGATGCGCTGGATATTGAACGTGCATCTCTGGCTGGCAGTTCACTCGGGGGCACGATCGCCTGGCGATTTGCGGCGGCCTTTCCGGATCGCGTTGATCACCTGATCCTTGTCGATCCCGGTGTCTTTCCGTTCAACGAGGTGGGTGACACGCCGGTCGAGCCGCCGGCGGCCATCCAGGCCTTCCTGCAGCTGGCCCCTGAAGCAGGTGTGCGCCAGAGTCTTGCTTTCAGCTACGCCGATCCAACAGCCGTTAGCGAAGCACGTGTCCAGACCATTATCGACATGATGCGGCGCGAAGGAAACGGGGACGCCTTCATTGCGCATATCCGCCAGTTCACCATGCCGGATCCATCCGCATTGCTCGCGCAGATTACCGCACCGACCCTGATCCTCTGGGGCGGCCGCGATCTCCTGATTCCGGCCAGTCATGGGCCGCGCGTTGCCGCTGCCATCGCGAATTCACAGCTTATCGTCTATGACGATCTCGCCCATGCAGCGCATGAAGATGATCCCGAGCGCACTGTTGCCGATGTGCTGACCTTTCTGGAGACAAGCGAATGAGTGAAACCACGGCTCCGGCCGCACCCGCAGCGACCGAGACCACGGCGAGCTATCGTGCCTGGGTGCTGGTCATGCTGTTCATTGTCTATGCGTTCAATTTCCTGGACCGGCAGATCATTTCCATTCTGGCCATTCCGATCCAGGACGAGCTGGGCCTGTCGGACCGGCAGCTTGGCCTTCTTGGCGGGATCGCCTTCGCAGCGCTTTATTCGACACTCGGCGTGCCGATTGCCTGGCTGGCCGACCGGAAAAGCCGGACCTCGATCATAACAGTCTCGCTGGTGATCTGGAGCGGGTTCACGGCGGTTTGCGGCATGGCGCAGAATTTCTGGCAGCTTTTCCTCGCCCGGGTTGGCGTTGGTGTAGGTGAAGCGGGCGGCGTGGCCCCATCCTATTCGCTGATTGCTGACTATTTTCCGCCCGAAAAACGGGCTCGCGCATTGGCGCTCTATTCGCTTGGTATACCCATCGGCTCGGCCTTTGGGGTGATCGCCGGGGCGCAGATCGCCGGCGGCAATCTGGGCGAAAGCCTCGACTGGCGCGCCGCCTTCATCATCGTCGGGCTTGCCGGCATTGCGATCGCACCGATTTTCAAGCTTACCCTGCGCGAACCCAAGCGCGGCGGACTCGACGTGAAACCGCAGACGCAAGCGGCAAAGCTCCAGCCCGAACCCGGCGAAGCGGCGAGCGCCGCGGTACCGGCCGAGGCGGCCGGCGAGAAAAAGCCCGGCTTTTTCGGCGTGTTCGCCGTCCTGGCGAAGAAGCCAAGCTTCTGGTTCCTGGTGTTCGGCGCGTCGTGCTCATCCATGATGGGCTATGGCGTGTTTTTCTGGGTCCCCAGCTTTTTTGCGCGCAGCTTCGAGCTGGACATCATCACCACCGGCTGGCTGTTCGGCGGCGTGCTGTTCGTGGGCGGTTCGCTCGGCATCATCCTGGGCGGCGTGCTTGGCGATCTCATGGGCAAGGGGTCGAAGAAGATGTACGCCATCGTGCCTGCAATCGCCTTCTTCTGCACCTTCCCGATGTATATCGCCGGCACGATGGCCTCGACGCCTCTGATTGCGGCATTGCTGTTCGTCATTCCCACCGGTCTGGGCCTCGCCTGGCTCGGGCCGACGCTGTCGGCCTTCCAGCATCTGGCACCGGCGAACATGCGCGCCATGGCGTCCGCCGTCTTCCTCTTGATCAATAATCTTCTGGGGATCGGGGTCGGGGTGTACGTGCTGGGCGAATTGTCGACCCTGCTCACCCCTGCATTCGGTGCCGACGCGCTGCGCTATTCGATCATGATCGGCGCGTCCCTCTATCTCGTTGCCGGCGGCCTGTTCCTGCTGGCGTCCCGGACGCTGGCCAATGACTGGGAGAAATAATCGATGGCGGGCGGCTTTTCCGATCAGATATTCGAGGCGGCGGACGGGCTGAAGCTGCACTACCGGGTCTATCCGGCGACGGTGGAAGAGACCGGGCCGCCTGTTCTCTGCCTGCACGGGCTGACGCGCAATCTGAAGGATTTCGAGGATCTGGCCCCGAAGCTCGGCGCGCTCGGCCGCAAGGTCATATCCGCCACCCAGCGGGGGCGGGGCGGATCGGACCATGATCCGCAGCATGAGCGCTATAATCCGGCCGTCTATACGCAGGACATGATTGGCCTGCTGGACCATCTCGGCATCGACAGGGCGGTTTTTGTCGGCACGTCGATGGGCGGGCTGATGACGATGATTGCCGCGACCATGGCGCCGCAGCGCATTGCGAAAGCGGTGCTGAACGATATCGGTCCCGAGCTTGGCCCGGAGGGCATTGCCCGCATCCGCACCTATGCCGGAAAAACCGATGGCCGGTTTGCCAGCTGGGATGCGGCCGCGGACGCGATCCGCGCTATCAATGGCGTTGCCTTTCCGAAAGAGACCGGCAATGCCTTCTGGATGGATTTTGCCCGGAAGACCTGCCGCGAAGACAATGGCGTTGTCGTGCTCGACTATGACCCGGCCATTGCCAAATCGGTCGCCAAGGGCGGGGATGTCGATGTCGATCTCTGGCCGTTGTTCGATGCCCTGAAGGACATTCCGACTCTGGTCGTCCGCGGCGGGATTTCAGACCTTTTGATGATGTCCACGGTTGAAGAAATGCAGCGCCGCAAGCCGGATCTTGCCGTCGTCAATATCCCGGATGTGGGCCACGCGCCTTTCCTGACCGAGCCTGAAGCCTGGGCCGCGATCAAGGCTTTTCTCGACTGACCGCGGACTTGCGCGCGCGTGCCGCCCTGAATAGGACAGGACTGATCTCTGACCGCTGACGGACCTTTGCGCCATGCCCGCCTTCCGCATTGCCGCCTTTTACAAATTCACGCCCATGGAAGCCGGAGCGGCGCTCCAGAATGCACTGTTTGAAATTTGTTCGGACAATGCGGTGATCGGCACCATCCTGATTGCACGGGAAGGCATAAACGGAACGATTGCCGGCCCGGCGGACGGGATGGAGCGGGTATTGGAGGCCATTCGCGCCCTGCCGGGTTGCGCCGATCTCGAGCACAAGGAAAGCTTTGCTGACGCGCAGCCCTTTTTCCGGCTGAAAGTCAGGCTGAAAAAGGAAATCGTGACCCTCGGGGTTCCCGGAGTTGATCCCAACAAGGCGGTCGGCACCTATGTTGAACCCGAAGCATGGAATGATCTGATCTCTTCGCCGGATGTTGTGACGATCGATACCCGCAATGATTATGAAGTCCGTATCGGCCAGTTCAAAGGCGCGATCAATCCGGAAACCGTGAGCTTCCGCGAGTTTCCCGGCTGGTTCCGCGAGTTCAGAAAAACACGCCCGAATGCGCGCATCGCCATGTATTGCACCGGCGGGATCCGATGCGAGAAATCCACCGCCTTTGCGCTGGCCGAAGGCGAGCCGGAGGTCTTTCATCTCAAGGGCGGGATTCTGAAATATCTGGAAACGATCCCGGAAACCGAGAGCCTCTGGGAAGGTGAGTGCTTTGTCTTTGATCGCCGCGTTGCCGTGAAGCACGGGCTGGACGTTGGCGAATATGTTGCCTGTCATGCCTGCCGCGAACCGCTGGCCCCCGAAGATCTGAAATCGCCGCTGTTTGTGAAGGGGGAATCCTGTCCCCATTGTCACGACCTGACCAGCGAAGCGCAGCGCGCCAGGTTTGCCGAGCGGCAGCGCCAGCAGGAGTTGGCAGCGGCCCGGGGCGAGGTGCATCTGGGCGCAAGATACACGGAGGAGGCAAAGGATTGAGCGGACCCCGCCCCATCCTCTACTCTTTCCGGCGCTGCCCCTATGCCATGCGGGCCCGGATGGCGCTGAAAGTCTCCGGCATTGCCTGTGAACACCGCGAAATCCTGCTGCGCGACAAACCCGACTCGATGCTTGCAGCCTCACCCAAGGGCACGGTGCCGGTGGTCATATTGCCTGATGGCGCAGTGATTGATGAAAGTCTGGATGTCATGCGCTGGGCGCTGGCGCGGAATGATCCGGAAAACTGGCTGGCTCCGGGTGATGCCATGTTTGACCTAATCGCCGAAAATGACGGTCCGTTCAATCACCATCTCGACCGCTATAAATATTCCAACCGGTATGAAAATGCCGATGCAGCGGTCCATCGCGCGGGCGGTCTGGACTTTCTGAAAAAACTGGATGACCGGCTGGCGGGACAAAGCCAGCTCTTCGGCGATGCGGCCAGCCTCGCCGATATCGCCATCTTTCCCTTTGTCCGTCAGTTCGCGAATGCCGACCGCTCATGGTTTGACGCGCAGGACCTGCCGCACCTTCAGGCCTGGCTGGCGGCGCATCTGGCATCGCCACTGTTTGCCGCCATCATGGAGAAGCATGAATTGTGGAGCGACAGGGCGGCGTGAGTTCGCCGATGGCGGACATTGCGCCGCGCCGGAAAATCCTCAAACTGTGCGCAGCTGGCTGACCGCCTCCGGCTGGAAGGGACAAGAGCCCGCGTGACGCAGAATGCCTTTACCACGAAGAATCTCACCAAGGTCTATGGTGAAGGCGAGACGGCTGTACATGCGTTACGCGGCGTTGATCTGGACATTCCGGCAGGTGAATTTGTCGTGCTTCTGGGGCCATCGGGAAGTGGAAAGTCGACCCTTCTGAACATCATCGGCGGACTGGACCGTGCGACCGGCGGGCAGGCCTGGTTTCTCGACCGGGAATTGACGGCGATGAGCGACCGCCAGCTGACCCGCTACCGGCGGGACCATGTCGGCTTTGTTTTCCAGTTCTACAATCTCATGCCCAGTCTTACTGCGCTCGAGAATGTCGAACTGGTCACCGAGGTGGCCGAAGATCCGATGACGGCCGAGGCGGCGCTCGCCATGGTTGGCCTTTCCAATCGCGCCGATCACTTTCCATCGGAGCTTTCCGGCGGGGAGCAGCAGCGTGTCGCCATTGCCCGTGCCATCGCAAAAAACCCGACGGTTTTGTTCTGTGACGAGCCGACCGGCGCGCTGGATTCCGAGACCGGACGGACGGTCCTGACCGCATTGCGCGATGTGAATGAGCGGCTGGGTGCGACTGTGCTGATTGTCACCCATGCGGCTGCGACAGCCAATATGGCCGACCGCGTTATCCATTTTGCCGATGGTGGTATCCGCGATGTCCTCCTGAACTCGACCAAGCTCTCTCCGGACGAAATCGAATGGTGAGCCCTCTGGACCGAAAATTGCTGCGCGATCTCTGGCGGATGAAGACGCAGGCCCTGGCGATCAGCCTGGTCGTAGCTGTGGGTGTCATGCTGCTGGTGATGATGTCGGGTCTGGTCAACTCCCTCGATGAGACGCGGCGGGCCTATTATGAACGCTATCGGCTGGCGGACGTCTTTGCGCCGGTCGTGCGTGCGCCTGACCGTGTGCTCGCCAGCCTGGCGGGCATAGAAGGGGTGTCAGCTGCCGAAGGGCGTATCACCGGGAGCGCGCTGATCGATATGCCCGGCAGCGATCTGCCGGTGCAGGCGCGCGCCGTTTCCCTGCCCGATTTCGGCCAACCGCGGCTGAATGCGGTCTATCTTTCGGCCGGCCGCTGGATCGACCGGCGGCGGTCGCATGAAATCCTGTTGCTCAAGAGTTTTGCGGATGCCCATGGCCTGGAGGCCGGCGATACCCTGTCAGCCACAATGCATGGCGCGCGGCGGAGTTTTGAAATCGTCGGCATCGCCCAGTCTCCCGAGTTTCTCTACACGACTGCGCCGGGTGAGCTGGTGCCGGATGATTCCCGTTTCGGTGTGATCTGGATGAGCCGGACAGCCATGGAGGCGGCCTATGATCTGGACGGGGCGTTCAATGAGGCGCTGATGGACATTGGCCGGGAAGAAGATCTGCCATCGGTTCTGGCCGCGGCAGACCGGATTCTCGATGCTTATGGGGCCGTCGGCGCTTACGGGCTCGAGGACCAGTTCTCGAACCGCTTCGTGGCAGAGGAAATTGCCGGATTGCGCGCCTCCAGCGCCGGCGTGCCGCCGATATTTCTGGCGGTGGCCGCCTTTCTGCTGAACATTGTGATCTCACGGCTTTTGCAGGCCGAGCGCCAGCAAATCGGCCTTATCAAGGCGTTCGGCTATACTAATGCAGAGGTGACGGCCCACTATTTCAAACTCATCCTCACCATCGCGGCCGGAGGTGCCGTGCTGGGTTGTCTGCTCGGGCTGGCGGCCGGTGCAGTGCTCATCGGTGTTTATGTCCAGTACTATAAATTCCCGTTTCTGGTCTTCGAAATCGACCCCGCCTCGTTCATTATTGCCGTATCTGCAAGTGTGGCAGCGGCCGCGTTCGGCGGCCTCTTTGCACTGCGCCGGATTTTTGCACTGACGCCCGCCGTTGCCATGAGGCCGCCCACACCGCCGGACTATAGCGGGACAGGCCGTTTCGGCGGCTTGCTGAAGCGGGTGCTGGATCAGCCGACCCGCATGGTGCTGCGCCGCTTTGTCCGGCATCCGGGACGCAGTCTGGGGGCGATTGCCGGGGTTTCCGCCGGCATGGCGCTTTCAGCGGGGATGATGACGGTGCTGGCCGGATTTGACGAGGCGGTCGAGACCACATTCAGCGTTATCGACCGCAGCGACATGTCGGTCAGCTTCATCGAACCCTTGCCGGACAGAACACTGCACGCGCTTGCACAGCTCGATGGTGTGATCGAGGTGGAAGCCTCGCGGACACTCCCGGTCATCCTGAGAAATGGTGTTCACTCCTACCGGGGCGGCGTGTCCGGCATTACGTCCGGTGCGCGGCTCCAGCGTGCGGTCGATGCAAACGGCCAGGCGCTGACGCTGCGCGGGGATGGCATCATTCTCACGCCTGCCCTGGCAGATATTCTGCAGCTTCAGACCGGAGACCGGCTGCGCGTTGACATCCGGCAAGGGCGGCGTCCGCAACTGGACCTGGTGGTCACGGGTATTGCAGAATCCCTTCTTGGCGCGCCGTCCTATATGGAATTGCCGGCACTGAACCGGGCGCTGGGCGAACCGAATCGCGTATCGGGTGCCTATTTGCGGATTGATCCGCTGCGGCGGGATGCGATCTATGCCGCGCTGGACGCCATGCCGGTGGTTGCCGGCATCTCCGTCAAGCAGGATGCGCGCGAAGCTTTCCAGCGCATGATGGATAATGGGGCCGGCGCCATGCGGTTCGTGATGGCAGCGGTTGCGGCATTGATCACATTCGGCATCGTCTACAATACGGCCCGTATCGCCTATGCCGAGAGTGCGCATGATCTGGCCAGCCTGCGCGTGATCGGTTTTTCCAAGGGAGAGGCGGCTTTCGTGTTACTCGGTGAGCTTGGCCTGATCGTGCTGCTGGCATTGCCAGCCGGCGCGCTCCTTGGCTATGGGCTGAGCCATGCGATTGCCGCGGGCTTCAGTACGGATCTTTATCAGGTGCCGGCCATTTTCTCGCCGGACAGTCTGGGTGTGGCGGGATTGGCGGTGCTGGCCGCTGCGATATTTTCCGGATGGATGGTCAAGCGCGAGAGCGATCGCGCCGATCTGGTTTCCGCGCTAAAGTCGAGGGAATAGGGGCAGATGATCAAGAAATATTCGCGCACCATACTCGTCCTCATGGCCGCCATTCTGCTTGTGGCCGTGCTGGCATTTGCCTTCTGGCCGCGCCCTGTCCCGGTTGATATCGGCGAAGTGGCTCGGGAGCCCATGCTGGATACGGTCACAGAAGAAGGCCGGACACGGGTTCATGATGCCTATGTCGTTTCGACACCGGTTTCGGGCCGGTTGCGCCGTGTCGAGGTCGAGCCCGGTGATCCGGTGGAGCGCGGCGAGGATATCGTGGCCTATATGGCACCGTCCAATCCGGCTGTGCTGGATGTAAGGACGCGCGACCAGGCCCGCGCCAATGTCAGCGCAGCAGAGGCCGCTCTGCGGCTGGCGCAGGCTGAACGCAACCGGGCGGTTGCCGACCTTGAACTGGCCGAATCGGAGCTGGAACGGCAGCGCTATCTGCGGGAGAATGACGTCGCCAGCGAAGCCGCGCTGGATCGTGCGGTCCGCGAGGCGCGTTCGGCAAGTGCGGCACTCGATTCCGCAGATGCTGCAGCCTCGGTCCGGCAAGCCGAGCTGGCGAATGCGCGTGCCATGCTTGATGGCATCAGCGGAGATCGCGAGGATACGCCACAGCTGATTGCGGATATTCCGATACATGCGCCAGCTTCCGGACGGGTGCTGCGCCTGATCCAGCAAAGCGAAACCACCTTGCCGGCCGGGTCTCCAATTCTGGAAATCGGCAATGTCGAACATGATCTGGAAATTCTGGTCGAGCTCCTGTCTACCGATGCTGTCCGGGTTTTGCCCGGTCAGAGGGTTTTGATCGCGGACTGGGGCGGTGAAACCGATCTCGACGGCGTGGTTGAACGGGTCGATCCGTGGGGATTTACGAAATTCTCGGCCCTGGGCGTTGAAGAACAACGCGTCAATTCGGTGATACGCTTTGCCAATCCCGGCGAGCGGCCGCAAGGACTGGGCCATGGTTATCGTGTCGTGGTCCGCATCGTGATCTGGGAGAATGAAAATGCACTGGTCGTGCCTTCCAGCGCACTCTTCCGGGATGGTGATGACTGGGCGGTCTTTGCCGTCCGGTCCGGCCGCGCCCGCCGAGTGCGGGTAGAGATCGACCGGAATAACGGCCTGCAGGCCCATATTGTCTCGGGCCTGGAAGAAGGCGACCGCGTCGTGCTGTATCCATCGTCGGCGATTTTTGACGGAGCTGCTGTCACCGCCCGGAATACGGTCGAGCGGTAATTGCATTCTCACAAGCTGGCCGCCCTGATCACAACCGATCACAAATTCCGAAGCCGGGGAGAAACGCGCGGTGATCGTGCTATGTCATTTGCCATGGATTAGCGATCAGAGGGATCGACATGCTGATCAGGAAACCGCCGCTGGCGGGCGTGACCGAAAATGACGTGACGCCCAAACACCTCTATCTCAACCGCCGGGCCATAATGGCAGCGGGCGGCGCTCTGGCATTGACCGGCATGACGTCTGCCTGTTCGGCCCAGGAGCCGGAGCAAATGCCGGCATCCGGCCGGGTGACCGGCGGACCGCTGGAATTCTCTGAAACATCCTATCGCGTCACGGATGGCGATCTGACGCCTTATGATGCGGTCACCGGCTATAACAATTTCTATGAATTCGGCACCGGCAAGGATGACCCGGCCCGTTATGCCGGCGCGATGACGACTGACCCCTGGTCGGTCCGGGTCGACGGCCATGCCGAGCGCACGGGTACATTCAATGTCGAGGACCTGATCGATTTCAATGCGCTGGAAGAACGCATTTACCGGCTGCGTTGCGTGGAAGCCTGGTCGATGGTGATTCCCTGGATCGGGGTCCCCCTGAGCTCGGTCCTGAACCGCTTCCGGCCGACATCCGAGGCCCGCTACGTGGCCTTCGAGACCTATCTGAACCGCTCGGAGATGCGCGGCACACGCTTTCCGGTGCTGGATTGGCCCTATAAGGAAGGTCTTCGCATGGACGAGGCCATGCACCCGCTGACGCTGATGGCCGTCGGGCTCTATGGCGAAGTCCTGCCCAATCAGAATGGCGCGCCGATGCGGCTGGTGGTGCCGTGGAAATACGGATTCAAATCGATCAAATCGATTTCCCGGATCAGCTTTGTGTCCGAACAGCCGCCGACCAGCTGGAAACAGTCGGCACCGCGCGAATACGGTTTCTATTCCAACGTCAATCCGAACCGGTCGCATCCGCGCTGGAGCCAGGCGAGCGAGCGGATTATCGGCGCTGGCCCCTTTGCCCGGCGCGATACGGAAATGTTCAATGGCTATGACGAGGTCGCCTCGCTCTATGCCGACATGGATCTGGAAGAAAACTACTGAAGCCGATGACGCAAAGATCCGCTTTTCTGCGCAGCTTCGCCCGGCACTGGCTGAAGTGGGTGACGCTGTTTCTGCTGGTCTTGCCGTTCGCCTGGATTGCCAGCCAGTGGGCCTTGCTGTTCGCCGGGATGGAGCATGATCTCGGCTTCGAGCCGGTGGCCGCGACCCATCATTTTCTTGGACAGACGGCCTTACGCATCCTTCTGATTTCGCTGGCGGTGACGCCGTTCCGGGATATCACGCGCTGGACTCCGATCCTGCAGGTTCGGCGGCGGATCGGGCTGGCGGCGTTCTGGTATGCCCTGCTGCATCTGTTCGCCTATTTCGGGGCGGACCTGTTTTTCTCGCTGCCGGCACTGTGGGAGGATATCGTCGAGCGCACCTATATCACTTTCGGCATGGCGGCGTTGATCCTGCTGGTGCCGCTGGCGGTGACATCGTTCAATTCCATGATCTGGCGGCTCGGCGCGCAGCGCTGGCAACGCCTTCACATGCTGGTCTATCCCTTGGCCATTCTGGCGGTGACGCACCATTTTTTCGCCGAGAAGGGCCTCCAGCCGGGACCTTTGATCCATGCCGGTATCCTCGCCCTGCTTCTGGGCTGGCGGATATGGCGGCATTGGGGACATAAGCTGGTGCCGCGAAAACCCGGGGTACAAGTAAACGGCTAGGCAGGCCCTGTAATTCGTGGCCTATTACTGTCATGACCGGACCCGCCAATCCTGTTTCGATGAGCTTTGAAGCGGCTGAAGCCCTTTATGACACGCTGGAAGCTGTCCCGACCGACTTCATGCTGGGCGAGTGGTGGGGACGCGAAGTGTCGACCGGCCACAATATGGACGGCTCGCTGGCGCTGGCACGCTGGTATGGCAAGACATTTCTAGACGAAGAGAACGTCCATCCGCTGGTTCATCTTGATGGTCAGGGCCGCAAATATTTTGCGGACCCCGGCAAGATGCCGATGGGACCGCGGATGAAGACGCCTCACTATCCGGACTGGATGTTGCCGGTCCTGCGCCGGGGCATGAAGGCGTACATGCAGACCCGGAAAAGCCGGGCACGCCTGCGGATGACCGAGTATCGCGGCAAGGTGTCGGCGACCATGTGTTATGACCAGCTGCCGATTCACGATGTTTTCCGCAAGCTGGACGATGACAATGTGCTGGGCTTCATGGACATGAAGCGCATGGCCCGGCCCTATGTGTTCACGCTGACGCGGGAGGGCAAATCCGGATTCGATTTTCGCGCCTGATTTTTGCGCGCCCGGCTGAGGCGACAGGGCCAAATCGGCCTGCTAGTCTCCGCGCAACAATTCGGGGGAGAATGACATGAATTCGATCAGATTGAGCCTTCTGGCCGGCGCGGGCCTGGTAGTTGCGGCCTGTTCACCAGCAGCAGAGGACCCGCCAGCGACGACGCCGGCGACAGATTCGCAAACGGCTGGGTCAGGGGCGGAGACGGCACAGATTGCCGAAGCCGATGTCTTTACCATCATGGTCGGTGGCACCGTGATTGGCGCGCTGGAGATCAGCGAGATCGAGGACGGGTATTCGGTCGAATACGAATTCCGGAATAATGGAAGGGGACCGACCATCAGTGAGCGCGTGCTGCTCGATGAAAACGGGTTGCCGGTCAGCTGGACGGTTGAGGGCAATACGACCTTCGGAAATGCGGTCAACGAGACCTATGGCTATACCGACAGTCAGGCGAGCTGGACAGATGCGACGGGATCGGACGAAGCGGTGATGGAATCGCCGGGCTTCTACGTTCCGCAGGATGGCAGCCCTTACTGGCTGGCGATTGCGGCGCGTGCCCTGATCGCCGATGAGGATGGCGTCTTGCCGGCCATTCCGGGCGGTGAATTGCGGATGACCCCGATCGAGACGCTGACGCTCTCGAATGGTGAAGCGACGGTCGAGGCGACAAGCTATGCGATGTCCGGCACGAGCCTGAACCCGACCTATTTCCTGATGGCCGGCGAGGCCTTCATGGGGCTGATGACGCCGCGCTTTGCCATTCTCTCGGAAGGATTTGAAGGCGAGGACGAGCGGCTGCGCAATCTGTCGGCCGATTATGGCGCGCGCCGGTTCGAGGAGATCCAGTCGCGGGTGATCCGTGATTATGATGCGCCGGTGCTGATCCGGAATGTCCATGTTTTCGACGCCGAAACGGAAACCAGAGGCGACGCGGCGTCGGTACTGGTCGAGGGCAACCGGATTGCCGCAATCGGAGCCGCCGACATGGCGGCGCCGGCCGATGCCGTCGAGATTGACGGGGCGGGTGGGACATTGCTGCCCGGCTTTTTTGAAATGCACGGCCATATGGGTGAAACCGCCGCTTTCCTGAATATCGCGGCCGGCGTGACCTCCTTGCGCGATATGGGCAATGACAACGAAGTGCTGGATGCGCTGGTCGAGCGGATTGAATCCGGCGAGCTGGCGGGCCCGCGCATTCACCGCTCCGGTTTCATTGAGGGGCAGAGCGACTTTAGTTCGAATAACGGCATCATCGTTTCCAGCGAGGAAGAGGCGGTCGCGGCGGTCGATACTTATGCTGATGCGGGAATTTTCCACCAGATCAAGATCTACAATTCAATGACGCCGGAATGGGTGCCGGCCATGATTGCGCGGGCGCATGAGCGCGGCCTGCGTGTGGCCGGGCACGTGCCCGCCTTTACCAATGCCGACGCCATGATTGCAGCCGGTTATGATGAGATGACACACATCAACCAGGTCATGCTGGGCTGGGTTCTGGAAGAGGGTGAGGACACACGGCAACTGCTCCGTCTCACGGCTCTGCGGCGTCTGCCGGCGCTGGATCTCGACAGTGCGCCGGTTCAGGCGACGCTGGATGCGATGGTGGAAAATGGTGTGGCGATCGACCCGACCTTTGCCATTCACGAGGCGCTATTGCTCTCACGCAATGGCGAGATATCGCCGGGAACGGTCGATTACATTGATCATCTGCCGGTCGATGCACAGCGGCAGGCCCGCTCGGCCTGGGCGGCGATCGAGACGGAAGAGGATGATGTCAATTATCGCGGCGCGTTCGACCAGATCACCGAGACGCTGCGGCGCATGCGTGATCGCGGCATTTTCATCGTGCCGGGCACGGATCTGGGTGGCTCCTTTACCTATCACCGCGAGCTGGAGCTGTATCAGCGGATCGGCATGACGCCGCCGGAAATCCTCGCCTGGGCGAGCCATGGCATGGCGGAATACCTGGGCGTGGGGGATGAGGTGGGCCTGATCGAGGAGGGCTATCTCGCCGACTTCCTTCTGGTGCCGGGTGATCCGACGCAGGATCTGAGCGAGATCAAGACCATTTCGATGGTGATGGCCGATGGCCGGGTCTATTTCCCCACCGAAATCTATCCGGAATTCGGCATCCTGCCCTTCACCGAGGTGCCGAATGTGACCGAACCGGCCGAGTAGAGAGAGACTGATGAAAACACGCGCTGCTGTCGCCTTTGAAGCGGGCAAGCCGCTTGAAATCTGCGAGGTCGATCTTGAAGGCCCGAAGGCCGGAGAGGTTCTCGTCGAGATCAAGGCGACCGGGATTTGCCACACGGACGAATTCACCCTGTCGGGTGCGGATCCGGAAGGGGCTTTCCCGGCCATTCTCGGCCATGAGGGCGCGGGCGTTGTGCTGGAGGTCGGGCCGGGTGTGACCAGTCTGCAACCGGGCGATCATGTCATTCCGCTCTACACGGCGGAGTGCCGGGAGTGCGATTATTGCCTCAACCCGAAGACCAATCTCTGCCAGAAAGTGCGCGCCACGCAGGGGCAGGGCGTGATGCCGGACGGGACCAGCCGGTTTTCCTACAAGGGTCAGAAACTCCTGCACTATATGGGCTGTTCGACCTTCTCGAACCACACCGTCCTGCCGGAGATTTCGCTGGCGAAGGTCCGCAAGGACGCACCCTTCGACAAGATCTGCTATATCGGCTGCGGCGTGACCACGGGCATTGGCGCGGTGATGTTCACCGCCAAGGTGGAGCCCAATTCCACCGCCGTCGTCTTCGGGCTCGGCGGGATCGGGCTCAATGTCATCCAGGGGCTGAGACTGATCGGGGCGCGACAGATTGTCGGCGTCGATCTCAACCCGGCGCGCGAGGCGATGGCGCGTCAGTTCGGCATGACCGATTTCGTCAACCCCAAGGATATTCCCGGCGGTCAAGACGGGCTGGTCGGACACCTGGTCGAGCTGACCGGCGGCGGGGCGGATTATTCCTTTGAATGCATCGGCAATGTCGATGTCATGCGCGCGGCGCTGGAATGCTGTCACAAGGGCTGGGGCGAGAGTGTCATTATCGGGGTTGCCCCGGCGGGCGCGGAGATCTCAACGCGGCCCTTCCAGCTGGTCACGGGCCGCGTCTGGCGCGGTTCGGCTTTTGGTGGGGCCAGAGGGCGCACCGATGTGCCGAAAATCGTCGACATGTATATGGACGGGCGGATCGATATCGACTCGCTGATCACGCACAGGCTGGACCTCGAAGACATCAACAAAGGCTTCGACCTGATGCATGCGGGCGAGAGCATAAGAAGCGTGGTGGTTTATTGATGACGCTGGCCGCGTTCAGGGCATTTGAAATGGTTGAAAGGGTACATCTCCGTCTAGCATATGTTGATTCACCGGGGGAAGTACCAGACTGGGACATTTATTGGTCGTCCGGACTAACGATGCTTCGCGCTATTGGGCATGTGCTCGAAAACGTAGATTCACAATTGTCAGTTTTGCACCGAGAAATTATTGCGGACAATTATAAGAACTCCAGTTTTTTCAATTCAAACATATATATTGAATTCATAAAAGCCGGGAGAGACAAATGGCTGAAGGAATTAGCCAGTGAAACCTATTTGTGGAAACACACCCGGTCATTTTTCTTCGAGCGGCTCACATATGAAGAGGCAATAGAAAAATACGGCGAATATGTTGGAATAAATTGGGGCCAAGAGGAAGGTGAGGATGCTATTCGGTTGTTCGAAATTGCGATGATTGATTGGTGGGAAGAGCTTTGTATTATCGAACAAGCAATTATCGAAAAAATATCAAACCCATGTAGCCAAGGCATGAAGTTCAGGGATGCGCTACTGAGTCGTAGCAGGTATGCCGCTGACATGCCGAAGACCACACGCCTTTGATGAAGAACATCTCCACCTTCCGCACCTTCAACGGCACGCTGTCTGTCCATGATCACGACTCGGCGGTGACGGGCACGGTGATGCGCTTTGCTGTCTATGTGCCGCCACAGGCGGAAACCGGACCGGTGCCGGTGTTGTGGTATTTGTCGGGCCTCACCTGCAACTGGTCGAATGTGATGGAGAAGGGCAATCTCCAGCAGGCTGCCGCGCGCCATGGCGTGATCGTCGTCGCCCCGGATACCAGCCCGCGCGGCGAGAGTGTGCCGGACGACGAGGCTTATGATCTGGGGCAGGGGGCGGGCTTCTATCTGACGGCGACACAGGAGCCGTGGGCGAAACATTTCGCGATGGATCGCTACATCACGGACGAGCTGCCGGACATCATCGCGGAGCACTTTCCCGCGGATATGAGCCGGCAGGGCATTTTCGGGCACTCCATGGGCGGGCATGGCGCGCTGACCCTGCATCTGAAACATCCCGGGACTTACCGGAGCTGTTCCGCCTTTGCGCCGATCGTGGCGCCGATGCGGGTGCCGTGGGGGATAAAGGCTTTCACCGCCTATCTGGGCGGGGACCGCTCCGGCTGGGCGCAATATGATGCTTGCGAACTGGTGCGGAAAAAGGCGTCAGACGCCCACATCCTGATCGACCAGGGGCTGGCGGACACTTTCCTGGAGGATCAGCTTAAGCCCGAACTGTTTGAAACCGCCTGCGTGGACGCCGGTCAACAGCTGACCTTGCGGCGGCAGGCCGGCTATGACCATTCCTATTATTTCATCGCGACATTCATGGACGATCACATCGCCCATCATGCAAGAGCGCTGGGTTGATCTGTCGCGAAAGCGTCATCCCGCTGCGATGAAGGAGACATAGTGGGCGGGCAAAGAAGCCTTGCGCGATTTCTCCCTAAGAGTCTCCAAATTCGCGTCTGACTGGGCGGGTCACCGGGCCCGCCCGCTTTCCCTGATGGATCCATTCCTGATAGGCTGGCGGCAGACAGGGAGGATGCCATGTGGAAATGCGCGTTTTATACCGGATTTGCCATTGCATTGCTGACCGGATCCGCCGAGGCGCAGTATCAGTCATTCCACTGCCCCCCGGCGGAGGATGTCTGGATTGTCGAGAAAGAATTCCCTGAAGCTTCCGGCTGGACTCACGAAGCGCGGGTTCTCGGAAATACGGAGATCATGGCCGAAACCGTACCGCGCCGGCCCGCTTCCGCCGGCCTTCGTCCGGCCCGCTCCGGACGCGGCCAGCCTTCAATGGCGGCGCAAAACCGGCCGCGCCCTGCGCCGATGCTGACCCATGATCGCGCCGTCCTGGTTCAGGAATCCGCAATCAGCCAGATTGACCTCGCGGAGCTGCCGCCTGTCATGCCTGCGCTGGTATGGCTACGAACCGAAATCAGGGGTATCAATATAGACGGACGTCAGGGCCAGCCCGCCTGCATTTATGCTCTGCAAGACGGGCGTGATCACCAACAATTCGGCGTCCGCCCGGCTGAAGCGATGATCCCGGTAAATTTGCGGGACTGCCGCGAGCCGCAAAGAAGCTATCTGACAGATCAGCTTGATATAGTGACGCTTTGGGTGCCGGGCTGGGATGGCCATCTGGTGTGTGATGCCAGCCGCACGGCCTGTCATTTTCCATGCACTTCGGAGACAATTCTGGAGCGCTGGTAGGGAGTGACCTATCCCGTCAGCAGCTGTGCGCCGGACGGCCGGTTCTGGCGGCGCAACATGGCACGTATGCGGGGCCAGTAGGTCCGGCCGACCGGAAAGACCCGCCCGTTCTTCAGCCTGATCTGGTGGCGGTTCGGGCCCAGCGTTCGCACTTCACGAATGTCGTCTGCCGAAACGATATGCGATCTGTGAATGCGGATGAATTCACTGTCCGGTAGCTCTGCCTCCAGGGACGACATGGTTGCCCGGACGAGCAGGGATGTGTCGTCCAGCTCGATAATGGCATAATCCTTGTCCGCCGAAATCGATCTTATGGCGGAATGCAGGACTTTCCGCTCGGCATGGCCGGTTCTGACCCAGATGGCGTTTGGCTGTGTCACGGACGATGCAGGACTACCTGCTGCATGCGGGCTTTGATCCGGAACAAGGCTTTTCAGAAACCGGATGAGTGCGGATTCGATATGATCATCGGGCATTTTCATCAGCACATAGTCGCGCGCGGACAGCTCAAACATCAGATGTGCCTGGTGTTCCGAGTTTACGGCGAGCAGGTAAGGGATGCCGGCTTCTTCCAGCCAGGTGGCGAGTTGTCTTTCCGCCCGTCCGACCTGATGGGCTGCCAGTAATGCTCCGGCCGCACTGCCGTCCCGGATCATCTGACCAAGTTCACGGGATGTGCTGTTGTTTGAGATACGAAAGAGCCTGCACCGGTCAGCAATGAAAGATTGCAGACGGTCGCCGAGTGCATCGGGCGCACACATCACCAGGGCAGGGCGGTTTCCGGTCATAGCCATTGGTTTTCAAGATATCTCCCTCAACATCAATCATCCGGATTTCCAGAATCAAATGGAAGTCACGAAAACTAAAGCCAGTTCACAGGGTTGTGATTTCTAAACTATGTTTAACTCAAACGGGCGTCTTCGCTTCGCCATGAATATACGCTTCGTCGTGTATTGATTACGCTTTATCGCTCCGCTCTTTTGATCCTGATCCGTCTGGTCTAGTGGGAACAGTTCCTGCGTCGTCATGACGTTCGGAGGGGAAAAATATGGAGACTCAGATGAAAGTGTTTGAACGGCGCACACGCGTCTCGTTGAAGACTCTGGCCCTGTCGTCCTGTGCGGCGGTGGCCATGGCTTCAACTTTCGGGGGCGGCGTTGCCTTCGCTCAGGATGGCGCGTCGGAAGACCGCATCATCGTGACCGGTTCACGGATTGGCCGCAGCGAGCTGACCTCGGTCAGCCCGATCACAGTCGTCAGCCAGGATGACCTGAATGTTCAGGCCGTCCGGACGCTGGAAGACTTTGCCGACCAGATCACGTTCGCGCCGGGTGGGGAAACCAACTCGCGCATGAAT